>NZ_JAPQKX010000002.1:0-656668 GCF_026800125.1 Pectobacterium jejuense | reverse complement strand
CAGGTACATCAGTCCTGTCTCAGGCGAACCAGGTTCCTCAGACCGTTCTGTCTCTGCTGCGTTAATCGTAAGCAACATGGTATGAATTTTAACCCGGCCTCGTGCCGGGTTAAATATATCAATCGCTTGTGTTTTATTGTCATCTTAAGTCTATTTTTAACAGTATCTTCATGATTCTTCTATTCTAATTTTTCCATTCCGTGTCTTTTCACTTTTAAATCCAGTGCTTATTGAGCATTTTTGGGCTCGTTTATAGTTTAAAAAAAAGCCATAAGTGATTGTTTATAATGCAATCAAGTCAGGGGCAATAAGGAATAGATTCCAGTAAATTTTTTTAGGAGAAAAAACGGAGTGTTGATTTTAATGCTTTAAATAGCATGGTAATTGATTGGTTTATTTATCATTTAGTTTGATTTTCTCTCTTTAGAATGGAAGTATTTATACATCCGTTTTGTCTACAAGGCTCCTTTCTATGCCACGCGTCTTTATCAGCACACTTCAACTTATCGACTACAGAGATGAAACACTGGCCATTTTGGACCTGATCGGTGGGTTCATCGATAACGGATGGGGTGTGGATGTCTATTGCCATCAGTATGATGTGCGCATAAAAAATCTGATAGAGAAGAAATTTCCAGGTAAAGACATTTTTGCCACTGCTGATACTGATCATGTTTTCAATGAAAATTATGATCTATTCTGGATTCAATATTTTTCATTAAGTACAAGTATATTAGACCGGTTTCTGAATGGTGGTGTCACAACGAATATGATATTCGACCACCAGTCATTGGATAGTCGAGAGTCCGCATCAGCTGATATTTTGCTTGAAAATCGCTTGTGCGATCGTGCGTTAGTCACATTGCCACGTTTGAGCGATTTTTTGAATGAGAGTGGGATAACGAGCTCGTTGATATCTGTGTTCCCTCCTTCTGCGCCTGATTTATATTTTAATCACACTTCACTGGTAAATAACAATAGTCTAAAAAAGATACTTGTTGTCGTGGAAGAAACAACACCGATGCTCAAGGCGTTGATAAGTGAATTGGAGAAGTTTTCGATAGTTTGTGAAATCATGAACCGAGAACAATGGGTTCATAATAATTCTGTTGCGGATTTTGATGCTATTGTTGCTAGTGGGATTATTGCACAATATGCGCTGTGTGCAGGAAAACCGGCCTATTTGTACCAAGACAATTTGTTCATCGGATATATTACCGATGAACTGACTGAAGGTAATGTGTTTCGTAATGAAACAACTGGAAAGGCTCTTTCTTCCGAGGAAGTAGCAGAGAGCATTTATAAGGGTTATGAGCAAGCGGCTAAATATACCCAGAAACGTTCAGATTATTATAATAAATCCTGGCGGTTATCAAATACGTTACCATCACTGATTGACAGCTTGCCAGAGCCGACGCTTAAAACAATAACCGATCAGGAACTGCAAAGGCTTGCTCTTCATAACTTAACGTTGCAGGATAAAACGAAGCCTTTTTATTCTGTTGATAAGTGGTTGAGCGAGCGGTTGATTAGTCCTGCTCGTCGTGATTTATTACAAGCGTTTATCCAAGCCTATCCAGATATTGGTAATATAAGTATTGCGGTACTGGCACAATCTAACGATAAAAATGCCATCAATGCTTCATTGGCTAGTATCCATGAACAATTTTACTCGGCCAAAGAGGTCTATGTATTGACCTCTAATGGTTTCACTTGTGCAGGTGCTCCCGGAGCGATCACATGGCTATCATCCGATCTGGCTGAGGAAAGCCCGCTGAATGCCGTTCTGGCTCAAACATCAACATCCTATCTATTAGTTTTACGTGCCGGGGAACGTTTACTTCCGCATACATCATTATTATTAGCTGAGCACCGCCTGCGTTTTCCTTCGGCGAAAGCCTTCTATTTTGACGAAGCGATCCTGAAAGAAGGTAAAGCAGAAAACCCAATGCTTAAGCCTGAGTGTAATATTGATATGTTGCGCAGTTTCCCCTACATAGGCCGTAATCTCGCTGTTGATGTGTCAACTTTGCGCCAGCAAGGTATTATTCCTTCGATAGGTGAATCTCTTGAATTACATGATGTCGTTTGGCAACTGGTAGAACAAGAAGGGCCGCAAGCGATTGGTCATATTCCTGAAGTGCTGGTTTATACCACAGACTCATTGTTCGATTGGTTGAACAGCGACGGTGTGACACAGCACTATCCTGATATTATTCAACGTCATCTTGCTCGTTGCCATGTTGAAGCTGTTGTTTCAGAAAGAAACAATGACGGCATATGCCGTATTCAGTATCAGCATGCAAATAAGCCGCTTGTTTCCATTATTATTCCTACGCGTGATCATCTACCTGTCATCAGTCGATGCATTGAAACGTTGATGGAACGTACGCAATATCTCAATTATGAATTGTTAATTGTAGATAATCAGTCAGCAGAGGCAGGTGCATGTCAATATTTAAGACAACTTGCTGCAATGGAGTTAACTCAGGTTCAGGTTCTGTCGTGGCCACATCCATTTAATTTTTCCGCTATTAATAATTTTGCTGCTCAAAAAGCGAAAGGCGATGTCCTGCTTTTCCTTAATAATGATACCGAAATTACAAATGGGGATTGGCTGGATGCTTTATTAAATCATGCACTACGTCCTGAGGTTGGCATTGTTGGGGCTAAACTGGTGTTTGATGATGGATGCATTCAGCATGGCGGTATTGTATTAGGTATGAATGATAGTGCCGCGATTGCGTTTCAGGGGATGGGGGCGGAATCAAAAGGTTATATGAGTCGTCTACGTACGACCCATAATGTCAGTGCGGTCAGTGCGGCTTGCATGATGATGCGGCGTGACGTTTATGTTGAACTTGGTGGATTTGATGAGCAGCAATATCCTACCTATTTTGGCGATGTTGATCTTGCGCTTAAAGCTCGACAGCAGGGGTATTTGGTTGTGTGGACGCCAGATGCTCAAGTGATGCATTTAGGTGGAGCATCGCGCTTATTACAGCAGCACTTCAAGTTACCACCGTTACCTCAAAAGTCAGATGTTGACCTGCTTTATGATCGCTGGTTACCGCAGCTCGCGAACGATCCCTGTTATCACCCAGCTTATGGTAAGCATGCTCCGGGGTTTTCTCTAACGCCAGAAATGGCAAGATGCCAACGCGCATTACCAGGGCGACCTCTGCCAGTGGTTATTGGGAGTCATAGTGATTGGCATGGATGTGGTCATTATCGTGTTATTTTCCCTTTTCAGGCTCTAGAGAGAGAGATGCATATAGAAGGGGGACTGAAACATGGTGTACCAAAACTGGTCGATGCGGTTGATATGGAGCCCGATGTTGTGATTGTTCAATCCGCCGCTGGAGCCCAGACGCCGGAGATGGTGGCACAGTATCGCAAATATACGCGTTCATCGATTGTTGCGGAATTCGATGACTATATTCTTAATATCCCTATCAACAGTGGTAATAGAAGAGCGTTCTCACAGCAGTTAATTAAAAATTTCCGTCGTTCGCTGGAATCTGTTGATTGGGTTGTGGTTTCTACGCCAGCACTGGCTGAAGCCTATTCAGCCTACCACTCAGATATTCGTGTTGCTTATAACCGGCTACCTGCATCCTGGTGGAAAGGGTTAACGAGCCTGCGTCAGCAAGGGCGTAAACCTAGGGTGGGGTGGGCTGGCGGGAGTAGTCATAAAGGTGATTTGGCTATTCTCCGTTCGGTGGTGAAAGCGCTTGAAGATGAAGTTGAGTGGGTTTTCATGGGGATGAAACCTGAAGGTGTGAAATGTGAATTTCATGCAGGCGTCCCTATTGAATATTACCCACAAAAAACAGCGAGCCTGAATCTCGATTTAGCACTGGTACCGCTAGAATATAACCTGTTCAATGAATGCAAAAGTAACCTGCGACTCATGGAGCTAGGGGCTTGTGGAGTGCCTGTAATTTGTACTGATATTGAGCCTTATCGCTGTGGTTTGCCCGTAACACGGGTTGATAATCGTTTCAAAGATTGGATGGATGCAATACGTATGCATATCTCTGATATGGATGCGACAGCAAGAGTAGGCGATCAACTGAGAGATGCCGTGTATAAAGATTGGATGCTGGAAGGCGAGGGCTTGACGGATTGGTTACAGGCCTGGTTGCCAAAATAGCGAGATATCGTAGTAACACAACATGAGGACGTGCTAGCGCATTGGTTGCTGAAGAGCCAAGGGCGGTAGCATTCTTATCTTTAGATAATGATGATAGATTTTTTGTAAACTGCGAATATGCAATACTTGATTTTTAGGATAAACGATGAGTAAAAAATTTAAATATCCTTATGTAATTACTGTTCCTGGTTATATTGAAGCCTCTCTTGGTATTCAGGTTGTTCATAAACTTTGTCATCTTATTAATGAGAATGGCGGAGAGGCATATATTGTTTCTCCAGAAACCAACCCAGAATGGAATACGCCACAATTAACTTCTGGGCAGTTTAACGAATATAAAAAATCCGGAGAGGCATTTATTGCTGTTTATCCTGAAATAGAGTCAGGTAACCCTCTGGAAGCTCCTGTCTGTGTCCGATACATGCTGAATAGAGAAGGGGTTCTGAACGGCAATAGTATTAATGCAGGAGAGGATGACCTCTTTTTCTTTTATCGAAAAGAATTTGCTGAAAACGAAGTAAATATAAATCTGCTGACTATAACAACATGTGATTTAACCGTTTTCTGTAATGATGTCGAAGAGAAGGATATAGATTTTCTTTATTTAAACCGTGTGCCAAAGAAAGTTGTGAATTTCTCAGAGTTGCCAGAGAATATATCCATTCTTTCCATGGAAAATCCGTTATCTCTCAATGAACTTGCTAAGGTACTAAAAAGAGGTCGAGTTCTCTACTCTTATGAAGCATCAGGTACATGCTCATTGGCAGCATTGTGTGGTTGCCCTGTTGTTGCTATGGTTGCACCAGGATATGAGAAATATGCGATAACCGAAAAGACGCTACCTGATATTGGCGGTGGTGGGATCGCTTGGTGCGATACACCTGATGAAATAGAGAACGCACGTAAAACAGCTTACAAAGTAAGAGATTCATATCTGGAATTGGAGACGGTTCTTAAAAATCAACTGGCGGAGTTTTTTTCTCTTACTCAAACGCATGCTGAAAACTATGCTACTAAGCATGCAGAGGAAAACATCAAGCATTGGTTAGAATGTAGAAAAATCATTGACTCGGAAAAAGTAGAATTTATAGGAAAAAATGTTTCTTTTTCCAAGAAAAAATCACTGTTAATTTATGTGTATGATTGTAGTAAAGATGATGCCGCTATCTGTAAAACACTACGTTCATTATCAACTATTTATAGCCTTTATCCATATATTCAGTGTGTTGTGTATACAAATAAAAAAATCAACTTGACTGATTTTTCTGATTTTGTGCGCATCCGTGATGCACATAATATCATCCAAGATATGCGAAATACAATTCAGGATGAAGATTTCGAGTGGTTTCAGTTTATTAATGCTGGGACGGAAATTGTTGCTGATTCATATCTTGTAGCTATAAGTAATATTACTTCTGAAAATGATTTTTATGCCATATATACTGATAAAATTGTTGTAGATAATAATGGAGAGATGGAGTCATGTTTTCTACCTGACTTTAATATAGATTATCTACTTAGTACTCCAGCTATCTTATCAAAAGGCAGCTTTTTCCATCGAGATGCGTTTTTAAAAATTAATGATCTTCCTAATTTATCAGTGACTTCACTAGAGTTTGAGATATTAATTGAACTAATCATGATGTTGGGGGCCTCTAGAATCGGTCATATTCCTGAACCTGTGCTTATCTTTAGGAAAGACGATCTAACTCCGAGTAATGAAGAGTCAAGAATTATTACTAACTACTTGAATTTTCAAGGCTATCATGATGGCGAAGTTGTAAAAAATCAGTGTGGGGCAAACCGTATTATCTATAATTGTTCCGCAGAGTTACCAAAAGTTAGTATTGTTATCATTGAAAATAATAATATAAACGCGCTACAGCGCTGTGTTACAAGTTTATTAGAGCGTTCTAAGTATTATAACTATGAAATTCTCATTGTAAGTTGCAATACTGATAATGAGGAGGTTATTCATTGGTTAAATGAAATTGGGAGTATAGACTCCCAAAGAATGAAAGTAATAAAAGTAAAAGATAAAAAGGGAAAGTCTTCTTTAATTAATATTTCTGCAAGTGAAGCTCTCGGTGAATATTTGCTTTTATTAGACGCGACAATATTTCCTGTCCATGATGAGTGGTTGCAAAACTTAATGAATCATGGTCTACGGCGGGAAGTTGGTTGCGTTGGTGGTAAGATTATTCATCTGGATGAAACTATTTATTCAGCAGGCTTGGTTCTAGGTATAAATGGTGTTGCCGAAAGTCCATTCTTAAATGTGCGTTACGATAGCCCTGGTTATACACTGCGTTTAGCCGTTGATCAAAACTACAGTGCAATGTCATCAGAATATTTATTAATAAGAAAGTCCATTTTTCAAAGTGTGGGGGGAATGTCAGATACTCTGACGGAAAACTATCTGAGTGATATTGATCTATGCTTAAAAGTCTATGCGGCAGGATATCTATCTGTCTGGACTCCATATTCTATTGTCGCCACTGATCGACGTATTGAACAAGGATTTTGTAAGAGCGAAAAAATATCTTCGCAGGAAATGAGTATATACGAAAAATGGCTACCCGTTATTGTCAGTGATCCTGCTTATAATAAGAATTTATCGTTATCAAAAAGCTATTCTTTAGAAAAAAATATAAAGCCTGGGCTGCATTTATTGCATGAAAAAAGCTTACCTAGCGTAGTATTGTTACCTGAATTATCTGATTTAGCTTCATCTTATCGTTTGCTAGCACCTTTTCATGAAATGAAAAATTTCGGTATGGCTGATGGGGCAGTACTTTCTGAAAAAATAACTGTTTCTGAATTTTATCGCTATAGCCCAGATGTATTTATTACCCACTATAGCCACACGTTACTCAATCAATTAAAACGACTAAAAGACTTTTTTGCCATATATGATGCACGTAATTTATTTAACCCCTGTTTTTTTGATAAAAAAAATAAGAAGGATGGATTTACTTTACTAAAAGAAGAGTTTTCGGTTTTTAATCGAATTATTGTTGGTTCTGAAATTATGGCTGAAAGGTATAGCAAAACACATCATGATGTTAAAGTATTGCCCACTTTTTTGCCTATGGAGTGGGGAAATATTAACTTATCTGAAAATAGGCAGAAAAAACTGAGAGTGGGATGCATAACTGTAGATCTTAAAGAGGAAGATCTTGAGTTAATATATGAAGTGATTCGTGATTTTTCAAATGAAGTAACATGGGTGTTTTTAGGCTACTGCCCACCCCAGTTAAAAGCCAGTGTTCATGAACTACATCGTTATCAGGGGCTAGCTCAGTATCCTCAACAATTGGCATCACTTAATCTTGATATAGCGGTAGCACCACTAGCAGATAATATATTCAATCGATGGCGGAGCAATACGCGCCTTTTAGAGCTTGGTGCTTGTGGTATTCCTGTAATTTGTAGTAATATAAGTAGTTATCAAAGTAATTTACCTATTAAACTAGTGAAAAATAGATATAAAGATTGGTGTGGTGCTATAAGAGAATATATTAATAATCACGATGATGTACGAAAGACAGGCATGGTTTTTCAGGACGAAATTAGAGCCAAGTGGCTGCTTGATAGAAGGAATCTTGAAGTGATAATGAATGCATGGTTATAATCGAGATATTATATTTTCCCGTTTTTATAACTTCAGATAATTTTTTAGAGTAAGGTCGATATAAAATGAAAGTAGGAATCATGCAGCCCTATTTTTTCCCATATCTCGGGTATATAAGTTTAGTAAAGCATACTGATCGGTTTATTTTTCTTGACGATGTCCAATTCATTAGGCACGGATGGATAGAGCGTAATAGAATATTAAAGCCCGCGGGAGAGTGGCAATATATATCAGTCCCCCTAAATAAAAAAACATTTACGACAAAAATAAAAAATGTAGAAATAAATAATAACACTGATTGGAAGGGAAAGATAATTAGGCAGCTAGAGCATTACAAAAAAAGATCTCCGTTTTATAAGGAAACTATTGCTATTGTTGATGATGCTTTATCGATAGAAACAAATAGTATAGTAGAGTTGAATTTACATGCATTAAAATCTGTTTGTAGTTATCTAAATATAAATAAAGATATTTCTATTTTTTCTCATTTGGGTATAGAACTTGAAACACCAAATGAACCTGATGACTGGGCTGTTAATATCTGTAAGGAAATAAAAGGCGTAACTCAATATTGGAACCCTATTGGAGGCATGAGTTTTTTCAATAAGGAAAAATATCATGAGGCTGGGATTGAATTAATATTTCATAATGTAAATTTATTACCTTACAATCAACTCAATAGACTTACTGATTTTGAGGCTGGCTTATCTATTATTGATTGTATGATGTTCAATTCCCCTGATGAGCTGAATAAAATGTTGGATAATTATGAGTGCTTATAAAGAATATGGCGGTTTTCTTCAACTAGAATTTGGTCGAGGAAAAAACTATCACCCAGATGCCGTTTATCTTAACTCTGCAAGAAACTCATTAAAATATATTGTTCGCCTCTACAAGATAAAAAAAATAGCAGTGCCTTACTTTACTTGCCCTGTTGTATGGACAGCGCTCAAGGAAGAAAATTGCGACATCATCTTTTATGATTGCGATTTGAATATGAATCCGAACCTGAATGGTCTTGGAAAAAACGATTTTATCATTGTTAATGACTACTTTGGTGTTAGGTCTGAAAAAGTAAATGAGTTAATTAACTGTTATCAAAATATTATCGTTGATAATGCTCAGGCTTTTTTTTCTGAAAACTATGGTCGCGCCGGTTTCTACAGTCCGAGAAAATTTTTTGGATTACCAGACGGTGGCGTGGTAGTTACGTCAGGCAGGCTTGATGAGTCATTAGATATTGATGTTTCATATCATAGATGTTTACATTTACTTAAGAGGCATGATTTAGGCGCTAGCCTGGCATATTCTGATTTTTGTGAGGCAGATAAGAGTATTGACTCATTACCTGTGAGATACATGTCACGTTTAACAAAGAATATGATGTCTGGTATTGATTATGAATTAATAAAACAGAAACGAAGGGAAAATTATAACCGCATACACAGTCGTCTATCGGGTATAAATCTATTGGATGTGGCGTTATCTGATAATGACACGCCTATGGTCTACCCATTGTTAATTGAAAATAGAGACATAAAAAAGAAATTGATTGCCGAAAATTTGTATGTTGCAACATACTGGCCGGGGCTTGAAAAGGTATGTCCAGCAGATAGCATGGCAATATATCTGAGGGATTACGTTATTCCAATCCCTGTAGATCAGCGTTACAGTATTGAAGACACAGATGTAATGTTAGATATCGTAGAGTCAGTGATATAAGGAAAAACGTCAATGAGTAGTCATAAAAAAATTAATGTGCTTGTTTTTCCGTGTGGTTCAGAAAATGCTAATGAAATATATCAGTCATTGCGTTATTCAGTTCATGTCAATGTTATAGGTGCTTCTAGCGTAGAAGATCATGGCAGATTTCGGTATCAAAATTATATATCTGATGTCCCGAATATAAACGATAGTACTTTTCATAATGCTTTTTCTGATATTATTCATGAAAACAAGATAGACATTGTTTTTGCTACGCATGATACTGTTGCTGAAAAGCTTTCCTTCTTAGCTAAAGAAATTGGTTTTTTTCTAATTAATGGTGACGTTGTTGCAACTAGAATAGCGCGTAGGAAAAGCGAAACGTATGCTCTATTTGATGATTGTCCTTGGGTCCCACATTGTTATAAATCAATAAGTGATATCTCAGAATGGCCAGTTATTATAAAGCCTGATCTGGGACAAGGCGGTCAGGGGGTCATTTTAGTCGAAAATTCTGATAAAGCTAACTTGGCATTAGAGAGTGTTAGTTTTCCCATCATAGTTGAATATTTACCTGGTTCGGAATTAACTGTTGATTGCTTTACTAATCGTAATGGTGAAGTGGTTTGGGTTGGCCCTCGGACGAGGGAGAGAATTCGGGCCGGAATTACCATGCGTTCCCAGCAAGTCGAACTTGAGGAAGACATTAAGAGTATCGCCAATACTATTAATCAACGTATGCCTTTGCGTGGGCCATGGTTCTTTCAGTTGAAGGGCGATAACTCAGGAAAATGGAAGTTGCTCGAAGTATCTTGCCGTATAAGTGGCACAATGGTATTTCAACGGGCGAGAGGCATTAATCTTCCTCTTATGGCGATACATGACTATATGGGAAGAGATGTAACTGCGTTACCAAACAACGTGATCACCCTTATAGATCGCAGTATAGCTACACGAGCTAAAGTCGACAGGGAATATGAAAATATTTATGTTGATCTAGATGACACCCTTATAATAGATGGAAATGCTGTCCCTAAAGTTATAAGTTTTATTTATCAATCTATTCTTGAGCACAAGAACATATATCTTATCACTAGGCATGAATTTGACATTAAAGAAACTCTTGATAGAGCAAGAATTTCGCCAGCTATTTTTAATGATATTTATCATATTAAAAATAATGAAAAAAAGTCTAATTATATTAAAGCCAACTCTATTTTCATCGATAATCACTTTCCAGAAAGAAAAGATGTCTATGAAAAAACTGGATGTCTGGTCTTAGATGTTGATGCAGTCGAGTTATTACTGAAGTAAAAATTAAGGAAGGTTATGAAGAATCAAGATAACATTAATTTCTGTAAGGATTTTCTGGATAAGAAAACCCCGCGATTTGTTTTTGGTGCGACAGAAGAAGGGAGGTTCCTCGCTAGTTATTTAAATTTAGACGGTATTATTGATGATTATACCTCAGAAAAATACATAGGGAATGTCCGTGTTATTAAACTTAACGAGGTTCCTGACGGTGCACTTGTTGTGTCAGCTGTAGTATTTGGAAAACCGTTGACTGCAAAAAAAATCCTTGACGCAAGGAATATTAAGAATATTGACTTCTTCATGTTTGTAAAAATTTCTGGTCTTCAGCTACCTTCTTTCCCTTTCTTCTTTAATAAAAATTTTGAACATGAATATGTAACAAATAGAAATAAGTATGAAAGTACGAGAAATCTATTGTCAGATAATGAATCATGTCAAACTTTTGATAACTTGATTAAGTTTAGAATTACAAGTGACATATCCCATCTGTCTGGTTTTTCCATAAATTTAAAAAATCAGTATTTTGATCTTTTCCCGAATGAAAAAAAAGAGGATGGTATTTTTATTGATGCAGGCTCTTTTGATGGTTCAACCACTCTTGAGTTTATAAAAAAATATCCAGACTATAAAAGCGTTTATATTTTTGAACCAGATCCTTTATGTATGGAAAAAATAAAAGCGAATCTAGAAGGTATCAGGGATATCGTGTTTTACCCTTACGCTGTTTCAAATGAAAATAAAGCGTTGCGTTTTAATTCTCAAGGTAGTTTGTCCCAAATTTCAGATCTAGGTGATACAGAGATTCAAACTATCCAATTAGACAATATACTTAAAGTCAAACCTTCGTTTATCAAGATGGATATTGAGGGGCATGAACTTCAAGCACTTGAGGGTGCTAAAAATATAATTTCTAATTACGGGCCCAAATTGGCTATTTGCGCTTATCATAAAATAGATGATTTTTGGAAAATTCCTGAACTAGTTTACTCTTACAATAATAATTATAATCTATATATGCGTCACTATACTGAAGGTTTGCTGGAAACTGTTTATTATTTTATCCCAAAGTGAAAGTGTTTACTTTACTAACGAAATAAATTTCTAGAATAGTCTATGAATGATAAACCGATATTTGTAACCCAGCCTTATTTACCTGAGTTAAACGAATTTACTTCATATCTTGAAGAAATATGGAGTAATAAGGTACTCACAAATGGTGGGCCACTGCATGTGCAATTGGAGAAGTCATTGTGTGAATATTTAGGGGTGAAACACATCTCTTTATTCAACAATGCTACTATTGGATTGCTTACTGCATTACAGTCTTTGAGAGTATCAGGCGAGGTTATAACGACTCCGTATTCTTTCGTCGCTACAGCACATTCGTTACTTTGGAATGGCCTGAAGCCCGTTTTTGTTGACATTGATCCGGTTACCCTCAATCTTGATGTGGATAAAATCGAGGCAGCGATTACGCCACAAACAACGGCTATCATGCCAGTTCATTGCTATGGAAACACCTGCGACACTAGGGCAATACAAGCAATTGCAGATAATTACAATCTTCGGGTTATCTATGATGCTGCTCATGCATTTGGCGTCGAGGATGATGGTGGGAGCATTTTAAGACACGGTGATCTTAGTGTGTTAAGTTTTCACGCAACAAAAGTATTTAATACATTTGAAGGCGGAGCCATTATTTCTCCTGACACTAAAACAAAATTGCGTATAGACCGCCTTAAAAATTTTGGTTTTGTTGATGAAACGACTGTGGTTGCTCCGGGTATAAATGGGAAAATGAGTGAAATTAATGCGGCTTTTGGTTTGTTACAACTAAAACATATTAAGCATGCAATAGCACGACGTCAGGAAATTGATAATTTTTATCGAAGTGAACTAAATAATGTCACAGGGTTGCGTATTATTTCTAACGTTTCAAATTTTATTTCTAACTATTCGTATTTCCCTATGCTCATTGAACCGGAATACCCATTGAGCCGTGACGAACTTTATCAAAAGATGAAAGGAAATAATATTTTTGCTAGGCGTTACTTTTATCCATTAATTAGCCACTTTCCAATGTATAGAAGTATGCCATCAGCTAGCGAGAGCAACCTTCCAATCGCAAACTTAATAGCAAGTAAGATCATTTGTTTACCTATTTATCCTGCTTTAGAAAAAAGTGATTTATGTCGAGTTGTTGATATAATCAAGCGTTTTTCATTATAAATTAAAAGCATGGCACGAATGTTATTTTCGTAGTGATGTGAAAATATCGCTAGTTTAGTCTTTCATCGCATAGTGAAAAATTTTAGTTGACTCAAATATTGTACTGGTTCTAGGCTACAGTAAAGCTAATTTAAATAATCTGTAGTATTAACTCAAGTTCGCGCCAATTACGATTTAACCTTTTTATCCTCTCAAGCGCTAACTTATAGCTTCCGCATCGTTGATAATAGTCTAGGGCTTCAGACGTCATGGCAAGACATTTAGGTATAAACGCTATATGTTCGTTTGTCCCAAGATAAAAAGCATGCTGCCCTGATCGAGGATGCTGATAAATATAAGAGCTTGTATAACTCAGGGAAGCTGATTTTTGATTACTCAGATTATTATTTATCTTCTCTGACTCGGGACAAATATATGATGAGAGATTCAGGATCGTAGCTTGTCTGTAAAATAAAATATTTATTTTTTGATAAGCTGAACTGATTTGACTAAAGCATTGGCTAGCTCAAGCTACTATAAGCATTCTTAGCGATGAATATATGGATTTTTAAATTCCATCTCATTCTAATGGAATATCAATCTTAGTAATGTAGAGATATTTCATTATCTTTTCTAAAATAAATTACGATTTAACCCTCATTATCCCTTCAAGCGCTAACTTATAATTCCCGCATCGTTGGTAATAATCAAGTGCTTCAGGTTTCATGCCAAAACACTCCAATATAACTGCTATGTTGTAATTGGCTTTATACGTTCCGACACCTTGTTTTCGACCTGGTCCCATCTTCGTGCAGAGCTGAAATGTATCTATAGCATTCTGAAAATCAGAATTATTCATGAGTATTAATGCTTTTAAAAACATGAAGTCGGTGGAAGAGCAGAGATCTTCATATTGTAAAATATCTAATGATTTTTCATACTGTGCTGTGTTAATTAAACAATAGCCGTAGCATTCAATCAGGACTTCGTTGTAATCCTGATGCATATCTTTTTGTAGATGTAGTGATGTTTCAAAACTTTGTGCCGCTTGCTTGTAATTTTTCCCCAGATAGTAACTTTTTCCTAACTGATAATGCAGATAAGCATCATCACTTGTTTTGTCAATGGCATGTTGGAGTAATGTAATATTGCGCGCGATCTTGTTTTTGCTTTCTATGATTTCTTTTGTGTAACCATTATGCATGAACGATAGTGGGGTATCAAAACGTCCATCTGGCGCTTTTCCAGTATTTTTCTTGCAAATTTGCTCATGGATAATGCCGAAAAACTCATAATAATTTTTGTTGAAAAGCCGACTTATACGTTCTTGAATTAAATCTGTCTCTTCTGAACTTTCATCATTAGTAATGCTGGCAATTTCTACGGTGCCTACCTGTGTCGGATGTGCGCTAATGAGCTCTGAAAGCAGTGCTAGATCAAATTGATTAATCACTTCATCAGCATCGACAACTAAAATCCAATCATATTTGGCAAATTGTAGTGAGTAATTTCTCGCAGCGGAGAAATCTGATATCCATTCAAAGTCATAAACTTTGTCAGTAAAAATTCTGGCGATATTTTTTGAGTCATCGGTCGAGCCAGTATCAACGACAACAATGTCGTCAAAATATTTTGCTATTGCTTTCAGTGCGTTGCCTAAGTGCAAAGCTTCATTTTTCACGATCATGCAGACTGATATCATTTATGCACCGCATTTTTAAAGGCTTGATATTACTCAATACTATATTAATTTATCAGTGATAACAATTTGATACTTGTTCTCGATTGACAGAAACAAAAGGGTGAATGAGTGGCCGTAGGCTTTTATATTATTGATTGTAATACTTTTGATATGCATTAGTATTTACATCTACTAATACTACGTGTTTCACATTACTGTTGATCCTATGAGGAGAAAATTCGGGTTTATCTGTTCGAGATCTGCGCTAGAATCTTCTCCTTTCAGAAGAGATGTGAGTCACAAATTTGCTGTCGCATTGCACCATCTGTACGTGCCATGTGTGTTTCTCTCTGCAGACTCCTTACTCAATCCTGTCATACATAGCATGAATAACCCTCCTTTTTTGACGCTATTCAGGCGATTGGCTACCCTACCTAAAAGCATAATAGTGTCGATAACATTATCATCGTAGGTATTTGTCACTGTGAGCGATTTGTATACCGCCGAAGGCACAATGGATAAAAATTCCCTTTGGAAGCGCTATGTTCCACTAGTGCGCCATGAAGCCTTGCGTTTACAGGTTCGTCTCCCCGCGAGTGTTGAACTTGACGATCTGCTACAGGCTGGCGGTATCGGCTTGTTAAGCGCAGTTGAACGTTATGATTCGTTACAAGGTACGGCGTTTACCACCTATGCTGTCCAACGAATCCGCGGTTCGATGCTGGATGAATTACGCAGTCGTGACTGGGCTCCACGCAGTGTACGGCGTAATGCGCGGGAAGTGGCACAAGCAATGCAACAGGCTGAACAGCAGCTCGGTCGTACTCCAACAGAGCAGGAAGTTGCGCAGACCTTGAATATCACGCTTGAGGATTATCGTCAGATATTGCTGGATACGAATAACAGCCAGCTTTTCTCTTACGATGAATGGCGTGAAGAACATGGTGACAGCGCAGAGGCGTTACTGGAAGGCAATGAAGATGCGAATCCATTGCATCAACTGATGGAAGGCAATTTGCGTCATCGTGTAATGGATGCGATTGAAAGCCTGCCAGAACGCGAGAAGTTGGTATTGACGCTTTACTATCAGGAAGAGTTGAACCTGAAAGAGATCGGTGCCGTTCTTGAAGTCGGAGAGTCGAGAGTCAGTCAGTTGCATAGCCAGGCGATAAAGCGCCTGCGCGTGAAATTAATGAACGATGTTTAATTGCGCTGCGTAGGAATACTGTTATCAAAGTATATCTTCAGTCACTGAAGTAGCAGGACGATGACCATGTTTGAATAGTGATGCGTGTCTTGCATCAATATTTACATGATTCATGTCACCTGTTTTTAGCATACCAGGCTCTCTGGCGTAATGAACAATGCTATCCCTTCACATTGAAGTTATATATTGTCATGGAATGGATTCATGCACCCATCAATTCGGAAGAAACAGCTCCTAAGCCGTTATCTGAAAGACTTCAAACACAGACAAACTAACTGTTCCCAGTGTGATAAAGAACTCGACCGCGTTTCACTGGTATTTCGCAATCAGCTCATCAATAAAAAATCGATCGGCAGCATCGATAGGCTTATCGACGACGACATATGGTCTGGTCTGCAACAGGAATTAATCCCACTTTGCCGCTTTTGTAGCGAAATATTATGCAATACCACTGCTAGCTATTTCGATATTAAAGCTTTCACACAGTATCTGATTGAGCAGACTGAAGTCCGCCATAGCACAATGCGCGAGTATGTCATTCGCTTGCGGCGCCTGGATGAGCTGCTTGCCGCTAATAATTATCCCACAGAAACTTTTTCCCGGCACCGCGATGGGGTACAGCAGCGCGTATGCGATTACCTTCCCGGTATTGAGCAAAATATTTACCGCAGCGCCTTACGAAAATACGATCAATATCTGGACTGGCAGCGGCATTTCTGACGCACATCATGCGTCTTTCTCAGGCTGACATTGCCAAACCATGGGATACTGACTATACGTAAATGTTATGACAGTGTAAAAAATGCTTGCATTGCAGAGGCAAATTATTGCACTGTCATACTACTGAAATCATTCGGCACTAATTTTTAGGCAATGGTTAGCAGTAGTTCTACGATGCGATCAATCATTATTCAGTGGAATAGTCGTTGTCACAGTGAGGAACGCGAATGGTAATGTCCTTCTCTGGACTTTGTAGTCGATGCCAAGATTCTACGCCGCTGACTCGCCGATGCGAGGGATGTTCCTCCCACTTATTTTTAACACTGCACCATTCTCTTGTTACCCAAACTCTCCGTATATTTTCTTTTTCTATCCATGAGCACTTGGCCCGTTTTTCACGCGGTTCGTGGATGAATCATGCGTATTCTCTGTCTGCTATTGGCTTAATAAGGAAGCCTAACCTCGTTAGTGAGTTAAACGTCACGCGCTGTAGAGCAGTGCGGTAAGTGAAACAAACTGTAAGGTGCCACTATGGGAAGACAAAAAGCAGTGATCAAAGCTCGTCGTGAAGCCAAACGCGTTATTCGTCGTGAGTCGCGTAGCCATCGTCAGCGTGAGGAAGAATCGGTCACTTCTCTGGTACAGATGGGGGGGATTGAAGCAATTGGAATGGCACGTGAGAATCGTGATAATTCCGTTATTCAAGCTCGCACTGTTGCCCAGGAACATTACTTGTCTGCGATAGAAAATAAACAGTTGATTTTTGCCACAGGCGAAGCTGGCTGCGGTAAAACGTATCTGAGCGCTGCGAAAGCGGCGGAGGCACTAATCCATAAAGAGGTTGAGCGTATTATTGTTACGCGGCCAGTATTACAGGCCGACGAGGATCTTGGCTTTTTACCTGGAGATATTGCGGAGAAGTTTGCGCCTTATTTCCGCCCGGTTTACGACATTCTTTTGCGTCGGCTGGGGGCGTCTTTCATGCAGTATTGTTTGCGGCCGGAAATCGCCAAAGTTGAAATCGCGCCTTTTGCGTATATGCGCGGGCGGACGTTTGAAAATGCGGTTGTGATTCTGGATGAGGCGCAAAACGTGACAGTGAACCAAATGAAAATGTTCCTGACGCGTTTAGGTGAGAATGTCACGGTTATCGTCAATGGCGATGTGACGCAGTGCGATTTGCCATCCGGGGTTAAATCCGGCCTGCGCGACGCACTGGAGCGTTTTGTTGAGGATGACATGATTGGCGTAGTCTCTTTCGGTAAAGAGGACTGCGTGCGTTCGGCACTGTGTCAGCGTACGCTCCATGCCTATGGCTGATGCTGGTGTGGCATGGGAATGAACATTCCTGTGCTGTTACCATAAAAAAACGCCCTGATTTGCATCAGGGCGTTTTAATATCAGGCATGTACATGTTCGATGGATTGACTCGCGGCGTCCTGCCGCTCGCCCTGCGGGCCGCCGTTGGCGGTCCAAAACACCAGTCCTGTCGTTTTGTCGAACCAGTCAAGGCTTCTCATCCGTTCCAACTGTATAAAAGAAAACGCCCTTAACTTGCGTTAAGGGCGTTTTCTTTTATATGGCGGTGAGGAAGGGATTCGAACCCTTGATACGTTTTCACGTATACACACTTTCCAGGCGTGCTCCTTCAGCCTCTCGGACACCTCACCGGGGGTCGCCTACAAGGGGCAACGGGGCGCTACTATAGGGAGTCGCTTAGCTTCGGTCAAGCAGTATTTAGCCCGAACGGTGCGTATGGCTAAGCATTGAACGGTAACGGATAGTCCGCGTAACCGTGTCGTTAAAATGTAGGCAAAGTGAATGGATAATGGGCATAAAAAACCACAGACCGCGATGGCCTGTGGTTTGTTTGTCAGCGAGTGGACGATTACGCCAGCAGTGTTTTGATGTAGCTGGTCAGTGCTTCGTCTTTGCTGTTAGCGAAGAAGTATTCCTGGAATTTAGGACCAGCAATCGCGCCTTTAACCAGATCCTGATCGAGACCTTTCAGGATGGTGATCAGATCGTTGTAGGTCACTGCTTTTACGGCATCCAGGATTTTCTTGTTACGTTGTTGAGGAGCAACGCGATCGCTCGGATAGCCACGGCCGCCTTCTTCTTTGAACAGCTGGGTAAACAGGTTTTCCAGGTTCAGTTCAGCGCCCCAGCCAAAGCCTTTAGCGTAAGGAACGGATACAGCGTTACCGTTGTTGATCTGAGAGAACAGGTAAGCATCAGATGGGTCAACAACCAGACCGCAGATTACGCCTGGGAAAGAGTTACAAGCCAGCATTGCGCCCTGGCCAGTACCACAACCGGTCACAACGAAATCAGCCGCGCCGGAGTTCAGCAGGATAGCTGCCAGAATACCGTTCTGGATGTAGGTCAGCTGCGCTGCATCTTCAACGGCGTATTGGCCGTAGTTGTGTACAGTGTGGCCCAACGGTGCAACCGCTTTGGTCAGAGACTCGGCGATGATGGCGTTTTTGGCAGCTTGGCTGTTCTCGTTAATCAATGCAATTTTCATGTTCGTTCCTTTTCTGTGACGGACAAATACATTTTTTAAAACTGTATTTCAATTTGATGTGTGCAGTATACCGTTTCAAAAATAAAGCGCAAATCGTGGAAGCAAAGAATGCGGCACAGCCCATAGATTCAGGAAAAAGATGATGCAAGAAAAAGGGAGAGTAAAAGCATAACATATTGAAAATGGCGCTGTATTTCAGCGCCATAGGGGAGGGGGTTATGCGTCAGGGAAGGTCAGCGTGTTGCCCGGTGCTTCTCGATTAAGATGAAGAAAATTCAGATGTCGTTCGTACTGATCCAAAATGTCGTTAATCACCTGTTCTTTGCTGTAATCCATCAGATCATTCCCTTGGCTCCCTTCCAACAGGAAAGTTTCAAGGCGGTAATAATCTGATTTACCCGAGCGGGCTCGGTAGGTAAACGCCGGGACGCTGTAGCGCTGAGGCCAAATTTGGTAAAGAAAGTTCTGTTCATCACCCAAATCCACCAACAGTTCGAGATGGTTCAGACGTTCATCTTCGACAGGTGGCAGCTCATTGACTTCAACGTTGGCACCTCGCAGGCGCAGCTCGCGTGCGACATCATCCATGGCGGCTTTACAGACGTTATCCAGCATTTTTTGCGTATGTGTTGTGCCGGGGAAATTCATGACGCGTGAGATGCGTTGCTTCCAGTTCAGACGGTCGTCGCCGGAGATTGGCATCGGTGCCGAGGTTTGTAAGGAGCTGGCTTTACGGTAATCCTCAACCCGCAGTGATTTGTACAATCCCGCCATAATAAAGAACATCACGAAGCTAAACGGTAAGCCCATAATGACGGTGGTGTTCTGTAAGGCTGACACACCGTTTGTCATCAGCATGCCCAACGTCAGCAGGCCAATGGCAACTGACCAGAAAATTCGCAGCCAGTTTGGCGCATCATTATTGATGTCGCCAAGGCGAGAGGTGAAGTTGCCGAGTACCAGCGAGCCGGAGTCGGCTGAGGTGACATAAAACAGCAAGCCGGTAATGGTCGCGACAGAGGCGCTCAGGCTGAAGCCGGGGTACTGCGCTAGCAGGCTGTAGAATCCGCGCTCCGGGTGCTGCATGACTTCATTGGCAAAATCCAGATTACCGTGGAGCACCTGATACAGTGCGCTGTTGCCAAAAATGGAGAGCCACAGCAGCGTAAAGACAAATGGAATGATCAGCGTGCCGACAACGAATTGTCGAATCGTTCTGCCGCGTGAGATACGTGCCAGAAACAGTCCAACAAACGGTGCCCATGCGACCCACCATGCCCAGAAGAACAGCGTCCAGCTATTCATCCACTCCGTCGGGCGATCGAATGCAAAGCTGTTGAGCGTCATGCCTGTAAAGCGATTGATGTAATCGCCAACGTTCAGTACCAGCGCGTTGAGCAGAAACTCGGTATCACCCCAGAAAAGCAGAAAAAGAATCAAGCCGAGTGCGAGCAGGACGTTAAGCTCGGAGAGGAAACGAATGCCACGATTGACCCCGGACGTCACGGAAACGGTCGCCATGATTACGGAAAGCAGGATGAGCGAGGCCTGAACGGTGAGATTTTCTGGGATCTGGAACAGGACTTTCAGCCCATAGTTAAGCTGAACGACGCCAATGCCCAGCGTGGTCGCGATACCGAAGATGGTTCCGAGTACGGCCGCGATATCAACGCTGTGGCCAATCGGGCCATTAATACGTTTACCAAAGATAGGGTACAGGGCAGAGCGAATCGTCAGCGGCAGATTATACCGGTAGCTGAAGTAGCCCAGAGCAATGCCCATCAGAGCGTACATTGACCAACCGGTTAACCCGTAGTGAAACAGCGTCCAGACCATGGCCTGCCGTGCTGCCTCTATCGTCTGGCCTTGTCCTTCTGGCGGCATCATATATTGCGTGATCGGTTCCGCAACGGAAAAGAACATTAAATCGATGCCAATCCCTGCCGCAAACAACATCGCCGCCCAGCTCATCAGGCTAAATTCAGGTTTCGACTGTTCTGGCCCGAGCTTGATCGATCCAAATCGAGATGACGCAATGAAGATGACGAAAACGATGTAGAACGTGGCGGCTAGCAGGTAGTACCAACCAAATGTGGCAGAAACCCAGTTAAGCGCGTGGGTAATCCAGGCATTCGCTTCTTGGTTAAACAACATGGTCATCAGCGAGAAGGTCAGGATTAATCCCGCGGATGTGTAGAACACGACAGGATTCAGGCGATCCTGTTGGGTGGTTGTCTCTGATGCTGGCATGGTTATCCCTTGCGTGACGTGAACAGACACTCTGATTCCTCTCTCCACGAAGCGCGCTTAGCGCATATAAAGAATACGGCGCAGGACATCCGCTGAGTACGCTTTTCGTTGAAGAAGGTCGTCAGAACAAAAAAGAAATTATTCTTTTTAAGGTGGAGTTATCGTCTGAACTCACACCGTTTTTCATGATAATTGATACAGATTTTTAACCTTTCAGCAATAAAAGATATTCATTTTTTATTGAACGTTCAATCAAAAAAAAGTTTAATGGGACAAATCGGATCATGAATCACCGTCGTTTACCGTGATTCATCACGCAAAAATGAAGGGAAGAACATGAAGGGGAAGTGCGGTGCCTAAAGTCGGAATGCAGACTATCAGACGGCAGCAACTCATCGACGCGACGCTGGCCGCGATTAACGATGTAGGGATGCATGATGCCTCAATCGTACAGATTGCCCGACGTGCGGGAGTGTCGAATGGAATCATCAGTCATTACTTCCGCGATAAAAATGGCTTACTGGAAGCGACGATGCGCTATCTGATTAGTCATCTGGGGTTGGCGGTGAAATCAAGATTGCTGAGCCTGACGGAAAACACGCCTCGTGCACGTTTGCGGGCGATTGTTCAGGGGAATTTTGATGATAGCCAGACGAATAGCGCGGCGATGAAAACCTGGCTGGCGTTCTGGGCCAGTAGCCTGCATTCACCCATGCTCCACCGGCTACAGCAGGTTAACGATCGGCGGCTTTACTCCAATCTGTGTGTCGAATTCAGCCGCTGTTTGCCGAAGGACAGCGCACGCGTTGCAGCAAAAGGGTTGGCAGGTCTGATCGATGGGCTGTGGCTACGTGGTGCGCTAAGCCATGAGGCCTTCAACCGCGAAGAAGCGCTGAGCATTACCTACGACTATATCGAACAGCAACTCGCCCGCGTGTAATCCTTCCTTATCATTTTTGCCTTTTCTGCCTGGAACGTTTGTTCGGGCAGCCATCAGACAGGAGAATTTATGTCTCACTACGGTTTACAACAGCTTTATATCAACGGCACTTATGTCGATAGCACGGGTGACGAGACGTTTGAGGCGATTAACCCTGTGAATGGCGACATCATTGCCCACATTCAGTCGGCCACTGCTGCTGATGTTGATCGTGCGGTCAGTGCAGCAACCGCAGGGCAGAAAGTATGGGCGGCCATGACGGCGATGGAACGTTCGCGCATTTTACGCCGCGCCGTGGATATCCTGCGTGAGCGCAATGATGAACTCGCCTTGCTTGAAACGCATGACACCGGCAAACCGCTCTCGGAAACTCGAACGGTTGATATCGTGACCGGTGCGGATGTTCTGGAGTACTACGCAGGGCTGATTCCTATGCTGGAAGGTCAGCAGATCCCGCTGCGTGATACCTCATTCGCCTACACCCGTCGTGAACCGCTTGGCGTGGTCGCGGGTATCGGTGCCTGGAACTACCCCATTCAGATCGCATTGTGGAAATCCGCCCCTGCGCTGGCGGCAGGCAATGCGATGATCTTCAAACCCAGTGAAGTCACGTCGCTCACCGCACTGAAGCTGGCAGAAATCTATACCGAGGCAGGGTTACCGGCTGGCGTATTCAACGTGCTGACGGGAACGGGACAATCCGTTGGTCAGGCACTGACCACGCATCCGGGGATTGCCAAAGTCTCTTTCACCGGTGGGATCGCCAGCGGGAAAACGGTAATGGCCAATGCCGCAGGTTCGACCCTGAAAGACGTCACGATGGAGCTGGGTGGAAAATCGCCGCTGATCATTTTTGATGATGCCGATCTGGATAAGGCCGCGGATATCGCCATGATGGCGAATTTCTTCAGCTCAGGGCAGGTGTGTACTAACGGTACACGCGTCTTTATTCCGCAGGCATTGCAGGCGCAGTTTGAGGAAAAAATTCTGGCGCGTGTTCAGCGTATTCATATTGGCGACCCGACTGACGAGCAGGTGAATTTTGGTCCGCTGGTCAGCTTTCCGCACAGAGAATCCGTACTGCGTTACATCGAAAGCGGGAAACGTGAAGGTGCTCGTGTGCTGGTGGGCGGCGAACCGATGGCTGACGAGAAGTATGCGCAAGGTGCGTTCGTTGCTCCGACGGTGTTCACGGACTGCCGGGATGACATGAAGATTGTGCGCGAGGAAATCTTTGGCCCGGTCATGAGTATTCTGACGTATCAAAATGAGGATGAGGTTATCCGCCGCGCCAATGATAGCGAGTATGGGCTGGCGGCTGGCATTGTGACCAGCGATCTGAATCGGGCACATCGGGTGATTCATCAGCTTGAGGCCGGGATTTGCTGGATCAACACCTGGGGTGAGTCTCCGGCTGAAATGCCTGTGGGCGGCTACAAACATTCGGGTGTCGGACGTGAAAACGGCATAACAACATTGGAACACTATACGCAAATTAAATCTGTACAGGTTGAACTGGGTGAATTCCGCTCGGTATTTTAAACGAAGGGGAGAAAGCCTAATGGAATATGATTACATCATTATCGGAGCCGGTTCGGCAGGCAACGTGCTGGCAACGCGTCTAACAGAAGAAAGCGACGTAAGCGTGCTGCTGCTCGAAGCGGGTGGCCCGGACTATCGGTTGGATTTTCGCACGCAAATGCCCGCCGCATTGGCTTTCCCATTGCAGGGGAAGCGCTATAACTGGGCTTATGAAACCGACCCAGAACCTTACATGAATAATCGCCGTATGGAATGCGGTCGCGGCAAAGGGCTGGGTGGTTCCTCGCTGATTAACGGCATGTGCTACATCCGTGGCAATGCGATGGATTTTGATAACTGGGCGACCATGCCGGGTCTGGAAGACTGGAGTTACCTTGACTGCCTGCCGTATTTCCGTAAAGCGGAAACGCGGGATGTGGGATCGAATGATTATCATGGCGCGAGCGGCCCTGTTTCAGTGACAACGCCGAAGATGGGAAACAACGAACTGTTTCACGCGATGGTTGAAGCGGGCGTACAGGCAGGTTATCCGCGTACGGACGATCTTAACGGCTATCAGCAGGAAGGCTTTGGCCCGATGGACAGAACCGTCACGCCGAAGGGGCGTCGAGCCAGTACTGCGAGAGGCTATCTGGATCAGGCGAAAGGCCGTAAAAATCTGACCATCGTGACGCATGCCTTAACCGACAAAATTCTCTTTGATGGGAAACGTGCTGTTGGCGTGGCTTACTTTAAAGGGGAAAGCGCGCAGACGGCGAAGGCACGCCGCGAAGTGCTGCTCTGCGCAGGTGCCATTGCCTCGCCACAAATCCTGCAACGTTCTGGCGTGGGGCCGAAAGACCTGCTTCAGCGTCTCGATATTCCCGTGGTGCACGATTTGCCCGGCGTCGGCGAGAACTTGCAGGACCATCTGGAAATGTATTTGCAATACGCCTGCAAAGAACCTGTATCGCTGTATCCGGCGTTGCAGTGGTTTAACCAGCCCAAAATCGGCGCGGAATGGTTGTTCAATGGCACTGGTGTTGGGGCTAGCAACCAGTTCGAAGCAGGCGGCTTTATTCGCAGTCGGGATGAGTTCGCCTGGCCGAATATTCAGTACCACTTCTTGCCCGTCGCAATTAATTACAACGGCAGTAATGCGGTGAAAGAGCACGGATTTCAGGCGCACGTCGGCTCCATGCGTTCACTCAGCCGAGGACGCGTACAGGTACGATCCAAGGACGCCCGTGAGCACCCTAGTATCTTGTTCAACTATATGTCGACGGAGCAGGATTGGCAGGAATTTCGCGATGCGATCCGTATTACGCGTGAAATCATGGCGCAGCCTGCACTGGACAAATACCGTGGGCGAGAGATCAGCCCTGGGCTGGAGGTGCAGACCGATGAGGAACTGGACGAGTTTATCCGCAACCACGCCGAGACGGCATTCCATCCTTCCTGTTCCTGTAAGATGGGAGAGGATGAGATGGCGGTAGTCGATGGACAAGGCCGGGTTCACGGTATGGAAGGGCTGCGCGTGGTGGATGCTTCCATCATGCCGCAGATTATTACCGGTAACCTGAATGCGACAACCATCATGATTGCCGAGAAAATTGCCGATCGAATCCGCCGACGTCAGCCGCTGCCGCGCAGCAAAGCGCGCTACTATGTTTCCGGAAATACTCCAGTGAGAAAAGCGCCACTGAAGTCGGCTTCGTGACGTTTCCTGCATAGCCAGATGGACCGTAGAGAAAGCGCGGTCCATACTTTTCATTGCTATACACAATCTGACAAACAAACGCCTTCCGCACCATTACTATGAGTGGCAACACCATCAGTGATGTCACTTTTCCTTGAGGAATGAAAATGAATAATTGGCTGCAACAGATTCAGGGCTTATTGGGCTCCGGTAGCAAGCAGGGGAATCAGCATCAAGGAGGTAAAAACGGCAATTTGGGCGATATGCTGAAGCCTGCTGCGCTGGGCGGTTTGGCGGGCGTATTGTTATCGAATAAGTCCACGCGGAAAATCATGGGGTCGTTGGGTAAAAATGCGTTGATTATTGGCGGTAGTGCTGCGGCGGGCGTGGTGTTGTGGAACCAGTACAAAAAACGCGTTCGCGATACGCATCAGGACGATCCGCAGTTTGGCACCCAGTCCTCGGCTGACAATATTCGTGCCCGCCGTCTGATTCAGGCTCTGGTTTTTGCTGCTAAAAGTGACGGTCATATTGATGCGACTGAGAGACAGCGTATTGATGAAAATATTCAGCAACTGCAACTGGGCAGTGAAGCGAACCGCTGGGTGCAGGAAGCCATAGAACAACCGCTTGATCCAATTCTGCTGGCAAAAGATGTGAAAAATGAGGAAGAGGCGCTTGAGGTCTACTTCTTGAGCTGCGCGGTCATTGATGTCGATCACTTCATGGAGAAAAGCTATCTGGATGCGTTAGCGACCGAATTGAAGATACCGCAAGATGTACGGCAGTCGATCACCAATGAACTGAAAAGTCCATCATAGTAGGGCGAGTGGGTTAAGTGGTGGTGAGATAATGTCAGAGAAATAAACGAATAACGCGGGCGAAAGGTTTTCGCCCGCAGTGCTGTCTGACACTTAGAAAGCGCTGGTGTCTTTGAACAGACCGACTTTCAGTTCGTCAGCGGTATAGATCTGTTGACCGTCAACCAGCACTTCGCCATCAGCAATACCCATCACCAAACGGCGATTGATCACGCGTTTGAAGTGAATGCGATATGTCACTTTCTTCGCTGTTGGTAGCACTTGTCCGGTGAATTTGACTTCACCTACGCCGAGCGCGCGGCCTTTGCCTTCGCCACCCAGCCAGCCCAGATAGAAACCGACCAACTGCCACATGGCATCCAGACCGAGACAACCTGGCATCACCGGATCGCCGATGAAATGGCAGCCGAAGAACCACAGGTCAGGCGTGATATCCAATTCGGCTTCCACATAGCCTTTGCCATACTTACCGCCGTCTTCCGTCATTTTAACGACGCGGTCCATCATGAGCATGTTAGGGGCAGGCAACTGAGGGCCGTTCGGGCCGAACAGTTCGCCACGACTGGAGGCAAGGAGGTCTTCTTTTGTATAGGATTCGCGTTTATCTACCATGGTCTCTGTAAGCCTTGTTTTAATGAAGCACGCAGGTTAGCGTACACCTGTACGCTGGGCAAGTCTGTTGCGTCTGGTTGAACCAGTTGGTTTAACGGAAAAACCAAGGGAAACGTCTACGTTCTTGCGGTGTAAGTTGCCCAATTCGCTCACGAATGGCGGACAGCAGGTTTGGCTGCTGTTCATCGTAATAAGCGAAATTGGTCAATAATGACAACGCTTCCGGCGCAGTTTCTACCGGGAAAAGATGGAATTTCCCTTCGCGTACTGCTTCAACGACATCTTCCTGTAAACAGAGATGGCGTAAATTAGCCGCAGGTAAAATCACGCCCTGTGTTCCCGTCAATCCACGACGCTGGCAGACCTCAAAGAAACCTTCAATTTTCTCATTCACGCCGCCAATGGGTTGCACGTGACCAAATTGATCGACGGATCCGGTCACCGCGAACTGCTGATTGATTGGCCGCAAGGAGAGGGCGCTAACCAGCGCGCACAGCTCCGCCAGTGAGGCGCTGTCGCCATCAACTTCGCTGTACGATTGTTCGAAGACCATGGAAGCCGAGAAAGGCAGTTGCTGATCAAGCTCCAGTTCCGTAATCAGGAACGCCTGCATGATCATCATACCCTTGGCGTGTAAATTGCCAGCCAGTTCGGCTTTGCGTTCAACGTCGGTGAATTCACCGTCGCCAGCGTGAACCACGCAGCTGATACGTGTCGGCTCGCCAAAGGCAACGGGATAGCCTGGAAATTCCAATACGGAAAGCCCGTTAATCTGGCCGACGACTTCGCCTTCCGTTTCGATCAGGATCTGGCCTAATTCTATTTCATCCTGCATACGTTCACGAAGGTAGCCTTCACGCCATTGGCGAGCGGCAACGGCGTCAACCAGCGCCTGCTCCGTGATTTGACCATCTCTGGCGTATAGAGATGCATATTTTAACTGACCGGTTAGCCAGCGTGGGCATAATGGCAAATTACCCTGATCGCCGCTGTAGCGTATTGCAACGTTCACTAATGCCGGCCAGGCATCGGCATCCAGCAGCGGTAGTTGATTTTCGCTGCATAGTGCATTGATGTAGGAGCACCAGCGCGCCATGTCATCCGTTTCAATCAACTGCAATTGTGCTTCGAACTCGCCATAAATAGCGTGTTCGCCTAATTCCGGCTCCATATCATGAATATCTGCCAGACTTTCACGGTCACCGAGAATGATCAGGCGAATATCAAGCGGCATCGGTGGCACATCAACAGGAAGTGGCTTGCGCTCGTCTGGTGACTGCCAGCGATAAATGCCTTCAGCCATAATTTGCTTCAGACGCAGCCACATCAACGGCTGAGCCAGCAGCGCTCTGGCCGCTAGGATCAACGTGCCGCCGTTAAGCTGATGAATCAGCCCTGGATGCAGCGTGATTTCATCGTGAAAACTGCGTACGCAGCCGAAGAGCTGTTCAGGTTCAATCCATTCCTGATAACCACAGAGCTGCTGTGCGGCAAAATTATCAGCATGCTGTGTAGCGGGTTCGACCCGGATATGACGACCCTCAATGATATATTTACTGCCATGTATCGCCCCGGAGTCTGGCCTGATGGCGCTCAGCGCACGGGCGATCAATGCCATATATTCATCGTTTTCCTGCGCTTTCAACAGCATAAAGCGGGAAGGGGAACGAGGGTGGCAAAAGAGCGTCAGGCTGTCTGCCAGACGCGACTGAATAGCGGAGAATTCAGCAGGAGCAAGTTGAGCTGCCTGAGTGAATAGCGTTTGATAAGGCGTATTATTGGGCAGTAAATGCTGCCATGAGAGTCGGTTACTGGTCAAAGTATCAATGTAATCGTCTGAAGGAAAAGCGTGATTATACAAGAATAATCTAGACTTCGCATAAGGAGAGTCATCTCTCCGTCATCTTTCATACGTTGAAGCTCCGACCGCGTTTGGCTAATCATCTTAAAAGCTGTCAGAAAGCCGCTAGAAAGCGGTCAAAATCAGGGAAAACTGTTATGCTGAAAGTCACGTTACGCGGTCACTGAAGAATTTAATATGAAATATCAACAACTAGAAAATCTTGAGTGCGGGTGGAAATGGAAATACCTGGTGAAGAAGCATCGGGAGGGAGAAGAGATTACGCGTTTTCTCGAGCAAAGCGCTGCGGATGACGCCGTACAGGCATTGCTTAAAATGGAAAATCAGCCGGTGAAAGTGCTGGAGTGGATTGCACAATGTATGAATCCCTCATTAGAAAACCGGATGAAGCAAACGATTCGTGCACGGCGTAAACGTCATTTCAACGCAGAGCACCAGCATACACGCAAGAAATCGATCGATCTGGAATATCTGGTCTGGCAGCGTCTTGCGGCTCTCGCTCAGAGACGTGGGGTGACCTTATCAGAAACGATTGTGCAGTTAATCGAAGACGCTGAGCACAAGGAAAAATATGCCAGCCAGATGTCGCTGCTTAAGCAGGATCTTAAAGCCATTCTGAATAAAGACGAGACGTGATTGGTTTTTTGTCATTGATCGCACTGACAAACATGCATAAAAAACGCAGGGAGCGTTTTCAACGTTGCAAAGCAACGGCCCACAGGGTGACGGACAAGGATGTTCTGCATAAAAAAAACCTCGCCGGAGCGAGGTTTTTTTTCGTTAATAACTTAAGCCTGAGGCTGAGTTACAACGTCTTTGATGCCTTTAACTTCGATCTCTACGCGACGATCCGGTGCCAGGCAGTCGATCAGCGCAGCACGAGGTTTCACGTTGTCACAGGTAGAACCGGTAACTGGTTGAGATTTACCTAAGCCACGAGCAGAGACTTTGTTCGCAGGGATACCTTTAGAAACCAGGTAATCAACGACGCTCTGTGCGCGTTTTTCAGACAGGCCTTGGTTGTACTGCTCTGAACCTAAACGGTCAGTGAAGCCCAGAACAACAACGGAACCGTCTTTCGGATCCAGAGAGCTCAGCTGGGTGTACAGTTGATCCAGTGATTGCTGGCCTTCTGCTTTCAGCGTTGCTTTGTTGAAGTTGAACAGGACGTCAGATTTCAGCGTGAAACGCTTGGTTTCAACAACTGGAGCCGGAGCTGGAGTTGGAGCCGGAGCAACAACTGGTGCTACGCGGTCATCCTGGCCGAAACGGTAAGACAGGCCAACGCTCATCAGCAGGTTGTCTGGACGGGCACCAACGGTACCAGCATCACCAATGTTGCTTACCCATTGGTAGTCAACACGTGCAGCCCAGTTTTTGTCGATAGCGTATTCAACACCAACTGCAGCCAGCGGAGAAACGCCAGTGTCGTCGTTGTTGATGTCGCCGCCGCCGATAGCCGCGTGGCTGTCTGCGCGCCATACCATGCCGCCCAGACGGCTATAAACGTCCAGATCAGGCAGAACTGGGTAGCTCAGTTTAGCAGCCAGTTGGATGCCCTGTGCTTTGAAGCTTGCGCTGTCTGCTCCGTTAGCAGCAGAACCGGCATACTTCATGCGGCCCAGCCAATCGTAGCCCATTTCAAAGCCCAGGTACGGGTTGGCTTGATAACCAACAAATGCACCAGCGCCTAACTTGCTTTTGATCGGGTTGTTATTGATACCGGTGTAACCATTGCCGTAGAAACCAGTATCGTGGAATTGAGACACACCCAGTTTACCACCGGTGTACCAGGTATTGTCTTTAGGAGCTGCTTGCGCGACGGTCGCGAAGCTAGCCAGTGCCACTGCAACTGCGATAGCTGTTTTTTTCATTTTACGCCTCATTATCATCCAAATCGGCAATTAACCCGGAGGGCTAATAAACCTTTGGTTAAAATCCTTTGGTCGGAGACTTTGCCCTTATTTATGACTCGCTGTCAGTCAACTGACGTTATAAAAGAGCAACTCCAGCGAGTTAAAGTCTACAACGTGATGAGAAAGTTACAAGTATGATGTGATTTACGTCATAAGAAAATCGCACGATTCATACATACTTGCTAACAAATAGTAGATGCTTTTGACAGATCTTACGCCTTTTAGCTGTATCAAATATATCCAAAAAGCCCGCAGAATACCGCTCTGCGGCGATCGACAAGACATATAACCTGGATAAGCTGAGAAAATTCTTAATTTACTTAATGATACAATGTCGAATGAATTTTAAGGCTAGGAAACAGTCTATAGGCGTCACCGCCAGCACTTTCTGGCCGCATAATAAAGCCATACGTATTTCCTGCCTGTGCGGCGTGTCGTAACCGAACCTTCTCTTCTTCCGTCAATTCGTGCGGTAACCAGCATAAAACAGCGCTGTAATTCCCTGTCAGCAAGGCTCTTTCCATGGCATCAACTGTAAACAGCGGATTGATGTGGTGGAGTTGCACCATTTTATCCAGCGGCAGCCCAGATTGCTGGACCCAAGGGCGGCTCAATTTTTGCTGTGGCGAAAGCCATAACAGCCAACGAGACTGCGTGCCTAGCTGCTGTAAAAGCGGTAATAACAGGTGTGTGACTATGGGCTGATCGGCGTTGTACACGATTTCGCTGATAATTCCACCTGTGGCAACCGAGGGCTCCGCAGCGTGTTGATTTGCAGAAAATGATGACGGCTCGATGTTGTGAGAGCGGATTGATTGCGTACGCATAATGAGTTCTACCCATAGTGTTACTGTATGAACATACAGTATCTGCTGTATGCGTGAAAATCAACCTGATTTTTTGAAAGCGCTTCGCATATTCCTTATGTAAGGGACAGTAAACACATTTACTGTTTGAAGCCGCATCGGGGCTGTGGTTAATTATTTGTTCCTGCTACAAATATTTTTAATTGTTCAGGACGAGATCATTTCAATACTAAGGATTATGGCAATGAAGCAATTATGCAAAAAAAGGATTTTGCAATCTCAGCAGTCTTTTTCATCTTTGGGGGACATCACTTCGCGTTCCCAATTTGGTGGCTACAGCATCGCAGCAAATAAAACGATTTTTGGACTGGTGTCTGAAGGGGAGCTTTATCTTCGCGCCAGTAAGAAGGATGAAAAATATTTTCAGCAGCGTGATATGCCTAATCTGATTTATACCAAGCGCGGTATGCCCGTTCCGTTGAATTACTTTCTTGTCGATGACGCATTATGGCAAGAATCTGAGCAGCTATTGTATTTCGCCCATCTGGCGTTGGGAGGCGCGCAGTATGATAAAGCAGTCAGAAGTACCAACGGGCGGTTAAAGGATCTTCCGAATCTTAACCACGATATCGAGCGGCTACTGTGGAAAGCGGGGATCAAGAATGTCGATGAATTACAGCATTATGGTGCGAAAAACAGCTATCTCGAGTTGAGAAAGGTTCGCGCTAATCTGAGTGTTAATGTGCTATTGGCGCTGGCTGGCGCCATTTGCGGCACACATCAGGCGGCACTCCCTCGCGGTATCCGCAATGAACTGTTGGAATGGTATAAAAACAATGCGGTCTCCAAAGGGCCAAAGCACTAAGGGATGCGTCTATTTCACTGTGTCATCATGTCATTTTTTAGCTGTACGAGTTCAGGTAAGAGACCGATCAGCAGGCCGATTTGCTGAATAATTAATGATTCTTTACTGTCTGACTCGGGTGAAAGGGATTGAAGGCTGGCGGTAATGGTTTTCAATCCCTGATTGATACGCAAACTTTCCTCTTCGCTACAGTGTAGCGCATCATCAACATGACAAACGGCATTATCCAGCAACTGCAGCGTTTCCGTTGAGGTAATCTTCCCGCGGTGTGCGCCGAGCGTCGAAATATAGCTTAGCAACGTATGATTCAGACACATAAAGCGGAAGGCGCTGTCCAGCTTGCTTCTGGTCGCATGAGGTTCTGAAGACATATTCGACACAACGGATGCCAGTTCGGCATCGCAGTTATGCGCATCGCGGCGGGCAATACGATAAGGCAGGCTATTATCTTTCCCCTGATAATATTGGACCATGATCGCATCAAGATAACGGCAGTTGGCGTCCAATGTCTTATTGATGACGGTTGGCAGACCGCGGAAGCGCCAGTCCGGCCAAATAAAACTCACCGCCGCCCATGCGATGGCACACCCGAGTAGCGTATCAATGATGCGTGGCACCGCAACCTCAAAGCCTTCACCCAACAGGTTGAAACAGAGCAGGACAAGCAGCGTAATAAACATGGTCGCGTGGGCGTACTGCACGTTGCGAAAGGCGAAAAATAGTACGCCGCTAATAACGATCAACGTTAGCTGTCCTTCCAGCGAAGGAACGAAGTACAGGATGGGTAAGCCGAGCAAAATACCTGTCAATGTCCCGATGATTCTCAACGTCAGCCGCCGCCGAGTGGCGTTATAGTTAGGCTGACAAACAAACAGGCTGGTGAGCAGAATCCAGTAACCGTGTTGCAGGCCCGTTATCTGAATCAACGCGTAGCCGCTACAGAGCAGCACGGACATACGGATGGCATGACGAAACAGCGCTGACTGTGGCGTCAGATGGCGGCTAATGCGCAAGCGGATGTCGCTCCAGCCCGTGATTTTGTCGTCTGCCAGCGTGTTTTCCGGGTTGTTCTCTTGCTCAATGGCCTGTTCGGATTCGATAGTCGCGAGCTGGGCATCAATGGCGCGTAAATTATTTAAGAGATAAGTGAGCGCCTTAATTTGCGAGGCGTCCGCCATGTTGTTGGCAGCGATACGCGCAATAGCAGATTCGAGATGCACGAAAGCCCGCTCAATGCGGCCGTCATGCTGATATTTTTGATGCAGTAGAATGGATTGCGACAGTTGCTGACAGGCTTTGGCCTGCATACTCAATAGGCGCTGAAAGCGAAAGAGGACGTCGCTATAACGCAGTTTCTCACGCAATTGTGGATAGTAAACATGCGACGAACTGGCCCGTTCGTGAATATCCTGCGCGACGAAATAGTAGTGCAGCGTTTGACGTGTCCCGCGCTGACCGCGATCGCCACGCAGGCGCGTTAACAGCGATGACTTGGTCTGATTGAGCGTCGCAACCAGTTGGCTGTTTGCCATCGCGACGTCAATGAGGGGCTTGTCAGTTTCTTCTTCAATATCGGGATCGAAGAGGTTGGCTTTGGCATCCAGATAGCGGGCCAACTGCTGATAACACTGCGCGAGGTTATCCTGCAACGGGCGGATGGGGAAGATCAGATGGCCGAATAGCGTCAGCAGATTGTACCAGGAGGCCCCGATCAGCAGCATGATGGGCTGCTGATACCAGTTGTCGTAAAGGGATATGCCCAGCATGGTGTAAATCGCGATCAGCAGTGCGCCGAATGCGATGGTGGCATAGCGTTGCCCTAATGCGCCGAGCAGAATAAAGCCGCAGGTCGATACCGCCAGACCGAGGCCAAATAGCCAGGGGTGGGGGAAAAGCAGTTCGATCGAGACGGAAGCGACAAAAAAACAGGCCAGCGTAATGAACAAATTACGCAGGCGCCCGGTGAGGCGATCGTCAAGGTCGGTGAGGGCGGCCGCGACGACGCCAAGCGTGACGGGGATTGTCGATGTTGGCTGACCCAGCCACCAGGGAACTGCCGCCGCACCACTCAGTGCAATAAGGATGCGAATGGTATACAGCCAGCTGCTGTTATACACATAGCGGCGAATTCCCGGGGCGAAGGTGAGCAACGTAATATCCTTAGATGCCGTTAGCGAAAATGGCGGCGGGCATTGTTTTCCCTCGCTGCCTGCGCCAGTTCGACGGAAACCACGCGACGCCCTACTGGCCACAGCGCGATGGCGGCAATTTTAAAATTGGCAATGCCAACAGGAATGCCAATGATCGTAATGCACTGTGCGATGCCTGTAATAATGTGCGACAGGCAAAGCCACCAGCCAAAGAAAATGAACCAGAAAATGTTCAGCAGCGATCCGCCCGCGCTGAGAATGGCGCTCTTTTCATCTGGGCGTAGCTCATCAACATGGATCGCTTCATTACCATAAGGCAAGAGCGACAACTTGGTGATTTCCCAGCATGAGCGCGTTAGCGGTAAGGTAAAAATCAGCAACACGCTGACGACTGTTGCCAGAAGCCAGGCTAACGTGGTGAAAAAACCACCTAATACGAAATTAAGGATATTCAACACAGTACGCATAGTCTCTCCTGTACTTGTAAGGTAACCAGATAACGTCCCAAACTCGCTGATGGTAAAAGAATTATCACATTAAGCAGTAGGATATCCTAACCTGTTTTTAAGGCTAGAGCGTGAAGTCCGATAACGGGTAAACTAGGGAACAGATAAACGACAAAAAATGGACAAATAACCTCTCACATAGTCATGGCGCGAACATCATGGAACTGAAATCTACCTCGTTAGGTAAACATCTGGCCCAGCATCCCTACAATCGGGTGCGGTTATTGAATGCCGGTGTCGAAGTGAGTGGCGATAAACATCAATACCTGATCCCTTTTAATCAGTTGCTGAGTATTCATTGTAAAAGAGGGCTGGTGTGGGGAGAGCTGGAATTTGAATTGCCAGCCGGAAAAGTGGTGCGCCTGCACGGAACAGAGTGGCAGGAAACGCAGGCTTTTTACCGCCATCTTCTAAAATCCTGGCTCGACTGGAGCGAGGAGATGAGTCTGATCAGCGCTGAAGTTTTGCAGCGCCAAACGGACAATATTCAAACGCTGACGCAGCAGGACAAATGGTTTAGCCGTCAGGCCCTGACTACGTTGCAGAATGCCATTCGCGATTCGCTGGGGGCTTTGCCTCTGCCTGTTTCTCGTCTTGAAACTTTTGATAACTGCCGTGATAACTACTGGCACTGCTTACGCTGGCTTGAGCAGGGTGATGAGATGCGCACGGCGGTGAATCAGGCATGGATGGATCGCACGCTGGCGGCAGAACAGGCTTTCTTTGAAACGGTGGAGAGTTCGCCATTAAATGTGTCGCAGAGTAAAGCGGTGATTAATGGCGAAGAGGGCGTGTTGGTATTGGCTGGGGCTGGCAGCGGAAAAACCTCCGTGCTGGTGGCCCGAGCCGCGTGGTTAATGCACCGACAAGAGGCCACGCCCGATCAAATTTTGCTGCTGGCATTTGGCCGTAAAGCGGCAGAAGAGATGAACGATCGCATTCGGGAGCGGCTTCATACGGATGAGATTCAGGCTAAGACGTTCCATGCATTGGCATTGCACATCATTCAGCAGGCTAGCCGCAAGGCCCCGATGATAAGCCAGTTAGAAAGTGATGCGAAACAGCGTCGCGAACTGCTGATTTCTCACTGGCAGCAGCAGTGTGCAGAGAAAAAAACGCAGGCTAACGGTTGGCGACGCTGGTTAACGGAAGAGCTGGAGTGGGATGTGCCAGAAGGCGATTTCTGGAACGATCCGAAGTTGGCGGGGCGGTTGGCCGGGCGACTTGAGCGCTGGTTAGGATTGATGCGTATGCACGGCGGCAGCCAGAGTGAAATGGTTGAGCAGGCACCAGAATCCATTCGGACAGAGTTTCAGCAGCGCATTCGCCTGATGGCACCGTTGTTGAAAGCCTGGAAAAAAGCGCTTAAGGACGAGAACGCGGTCGATTTTTCTGGCCTCATCCATCAGGCTGTGAACCTGCTGGATAAAGGGCGCTTTGTGAGCCCATGGAAGCACATTCTGGTAGACGAATTTCAGGATATTTCGCCACAGCGTGCGAGTTTACTTGCAGCACTGCGTCGACAAAATAGTCGCACCTGTCTTTTTGCCGTTGGGGATGACTGGCAGGCCATTTACCGTTTTAGCGGTGCTGAGCTGGCGTTGACGACGGCATTTGAACAGCATTTCGGCGTAGGCGAGCAATGCGCGCTGGATACCACCTATCGCTTTAATGAACGCATTGGTGAAATTGCGAATACGTTCATACAGCAAAACCCGTATCAGTTGAAGAAACCGCTTAATAGCCTGAGCAAAGGGGATAAAAAAGCGGTGACTATTCTGCCTCAGGAGCAGCTTGAGCCACTTCTGGATAAACTGAGCGGTTTTGTGAAAGCGGATGAACGCATTCTCGTGCTTGCGCGTTATCACCATTTACGCCCGGCGATTTTAGAGAAGGCAGCAACAAAATGGCCTAATTTGCACATTGATTTCATGACGGTGCATGCCAGCAAAGGGCAGCAGGCGGAATATGTCATTATCGTGGGCATGCATGAAGGGAAAGACGGGTTCCCGGCACCGGCAAGAGAGTCCGTGATTGAAGCGGTGCTGTTACCTGAACCGGAGGACTTCCCCGATGCGGAAGAGCGGCGTTTACTGTATGTGGCGTTGACGAGGGCGAAACATCGCGTGTGGTTGCTACAGGATGTGGCGAATCCATCGGTGTTTATTGAACATCTTCATCGCTTAGGTGTACCGACGCAGCGTAAGCCGGGGTAACGAAAAGAGAGAAGTAAAACAGAAGAGACCAGCGTCGACAGCGTAGTACGCCGCTGGTCCATTATGATGTACTGATATTATTTTAGACGGTCTTGCAAGTAGCGCTGGTAATCAGGAATGGCGATTTGAACGGATTCTTTAAATAGCGCTGAGTTAATCAGGAAATCTGCCGTTGCCCGGTTGGTGGCGACAGGAATGTTCCACACTGTAGCCAGTCTCAGCAGCGCCTTCACATCAGGATCGTGTGGTACGGCGTTGAGTGGATCCCAAAAGAAGATCATTAAATCGATTTTCCCTTCGGAAATGAGTGCGCCAACCTGCTGGTCACCCCCCATCGGTCCACTTAGCATGCTTTTTACGGGCAGCCCCGTGTTTAACTGAATCAGGTTGCCGGTGGTTCCAGTAGCGTAAAGCGTGTGCTCTGTGAGCTGTTGTTTATTCGTACCAACCCAATCCAGCAAAGATTGTTTACAGTGGTCGTGTGCGACCAGCGCGATATGTTTTTGCGCGGGGATAGTACGGGTGGTGAACTCCATGGTTACGTCCTTCAATCTGGTGTAGTAAAGCTGACGCTAGGGTACAGACAGATTACGGAAACGTAGTTTCAGTGCAAAGCGATAAAAGCAGGAAAAGGCGAACGGGTATCAAAAATCAGATGTGACTGCGCGTAAAATCACCAGCTTACAGATTCATTCAGTGCGGTAGCAAAGCCCGCAACTGAAGCCCCGTTCGCCGCTGCGTTGTATTCTGACATTTTTCGCTCTATATCGAGCAGCTCATTGTCTGCGATCGCAATTGCATCGGTACGCAGGGGGATAGCCTGATTTTTTTCATCAAGCAATTGATATTGAGGCTGGGCGGTAAAGTTTTTGCGATCCTGAAGGGTTTGCAGCGGCGGTAGCTTAAATGACACCGATGCCACTTTTTCCGTGTTAAAGGTCGCAATAAAGGTTGAAGGGAAATAGGTCACTGGCGCACCGGTCTGGGCATCGACAGTATCGACGACTTTGAACAGAATCTGGTGTTGCCCACTGCCAAGTTCGAGGCTATCGGCACCTTTCAGCAACGAGCCTGACATCTTTTGCCCGTCAACCATAAGGAGATCGATTTTCTGATCTAATTTCAACGTTGTTGCCGCCATTGCAGAGGTATTTAAACCTGCAATAACCAGGCAGACAGTGATGAAGCCGAATTTCATAATTTTCCCAAATGGAACGTAATCCGAGTATTGTTGAGGAATTGTCTGAATGTGTCAAAGGTTTCAATTTGAAACAGGCTGTTATGGCATTTTTCGCGCTATAGGGCGCAGATGGAGGTGGTCTTAAGCCATTTCATGCTATTCGTAGAATGTGCGATACACTGTAATCAATCACGCAAGAGAGGTTGAATAGCATGAATGACAGAGAGATTGAGTCTGTACTGAAAACGGTAAAAACCATTGCGTTAGTGGGGGCCAGCGATAATCCGTCCCGTCCGAGTTATGGTGTGATGGCGTATTTACTTAAGCAGGGCTACGACGTTATCCCCGTTAGTCCCAAACTGGCCGGCCAGACGCTGTTAGGTCAAAAAGCGTATGCCAGCTTAGAGGATATTCCTAAACCAGTTGATATGGTCGATGTTTTTCGCCAGCCGGAAGCGGCCTATGAGATTGCCAAAGAGGCCATCGCCATCGGCGCAACCGTTCTGTGGCTACAGATTGGCGTCATTAATGAGCAAGCCGCCATTTTGGCTCACGATGCCGGGCTGAAAGTCGTCATGGATCGCTGTCCGAAAATTGAAATCCCGCGGCTGGGGTTGGAGAAATAAGTTACAGAATTAGGCGATGCTGAATATCACAACATCGCCAATGCCTGCCTCTGGTCATCAGTATCTGCTTTTAGTGAAAAATTAATGGCGCAGCTGTGGAGCGCGGCGCTGAATGACCTCGGCTAATTCGTTTAGCGAAGGGTGCTCATGCTCAGAAAGCTCTTCCTTCATCAGCTGTGCTTCTGCCAGATAAGTATGAATCGGTTGGCCTTCGTCATCTTCCATCACAACGTGGTACCACGGTTCGGAGCGCGGCGTGTCATTGCCGCTAATTTCTTCCCAGGTGGGCGTGTCTAATGAGTATTCGGGATCGATATCGATAACAACCCCTGGAAATCCCAGTTGTCTATGACGAATCTGTTGTCCGATACCAAATTTACAGATGATCATATAACCCCCCTGGAAATAGATTACACTTTCTACTCGTTGTGGATGGCGTGAAGGAAAAGTCACCGCATCCGATAACGCCTTTTAGCGTACAGCGTTTTTTCAAGTCATGTGCTCGTTGATGAATCGCTGGCTGAACACATTATTAACAGTATGGTGTAAATTTTTAGAAGATACAGGTCTGCTAATGAAATGTTGTGTGGTCGCAGGGCTGGAAAGGGGGGAAGAAGATGGCAAAGATAGCGATGGCCGCCTATGTCTATGGTCTGGTTCAGGGCGTGGGATTTCGTTACAGCACGCAGCATCAGGCTATGCAGCTTGGGCTCAATGGCTATGCACGCAATTGTGATGATGGCAGCGTAGAGGTCGTAGCAAGCGGTGAACCTCATGCGGTAGATGCGTTGATTGAATGGCTGAAGCAAGGAGGCCCACGAAGCGCCAGAGTGGATAAGGTGCTTATTGAGCCACATGGTAAGACGGACTATGAAGGTTTTACGATCCGCTATTGAACCTGAGTGACGCTAGATGCATTTCACTGGTTTGGGTAAGCCGGCGATTTTAGTTGCCTGCTTGGCTGGCCCTTTCGGGAACAGTTTGTACAGGTAGCGGCTATTTCCTTTCTCCTCACCATACTTTTGCGCCATCGCCTTAACCAACATGCGTATCGCGGGTGACGTATTGAACTCCTGATAAAAATTCCGCACAAACCGGACGACTTCCCAATGCGGTTCAGTCAACACGATGCCTTCCTGTTCCGCTAACACGGGAGCCAATGCTTCACTCCATGCAGTGCTGTCCATCAGGTAACCCTGCGCGTCAGTTGCGATTGTTCGCCCTTCAAAATCCAACATCTTCTCTCCGACTGCGATAGTTCAGCACGCAGTTTAACAAATTTTTCTGTCTGCGCCGGAATAAAAAAAGCCCCAGATGGGGCTTTCTCGGTGTGGCGATAGACGAGACTTAGTCGTTACGCATGATGCCCAGAATGCTCAACAGGCTAACGAAGATATTGTATATCGCGACATACAGGCTAACCGTCGCCCGGATGTAGTTGGTTTCGCCACCGTGGATGATGTTACTGGTTTCCCACAGGATGGCACCAGCAGAGAAAAGAATAAACAGGGCGCTGATTGCCAGATGCAAGGCCGGAATCTGTAAGAACAGATTGGCGATAACGGCAACAACCAGAACAACAAATCCAGCCATCATCATGCCTGACAGGAAGGACATATCCTTACGTGTCGTTAAGACATAAGCTGAACAGCAGAAGAACACCACCGCCGTGCCGCCGAGGGCCAGCATGACAATGTCGCCTGCGCCGGAAGAAATCAGCGAGCTTAAAATTGGGCCCAGCGTATAACCCATGAATCCGGTCAGTGCGAACGCCGCCAGAATACCTGCAGGGCTGTTGGCCAGTTTGTGCGTCAGGAACATCAGACCATAAAACCCAACCAGCATCAGAATTAAGCCAGGGGCAGGTAGGTTAAGTACGGTACTTGCCGTTGCGGTAACGGCTGAAAAACCCAGTGTCAGCGACAGCAGGAAATAGGTGTTGCGCAGCACTTTGTGCGTGCTGAGTAGCGAGCTTTCACGGGTAGAAGAAACAACAATACGATCCATATCAGCGACTCTCTCTTCAGGGTGCTATTATCCAATGTCAAAGAGTAAATAGTTTCATGACGTTATTAAAGGTGGTTTACCCATCTTTACGCTGAAATTTTTCATTTTTCTGCCCAGCGCGTGTGTTTTGTTCAGCAAGTGGTGTGATACCGGAGATAAATTGCACGATTTTATCCGTTGCGTGGTGGTTTTGCGTCCAATTACTCTGCGTTAGACTATTTTTCAGGCAATTGAGCGCTGTGATGCTTTACAAGATCTCACACACTGTTTATAGTTCGCGTCATTGCGGAGGAGTGGCCGAGTGGTTGAAGGCACCGGTCTTGAAAACCGGCGACGCGAAAGTGTTCTAGAGTTCGAATCTCTACTCCTCCGCCACAAAATTCAACGGGTTAGCTTAGGCTAGCCCGTTTTCGTTTCTGCTATCAAATCCCAGAATCGTTTTTTATCTTGCGCCGCTGATGTGGTTGTTGTCCGTAACAATCTTCGCGCTGAACATGTTCCCCGCGCCGAGCATATTGAAACGTGTAGCGAAAACGACACGAATTTTTCCCCTCACCTATTCATTCAGAAATGAATACTAACGATTGGTAAAAAATAAATAAGCATCGCGTTATTCATCAGTAATAAATCGATAGTTATTGCTCAATAATAACAATATAAATACCGATGTTATCTATTGCTTACATATTCCTGTTCGGCCTTGCGTACATTAAATAAAATGCTGAACTAGAACATATGCATGTTACTGCACGCGATAGGTTGATGTATTGACTACAGATTAAATCAGGAAATCATCCTGAGTTTTATAAACAACCAGATCGAGCAATGTGCGATATTTTTCCTGAAAAGCGGCATTGGCCTCTGTTTCAATCTTGTGGACTAATTTAGCGATGATGGCCTTGTTACTGACGGAATGGCCAGATTGAATGATCTCTTCCACAATGTTGCCAAGCATTTCCATATCGCTGATCTGAGAGTCAAGACTGAGAACATCAGATATCGGGAGCTCGTTTTGGGGCACCTCTGAATGCATTGCTTTTCCTCCCTTAGCGCTTTCTGACAGGGTGAATACACGCCTTGCCAGACAGCACGAACGCGCTATCCGCCAGACATGAAGAAATGGTTACTTAACTTTAGTCGATCATACGCATAAAACCAGTCGATAAGATAAATAAACACCGCGTTACTCGGCAATGCTTCCAAACGTGAAAGGATGACGGCGATCAATGGTCAGGCGGATAAATATGAATTGCTCATTTCCCACCAATATTATGTCTGAAATAATTATACGAGATACATAACTTCAATAAGTTAAACATAACGAGAGAAAAGGAGGCAGGTAAAAACATTCACTGAACATAAAGACTATTAATACATTTTGATGACGACCCATAAGATTTTGATCTGTACAAGAAGATGACATTTTTCTGTGATACCTGCAGTTTATCAATAAATGTCTTTTTATCAAAAGAGTGCTGTAGTTTACCTGGAGCGTTGGCATGCAAAAGATCAGAGCAAAAGCAGTTTGTCTTTTCCGCAATAATGGCAAAATTCTGTTAGCCGAAGGGCATGACCCGATAAAAGATGAGCACTATGTGTTGCCGCTCGGTGGTGGCATCGATTTTGGTGAACTGTCGCAGGCCGCGGCGGAGAGGGAAGTTCAGGAGGAAATCAGTGCCGCGACCAAGGACTTTTCGCTGTTGGGCGTTTCAGAGAATATTTTCTCCTACAATGGCAAGCCGGGTCATGAGATTGTCTTTGTTTATGAGGCCCGCTTTCAGGATGAGTCCCTTTATCAACACGATATCATTCATGGTATCGAGACAAACGGTGTTCCGATCGTGACTCGCTGGTTTGATATTGATTTGCTGCGCTCAGGGGAAATCAAGTTTTATCCTCATGGTATAGTGGACATGATCTAGTCGGAATTGACGGGTTGGGATGATGGTATGCCGCTGCCTCCGTGATGATAATCCGTGCCGATGTTAAGCGTCGAAATAAGGAAAAAAAGATGCAGGTTTTGATAGTGATTGATATGCAAAATGCGGTGTTTTCAACGCCAAGAGCGCGACAAGCGCAGACGGTCGCATTGATAAACCAGCTTTCAGAGGCAGCAGATCGGACGATTTTTATTCAGCATGAAGAAGACGGCATGCTGTCTGGCAGCGATGGGTGGCAGCTATTACCTGAATTGCATCAGCCAGAGGGGAGCCTGTTTATCACCAAAACAGCGTGCGATGCATTTTACCGTACGCCGTTAGCCGATGTGCTGACTGAGTTGGGTGTTAACCATATTACGATTTGCGGATGTGCGACAGATTATTGTGTTGATGCAACCATTAAAAATGCAGCCAGCCGAGGCTATGCGCTGACGATTGCTGCTGATGCGCACACGACGGCGAATCGCGGCGAACTGAAAGCCGAACAGCTAGTCACGCATTACAACGACGTGTGGCGGAATTTTATTATTCCGGGCAACACGATTACGGTAGAAACTACGGAGCACATCGTTGCTTCATGGAAGATGAGTCGTTAGTTCCATGCTGAATATTATTTCTGTCAGAAATCGCCCCGAATACAAAGAGCAGGCGATCCAGTACTTCCAACGCCACTGGGCATCAGATGAGACGCTGATGCTTTACGAAGATTGTATCAGCCACTGCATTGATGCGGAAAACCCATTGCCAGATTGGTATCTGCTGGAAAAGGACGGGCAGATTATTGGCGGTGCGGGGTTAATTACCAATGATTTCATCAGCCGCATGGATCTTTATCCCTGGCTGTGTGCGCTTTACGTTGAAGAGAACTATCGTGGCAAAGGTTATGCGGGACGGTTGATTGAGCATCTTGCTCAGGAAACTCGCCGTGCTGGCTTTTCTGCATTGCATTTATGCACCGAGTTACTCGGTTTTTATGAACGGTATGGGTTTCACTTTATCGGAATGGGCTATCACCCCTGGGGTGAATCGTCACGTATCTATTCACGATCGCTTTAAAGGAAAATTACATGTGAGCTAACGGCTTACTTTGTGCGCCGATTGGGCTAAAAGTTGCAGGCAACATGCATAAAAGTGAACGGGATCATATTTTGCTGACGAGGGGCAGACTACGCTTCTTACAGACTGACAGGTAATCAGTTATCCACGCAGGGGAGAGGTGATTATGTACACGAGCATTCTGGTGCCAGTAGATATAGAAGAAGATGAACTCACCAAACACGCGCTTACGCATGCAGTCAGGTTGGCCAAAATGTCGGGTGCCGCAATCCACCTCTTTCATTCCCTCCCAGATGCGTCGGCGTTTTTGTCTGCTTATTCTTTTGGCATAAAAGAGTTGGAGAATGAGGCGGTGGTGAAAGCGAATGACAAGCTGAAATCACTGATGAAAACGATCGACCTTCCTGCCTCGCGTTTGTCATGCAGCGTTAGTTTTGGCTCGGCCAGAGACGAAGTGTTAGCGCTGGCGGAGGAGATTAATGCAGATTTAATCGTCATCGGTTCGCGGCGACCGAATGTGAAAACCTATCTACTGGGTTCAAATGCCGCAGCAATCGTTCGTCATGCCAAAATGTCAGTCTTAGTTGTCCGCTAGTTTTTGCATAACGCTGCTGCCGCGTCTGAGGTTGGGGACGGGGCAGCAATCCTACGCTGAGACCGCTTTAAAAAATGGAGAACAGCAGGACAACGGGAAAGCTCAACGGCCAGGTTAGCCCCACTATCAACGAGGCAAAGAATCGGATGAGTAGGGATTTATCTTTACTTAACAAGAACGTCACGATCAGGGAAACGACAAAGCCGATCATGTAGGTAAGTTTAATGAGTTCCCATGGGGAATGATGTGGCACGTTTGTTTCCTTTTATCCTCGCAGCACCTGCATTTTATGTTGTTAATATTTTACGATCAATTTTTTAACCCTTAATGGGTAGTGGGTGACATTGTTCTGCGGTACGTATCTTGTACTGCAGTTATTATCCTCTGGTTAAAATGAGACCCTTGGTATGAAAGCAACGCTGGCTGTTGCGATGGTGTGTGCTATGACCCTGCTTTCTATTTCTACGCCTAGTATGGCGAAAAATGGCCGAATTTCTGATGAACAGATCAAAGAACAGATCATTCAGGAATCGATTTCGTCTTATTCTGGCAATTGTCCTTGCCCTTATAATTCAGCACGTAATGGCAGCAAGTGTGGTAAACGTAGCGCATGGAGCCGGGCGGGGGGATATTCGCCAATCTGTTACAAAGACGAAGTGACTCGGAAAATGATTGACGATTGGAGAATGAAAAACGGAAATGGATAGTATTCAGCAGGGAAATAAAAATAGCGCAATAATAATCTCTTTGCTAAGAATCTAATTACGCTTTTTCTGTGACAGAAATATTAAATTTTTATTTCAGTATGGACATTACCTGCTGGCTGTCATAGCTTACTATTTTACCCCATGAGAAAGGTAATAAAATGAGTGAGATATCTAGTCTGTCCCTGAAGATTTCCTCAGAATTGAAAGAAAAAATCAAAGCGGCCGCCCTGGAAAACGAAGTATCTATCAGTGCAGAAGTCAGCGCCCGATTACTGAGAAGCTTTGATGAAAGCCACCAGGCCTCTGAGTTGTCTCCTGAGCTAGTGGACAGTCAGGGTACAGAAGAAGTCGGAGCAGAAGCGCCGTTGACGCAGAAAGAGCTAAAGAAAGTTCGTGATTTGCTGAAAGGTAAATCCAAAGCAGCTTCCAAGAAAAAGTAATACAGATATGTGACGTTGAATCGCTGATTGATTCAAAACGTAAATAATAAAATTAAATCACCCAGAGGTCTTGATAAAAAGACCTCTGGGTGTGTTTATTTTCTCAACGCATCCTGCCTGTAATACTGCGAGTACAGAAAGTGAAAATCACTTGAAAGTATCCTATTTCATTCACCTGATTCGGCTAATTCCATATATGCCCGCTCTCCATACGCGGCATAATATAAATTCAGGCTGTGTTTATTTAATTTTATAATGAAGTGTTACCTTTTATTTTTGAGTTTATTGTTACATTCTAAATGCAATATTTACCCTACATGAAAAGATATATATCTTATAAATAGATAGATTATAAAAAAATGATCGATTTAATAGATATTAAATCCATAAGTTAGAAAATATAAAGATTATCTACAAAAGGCCGATACCCCCTTCGGCGTAAGGAGGACGTGTTCTGGTTTTTATTCACCCTTGTCGCTGCTATTTAACCCTAATTTTAGTAGCGGTAATGCTCCTGGATTTTATGGTGCATGTGGGAATGCAAGAAACCAATCATGGACGAGAACGTGCGGTGAAAGATGAGGTGTAAAGGATGACGTTTTTTCCACTGTCGGAGTGTGCAGATATCTTGTACCGAGCGCCGTATCTGGCTAGACCCATTCGACCGCGCTGTGATGGATGTGGTTTTGATGAGCATGTCTATCTACACATTGTTTATGTTTCTCACCAGGGCATATAAATAATCTGTCCAGAGGTGTGTGTTTTTTGTTATGAAAAAGAGTATTGGAGCTACCTGTATTTATTAAATAAATATTAATTTTTTAATTATATATTTTTATACAGATAGAGAAAATTAATTAAGGAGATGTTAATGAGTTTGTCCAACTGGCGTATAGGATATCGATTAGGGGCGGGATTTTCTTTTCTAGTCTTAATGCTTTTGGTAATTGGCAGCGTTGCAATTTCAAAGCTAAGTGACTTTCACGAAAAAATGGATGAGATTGTTTCGCAAAATTACCCACTCACCGTCAAAAGTAACAAGCTCATTGATGAGCTGAACGGTTATCTCAATAATCAGCAGCTGTTGCTCTTACTTAAATCAGAAAGTGAAATTAACAAACAGTTGGCGTTGAACAAAGAGCGTTCAGGAACGATATCTGAACTCATGGAGTATTTGAACCAATCGGTAAGCGATGATAAATCCGTTGCGATATTGCGTGATATTGGCGATATTCGCCGCGATTTCCTTGGTTCAGCGAACAAACTCTCTGCACTGGTCTCAGCAGGTAACACCGACGCGGCAGCCGAAGAGTACTTCAATGTCACGCGTGTTAGCCAGGCGAAATACACCAGTAAAGTCAATGAATTCATCGATGTACAGGATGATAAAATGTCATCCTCAGCGCAAGAAGTGGGTGACAGCTATAAAAATGCGCTGATGGTTCTTGCTACGATTATTATCATCAGTGCGCTGGCTGGATTGATTATTGCCTCACTGATTACCCGCAGCGTAACTCAGCCGATACAGGAAGCGCTAGGTGTAGCCGAAAATGTCGCGAAAGGCGATCTGACCTCTGAAATCTATACCGAGCGTAAAGATGAAACCGGCCAGTTGTTATCCGCCTTAAATAATATGAACAGCAGCTTAAGGCAGATTGTCAGCCAGGTGCGTGACGGGGCAGAAACGATCTCCAGCGCTGCATCGCAAATTGCTGCGGGGAATCAGGATTTATCTGCCCGCACGGAAGAACAGGCCAGCTCGCTGGAAGAAACGGCGTCATCGATGGAACAATTGACGTCGACGATAAGAAATACCGCCGATAATACGACGCAGGCGACAGACCTTGCGGCTAGCGCGTCTGAAACCGTGAAAAAAAGCGGTATTATGATGGAAACGGTAACGCAGGAAATGCGCGGTATCCGTGATTCGTCACAGCGTATGGCGGAAATTATCGGCGTGATTGATGGCATTGCATTCCAAACTAACATTCTGGCGCTGAACGCGGCCGTTGAAGCGGCACGTGCCGGTGAACAGGGCAGAGGGTTTGCCGTTGTCGCCAGTGAGGTACGCGCGCTGGCTCAGCGAAGCGCTACGGCGGCAAAAGAAATCAAAGAGCTTATCGATGATTCGTTCAAGAAAGTGCAGGACGGCATGGGGTTGGTAGAAAAAACCGGCGTCACGATGAACTCACTGGTGACGAATGTGCAGGGCGTAACGGGAATCATCAGCGAAATTGCGCAGGCCAGCCGTGAGCAAAGCGATGGAATCAACCAGATTAACCTGGCCGTTGGGCAGATTGATACGACAACCCAGCAAAACGCCGCGCTGGTTGAAGAATCTGCTGCCGCTGCGCTCTCTTTGCAGGATCAAGCCAATAGCCTCGCGCGCACGGTCAGCGTATTCAACCTTGGTGCATCGTACAAAAGTGCAGCGTTAAATAGAAAAGCAGAAACGCCCGCGCTGGCTGCCCCTAAAAATGGCCGTACAGAAAAAACAGCAGCCAAAGGTGAATTAGCGGACTGGACCACGTTCTAACATTTTGTCGTTAAGCTGTATTGTTGATTGACCGCCATTGTGTGCACAAGTTGTGTAACACAATGGCGGTTTTTTATTGCCGTGTCGGGCAATGGTGACAGTACGGAAATCAGCTTGTAGCGATAGTTTGCTTAGGGTGATTCATATACCACCGAACAACGTCAATGAGCAGGAAGATGAGCAGGCTGATCCCCATGACCGGCAAGCTCACTGCCAGCAGCAGCGTAATAAGCGCAATCAGCAGACGCTGAAAGAGCGGAACCCTCAACAATGCCGCCGTCAGCGTGTTGACTGGGTTAGCGTCATGGCGAGATTTTGGACGACGTATCCACCACATCCGGTAGCCCCATACAATCATCGTACAGAGCCCAAGACCAAACGCCGCGAGGATGAGTTGGTTTGGTAAACCGAATAACACGCCCATATGTGCATCTACTCCCCAGCGGGTGAGTTTGGCGGCAAGCGGGAAGGTGTTGAAATCGGTTTTGTCTACAATCTCCAGCGTATCTGGGTTAACCGACACGGCATCAACCTGCGTTGGCCAAGCACGATCGATCTCACTGACGGTCCAGGCACGGTGCGGCTTGGTGGCAGGGCGGATTTCGATTTTATTGGCATCAATCCCAGCATCGCGTGCGGCAGCTAACACCTCATCAAATAACGCGGGTGAAGCGGCTTCGACATCCTCCATGGGCATCGATGCATGGTGCTCTGCGTGTTCATCCGCAGTCATAGCCATATCGTGACCGTGCATCATGTCGTGATGAGACATCGGTGTGGGCAACTGTGTGTTCACCGATGGGGTCTGCCACCCTAGTGCGGTACGCGCGACAGAAATGTTGCTTCCCGCCCATTGCGACCAGGTTAACCCCGTTACGGAGAAAAAGAGCAAACCCAGCACAAGGGTTAGCCCCATCGTGGCGTGCCAGTGACGCAGGCGCTGCGTCTTGGCTGTTGTCGTCCGGCTATTCTTCAACTTCCGTCGTTTGGTCGCTGACGACAGATGTCGAGTTGACCACCAGATAACAATGCCGCCCAGTGCCGCGACCCACAGCCAGGATGCTGCCAGCTCGCTGTAATTACGCCCGACATCGCCTAACAGCAGCCCGCGGTGCAGGTAATCAAGCCAGGTACGGAATGGCAGAATGCCGCTGGTGCCGTAAACAATCTCACTGCCACGATTTTCCAGTGAAACCGGATCGATGAAAACGGCGCGGCTTTCCGATGGCCCCAATTCCGGCAAGGCAAACATGACGCGGGTGGTTTCTCCGGCTACCGGTGCAGGGCGTATTGCAAGCAGTTTTGCATCCTGACGGTGAGCGAGCCCTGCCTGTGCTGCATGGATTTGCTCAGACAGAGAATGTGGCGTGCCCTGACTCTCGGTGAAAAGCTGGTGTGAATACAGCTGGTTTTCAATCTGCGGTGTCAAAACATACAGCGTCCCTGTCAGAGCGGCGACAAAAATAAAAGGACCGACAAAAATACCGATATAGAAATGAAGCCGGATGAACAGGGCAACGATCGCAGCACGTGGCGAGATGTTATCCATCGCGTGTTTATCCGACGCCGTTTCTCCGGCTGGGCGTGAGCCGGAGGCGGCAGCAGTGGCTGATGCCTGATTAGGGTGTGACATAGACCCCTCTGAAATCACTTAGCAAAAAAATGATCACACGCCACACCTGAAAGGGTATAGCGCGATGCGTTATAAATGCACATGAGCATGATGATGCGTGATTCAGAAAGGCGGGGCGCGGACTACAGGAGAAGCATAACGTTCAGGAAGGACAATGCGGGAAATAAAATGAATAACCAGTGCTTCTGATAAAGACGCAGTCAGTATGGGATTAGGAGAGCCTGTTGCGAACAGCGCTGGCGTATACGAAAAGAGTACGCAGTAACCGCAAGCAGCATGGTCCATCATCATGGATGGCGATGAGGGAGAATGGTGTGATTGCGTCGCATGATGCCCGGACATCTGATGTCCGGTATGATTATGATGCGGTTCGGCTATACTGCCGCTATGGCTGGCGGACGCGGCTGTATCATGTGCGTCGACCGTATGTGCAGTAGGACTATATGCAGTAGAGCTATGCGTGTGTGTACCATTTTCATGAGCATGGGCCCCATAAAGCACCAGTGTTTGTGAAATCACTGGGGCAATGAAAATGGTCAAAATAGCGAAGATGCCGACCCAGGCTGGGAAACTTCGCCGTCGTAGTGCGGACAAAAGCATAGCAGTCTTAATTCAACAATACCGGGTTCAGCCAAGGAGTGTACTTTACTTGTCCCTGCATTGTTACACAAATGTTTATACCCGGCATACTGCAAGTGACAGGTGAAGTGCTGTCGCCATCCGTTCTGATTTCTATCAATGCCACGTCAGGAAATTGCATGGGCGTAAACGGAATAATCCTACGCACGCGCAGGGCGATATTCGCTATAGTCCGTGGCTGTTTTCCATTTTGACAACCCGGTTTATCATGCTTTAGCGTTCTCGTTGTTTAAACGCTGACCTATTATGATGAACAATATCTTTATCAAGTTGTCGGAAAGCTAACTTATCCATTAATATGGATTTTAGTTGATTGAAGCACACGAACAGGGGGAGCTGTGCTGGATAATAAATTTGGGTTTAAACAGCGGGTTGCTAGCCTTCGCTGGCTGTCCGCCGCCGTTATGTTGTCAGTAAGCGCAGCGCCAGCTTGGGCATTCTCTATTGATGATGTGGCACAGCAGGCCGAAAAGCTGGCTGAAAAGGGTTTTGAAGCGCCGAAAAGTAATCTTCCTGCGCAATTCCGTGATATGAAATTTGCGGACTACCAGCAAATTCGTTTCAATAACGACAAATCATACTGGAATAATGTACAGACGCCTTTCAAACTCCAGTTTTACCATCAGGGCATGTATTTCGATACCCCGGTGAAAATTAATGAAGTGACGGCGACAACGGTTGATGAGATTAAATACTCTCCTGAGTATTTTGATTTCGGTTCCGTCAATCACGATCCTGAAACGGTTAAAAATCTCGGCTTTGCCGGTTTTAAAGTTCTCTATCCGATCAATAAAGCAGATAAGAACGATGAAATTGTCAGCATGCTGGGTGCCAGCTATTTCCGTGTGGTAGGTAAGGGCCAGATTTATGGCTTATCTGCGCGTGGTTTGGCGATCGATACAGCGTTGCCTTCTGGTGAAGAATTCCCGCGTTTCCGTGAGTTCTGGATTGAACGTCCAAAACCAAATGATAAACACCTGGTGATTTATGCGCTGTTGGATTCGCCACGTGCTGCAGGGGCTTACCGTTTTACCGTTTATCCGGGGCGTGACAGCGTCGTAGACGTTCAGGCGAAAGTCTTCCTGCGCGATAAAGTGGGCAAGCTGGGTATCGCTCCGCTGACCAGTATGTATCTGTTTGGACCGAACCAGCCGTCGCCAACGCTGAACTACCGTCCAGCGCTGAACGACTCTAACGGTCTGTCAATTCATGCCGGTAATGGCGAATGGATTTGGCGTCCGCTGAATAATCCTAAGCACCTGTCCGTGAGCACTTATGCGGTAGAAAATCCGAAAGGGTTTGGTCTGCTGCAGCGTGGCCGTGATTTCGCCGCCTACGAAGATCTTGATGACCGTTACGATCTGCGTCCAAGTGGCTGGGTTGAGCCAAAAGGCGAGTGGGGCAAAGGAAAAGTTGAGCTGGTTGAAATCCCTACCGCGGATGAAACCAACGACAATATCGTTGCCTTCTGGACACCTGATGTGTTGCCAGAAACGGGCAAACCGCTGGATATTAAATATCGTCTGCACTTTACGCGCGACGAAGATCAACTGCATTCCCCGAACATTGCCTATGTTCAACAGACTCGCCGTTCTGCCGGTGATGTTAAACAATCTAACCTGATCCGCCAGCCTGACGGCACGATCGCTTACATTGTGGATTTTGTTGGACCGAATTTAAAAGAGTTGGATGAGAGCACTCCGGTCGCTTCTCAGGTCAGCATTGGCGACAACGGCGAGATTGTAGAAAATAATGTTCGCTATAACCCGGTAACTCATGGCTGGCGTCTGACGCTGCGTTTGCGTGTGAAGGATGCGAAACAGCCGACTGAAATGAGAGCTGCGTTGGTTAATGGCGAGACGACATTGACTGAAACCTGGAGCAATCAGCTGCCTGCTAATGAATAAGTCAACTTCTTCTCTCGATTATATTGAGAAGCTTCCTCTGCCTGCTCCGCAGGCAGAGGTTCTTCGCGAAAAATTACCGCAAGCGGCCTGGAACGATCAGGCCGTTTTGCATCAGGCTTTGTCTGAAGGCAGCCAGTCTGAAGGTCGTCAGGTCAATGTTCAGGCAGAAGACGATGTTGCGCTGCATTCTGTGCAGGCTCGTCTTGAAATGGCCTGGGCTGATGGTCTGGACAACGGCAAGCAGCTCGGCACAGACAGGGAAGGGCGGACAGCATTAAAAGCGATGCCTGTCATCACCCGCGCCTCAATGTTCCCTGATGTTTGGCGGACGAACCCATTGATTCGCTGGTGGGAAAGTCTGCTGGGCCGTACCGTGCCGCCTCGTCCTCATTACAGCCCGGAAGAGAAAATTTCCGAAAACCGCTGGCGCCTGGTGGGGACAATCCGCCGCTATATTCTGCTGGTGTTGACGCTGTTCCAGACGGCGATCGCCACCTGGTACATGAAAACCATCCTGCCTTATCAGGGATGGGCGCTGATCGATCCGTTTGAAATGGCGGGTCAGCCGTGGACGCGCTCGGTGATGCAATTGCTGCCTTATGTGCTACAAAGCGGCATACTCGTTCTGTTCGCGGTGCTGTTCTGTTGGGTGTCGGCCGGGTTCTGGACCGCGCTGATGGGCTTCCTGCAACTGCTGATTGGTCGAGATAAATACAGTATCTCTTCCACGACAGTGGGTAACGAGGCGCTGAATCCCGAGCATCGCACGGCGTTAATCATGCCGATTTGTAACGAAGACGTAGAACGCGTGTTTGCGGGATTACGTGCGACGTATGAATCAGTTGAAGCGACGGGCAACCTTGAACATTTTGATATTTACGTCCTGAGCGACAGTAACGATCCCGATATCTGCGTAGCAGAGCAAAAAGCCTGGATGGAGCTGTGTCGTGATGTTGGCGGAGCAGGGCGCATTTTCTATCGCCGCCGTCGCCGTCGCGTCAAACGTAAGAGCGGGAATATCGATGATTTCTGCCGCCGTTGGGGTAACCAGTACAGCTACATGGTGATTCTGGATGCCGATAGCGTAATGAGCGGCGAATGTCTGACGTCTCTGGTCAGGCTGATGGAAGCCAATCCGAACGCTGGCATCATCCAGTCCTCGCCGAAAGCATCGGGCATGGATACGCTATATGCACGCTGCCAGCAGTTTGCAACGCGTGTCTATGGGCCGCTGTTCACCGCGGGCCTGCATTTTTGGCAGTTGGGTGAGTCGCACTACTGGGGACATAACGCGATTATCCGCGTTAAACCGTTCATCGAGCACTGCGCTCTGGCGCCATTGCCGGGTGAAGGTTCGTTCGCGGGGGCGATTCTGTCTCACGACTTCGTTGAAGCTGCGCTGATGCGCCGTGCTGGATGGGGCGTATGGATTGCATACGACCTGCCGGGAAGCTATGAAGAGCTGCCGCCTAACCTGTTGGATGAACTGAAACGTGACCGCCGCTGGTGCCATGGTAACCTGATGAATTTCCGGTTGTTCCTGGTTAAAGGTATGCATCCGGTTCACCGTGCCGTTTTCCTTACCGGTGTGATGTCTTACCTGTCTGCACCGCTGTGGTTTATGTTCCTGGTGCTCTCTACAGCCTTACAGGTTGTGCATACGCTGATGGAACCACAGTACTTCTTGCAGCCTCGACAGCTGTTCCCCGTCTGGCCACAGTGGCGGCCGGAACTGGCTATCGCGCTCTTCTCGACGACATTGGTCTTGTTGTTCTTGCCAAAACTGTTGAGCGTGATTCTGGTGTGGGCGAAAGGGGCAAAAGAGTACGGTGGCGCTATCCGGGTATTCCTTTCCCTGCTGCTGGAAATGCTGTTCTCAGTCCTGCTGGCACCGGTTCGTATGCTGTTCCACACGGTGTTTGTTGTCAGTGCGTTTCTCGGCTGGTCGGTGCAGTGGAATTCTCCACAGCGTGATGACGATGCGACCCCGTGGAGTGAGGCGTTTGTGCGCCACGGTTCTCAGCTGATTCTGGGGCTGGTCTGGGCGATTGGCATGGCATGGCTGGATCTACGCTTCCTGTGGTGGCTGGCTCCGATTGTCTTCTCGCTGATTTTGTCGCCGTTCGTTTCGGTTTATTCGAGCCGTGCGTCATTGGGGCTGGGCTGTAAGCGTGCCAAGCTGTTGATGATACCGGAAGAGTTTAATCCGCCGCGCGAACTGGTCGCTACGGATGAATATTGCCGGTTGAACCACCAGCGTAGACTCGATAACGGGTTTATGCAGGCTGTCTTTGATCCGTCAATTAACGCCCTTGCCAGTGCAATGGCGACGGCGCGCCATAGCTTCAGCCGAGCAATTGAAGACGTACGTGAGCAGAATGTGCGTGATGCGTTGAATCGCAAGCCGGAAGAGGTGAGCAATAATCAGCGTCTGGCGTTGCTTAGCGATCCTGTGACGATATCGCGCCTGCACTACCATGTGTGGCAAAAGCCGGAAACGTATGCTGCGTGGGTTGAGTCTTACCAGAAACTGCCCGCACCTCATATCAAAAGCTAACTGCTTGTAGTGTAGAAAATTAGTGGTGTGAAAGATAAAGCAACGGCAATCAATGCCGTTGCTTTTTTTTCGACTGTCATAAGGTGTCGCAGCTCCTGAAACTAGAGGAGTGCATTCGTTAATAAAGGGATGGTTCGCCTTCCGGACGCGTTTTAAAACGGCGATGCAGCCACATGTATTGATCCAGTGCGAGCAGAATGTTCCGTTCAACCACGTTGTTCATCCAAACGGCGGTCGCAGTTTCATTATCTACAGGCGCATCCTGTTCCGCTGGCTGGATCAGGAGCTCATAGCCTTTGCCGTCAGGCAGTCGGCGAGGTACAAAAGGGATGACTGCCGGGCGTGCCGTTTTTATCAGCATGTAGCTACCGCGGGTTGTCGCAGCTTTCTCTACGGCAAACAGAGGAGCGAACACGCTACTGCGTGGGCCATAATCATGATCTGGGGCATACCAGATAATGTCGCCCTGTTTGAGCGCGCGAATCATGCCTTTCAGATCTTTGCGGTCCAGCATGGATTTATTGGACCGCATTCTTCCCCACGTCTGTAACCAGTCAATCAGCTTGTTATCATTCGGACGATAGACGCCGATCCCCGGGTTGTACATGCCAAAAACTCGCGCACCGAGTTCCAATGTTAAAAAATGCAGCCCGATAAGCAGTACTCCTTGCTCCCGCTCGTTCTCAGGAAGGATGTGTTCAACGCCTGTCACTGTAAACCAGCGCTCGATACGCCAATTCGGCCAAAACCAGGCCATACCTGTTTCAACTACGCCCATACCGACAGATTCGAAATTCTTCCTGATTAATACATCACGCTCAGCCTGTGGCATGTCAGGGAAACACAGTTCAAGGTTGCGGGCAGCGATCTTGACGCGCTTTGGCAGCAGGCGCATAGCCAGATAGCCGAGCGCGGTACCGATACGATAAATAACGGGGTAGGGAAGCAAAACGATAAGGTACAGGATGCCGATGCCCAACCAGGTGAGCCAGTAGCGCGGATGTAGCAATGAACGATTAAAAGAAGGGATTTGTGTCATAGTCTCAGTATCAATATTTTGGTGCTGGTCAGCACGCGAACCGTTAAAAAAACGAGTTAATGGTCAACTGCAAGATAGATTATTGCGGCGCTTTGCCAATAAAACAAATTACCGTCGTGTTATTGACTGATTTTTATGCAAAAAGCGGGCTTGATCGTACCATCTTCAGGGAATGAGTTTTAACCTTTGTTGGCATACCGCGTGGTGAGAAGGGGAAGCGGCGACCCAGATAGGATCGCCTGACACATCGTATTCACCGTTACTGTTTGAAAATACCCCTGGCGTAGCGTGGTTCACTACGCCAGTATTGTGCAGGGGCGGAGACCTGTGCGCCCAGTCTGGCGGCCGCATGCCACGGCCAGCGAGGATCGAAGAGTATCGCGCGAGCCAGCCCGATAGCGTCTGCCTCACCGGTTGCAACGATCGCTTCTGCCTGTTCTGGTTCGGTTATCAATCCAACGGCGATGGTCGTAATGCCCACCTCTTGCTTAATCCGCTGCGCATAGGGCACCTGATAATTAGGCGCAGGATGGATCTGTTGTAACGGCGATAGCCCGCCGCTGGATACATGGATGAAATCACAGCCCAATTCGTGCAGCGCTTTACTGAGTTGTACGGACTGTTCCAGATCCCAACCGCCTTCCACACCATCTGTTGCAGAAATGCGTACGCCGACGGCTTTATGTCCAGGGAAAACGTCGCGTATCGCACGGTAAATTTCAATGACCAGACGCATCCGATTTTGAAGTGAGCCGCCATAGCCGTCCGTGCGCTGATTTGTCAGCGGTGAAAGGAACTGGTGCAGTAAATAGCCGTGGGCAGCGTGAATCTCTATCAGATCAAAGCCCAGACGATCCGCACGTTTAGCGGAGTTAACGAACGAGTCAATTAGCGCACGGATTTGCGGTTCCGACATGGCCTGTGGTTTCGCATCGCTGGCATTATAAGGCACAGCCGATGGTGCAATAGTCTGCCAACCTCCCTGGTCTGGGTGTAGAAATGCTCGTCCGCTCCACGGAACGCCTGTTGATGCTTTGCGACCCGCGTGCCCCAGCTGTATGCCGAGAGGCATGGCAGAATAGGTTTTGACTGCGTGAATCGCACCAGCAAGAGCCTGCTCCGTCGCGTCATCCCACAAACCAAGGTCGTGCGGTGAAATTCGCCCTTCTGGTGAGACTGCGGTTGCCTCAATAATCAGTAGCCCAGCGCCAGAATGTGACAGGTTACCTAAATGCATGGTATGCCAAGCTGTCGCCTTGCCGTCCTCCGCTGAATACTGACACATGGGGGCAATGATGATTCGGTTGGGCAGTTCGAGTTTACCCAGCGATACCGGGGAGAAAAGCTGACTCATAATGACAGATCCTTCGATGATGATACTTCATGAAAGCGAAAATGAATCCCAGAGGTTATTGGTTTACGGTAAGGTCATGGGTTTACGGTAGATCACTCTTTCTCGTTGCGCTATTCATTTCATGCCCTGACAGCCTCAGCGCTATCAGGTATGATGCCGGGCGATTCAGTATGTCGAGCCATAGCTCGATGATGAATGCCACATGCTAACCTCAATGAAGACAGGAACGTACACCATGCCAGTGTTACATAACCGAATTTCTAATGAGGAACTGAAGGCGCGTATGCTTGCGGAAACCGAGCCGCGTACCACAGTTTCCTTCTATAAATATTTTACGATTGACGATCCAAAAGCCTTTCGCGATCGTTTGTATATTCAGCTTGAGCAATATAAGGTCTTCGGACGCATCTATATTGCTACTGAAGGGATTAACGCCCAAATCAGCGTACCTAATAATCAGTTCGATGCCTTTAAAGCCGCATTGTTCAGTGCACATCCGGCACTCGATCAGATTCGCTTAAATATCGCTCTGGAAGATGACGGGAAATCGTTCTGGGTATTGCGTATGAAAGTACGCGAACGGATTGTCGCCGATGGCATTGACGACCCTACCTTTAACCCGGCGAATGTCGGGCAATATCTGAAAGCCGATCAGGTTAATGCGATGGCTGACGATCCTGATACCGTATTTGTCGATATGCGTAATCATTACGAATACGAAGTCGGGCATTTCGAGAATGCGCTGGAAGTGCCGTCGGATACGTTTCGTGAGCAGCTACCGATGGCGGTTGAAATGCTGGACGAGGCGCGTGATAAAAATATTGTCATGTACTGCACGGGCGGTATTCGCTGCGAAAAGGCCAGTGCCTACATGCTGCATCACGGCTTTAAGAACGTGTATCACGTCGAGGGCGGTATTATTGAGTATGCGCGTCAGGCTAAAGCCCGAGGCTTGCCGCTGAAGTTTATCGGTAAGAATTTCGTGTTTGATGAACGGATGGGAGAGCGTATCTCTGATGACGTCATCGCGCATTGCCATCAGTGCGGAGCGTCGTGTGATAGCCACACTAACTGCCGTAATGAAGGGTGTCATCTTCTGTTTATCCAATGTCCGAGCTGCGCCGCAAAATACGAAGGCTGTTGCAGTACGCAGTGTCAGGATGAGATGAAGTTGCCGCTGGAAGAACAAAGGGCGATACGCAGCGGGCGTGAGAATGGCATGAAGATTTTCAATAAATCCAAAGGATTATTGCAGTCAACATTGCACATTCCTGCCCCAGCAGCGAAAGATAAGGCTGAATAACAAACGGCTCATCATGCAATAAAAAGCCCTTTCCAATGGAAAGGGCTGTGTCGTATTGATGCGTGGTGCTGCCTTATTTCTGGCGAACGCCTTCAACGGCAATAATCAGTTCTACATCCTGTGAAGCTGGACCCAAATCGGTCGTAATGCCGAAATCTTTCAGCTTGATAGTGCCTTCGGCTTGGAATCCTGCACGATAGTTACCCCACGGATCATCGCCCTGACCGATGAGTTTGGCATCCAGCTTAACGGGCTTGGTGACGCCATTTAAGGTCAGGTTGCCGGTAATATCGTACTCTTCACCGTCTTTCTTCACTTCAGTGGACGTAAACGTTGCCTGCGGATGCTTGGTAACGTTTAAAAATTCTGCACTGCGAAGGTGCTTGTCACGTTCAGCGTGGTTAGTGTCAACGCTGTTGGTGTTGATAGTGACATTCACTTTATCCGCTGATGGGTTTTTCTCATCAAAGGTAAAGGCGCCATCGAAGTCGTTAAAGCTGCCGTAAAGCCAGCTGTAGCCGAGGTGTTTAATGCGGAATTCGATAAACGCGTGCTGGCCTTCTTTATCGAACTTGTATTCTGCCGCCAGTGCAGAACCGGCAGAGGCAAGCATGGATACTGCGGTCAGGCTCAGTAGTGTTTTCTTCAGCATTGGTATTTCTCCATAAATCCAGAAAGTTAAGGAACGTTGCGACCCAACATCCGTTTCAACGTGTTATCACCATCGATAAAGTGGTGTTTTAATGCGGCTAAACCGTGCAGCGCTGATAAGGCAACCACCGCCCATGCAAGATAAAGATGCACGTCGCCTGCTATATCGGCCTGATCCGTCAAGCCGCTGACAATGGCCGGAACAGAAAACCAGCCAAAAACTGAAATAGAATGCCCTTCGGCAGTGGAAATGAGATATCCACTAATGAGAATGGCGAAAAGAATGACATAAAGCGCAATATGAGCCAGCGTCGCGCTGACGCGGGTTAATGTGGAGTAGCTTTTCAACGGCGGAGGCGGTGGGGAGATAAAACGCCACACCACGCGAAAGATTAAGATGGCAAAGAACAGTACGCCAATGGCTTTGTGAATCTCTGGGGCACGGTGATACCAAATATTGTAGTACCCTAATGTGACCATCCACAGCCCTAAAGCGAACATGCCATAAACGGTTAACGCTGCAATCCAGTGCAAAAGAATGCTGATATGGCCATAACGAGAAGAGGTATTACGCCAAAGCATGGTGATAACTCCTTATCAGATCGGTAACGCAGTCAATTCGGCGAAATTTAACAGGAAGAAACATAAAATCAATATAAACTTTCAAATTGTAACATTATCATAAACATGAACAATTTTTTTGAATTTAAATTCATAATTTATTCAGTTTGGTTATGGAAGTTCTTTGCTGGAAATAGATATTTCTAATGCCTGTTTTCAGGCAAAAGATGAATAAAGACGGCAGTGAGATAAATTAATTGCACTGGAAAGCGGCTCTATTAGTTGAATAATGATGTAGCGGGTGATTATTAGTATCAGGGCGGTGATAGTATAAAAAGATAGGCGCGATTTAATTTATTTGCGGATATAAAAAGAAATGAGAATAGCCCTAAAATAACAACACCGCTCTATTGGCGGTGTTGTTATTTTTTAAGAAACTTAATGGGTATTGAATATAAAATTAATAACGTTATCAATTACTAATGTTTTCGATAATCACTGGTGTCACAGTCTGTTGATTCGATTTTTGCAATACCGGCTTCGAGTATGTGTATCAGTTGCCTCGCAACATCGGTTGTTAGCCAAAGCGTCCGGTCGACATGTGCTTCATCTGGTGCTTGGTCCGAGGTGGATAAATAGTGCAAACGGATCATCATGGCGTCATAACTGTCAACGGTGCTGATGTCCCAACCTACAAGAGGATGTGTCTGAATAACTTCATTTTTTCTATCCATAAATACCCCTTATTGACTAGTTACTAACATGAGTGACTAATGAGGCTTCAGGTGGTTCATTTTTTTTAAATGAACATTATCAGTATACTGCTGCTTATTTAATTTATGGGAAATATTTTCGATTTTTCGTAAAAAATATTACACAGGCAGGTATGGCTAAGGGTTGTGTCAGATGAAATATCGGGACGAATAGATTTTCATCCCGAAGGTGTTGTTAACTGGGACGGCAGAGCATTATTCCACGCCAAATCCTGCATTTTTCTCCAATGCGGCAGCAAGTCGGGCAAGGTATTTCTTCATCGCTGGATCCCGATTCTCATTTTGAGATTCGAGTGCCAGATTGTGAATCATCAGCTTGTTTGCTTTCTCATCAAGGCAGAATGCCAGGGACGAAAAGGCAAGTTCCAGAGCGTCGATCTTGCGTTGTTGCTCGCCAATCAGCTCCAGCAGTTCCCCAAATGTCATTGCCTCTTCTGGTTTTTCTACCGTCATAACACATACCCTCGGTCATAGCACATGGCGAAATGCCGCTTTAAGCTGCCATTACAGCCTATCTCTTCGTTATTTTTCAAGCTTTAGATTACTCTGCAGTAAACCAGTCGTCGGCGCTTTCCCACGTTTCCTGCAAGATTTCAGAGATACGATCTTTGTCCTCTTTGCCACCCCCCATGACTGTCAGGTTATTTGCGGACGCATAACGAACCTGAATGGGCGTGTCGGGATAAATTTTGTGAATACGCTTTTCTAGCTCATGCCTGAGTGCTTCGACTGCACCGGCGGGTAAAGGCGTTGTCTTTGCAACAGTGATTTCTACGCGCATGCTGACCTCCAAATTTTAAACTGTTTATTTATACAGTTATTGCAAGTGGAGAACAAGACACGCAATAAAATTTAGCCCATCGGCACAATGCGGATGGGCTTATCGGTTAACGGACTGACCAGTTGAGGCTTTGTCCGGCCAGGAAGGGGATTAGCGACTCGTCGCCGAGCGCGATTTCTTCAGGGAACGTGACGGTTTCACGATGCAGCTCAATCCAGCTGTCGTTCACTGGCAGGCCATAAAAACGTGGGCCATTCAGGGAGCAGAATGCTTCGAGTTTATCCAGCGCGTTCATTTCTTCAAAAACGGTGGCGTATGTACTTAATGCCGCCTGAGCATTGAACACACCAGCACAGCCGCAGCTGGACTCTTTTCTGTGTTTGGCATGCGGCGCAGAGTCAGTGCCGAGGAAAAGCCGGCCACAGCCGCTAGCGACGGCTTCACGTAGCGCCTGCTGATGCGTATTGCGTTTTAAGATAGGCAGGCAATACAGGTGAGGGCGAACGCCACCAACCAGCATATGATTACGGTTAAACATCAGATGCTGCGGTGTAATGGTTGCACCGAGATAATCATTACCTTCGACAACATACTGCGCGGCTTCTTTCGTCGTAATGTGCTCGAGGACGACTTTCAGCTCAGGGAACTGTTGGCGTAATGGTTCCAGCACCGTTTCGATGAAGCGCGCTTCCCGATCGAAAATATCCACGGCAGAGTCAGTCACTTCGCCGTGGATGAGTAACGGCATGCCAATTTTCTGCATTTGTTCCAGAATGCTGGAGATATTGGCGATGCTGGTGACCCCATGGCTGGAGTTTGTTGTGGCATTGGCCGGATAGAGTTTGGCGGCGGTAAAGACGCCTTGCTCAAAACCACTCACGACTTCGTTGGCATCAAGCGCATCAGTCAGGTAGCACGTCATCAGCGGATGAAAATCATCACCCTGCGGGACCGCGGCTAAAATACGCTGACGATACGCTATCGCGCTGGCTACGCTGGTAATCGGTGGTGTCAGGTTAGGCATAACAATCGCACGGCCAAAGAAACGACTGGTATAGGGGAGAACGGTTTCCAGCATCCGATCGTCACGCAGGTGAATGTGCCAATCGTCAGGGCGACGGATTTTAAGAATAGTGGGCAGTGCGGTCATGGAATTGCGCTCCGGCGGTCAGTAGAAAAACAGCATCTTTCGGTTGGTTTTGGGACTGATACGGCGGGGGATAAGGATAAGCGCAAAGCCATTTGAATGCATCCGTTTGTTGATGAATGCTTGAAATTAACCGTGGATTGGCATTTGATAGCATTATCTTTTCATTGATAAATAAGGGATGTATATGGAAATTCGTATTGTCGCTACCATTCAGGCAAAAGCAGAGTTCATTGCAGATGTTACCGCAACGCTGAAACGCGTGGTGGCACCTAGCCGACAGGAAGCGGGTAATGTGCAGTATGATCTGCATGAGGTTGTGGATAAACCTGGCTCGTTTGTGTTCTTCGAACGCTGGAAAGATCGCGATGCGTTGGCATCACATGAGCAGAGCGATCACTTCAAAAATCTGCTAGCGGAGCTGGATGGCAAAACGGATAGTGTAGATATCAAGCTATTGAATTTTCTAGGCTAATAAATAGTTATGCATAAAAAAACCCGCCAATTGGCGGGTTTTTGTCTATAGAAACCAGAATTACTCGCTGACCGGTGTAGGCTTGGTTGCTGGCGCAGTTGACTGGTTAACTGCGGCATGACCACCTGCCGAACCTTTTCCTGAGAACGGATAGGCAGGACGAACCCAATCACTGTGTCGAGCAGGCTCCGCATGATATGCAGGCGCTGGTGCTTTAGTCATTGGCGCTGTCGCATGGAGCTTATATCGAGGTTGCTCAGCAACGCTTGCTGCTTTTGCTACGCTCGCTACAGGCGCTTCCACAATCGGTTGTGCGCTGATAGCAGATACCGGCTCATCCTGACGTTGTGGCGGGCTGACTTCCTGTACTGCGGAAACCTCAGGGGTAGAAACTGGTTCTGCCAGATCTGCTTTCTCAGTTGAATCAGCGATGCTATCTGCCTGCTGCTCTTCTGCGGCCGCTTCGGTAGCTACGTTTTCAGCCACGGTATTTTCAGAAGCAACAGCGTCAACGGTTTCTTCAGTGAGCTGAGTTGCCACAGTATCAGCAGCTGGTGCTTCCTCAACGGCATTCACGGCAACTGCAGCGATAGCATCATCGATAGCGGTGTTCTCGGTAACTGGCTCGACGACGGTTTCTTCGCCTGCGGTACTCACCTCGACATCCACTACATTGCTATCCTGGATAACGTCAGCAGATTGTGCTGTAGCGGTTACGGCTGCTTCTTCCTGAACCACGGCTTCAGTAATCGCAACGTTTTCAACCGTGTTGGATTCTGCTGTGTCAGCTTGTGCAGTCACTGCGGCTTCGACAACGGCAGGTAACAGCGGTGTTTCAATGGCTGCAACGTTCTCGTCCTGCTGTTGGCTTTCAGGCTGCTGTGGCTGTGCAAGCGGATAGCTAACCCACACTTTTCCTGATGCCATTTCCGGTGATGCGGCAGCAAACTCCAACTGCATTGGCGACTGAGACGGGTAACGCTCGTCACGATAACGGCGACGGCGCTGGCCGCTAACACGGAGGTGACGCGGAGAACGACGTGAACGACGCGGCATACCGCCATTCTCGCCATTGGCACGATTTGCATCGTTCTGCTCGTTATCGACCTCGTTATTGTCTACCGCAGCATCGCTTGGCTTGACGTAAGCTTGAACCTGCTCAGATGGTGCCGCGACAGGTGCGGTGCTGTCGGAGAGGGTATTTTGCTGAGCATCGGACTGAACGCGTACTTTCTGCGTCAACTGACGGCGTTGGCGACGCGGCATAACCTGAGTCGGTTTATCCTGCTCGGCGGCATTGTCATCAGAATCATCAATAACTGGCTGTGCTTTTGCCTCAGCCGGAGCTTGGCGGCGATCATCTTGACGACGACGCTGACGTTCAGCACGTGGTTCACGACGCGGTTGCTCTTCCGAACTGGACTTCTCCGCATTTTCCGCAGCGCGGGTGTCAGTAACCGCGTCCTCGTTTTGTCGCTTATTACGGCGCTGCTCATCACGATTGTCACGATTGTCACGATTGTCACGAGAGCCACGATCGCGGCGGTTATTACCCTGACGGCGTGAGTTCCGGCGTTCAGGGCGCTGACCTTCAGTGGATTTCTCTTCTTCGGCCTTCTTATTGTCAACGCTATCCGCTGCTTTTACCGCAGGCTCGGAAGCAAAGACGCTTTTTAAGGCGCTGAAAAAGCGGCTAACGATGCCCGGCTGCGCGACTTCCGCAGGTTTCGCCGCAGCAGGTGCCGCTTTGGCAACCGATGGTGCGGTTTCCTCTGGCATTTCAGCCATGCTAAACGTGGCTAACGCTGGTTGTTCAGGCTGTTTGCGCTCGATAGTCTGTTCGTCTTGCAACTGCTGCGTTTCCGTTTCCAAACGCTGAGGCAGCAAGTAGCTGAGCGTCGGTTTTTCTTCGCCTTTACGGACGCGAACAACGGAGTAGTGCGGTGTCTGCATACCGTCGTGTGGCACGATGACCGCGCGCACGCCGCCTTGACGTTTCTCAATGGCGTTAACAGCATCACGCTTCTCGTTCAGCAGATAAGACGCAATCTGGACTGGAACAATCGCGTGGACTTCTTTGGTGTTTTCTTTCAGCGCTTCTTCTTCGATCAGACGAAGAATGGACAGTGAAAGTGATTCATTGTCACGAATCGTACCGGTACCGCTACAGCGAGGGCAGACGTGGTGACTGGATTCACCCAGTGAAGGGCTCAGACGCTGACGTGACATTTCCAGCAGGCCAAAGCGGGAAATTCGGCCGATCTGAATACGTGCACGATCCTGACGCACGGAATCACGCAGGCGGTTTTCAACTTCACGCTGGTGACGAACCGGGGTCATATCGATGAAGTCGATAACGATCAGGCCACCGAGGTCACGCAGGCGCAACTGGCGGGCAATTTCGTCTGCGGCTTCAAGGTTGGTATTGAATGCAGTTTCTTCAATATCACCACCGCGCGTCGCACGGGCGGAGTTGATATCGATTGCCGTCAGCGCTTCGGTCGTATCGATAACGATAGAACCACCGGACGGCAGGCGAACTTCACGCTGGAAAGCCGATTCGATCTGCGATTCGATCTGATAGTGGCTGAAAAGTGGAATTTCACCACTGTACAACTTGATTTTGCTGCTGAAATCAGGGCGACCCAGCGCAGAAATATGTTCTTTCGCCAGATCGAGAATTTTGGGGTTGTCGATCAGGATTTCGCCAATGTCCGGACGCAGATAGTCGCGGAAAGCACGGACGATCACGTTACTTTCCTGATGGATCAGGAACGGTGCAGGGCGACCTTCGGCGGCTTTTTTGATCGCGTCCCAGTGTTTCAGACGGAACGCCAAATCCCATTGCAGCGCTTCAGCGGATTTGCCCACGCCAGCGGTACGCACAATGAGCCCCATGCCATCGGGCAGTTGCAACGATCCCAACGCTTCTTTGAGCTCGGTACGATCGTCACCTTCGATACGGCGTGAAATACCGCCCGCACGAGGGTTATTTGGCATTAAGACCAGATAGCTGCCTGCCAGACTGATAAAGGTGGTCAGTGCAGCGCCTTTATTGCCACGTTCTTCTTTGTCTACCTGAACAATGACTTCCTGACCTTCACGTAACACGTCTTTGATGTTAGGACGACCGTGGGAAGAATAGTTGCTAGGGAAGTATTCGCGGGCGATTTCTTTAAGAGGGAGGAAACCGTGTCTTTCAGCGCCGTAATCAACAAAAGCCGCTTCAAGACTAGGTTCGATACGAGTGATTTTACCTTTGTAGATATTTGCTTTCTTCTGCTCATGACCCGGACTTTCGATATCCAAGTCATACAGCCGTTGACCATCAACCAAGGCAACACGCAACTCTTCCTGCTGAGTTGCGTTAATTAACATTCTTTTCATCTTCAACTTACTCGTTATTTTTACTTGCATTATTGATAGAGCTGCGGACAAAAGAACCGCATGACCGGAGTGAACCGATGGTCTCGTGGCTTATCGCAGGGACGTCAACCTCCCGGTTGTCGCCTGCATAGAGACGCATGTTTCGGTAGCCTGTGTTTCCTGATGGAAAACAGCGCATTTACTGAGGGAACAGCTTCTGAATTATGTCGCCAGATCTGATTCCATTTGCCGGCCAAGCTGCAATCCGCAGCCCGCTAACTGCTTGATTTCACATTACGTCTTACGCCATTGCTGCGTGTGTGTGTCATCAGGCAAATTTAATAATTTCGCAATTTCCCCTTGTTTTATCGGAAATCCGCGTGGGAAACGCAAAAGCATTATTCCACTGCTGATACCGTTATAGCAAGGTGACTTTGCCTGTCTGTATAAAGATAGTTCTGTTGTTATCACCAAAACGGACAGGGTTTGATGCTACAGCCCAACTCACCCGTCCACTTACTCGACAATGCAACAATATCTTCATAAGTCAGACACACAGTTAAGCACAGAAAAAGAAGTGGCGCTATCGGGTTGCTCTATTTAGAATCGCGCATCATGAAAACAGATAATCCTTCAGTACAATTTGTGACGATCTCCGCAGATGAAGCGGGGCAGCGCATCGATAATTTTTTGCATACCCACTTAAAGGGTGTGCCTAAAAGCATGGTTTACCGTATCTTGCGAAAAGGTGAGGTAAGGATAAATAAGAAACGGGTCAAACCTGAGTATAAATTGCTCGATGGTGATGTCATCCGTATTCCGCCTGTTCGACAGGCAGAACGCGATGAAACCCCTGTTTCTGCCAGTCTTGGTAAAGTGGCTGCGTTGGCCGAGTGCATTATTTATGAAGATGACTACTTGTTGGTGCTAAATAAGCCCTCGGGTACGGCTGTGCATGGCGGCAGTGGCCTAAGTTTCGGCGTGATTGAAGGGCTGCGAGCTTTACGCCCAGAAGCGCGTTTTCTGGAGTTAGTACACCGCCTCGATCGCGATACCTCGGGCGTTTTGCTGGTCGCCAAAAAACGCTCGGCCTTACGTTCTCTGCATGAACAGTTGCGGCTGAAAGGCATGCAAAAAGACTATCTGGCGCTGGTTCGCGGTCAGTGGCAGTCTCACTGCAAGGTTGTTCAGGCACCGCTGTTGAAAAATATCCTGCAAAGCGGTGAGCGCATCGTACGGGTAAACAGCGACGGTAAACCGTCAGAAACGCGTTTTAAAATAGAAGAACGTTTTGAACACGCGACGCTGGTGCGGGCGAGTCCGGTTACCGGGCGTACGCATCAAATTCGTGTGCACGCCCAACATGCTGGGCATCCGATAGCGTTCGATGACCGTTACGGCGATCGTGAATTCGATCAGCAACTTGCGGACACGGGCTTAAAACGTCTCTTCCTGCATGCGCAGGCGCTACGTTTTGAACATCCGAACACGGGTGAGACACTGAGAGTTGAAGCCCCATTGGATAGCGGACTGCGTCGCTGTCTGCAGGTGCTGCGCAAGACAAAAGCATAACCACATAGACCTACATGCTTTTATCTGTCGGGATAGCCGCTTCATCGGGCTATCCCGATTTACTTTATATCGTCAATTTACATCGTCAGCGGATTCACGCCTTCCTTTTGTAGCATTTGCGTTAGCGCGATCAATGGCAATCCAATGAGCGTATTCGGATCGCGCCCAGATAGTCGTTCAAAGAGGGTAATGCCCAACCCTTCGCTTTTAAAGCTGCCCGCGCAGTTCCACGGCTGCTCTTTCTCCAGATAACCGTCAATTTCCGCTTCCGTTAGCGTACGGAAATGCACGTCAAATGGCTCTGCGAGGCTCTGCATTTCCTGAGTGGCACTATTGAAGAGCGCCAAACCCGTAAAGAAGGAAACGCACTTTCCGCTGGCCTGCTGTAACTGGCGTGTTGCGTTACCCTTATTATGTGGTTTTCCTGTTATGGCGTTCTCCAGAACACAAACCTGATCGGAACCGATAATCAGGTGATTGGGGTAGTGCGCGGCCAGCGCTCGCGCTTTGCTTTCAGCAAGACGGATCACAAGATCGACAGCGCTTTCGCCGGGGCGAGGCGTTTCATCGATGTCTGGCGATGCGCAGACAAAGGGGATCGCCAGCTTTTCCAACAAGGCCCGGCGATAAGATGAGGTTGAGGCGAGAATGATCTGCTGCATAATTTTTTGATAAACCGTAGCGTAATGATGAAAGGCATTTTAAACTGTGCGCCGCTCTGGAAGCGAATATTGGTGAAAGGTGGTGCATCACTGCCTTTTTCTTTGACTCTATGTCGTTACGACGTTAATATGCGCGCCCTATGCAAAAGGTAAAATTACCCTTAACCCTTGATGCGGTCCGCACTGCTCAGAAGCGTTTAGATTACGTTGGTGTCTATTCAGCTGAACAAGTAGCGCGTGTCGCCGAATCAGTGGTGAGTGTGGATAGTGATGTTCAGGCCTCTTTATCTTTCAATATTGATAATCAGCGTCTGGCAGTGATTGACGGTAACGCTGACGTTGCGGTCACACTGATGTGTCAACGTTGCGGAAAGCCGTTTGAACATCAAGTCCATGCGACATTCTGTTTTAGCCCGGTCGTCAATGATGAGCAGGCCGAAGCGTTACCGGAAGCGTATGAGCCGATCGGCGTTGATGAGTTTGGCGAAGTCGATCTGCTGGCAATGATTGAAGATGAAATTATTCTGATGTTGCCTATCGCCCCGGTGCATGATTCTGAACACTGTGAAGTGTCCGAAGCGGACATGGTGTTTGGTCAACTGCCTGCAGAGGCGGAAAAACCAAATCCGTTTGCCGTATTAGCCAGTTTAAAGCGTAAGTAATTAAGGAGTAAGGTCCATGGCCGTACAACAAAACAAACCTAGCCGTTCCAAACGTGGTATGCGTCGTTCACATGATGCGCTGACTACCGCTTCTGTATCCGTAGATAAAGTTTCTGGCGAAACTCACCTGCGTCACCACATCACTGCGGATGGTTACTACCGCGGTCGCAAGGTCATTGCTAAGTAATTCTTGCGAATTATTTGCAAGGCAATACCTTGACACGCCTAACTCTGGCGTTAGATGCGATGGGCGGGGATTTTGGTCCCTGCGTAACAGTGCCTGCTGCATTGCAGGCACTGGCTTCTAATCCAGCTCTCAATTTGTTATTAGTCGGCGATCCTGCTGCAATAACGCCATTACTTGCCAAAGTCGATTCTGATTTACTTTCCCGCTTAGAGATTGTTCCGGCGGAGTCGGTTATTGCTAGTGATGCGAGGCCATCGCAGGCTATTCGTGCGAGCCGTGGTACCTCAATGCGCATAGCGCTTGAGTTGATTAAAGACGGTAGGGCACAGGCCTGTGTGAGCGCTGGCAACACGGGGGCGCTGATGGGGCTCGCCAAGCTCCTGATTAAGCCACTGGAAGGCATTGAGCGACCTGCGTTGGTATCAGTATTACCTCACCAGCAACACGGAAAAACAGTTGTGTTGGATCTGGGGGCGAATGTTGACTGTGACAGCACGATGCTGGTTCAGTTTGCCGTGATGGGCTCAGTGATGGCAGAAGAAGTGCTGGAACTGACAAATCCTCGGGTCGCGTTGTTGAATATCGGTGAAGAAGAAAGCAAAGGGCTGAGCACTATCCGTGAAGCAGCGGCACAGCTAAAAGAGGCACCATCAATAAATTACATCGGTTATCTGGAAGGCAACGATTTGCTGACTGGGAAAACGGATGTGATGGTCTGTGACGGCTTTGTGGGGAATGTCACACTGAAAACGGTGGAAGGCGTGGTAAGGATGTTCCTGTCACTGCTGAAATCTCCAGCTTCAGGCCCTGGGCAAAAACAAAAGCGATCCTGGTGGTTGAAATGGCTAGGACGTTTGTTACAAAAACGCTTATCAAAGCGTTTCGGTCATTTGAATCCCGATCAATATAATGGCGCATGCCTGCTAGGATTACGGGGAACTGTAATCAAAAGCCATGGTGCAGCAAACCAGAGAGCGTTTGCTGTTGCTATTGAACAGGCAATGCAGACGGTACGGCGGCAGCTTCCCGAGCGGATTGCCGCTCGTCTAGAAGCGGTATTACCCAAGAGTGACTAAGCGTACATGTATACAAAAATAATCGGAACGGGCAGCTACCTGCCTGAAGAAATCAGGACGAACGCTGATTTAGAAAAGATGGTGGAAACGACGGACGAATGGATCGTCACACGTACTGGAATCCGTGAGCGCCGTATTGCTGCGCCGGATGAAAACGTGGCGACCATGGGATACCGTGCCGCGCAGAAAGCGCTGGAAATGGCGAATGTCGATCCTTCTGAAGTCGGTCTTCTGATTGTTGCTACAACATCATCAAGCCATGCTTTCCCTAGCTCTGCCTGTCAGGTTCAGCAACTGCTAGGGATCAAAGATACGATTGCCTTCGATCTGGCCGCTGCGTGTGCAGGTTTTACCTATGCGCTGAGCGTTGCCGATCAATATGTTAAAAGTGGTGCGGTGAAATATGCACTGGTGATCGGTTCTGATACGTTGTCTCGCACATTGGATCCTGAAGATCGCGGCACGCTGATTCTGTTCGGTGATGGTGCGGGCGCCGTACTGTTAACGCCGTCAGAGCAACCGGGTATTCTTTCTACCCATCTGCATGCCGATGGCCGCTATGGCGAGCTGCTGACGTTGCCGCATCAAGATCGTAACCACGCGGATACGCCGGCTTACCTGACGATGGCGGGTAATGAAGTCTTTAAAGTGGCAGTGACTGAACTGGCACATATCGTTGAAGAAACGCTGCAAGCGGCTCAACTGGATAAAAGTGAATTAGACTGGCTGGTGCCTCATCAGGCTAACCTGCGCATCATCAGCGCCACGGCGAAAAAGCTGGGTATGGGGATGGATAAGGTGGTTGTGACGCTGGATCGTCATGGTAATACCTCCGCAGCCTCTGTGCCTTCAGCGCTGGATGAAGCGGTACGCGATGGGCGTATTAAACCAGGGCAACTGGTGCTGCTTGAAGCTTTCGGTGGCGGTTTTACCTGGGGTTCCGCGCTGGTTCGTTTTTAATTAAACAGGATTGTGATATGACGCAATTTGCAATGGTGTTTCCCGGTCAGGGATCGCAGACGGTAGGGATGTTAGCTGAACTTGCAGCAGAATACCCGATCGTCACCGAAACGTTTGCTCAGGCTTCTGAAGCGTTAGGTTATGACTTGTGGCAGCTTACCCAACAAGGGCCGGCTGAAGAGTTGAATAAAACCTGGCAGACGCAGCCTGCATTACTGACCGCTTCTGTTGCTATCTGGCGTGTCTGGCAGCAGCAGGAGGGAAAAACGCCTGCTCTGATGTCTGGTCATAGCCTCGGTGAATATTCCGCACTGGTTTGCGCGGGTGTGCTGGATTTCCAACAGGCCGTCCGCCTGGTTGAACTGCGTGGCAAACTGATGCAGGAAGCCGTGCCAGAAGGCACGGGGGCGATGTATGCCATTATCGGACTTGATAACGAGGCTATTGCCAAGGCGTGTGAAGAATCCGCGCAGGGGCAAGTGGTGTCTCCGGTAAACTTCAATTCACCGGGTCAGGTGGTGATTGCGGGCAATAAAGACGCCGTTGAGCGTGCTGGTGCTGCGTGTAAAGCGGCGGGGGCGAAACGTGCGCTGCCGCTGCCTGTCAGCGTGCCATCACACTGTGCACTGATGGAACCAGCCGCGAAGAAACTCGCTGTTGCGCTGGAATCCGTGACGTTTAATTCTCCGGTCATCCCCGTTGTCAATAATGTTGATGCACGCATCGAAACCACGCCGGAAGCCATTCGTGATGCGCTGGTGCGCCAGCTTCATTGCCCGGTACGCTGGACTGACTGTGTTGAATTTATGGCTTCTCAGGGCATTGAGTCGCTGTTAGAAGTCGGGCCGGGTAAAGTATTGACTGGCTTAACCAAACGAATCGTCGATACCCTGACAGCAGTTGCGGTGAACGATCCTGCTTCTCTATCAGCGGCGATTGAGAAATAAGAACGGAGAAAACAATGAGTTTTGAGGGGAAAATTGCACTGGTTACCGGTGCAAGCCGTGGTATTGGGCGTGCCATCGCCGAGACGTTGGTTGCCCGCGGGGCAAAAGTCATTGGTACCGCAACCAGCGAAAAAGGTGCTGAAGCTATTAGCGGCTGGCTGGGTGAGAACGGTAAAGGTTATATGCTGAATGTTGCCGATGCAGCATCAGTAGAAAGCGTATTAGCAGAAATTCGCGCAGAATTCGGGGAAATTGATATTCTTATCAATAACGCGGGTATCACCCGTGATAACCTGCTGATGCGTATGAAAGATGATGAGTGGCACGATATTCTGGATACCAATTTAACGTCGGTGTTCCGCATGTCTAAAGCAGTGATGCGTGCCATGATGAAGAAACGTTTTGGCCGGATCATTACCATCGGTTCCGTTGTGGGAACGATGGGCAATGCAGGACAAGCTAACTACGCGGCAGCGAAGGCGGGACTGATTGGTTTCAGTAAATCCCTCGCGCGTGAAGTGGCTTCTCGTGGTATTACGGTCAACGTCGTCGCGCCTGGTTTTATCGAAACAGATATGACTCAGGCATTGACAGAAGAACAGCGAGCAGGCATTTTGACGTCGGTTCCAGCTAACCGACTCGGTGATGCTAAAGAAATCGCCAGTGCTGTTGTATTTTTAGCCTCTGATGAAGCTGCTTACATTACTGGCGAAACATTGCATGTCAATGGCGGCATGTATATGATCTAAAAAGCTCGAAAACTATTTGCATTATTTGCGGTGATAACCGCAAAATAGCACAAAATCGTGGTTCGACCAGCCGAGATTTTGTTGCATCTTTTCAAACATTTTATACACTACGAAAACCATCGCGAAAGCGAGTTTTGATAGGAAATTTAAGAGTATGAGCACTATCGAAGAACGCGTTAAGAAAATCATCGTTGAACAGCTTGGTGTTAAGCAGGAAGAAGTCGTAAACAATGCTTCTTTCGTTGACGACCTCGGCGCTGATTCTCTTGACACTGTTGAGCTGGTAATGGCTCTGGAAGAAGAATTTGATACTGAGATTCCAGACGAAGAAGCTGAAAAAATCACGACTGTTCAAGCAGCCATTGATTTCATTCAGGCTAACCAGCAGTAAGCGAACATATCTAGGCGGTCATTCGACCGCCTAAGTTTTTTTGTCCCGCAGTGTCTTTTTTCCCTCCCTGGAGGATAAGCGTGTCTAAGCGTCGAGTAGTTGTGACCGGACTGGGCATGTTATCTCCTGTCGGCAATACAGTTGAGTCTACCTGGAGTGCTCTTCTTGCCGGTCAGAGTGGTATCAGCCTGATCGACCATTTCGATACTAGTGCCTACGCAACGCGTTTTGCTGGCTTAGTAAAGGATTTTAATTCTGAGGAATTCATTTCGCGTAAAGAAGCTCGCAAAATGGATGCCTTTATTCAATACGGTGTTGCTGCTGGCGTTCAGGCTATGCAGGATTCCGGTTTGGAAGTAACGGAAGAGAACGCCCCGCGTATCGGTGCGGCGATTGGTTCCGGCATCGGCGGTCTGGGTCTTATTGAAGAGAACCATACTGCGCTGGTGAACGGTGGCCCGCGTAAAATCAGTCCGTTCTTCGTGCCGTCAACCATCGTCAATATGGTGGCTGGGCATCTTACTATTATGTACGGACTGCGTGGCCCAAGCATCTCTATCGCTACGGCCTGTACGTCTGGCGTGCACAATATTGGTCAGGCCGCTCGCATCATTGCTTACAACGATGCGGATGTGATGTTGGCCGGTGGTGCAGAAAAAGCCAGTACGCCATTGGGCGTCGGTGGATTCGGTGCCGCCCGTGCGTTGTCTACGCGCAATGACGATCCTCAGGCGGCAAGCCGTCCGTGGGATAAAGATCGTGATGGTTTTGTACTGGGTGACGGTGCTGGCCTCATGGTGCTGGAAGAGTATGAACACGCGAAAAAGCGCGGTGCGAAAATCTATGCAGAAATTGTTGGATTTGGCATGAGCAGCGACGCGTATCATATGACGTCTCCGCCGGAGAACGGTTCTGGTGCTGCGCTGGCGATGGAAAATGCGCTGCGTGACGCGGGCGTGTCAACGAGCCAGATCGGTTATATCAACGCGCATGGCACCTCTACGCCTGCGGGTGATAAAGCTGAAACACAGGCAGTGAAATCCGTATTTGGTGCAGACGCCAGCAATGTGCTGGTGAGCTCGACCAAATCCATGACGGGTCACTTGCTCGGTGCGGCAGGCGCGGTAGAGTCTATTTTCAGTATTCTTGCTCTGCGCGATCAGGCTGTTCCGCCAACGCTTAATCTGGACAATCCAGATGAAGGCTGCGATCTGGATTTCGTGCCGCATGAGGCGCGTCAGGTCAGCAACCTGGAATACGTACTCTGCAACTCTTTCGGCTTCGGTGGAACCAACGGTTCTCTGATCTTCCGTAAAGTTTGATTGCGATAGCGTTTTAAAAAAACCCGGTTTCCGGGTTTTTTTTTGCCTGCGTAAAATCAGACATGCCTGCTTGTCTGCAACGCCGCTTTGCTGGCAAGCTGACGACGATGAATGATGCGGAGCTTATATGCTGTGGATTAATGGTCAGTTACAGGAACAGCTTTCGGTACTCGATCGGGGTACACAGTATGGTGACGGCTGTTTTACGACAGCCAGAGTATGCGAGGGCGAGATTGTCTGGCTTGATCGACACGTCGCGCGTCTGCAACAGGCTGCTACGCGCTTATTATTTCCGACGCTTGATTGGGAAGGCCTGATCGCTGAAATGAAACAGGCAGCGCTGGGGCGAGCGGACGGCGTAGTGAAAGTGATGCTAACGCGGGGTGTCGGTGGGCGTGGCTATAGTGCCCAAGGCTGCGCGCAGCCAACCCGAGTCGTCATGCAGGTAAGCTATCCTGCGCACTACGCCGGCTGGCGTGAGCAGGGTATTAGCCTGAATCTCAGCCCGGTGGCGCTCGCTAAAAATCCGCTGCTGGCGGGAATAAAGCATCTGAATCGGCTCGAACAAGTGCTGATTCGCGCGCATCTTGACCAGACCTCAGCCGATGAGACCCTCGTGCTTGACACCTCTGGTGCGCTAGTGGAATGCTGTGCCGCGAATTTATTCTGGCGTAAAGGGCATCGGGTCTATACGCCGGATTTATCCGAGTCAGGCGTGGATGGCGTTGCTCGACAGCATATTATTGCCTTGCTGGCAGATTCTGATTTCGAGCTACAGATCGTCAGTGAACCCTTGACCGCACTGTCTGATACGGACGAAGTGCTGGTTTGTAATGCATTAATGCCGATCGTCCCTGTGAACCAGGCACACATTTGGCGTTATCACTCCCGAGAGCTTTATCAATTCCTAAGTCCTGACTGCTAGTAGATGGTTGATTTATGAAGAAAAAGAAAATTGGTTTGCTGATTATCACTGCCGCTGTCCTGATATTACTGGTCGCGTGGCAGAAAATGCAGCGTTTTGCTGATTCTCCATTGGCTATCGAAAAGGAAACTATCTTTACGCTTCCGGCTGGTACGGGAAGAGAAGGGCTGGAAACGCTGCTTCTCGATCAGAAAATTATCACTGATGACACATTTTTTCCGTGGCTGCTGCGTTTTGAACCTGAATTGGCAAAATTCAAAGCGGGTACGTATCGCTTTACTTCGGGCATGACCGTGCGCGAGATGTTGGCGCTGCTGTCCAGCGGAAAAGAAGCGCAATTTTCCATCCGCTTTGTCGAAGGTTCACGTTTGAAAGAGTGGCTGGTCACGCTGCAACAAGCACCTTATATCAAGCACTCACTGGCCGATAAAACCGAACAGGACGTTGCCACCCAGTTGGAAATCAAAGATAAGACGAACCCGGAAGGCTGGTTTTATCCTGATACGTATTCATACACGGCAGGTACGAGTGATGTCGCCCTGTTGCAGCGTGCGCATCAGCGCATGAAAAAAACGGTGGATGAGGTCTGGAAAGGGCGCGAAGAAGGATTACCGTATAAGACACCGGACGAGTTGCTGACGATGGCGTCCATCATTGAAAAAGAAACGGCGATCAATGAAGAACGTACTCAGGTCGCCTCCGTTTTTGTCAATCGCTTACGGCTTGGTATGCGCTTGCAGACTGACCCTACCGTGATTTATGGCATGGGTGATGACTATAAAGGCGTGATAACCCGTAAAGCATTAGACACGCCGACGCCTTACAATACGTATGTCATCTCCGGCTTGCCGCCGACGCCAATCGCGATGCCGGGGAAAGCTTCATTGGATGCGGCTGCGCACCCAGCCAAAACGTCATACCTGTATTTTGTGGCGGATGGAAAAGGCGGACACAGTTTTACCACTAACCTTGCAGACCATAATCGTGCTGTGAGGGTATACCGCTCAGCGTTAAAGGAACGGGATGAACAGTAAATTTATCGTCATTGAAGGATTGGAAGGCGCGGGGAAGACCACCGCACGTAATATCGTCGTGGAAACGCTGCGGTCACATGGTGTGAAAGACGTGGTGTTCACGCGAGAGCCAGGTGGTACGCCGCTGGCGGAGAAGCTGCGTGAGCTTATCAAGCAAGGCATAGCCGATGAGAAGGTCACCGACAAAGCAGAAGTCCTGATGTTATACGCGGCCAGAGTTCAGTTGGTGGATAACGTCATCAAACCGGCGCTGGCGAATGGAAACTGGGTCATTGGCGATCGCCACGATCTCTCTTCACAGGCTTATCAGGGCGGTGGACGCGGAATCGATCAGCAACTGCTGCGCTCACTGCGCGATACCGTATTGGGCGATTTTCGGCCTGACCTGACGCTCTATCTTGATTTGCCGCCAGCGATTGGCTTACAACGCGCGCGCCAGCGCGGCGAGCTGGATCGGATTGAGCAGGAGTCGCTGGCTTTCTTTGATCGCACCCGTTCCCGCTATCAGGAACTGGCGGCGGAGGATGACAGCATCCTGACGATCGATGCCTCACAGTCTATTGATGCCGTGAGTGCGGATATTCAGGCGACGTTACAGCAATGGTTGCAGCAACAAGGGTTGCAGCCTGTTGCACAGGGGCAGGGCTGATGGAGTGGTATCCGTGGCTGAATGCATCCTATCGGCAGCTTATTGGCCAATATCAGGCGGGCAGGGGGCATCATGCGGTGTTGCTGCATGCGCTGCCGGGTATGGGCGATGAGTCGCTGATTTATGCGCTGAGCCGGTGGCTGATCTGCCAGCGGCCTGATGGGATGAAAAGCTGCGGCCAGTGTCACTCTTGTAACCTGATGACCGCAGGAACGCATCCAGACTGGCATGTGCTGAGCCCAGAGAAAGGCAAGCAAAGCCTGGGCGTCGACCCAGTGCGTGACGTCGTGGAAAAAGTGTATCAACACTCCCGACAAGGCGGAGCAAAAGTGATCTGGCTGGCTGCCGCTGAGCAACTGACCGAGGCTGCCGCCAATGCACTGCTGAAAACGCTGGAAGAGCCGCCGCAGAATACCTTCTTTTTATTTGGCTGCCGTGAACCAGCCCGGCTGTTGGCTACGTTGCGCAGCCGTTGTTTGTATCACTATCTGGATGTCCCACATGAGACGCAGAGCGTGCTGTGGCTGAATGCTCGCCATCGCCATGACAGCAAGGCATTGCGCACGGCATTGAGATTGCAATCGGGCGCGCCGCTAGCTGCCGAGGCGTTATTGCAGCCAGAGCGTTGGAAGCAGCGTAGCGCGTTATGTCAGGCGTTTTCTGCCGCGCTGACTTCGCGAGATCAGCTCTCATTGATATCACAGCTAAATCATGACGATGCTGATGTTCGTATTCACTGGCTGGCTGCGCTACTGCTGGATGCCATGAAATGGCAGCAGGGGGCAAGCGAGCATTGGGTGAATCAGGATCAGATTGAATTGGTTGAGCGTCTGGCGCGCGAACCTTCCGCACATTTGCAGTATGAGCTGCAACAGTGGCTGGCTTGTCGGCAAAAATTGCTGACCGTCACGGGTGTGAACCGTGAACTGCTGCTGACGGAACGCCTGCTTGATGGAGAGCGCACGCTTGCTTCATCGGTTAAGCGCGATAGCCATCTTTTTTCTGTTTAATTACTATCGAGTAAATATCATGTTGTTAGTGGATTCCCACTGTCATCTTGACGGTTTGGATTATGAGTCATTGCATAAAGATGTCTCCGATGTGCTGGATAAAGCGAAAAGCCGTGATGTCGGTTTCCTTCTGGCGGTGGCGACAACGCTGCCCGGCTATCGTGCCATGGTGGAGTTAATCGGCGAGCGCGATAACGTGGCCTTTTCCTGCGGCGTTCATCCGCTCAATCAGGAAGCCCCTTATGATTATGCCGAGCTGCGTGAGTTAGCCAGCGCAAGCCGCGTGGTAGCCATGGGGGAAACGGGCCTGGACTATTTCTATCAGCAAGAGACGAAAGCCCAGCAGCAAGAATCGTTTCGTGAACATATTCGTATTGGCAATGACCTGAACAAGCCGGTTATCGTGCATACGCGTGCCGCCCGTGAAGATACGCTGGCCATTCTACGTGAGGAACAGGCGGAGAAATGCAGCGGTGTGCTGCACTGCTTTACGGAAGATTTGGCGACGGCAAAAGCGCTGCTAGATATGGGATTCTATATCTCGTTTTCTGGGATCGTCACGTTCCGCAATGCAGAGGAACTGCGTGACGTCGCGCGTTACGTGCCGCTGGATTGGATGCTGATTGAGACGGATTCCCCTTGGCTCGCGCCGGTTCCGTTCCGGGGGCAGGAAAACCAGCCCGCGTATGTACGCGATGTAGCAGAATATCTCGCTGTACTGAAAGGCACATCGTTGGAAAACCTCGCTGCCGCCACGACAGAAAACTTCTCCCGCCTGTTTCACATCGATCCGGCTCGGTTGACCGCTGCGCAATAGTGACTGAGAATAGCCGAGTTTTTTTTATCCGTGTAATTAATAGCGCTTCATAATCCCCTTGATTAGGTTTTTCCTCTTCAGGGGGACGTGTTTTTTAGCGATATATCACAGAAAAGTGCAATATCTGTTCGATCTCAGCCTGTTGCCTTGTGGAAACGTGATAGCAATCAAACATTGTGAACGCTATTTATTTTACTCTGCGTAAAAATTAAAGGGGGCTAAGACACCCCAACTCGCAAAGGCCATCCTCCCCGCCTTTGCTTATATGAAGTATCAGAAGTAAAAGCACTATTACTCAGGAGCACACTCAATTATGTTCAAGAATGCATTCGCAAACCTGCAAAAAGTAGGTAAGTCGCTAATGCTGCCCGTATCCGTACTCCCTATCGCAGGTATCCTGCTGGGTGTCGGTTCGGCCAATTTTAGCTGGTTGCCTGAAATTGTCTCCAGCGTCATGGCACAGGCCGGTGACTCGGTGTTTGCCAACATGCCGTTGATTTTTGCTATTGGTGTTGCCCTGGGCTTCACTAATAACGACGGTGTTTCCGCACTGGCGGCGGTGGTGGCTTATGGCATCATGGTCAAAACCATGGCTGCGATTGCGCCGCTGGTTCTTAATCTACCGGCTGCCGAGATTACTGCGAAGCATCTGGCGGATACCGGTGTTCTGGGCGGGATCATTGCCGGTGCGATTGCCGCGTATATGTTTAACCGTTTCTACCGCATTCAGCTGCCTGAGTATCTGGGCTTCTTTGCCGGTAAACGTTTTGTGCCGATTATTTCCGGCCTGACGGCGATCGTTACCGGTGCGGTGCTGTCTTTCATCTGGCCACCGGTCGGTAGCGCTATCCAAACGTTTTCACATTGGGCAGCAAATGAGAACCCGATGCTGGCATTCGGTATCTATGGGGTCGTTGAACGTTCTCTGGTACCGTTTGGCCTGCACCATATCTGGAACGTACCTTTCCAAATGCAGGTTGGTGAGTTCACCAATGCGGCGGGTCAGGTTTTCCACGGTGATATCCCTCGTTACATTGCAGGTGACCCGACTGCGGGTAAACTGTCCGGCGGTTTCCTGTTTAAAATGTACGGCTTGCCAGCTGCGGCTATTGCTATCTGGCATTCAGCGAAACCAGAAAACCGCACGAAAGTAGGCGGCATCATGATCTCTGCGGCGCTGACCTCGTTCCTGACGGGCATCACTGAGCCAATTGAGTTCTCCTTCATGTTTGTCGCGCCGATCCTGTATGTGATCCATGCGATTCTGGCAGGTCTGGCGTTCCCAATCTGTATCCTGTTGGGCATGCGTGATGGCACAAGCTTCTCTCACGGTCTGATCGACTTCGTGGTACTGAGCGGCAACGGTAGCAACCTGTGGCTGTTCCCGATTGTGGGTCTGTGCTATGCGCTGATTTACTACACCATCTTCCGCGTTCTGATTGCCAAACTGAATCTGAAAACGCCGGGCCGTGAAGATAGTGCATCTGAGCAAAGCTCACAGGACAGCACTGAAATGGCTGCGGCACTGGTTAGCGCGTTTGGTGGTAAAGAAAACATCACTAACCTGGATGCGTGCATCACCCGTCTGCGTGTTAGCGTAGGCGATGTGGCTAAAGTTGATCAGGCTGGCCTGAAAAAACTGGGCGCAGCAGGTGTGGTTGTGGCAGGTTCCGGTGTTCAGGCCATTTTCGGTACAAAATCCGATAACCTGAAAACCGACATGGACGACTACATCCGTAACCACTGATGTGTTGTTGGGGAGTGGTAAAAAGGGGCGAAAGCCCCTTTTTTTATGGTCAGAACCGCCTTAGTCCTCTTCCTGAGACTGCCGAGCGTAAACCACCAGACGCAGATGGCGATCTTCATCGATGGTTAGCGAGGTATGGTCGAAAGCTTCAGCCTTGCCGTCGATCATCAGTTGCCGCACGCCGCTGCACGGGGCGTGTACCTCATGCTGCCGCCACCACGTTTTAAAATCTGGCGATACCTGCTCCAGCTCGTCCACCAGTTCATGAATGTCAGCCTCCTGAGTCGCGCGTGCGAAATCGCGGCGAAAACTCGACAGCATCTGTGGAGCCTGTTGCTCCCAGTCGATGAATCGCTCATGCAGTAACGGGTCGGTGAACAAGAGCCAGAGCAGATTACGTCTTTCGGAAGAATGGGCGTCGAAGTTGAAAAGCTGATTCGCCGGTTCATTGAAGGTCAGCACGTCCCAACGCAGGTTGAGGATATAGGCCGGATGCGGAGCCAGATCGTGCATCAGACGCCGTACCAGCGGCGGCACCACACACCATGTCTTACCCGGTTCGGCAGGCGGTCGCTCATGCGCCAGTAGGAACAGATGGCGACGTTCGGCGGCATCGAGTTTGAGCACCCGTGCCAGACTGTCCAGAAATGCCGCCGACACACCGATATCACGTCCCTGTTCGAGCCAGGTGTACCACGTCAGGCCAACGCCAGCCAATGCCGCCACTTCTTCGCGTCTCAACCCCGGCGTGCGCCGTCTTCCTCCGCTAGGCAAGCCCACGTCGGCGGGTGACACCCGTTCACGGCGCGCGCGCAAAAACGCAGCCAGATCATGGCGAGTTCTTTCCAATGTTCGCATCGTTTACCGCATTGCTTTTAGTAATAGCATAAGTGGTTAAATTGTAATTGTTTAAAAAGGATTTGAGAATGGCGGCGTCATCATTTTCGATACGCAACTTCTCGATAGGCAAGGATATACAGATGAACTCAAATTATCGCGCGTCGGCATTGCCTACGCCAGCCGTCAACAGTCCGCCGTGGCTTGGCCTCTCTGTGCTGCTGATGGCCGGTTTTGTCACGATCTTCGACCTGTTCGTGGTCAATGTCGCGATTCCCAGCATGCAGGCCGATCTGGGCGCTAGCTTCGCGCAAATCGGTTTCATCGTAGCGGGTTATGAACTGGCTTTCGGCGTACTGCTGATCACGGGCGGGCGGTTGGGGGATGTATTTGGTCGACGTCGCCTGTTTGTAGTGGGAATGGCCGGATTTACGCTTGCCTCTGCGCTGTGTGGTTTAGCGCCCAGTGCGGGGTTTCTGATCGGTGCTCGCATCTTGCAGGGACTTGCGGCCGCTTTACTGTTTCCACAGGTTTATGCCTCTATCCGCGTCAATTTCGACGGTGACGATAGCCGCCGTGCCTTCGGTCTGTTGGGCATGACGCTAGGGCTCGCCGCTATCGCGGGTCAGATACTAGGGGGATGGCTGGTGCATGCCAATCTGTTTGGGCTGGGCTGGCGCAGTATCTTTCTTATCAATGTACCCATCGGCCTGCTGGCTATCGCGGCTGCACGATTTATTCCTGAGTCCCGGACGCCGCAGCGCCCTTCGCTAGATTGGGCGGGTGTGGCGTTGGTCAGCGTTGGGCTGACGCTGCTGTTGGTGCCGCTGATTGAAGGGCCGGGGGAAGGTTGGCCAGCATGGAGTCTGTGGATGTTGGCCACAGCAACGCTCTTGTTAGCGATTTTTTACCGCCAGCAGGAACGTCGACAGCGAGCGGGGTATCTTCCGCTGGTGGATATGCGTCTGCTCGTACAGCGCCGCTTCATGCTGGGCGTGTTGCTGGTGCTGCTGGTGTATTCCACATCCAGCTCATTTTTCCTGTGTTTTGCTTTGCTGGTACAAACAGGACTGGGGCTTGATCCTTTCCTTGCAGGAAGTATTTTCGCGCCGTGCAGCGTGGGGTTCGTTCTGGCATCGCTGGTGGCTCCGCGTTTGGTTGCTCGCTGGGGCACGGCTGCTATCGTCGCGGGGGCGCTGGTTTATGCTATCTCGATCGGCCTGTTGATTATGCAGGTACAGATAGCGGGTGCGGGTCTGGTGGCCGTTCGGCTGATCCCTGTGTTGGTGGTCGTCGGTGCGGGTCAGGGCTTCATCATGACGCCACTGTTGAATCTGGTACTGGGCTTTGTGGATGAGGTTCAGGCGGGTATGGCATCGGGCGTGATCTCGACGGTTCAGCAGGTTGGTGCGGCGCTGGGTGTGGCCGTGGTGGGTATCCTGTTTGGTACTGCACTGGCGACAGGCGATGACGCAGTTGCACAAGCGGGTCAATACGTTTCAGCCTTTGTGGCGGGAATGCTCTACAACCTGGTCGCGGCGCTGTTGGTCTGCGTCCTGTTGCTGATGCTGGTGAGAACGCAACGGTTGTTTAGTTGATAGGAAGGCGCACTCACGAATTTTCGATGGATGATGCGAAATCCTTACCGCAGGGGCGATAGCGTCGCTGTTTTCGGGCGAAAGCTGGCGTATTTCTGGTTTTTACTGGGAGTCGTATTTTGACCACCCGCACCAGAAATAGACGAAGAAGGTTGAAAGAAATGGAATATGTCACTCATACTGCCTACATAACGTCGTTCAACGCCAGCTTTAACAAGGAAATCAATCATGGCTGAAGAAACCATCTTTAGTAAAATTATCCGCCGGGAAATTCCTGCCGATATCGTGTATAAGGATGAACTGGTCACCGCCTTCCGTGACATCGCGCCTCGCACGCCAACCCATATTCTGATCATCCCGAACGTCTTGATCCCTACCGTTAACGACACTGCCCCCGAGCACGAAGCGGCGCTGGGACGTATGGTGACGGTCGCGGGTAAAATTGCGCAGCAGGAAGGGATTGCAGAAGACGGCTATCGCTTGATCATTAACTGCAACCGACACGGCGGGCAGGAGGTTTATCATATCCACATGCATCTGCTGGGTGGCCGCGCATTAGGGCCTTTGCTGGCGAACTAGATCTTATAGAACCAGGTTCGACAGTCATGGGTAGACTGTCGTGCGAGAAAACCATCATGCGAGAACATCATGCGTAACCCGATGCTTTTTCTGTCCGCGTGTTTGATGGCTGGGCTGCTGGCGGGCTGTAGCGCGCCAAAGGTGCTGACCATCAATGAACGGCAAACTCTGGTACTAGATGCACCAGTGCTATCGGCCGGTATTACCGCGGGGAACCCGTCGCTGGATTCAGAAAATGGCCGGCTGCGCGCGTCTTCCGCCGTCAGCAATGACGCTTCACACGCGGTGACCGTGCATTACCGTTTCTATTGGTATGACGAAAACGGGCTGGATGTGCTGCCTTTTGAAGAGGTGCAGTCCATTGAAATCCCGCCACAGACGGAAATGACGGTTTTTTCCACGCGCAGCAGTCCCAATGCGCGTCAGGTTCGTCTTCATCTGTTTTTGTAATGGTGTGCAGAGAGAGAAAATATGAAAAAGTATCTAGGGGTGATGCTGGCGGCATTGGTACTGACTGGGTGCCCCAGCCGTCCGCCGGAACCGACCGAACCGCCTGCGACGATTGAACCCGTTGAGCCTCAAGTGCCGACTACGCCAACGCCGCCGCCGGGTGAATCTGTACCGCAACCGCCAAAAATCCAGACGTTGAACTGGGAAGCCAGCATTAATCCGCTGGTGGCGCAGATGCTGAAAGCCGATGGCGTCACGCCGGGCAGTATCCTGCTGGTGGATAGCGTGAAAAACAACACCAACGGCTCACTGCCGATCGCGAAAGCGACAGGGGCGTTGTACAGCGCGCTATCTTCCGGTAAAGCGTTTACGCTGGTGCCGCGTGAGCAGTTGGCCGCCGCGAAACAAACGCTGGGTCTGTCGGTTGATGACAGCTTAGGATCGCGCAGCAAGGCGATTGGTCTGGCACGTTATGTCAGCGCGCAGTATGTGCTGTACAGCGACGTCAGTGGTGATGTGAAATCGCCGCAGCTCGACATGCAACTGATGCTGGTGCAGACCGGTGAAATTGTGTGGTCAGGCAATGGCGCCGTTCAGCATTAAGCAGGCAGGTATCCAGCAGCAGCTGACTGCGACGATCCAGAAACATTTCCCGGCTGTGGAGATGGAGGATATTCGCTTTGAGCTGGTTGGTGGGCTGAGTAGTAAAAGCTGGCGGATCCGTGGGCCTGACATCGAATGGCTTGCGCGTCGGCAGTCGCCAACCGAGCGGAAAATGGGCGTTGATCGCCAGCGCGAATTCGCCTTGCTGCGGCAGATGTCGGCGATAGGTCTCGCGCCACGGCCGCTGCTGTGGCGTGACGACTGGCTGATTGTCGAGTGGGTGCCCGGGCGCATTGCCACATCTGATGAGTTCCTGATGATGTTGGCTAATGGCGAAGTGGCACGAATACTGTCTCAGCTTCATCGCCAGCCGCGTAGCGGTCATCCTCTCGATCTCAAAGTGCTCTTCGCGCAGCACTGGCAGTTGATGGATCCGCGCCGCCGTTCGCCCGCGTTATTGCGTGCACACCATTATTTTCAGCGTGCAGCGCTACCCACGCCTTTGGCGCTAGCGCCTCTCCACCTTGATGTGCATGCTGAAAACCTGCTGATTACTCCACAAGAAACGATGCTGATTGATTGGGAATATGCCTCTGATGGTGATATTGCCTTTGAACTGGCGTTCATTGTGCGAGCCAGCCAGATGGAAAACCTGGCGCAAACGCATTTTCTACAGAGCTACCAGCGACATCGGCGAGGGTTTTCCGTGAGCCGCCTCCAGCAACAGATGATGCAGTGGTTCCCCTGGGTCGATTATCTGGTATTGATGTGGTTTGAAGTTCGCTGGCAGCAAACGAAGAACCCCGAATTTTTAGCGGAAATTCCCGCGCTATATCATCGGTTACAGTTGGGCCATCGGCTATAGCCAGGCTGACGATGTGGCGTTTGTAGTAAAGATCATTTCATTAAGCAGTACACTCTAAAGAATGAGGTTTTTGTGGGTCCGGTAATGTTAGACGTTGCCAGCTATGAGCTGGATGCAGAAGATCGTGAAGTGCTGGAACATCCGCTGGTTGGCGGCGTGATTCTGTTTACCCGTAATTTTCATGATGCGGCGCAGCTACGGGAATTAGTGCGTCAAATCCGCGCGGCGTCGCGCGAGCGCCTTGTGGTGTCTGTGGATCAGGAAGGCGGACGGGTTCAGCGTTTTCGTGATGGGTTTACTCGTTTGCCTGCCGCGCAGGCGTTCGCGGCATTAAACAGCGAGTCAGAAGCCTTGCGTTTGGCGGAAGAGGGCGGCTGGCTGATGGCGGCAGAAATGATCGCCATGGATATCGATATTAGCTTTGCACCGGTGCTGGATATCGGCCACCAGAGCGCGGCGATTGGTGAGCGCTCATTCCATGCCAATCCAGAGACGGCGCTGGCCGTCGCGCAGAGTTTTATTCGCGGCATGCATAGCGCAGGCATGAAGGTCACGGGTAAGCACTTCCCCGGCCACGGTGCGGTCAGCACCGATTCACATAAAGAAACGCCGCGCGATCCGCGTCCGCTCGCGGAGATTCGTGTCCACGACATGTCAATTTTTAAAGCGCTGATCCAGCGCCAGCAGTTGGATGCGATCATGCCAGCCCACGTGATTTATACGGAGGCCGATCCGCATCCTGCCAGTGGGTCGCCCTATTGGCTCAAAACGGTGCTGCGTGACGAGCTGGGCTTTGACGGCATTATTTTCTCTGACGATCTTTCGATGGAAGGTGCCGCGGTGATGGGCAGTTATCCCGAACGGGCGCAGGCGGCGTTGCAGGCAGGATGTGACATGATTCTGGTTTGCAATCATCGCGAAGGGGCGGTCAGCGTGCTGGATAACCTGTCCCCGGTCAAAGCGGAGCAGCTGACGCGCTTATATCATCAGGGTTCGTTTTCTCGTCGGGAACTGCTGGATTCGCCGCGCTGGAAGCAGGCGAATCAGGCGCTCACATTGCTCAGCGAGCGCTGGCAGGCGCATAAAAATGGCGAGAAATAGGCAACTTAGTCTGCGGTGAGGATGAAAGATGATTATCTATTTACACGGTTTTGACTCGACCAGCCCCGGCAACCATGAAAAGGTCTTGCAGCTTCAGTTTATTGATGAAGATGTACGATTGATTAGCTACAGCACGCTGCATCCGCGTCATGATATGCAACACCTGCTAAAGCAGGTGGATAAGACGATTCAGCAGTCTGATGACGATCGTCCGCTGATCTGTGGCGTGGGGCTAGGGGGCTTCTGGGCCGAACGCGTCGGTTTCCTGTGTGATATACGACAAGTCATCGTTAATCCTAACCTTTTCCCGCAGGAAAACATGAGCGGGAAAATCGATCGCCCGGAAGAGTATCTGGATATCGCCACGAAGTGCGTGGCGAACTTTCGTGAAAAGAACCGCGATCGCTGCATGGTGATGCTTTCCCGTCAGGATGAAATGCTCGACAGCCAGCGTAGCGCGCAGACCTTGGGAACGTATTACGAGATCGTCTGGGATGATATTCAGACGCATAAATTCAAAAGCATCTCCCCTCATTTACAGCGAATAAAAGCCTTCAAAACGCTCGGTTAACACTGCTTTAGCGACGACCTGTTCATTGCGGCTGTCGTTCCTTCTGATACCCTTGTTTGAGGGGGAACAGAAGGAACGACGCAATTTATTTACTTTCCTTAGTTCATCCTGTGGTGCAGACGCGCACGATTCAGCATTTTCTCTTCGCGCAGATTTGTGCTAATTCACTGAAATAAAGATGGAATTTTCTCGCTAAAAACCTGCCTGACAAAATAAATTGATATATATCAATTTTGGTATGACCAAATAACCTAGCGTGCTATTCTTGCAGCAGATATCAGGCTTAACTTACGCGAACCCTATGTTATATAAGGATATTATTTTTTACTCTTTATTAACGATTGGTTCACATTTTAGGGGGTCATTTTGACATCACCAACCAAAAAAATTGTCATTGTCGGCGGGGGAGCTGGCGGACTTGAACTCGCAACGAGTTTGGGCCACAAGTTAGGACGCAAGAAAAAAGCGGAGATTACGCTGGTGGATCGTAACCATAGCCACCTGTGGAAACCGCTGCTGCATGAAGTCGCGACAGGCTCGCTGGACGACGATATGGATGCGCTGAGCTATCTGGCACACGCCCGCAATCACTATTTCCAGTTCCAACTGGGCATGCTGACGGATATCGATCGTGAAGAGCAGCAGATTCAACTGGCTGAAGTGTGTGACGAGCAAGGCGATGTGCTGGTTGCAGCGCGTCGTATTCCGTATGATATTTTGGTGGTGGCATTAGGCAGTACCTCAAATGACTTCGGTACGCCGGGCGTGAAAGATCACTGTATTTTCCTGGATAACCCGAAACAAGCCCGCCGTTTCCATAATGAAATGCTGAATTTATTCCTGAAATTCACAGCAAATCAGGAAGAAAAAGAGCGCGTGAATATCGCGATTGTGGGCGGCGGCGCGACAGGGGTCGAACTGTCTGCGGAATTGCATAACGCGGTGAAACAGCTGCACAGCTACGGCTTTGACGGGCTGGATAACCAAACGCTGAATGTGACACTGGTGGAAGCGGGCGAACGTATTCTGCCTGCGCTGCCGCCGCGCATTTCATCGGCTGCGCATCAGGAATTGAACAATATTGGCGTTCGCGTGCTGACGAAAACCATGGTGACCAGCGCAGAAAGTAGCGGTCTGAATACCAAGGACGGTGAATTTATCGAAGCCGATCTGATGGTTTGGGCGGCGGGTATCAAGGCACCGGATGCAATGAAAGAAATTGCAGGTCTGGAAACGAACCGGATTAACCAGTTGGTGGTTGAGCCGACGTTGCAGACGACGCGCGATCCCAATATTTTCGCCATTGGCGACTGTGCCTCCTGCCCGCAGGAAGGCGGCGGGTTTGTGCCACCGCGCGCGCAGGCCGCTCACCAGATGGCATCACGCTGCCACAGCAATATCATCGCCTTGCTGAACGGGCAAACGCTGAAGCCTTATGTCTATAAAGATCACGGCTCGCTGGTTTCCCTGTCTAAATTCAGTACGGTTGGCAGCCTGATGGGGAACCTGATGCGGGGCTCCGTAATGGTAGAAGGACGGATTGCACGTTTCGTGTATATCTCCCTGTACCGCATGCACCAGGTTGCTCTGCATGGCTATGTTAAAACAGGCCTGATGATGTTGGTAGGTGGGATCAACCGGGTGATTCGCCCGCGTCTGAAGCTGCATTAATCCATCTTTGCTGACATCTTTCTGATACGGGCATGAACGCAATTTCATGCCCGTATTCTTTTCTGCCAGGGGCCATCTTATTCTTACTCAGAGCCCTCTCTTTCCGTCAATCTGCTCACCATTTCCTGTTTCTGGAGCCGTAGCGCAATTGGCTACTTCGCTGATAAGGCAGTATAAAATAGCGTCCTATTACCAATTCCAGTTAAGATAATTCCCAAATGACGCTTTTATGTTACGAATCTGACAGTTTTGGTTAATTAGTCTTATTGCGAGAGTTTAAAACATTGTGCAGACTTTCCACTGTTTACAGATGGCGTAGCACGCACGCCGAAAATTCTGAATGCTGATATTCAGAAGGAACCACCGGATTCATCGCGTTAAACGCGAGCTGGCGTAAAACAAGATTTACGGCAGGGTTGCAGGTGGGGAATGCGTGAGAATAGATTCGGGAGGTATCCTGTGAACAAATCAATGTTAGCGGGTGTAGGTATTGGTGTGGCTGCTGCATTGGGTGTGGCGGCGGTGGCGAGTATGGATGTATTTTCCTCTAAACCTCAGTTTGCACAGGTGCTAACAGCAACACCAATTAAAGAAACGGTCAAAACGCCTCGTCAGGAATGCCGTAACGTGAGCGTGACGCATCGTCGTCCGGTACAGGATGAAAACCAGATTGCTGGCTCGGTACTGGGTGCCGTAGCGGGTGGGGTTCTGGGGCATCAGTTCGGTGGCGGACGCGGGAAGGATGTCGCAACGGTAGCGGGTGCACTGGCTGGCGGCTATGCGGGTAACCGTGTACAAAGCGGCATGCAGGAAAATGATACGTACACGACGCAGCAACAGCGCTGTCAGACGGTGTACGACAAATCACAAAAAGTTCTGGGTTATGATGTCACCTATAAAATCGACGGCCAGCAGGGTAAAATCCGCATGGATCGCGATCCTGGTACACAAATTCCAGTAGACCGAAACGGGCAATTAATCCTGAATCAACAGGGCTAACTGACTCCAACTTCTACGGTTTTGCGCTGACACCATCTCTAAAAACCGCGAGACACCTGAAGAAGGTGCTCGCGGTTTTTTCATTCTATATTCTTTCTATGTTCTTTCTGCTTATAGGCATTTTCTGCTCTCGGTTAGCTTCATGCTAAGGGATAGCAGCAAGGCGGCCGCGGCGAATCCACCTGCCAGCCAAAGTGTCGCGATCGGGCCTGAGCGATCCACGGCTTGACCACCGACCCACGATCCGAGCGCGATGCCAACATTGAAAATGCCAACATACAGCGCGGAGGCGATCTCCACGGCGCGCGGTGCTGCCTTCATCATCCATGTCATCAACCCGACGGACACGCCGCCGTAGGCCAATCCCCAGACGAGCAGCGTTACACCACCGCCAAAATGCGAGCCACCGATGGTCAGGAACAGTATCGGAGTCAACAATAGCCCCAGCGCGATGACTATCAAGGTTAACGCCGTGCGCCGCGCTGCGATAATGCCCGCCAGAAAATTACCGACGATGCCAGCCATGCCATAGGCGAACAGCAGTGCGCCGATCCATCGCGCATCGAATCCCGATACCGATAGCAGCAACGGCCGCACGAAGGTAAAGGCCATGAAGTGTCCGGCCACCAGCAACAGCGTCAGGAGTAGCCCGATTTGCAGCTTACGGTTGATCAACTGCTCACCGAACTGGCGTAGGGTGACGGAATGGGCAACGGGTAGGGCAGGAATAACCGCGAGGTGAAGCATTAGCACTAGCCCGCTAAACACGGCCATACAGCCAAAGGCCCAGCGCCACCCGGCGAGATCGCCGATCAGTGCGCCGAACGGCACACCCAGCACGGATGCCGCAGCGACACCGCCAAAGATGATGGATGTTGCCAGGCCGATGGCGTGCTCGGGAACGAGCCGGGCCGCCAGACCACCGGCAATCGCCCAAATACCGCCCATGCAGAAACCGACCAGTACACGCGCAGCCAGCATCCAGCCGATGTCCGGTGCCAGTGCAGAGGCAATGTTGGCGATAACCAGCAGCGTCAGCAGTCCACATAGGATCCTGCGTCTATCCATGCCGCCGGATGCGATCACCACCAGCGGGGCGAATAGTGCAGCCAGAAGCGCAGGGAGTGAAATCATCAGGCCGGCGGTTCCGGTAGAAGTATCTAACGTCTCGGCAATCGGCGTTAGCAAGCCGACTGGAAGCATTTCCGTCGTGACGACAGAGAACGTCGCAAGGCCGACGGCGACAACGGCCAGCCAGGAACGCGGTGCAGTAGCACCTACAGGGATAGAGGAAGACGTGTTCATGGTTCAGTCCTTAACAGGGGGGAAGCAGGCGATGTGTAACCGTCAAACGGCATCGGGAAGAGGAGAAGGCGTTGTCCGTAGGCGTTGGTATCCCCGCAGCGCAACCAGCAGCACCAACACGCCAGCGCATAGCGCAACGGCGAATCCGGCTCGGGCACCGCTGTCGTCAACAACGTAGCCTGATACCGCAGCGCCCAGCGCCACGCCGACATTCAGCCCCGCCAGCAGCCATGCCATGCCCTCGGTCAGACGATGCTCAGGAACCAGACGCTCGACCAGCGACATCGCCACGATCATGGTGGGGGCGAAGAACAGTCCGGCGATCAGCACGGCCGCAGCCAGCGCGGGAATACTGCCAACCAGCAGCAGGGGCAACGTGGTTGCTGCTGTTGCTAAGCCACCCAGCAATAACAACTGGTGCAATGCGGTTCGCAGCTTGAGAGCACCGAACACCAACCCGGCCAAGCATGAACCGACCGCATAAGCCGACAACACCAGACTGGCCGCCGCCGGCTGACCATACTGCTCGGCGAAGGCGACGCTGACGATATCCACGGTGCCGACGATGATGCCCATCGCGACCATCAACAGCGCGAGCAAACGCACGTTCGCCTGTTTGATCACCGACCCCGAACGATCCGTGCTGACATCCTGCGCTTCTACTGGCGGTTCGGTACCGCGCTGTGTCACCAGAGCAAACGCGCCGATAATCAGCAAGAACGCCGCTGCCAGCGGGCCAGCCTGAGGAAATACCGCAACGGACAGCCCGACAGCCAGCGGTGGCCCGGCGATAAAAGTAACTTCATCAAGCACCGTCTCCAGCGAGTAAGCGGTCTGTAAGCGAGGCTGACCGCGATAGATCGCTGTCCAACGAGCTCTTACCATTGCGGACATGCTGGGCATAAAACCGGCCAGCAAGGCACCGATGAATAAGCTCCAGTCAGGCGCTTGCCACCAGGTGCTGGCGAGCAGAAGCAGCATGCCGATCACGCTGATGGCGGTTGCAATCGGCAGCACGCGGCCTTGCCCGTGGCGATCGACCAGACGGGAGACTTGCGGTGACAGCAGCGCGTAGGTCAGTACGAAGGTGGCCGATACCGCCCCCGCTAGCGCATAGCTGCCGCGCAGTTGCGACAACATGGTGATAATGCCAATGCCCGTCATGGGCAGTGGAATCCGCGCCAACAGGCCGGCCAGTGCGAAGCCTCTGGTGCCGGGCGCAGCGAAAAGTTCTCGATAAGGATTGACCATCTCATTCTCCAAAGTGAATCCACTTGCCACCACGTGGCGGCGCAGCGACAATACATACAGAGCGTATGAATAAAAGCATATATTCATACGGAGTGAATGTAAATAATCATACGGTGTGTATGTAAGGATGTGTCGATGGTTCGTCGTACCCGTGCTGAAATGGAAGAAACCCGCGCTACGCTGCTGGCGACCGCCCGCAAAGTCTTTAGCGAACGCGGCTATGCTGACACCTCAATGGACGATCTCACCGCACAGGCGAGCCTGACCCGAGGGGCGCTTTATCACCATTTTGGTGACAAAAAAGGGCTGTTGGCGGCGGTGGTGGAGCAGATCGATGCCGAGATGGATGAACGACTGCAAGTCATCTCCGACACTGCTGAGGATGCCTGGGACGGTTTTCGCTGCCGCTGCCGCGCCTATCTGGAAATGGCGCTAGAGCCGGAGATTCAGCGCATCGTGCTGCGTGATGCGCGGGCGGTTTTGGGGGGTGCGTCGCCGGATTCACAGCGCCATTGCGTTGAGTCGATGCAGCGGCTGATCGATAACCTTATCCGACAGGGCGTGGTGGCTGACGCCGATCCACAGGCGCTGGCATCGTTAATCTACGGCAGTTTGGCCGAGGCGGCGTTCTGGATTGCGGACGGAGAAGATGGAAATGCGCGGCTGGCACAAGGCGTTGCCGCGCTGGAATTGCTGCTACGTGGGCTATTAGTCAAGTCACGATAGCGATCAACAGAATAGCCTGACGAGAGGCGTGGTTGGCGTCTCATCCTTGGCTTAACGGCGAAAGATAATCTCTGCCCAGCGCGCCAGCCCGGCGGTAACGGAGCCAAAATCGTTGCCGCTGGCGATAGGAATATCAGGAAGCAACTGCTGAATAGCCTGACGCAGCAGCGGAGAACGGGCGCTACCGCCGGTCAGGTAGATCACTTCCGGCCGGGTTTGGCTGGTTTCTAGCGCCAGCGTCACCTGTTGCTGAATTCGCATGAGCGGATTCTCGATGGCGGCATTGAGTTCATCCGCATGAATGCGCGTTGCCAGACCCGATTCGATAAAGTGCAAATCGGCCGCCGTTTCCGACTGATTGGACAGCGCAATTTTGCTCTCTTCCGCCAGTTGAATCAGACGGTAGCTCAGGCGCTGTTGCCAGACGGTCAGCAGTCTTTTTACCAGTTCAGGCTGACGTGCATCGCGGATCATTTCGTTGATTAACGCGCGGCTGGCGGTGCTATGAAACTCTTTTTGCGCCGGAATATCGTTAATCGCAACCGCATTCCACCAGGTCATGAGTGGAAGAGCGATGCCTTTTTCCGACTCGCTATTCATGCCAAGCAGTGGCATCAGCTGTTTGAACGCGAGCATGATATCCAGATCGTTACCGCCAACGCGGCAGCCGCTGTGCCCTAATAGGCTTTGTGAACGTTCATGCTGCTTATGCCACTCTGGGCCCATCAGCAGCATGGAGCAGTCGGTGGTTCCGCCGCCGATATCCACGACCAGCACGCGCGTTTCTTTCGCCAGCGTGGATTCGAAATCCAGCCCAGCGGCCACGGGTTCAAACTGGAAGACGACGTCTTCAAACCCGGCACGGTGTGCCGCACGATCTAAAATGCCTTGCGCCTGCTGGTTGGCTTCTTCGCCGCCGATGCTTTGAAAGTTAATCGGGCGACCGATGACGGCCTGACGAATCGGCTGATCAAGCTGGCTTTCTGCCTGCGTGCGGATGTGCAGCATCATGGAGCAGACCAGATCCTCAAACAGCGCAATCTGCTGGGCTTTCAGCCCGACGGCACCGAGGAAGGACTTCGGTGATTTAACGAACCACGTCTCTTCCGGGTCATCCATATAGTGGCGTAACGCATCACGTCCGAATTTCACGCTATCAGGCTGCACGCGAATATCTTCTTCGCGGTTGTAGCTGATGGCACGCTTCAGCAGCAACGCATTCTCACCCTCAGCATTGACCTGATGGTGTCGCCATAACCACTCGCTAACCGCTTCGCGCACGGGCGCGCACAGCAGGGAAGAAAGATAAGGCGAGCCATTTTCCAGCGACAGGAGCCGTGGTGTACCTGAATCCATCACTGCCACGGAACAGTTCGCCGTGCCGTAGTCAAAACCGATAAACATCGTCGTGCCCCATGCCATGAAAATTTCCGGGAAAAACGTTTAACGTCGCACCCGCGACGGCCCGGAAAGGAGGCCGCCAAGGATGGCGGACCATAAAAAGGGTGGCGACTTTACTGCGTTACGACGGTGCTTGTAAAGGCGGATATATTGGTTAATGATAATGCGTTGATATAGCAGTTAATAATGGAAAAAACACTAAGAAGGAACGGTGAATAAAATGAAAAAGGCAATACTTGTAACACTTCTGGCCATGGTGTCTTCGGCTCACGGTGCGAATAACACTAACGAGTCACCTGATCATCGACTCATCGCTTGTACAGCGTCAGCTCAAGCGATTTCCGAGCGTAAAGCTTGTTTCGAGGCCGCTTATCAGGGATGGGAAGGGATTATGAATCAGCAGTACCAATTGCTGATGCGGGATAAGTCGCAAACGGTTAAAGACTCGCTGAAAAAATCACAAGACGCCTGGATTCAATACCGCGATGCCTATATTGAGGCAGCAGAAAATACGTATTGGGAATTCGAAGCGGTGGACGGGCAGAAAAAAGATGAGAAAGTAGAAGGAACTTGGCAAGTGTTAACCTACGACATGAAGGTACGCATGGTTCGCGAAAGAGCCACCGAATTGTTACAGGTGCGAAGAAGTATTCTTGATTTCTAATTCACAATGCCGATGAATGTCGATATGAATTCATAAAATAACGGGAACCTGCAGGTTCCCGTTTATGATGAAAACGCCTTACGCCGCCAGCGTATGCTGCGCCATGTTCCCCAGCAGTGAACCGATAAATTCGATGCGCTGCGGACGGTCACTCAAATCCTTCATGAATTTCAGGCGAGTTGGGCCATCAAGACGGTAGGTGCCCGGATCGCGCTGTAACAGGCCGATAAGGTGGGACGGATCGACGCGATTTTGCTCGCTGAATTCGATAAATCCACCTTTCTCATTGCCTTCAATACGGCGGATACCCAGCGCCTGCGCCTGTTGACGCAGGGCGGCAATCTGCAACAGATAGCGGCTTGCATCAGGAAGGAGACCGAAGCGATCGATCAGTTCGACCTTCAACTCATCCAGTTCGGCGGTGGTTTTTGCGCTGGCGATACGTTTGTATAGCGACAGGCGCGTATTGACGTCGGGGATGAAATCATCGGGCAGCAGGGCAGGTAAACGCAGTTCGACGTCGGTCTGGCTGTTGATCAGATCTTCCAGCGACGGCTCCCGGCCCGCTTTTAAGGCATCGACGGCGCTTTCCAGCAGTTCCATATACAGCGAGAAACCGACGCTGGTCATCTGTCCACTCTGATCGTCCCCGAGCAGTTCGCCTGCGCCACGGATTTCCAGATCGTGCGTTGCCAGCGCAAAACCGGCACCGAGGTCTTCCAATGAGGCGATCGCTTCCAGACGCTTCTGCGCATCGGTACTCATCGCTTTAGGATTCGGTGTCAGCAGGTAAGCGTAAGCCTGATGGTGGGAACGCCCAACACGACCACGTAACTGGTGCAGCTGTGCCAGACCGAAGTGATCGGCACGCTCAATGATAATGGTATTAGCGCTTGGAATATCGATCCCAGTTTCGATGATCGTGGTACACACCAGCACGTTAAAACGCTGGTGGTGGAAGTCGTTCATGACCCGCTCCAGCTCGCGTTCACGCATCTGGCCGTGACCGATCGCGATGCGGGCTTCCGGCACCAGTTCTGCCAGCCGCTGGGTGGCTTTCTCGATATTTTCGACGTCGTTATAGAGGTAATACACCTGTCCGCCGCGCAGAATTTCACGCAGAATCGCTTCACGCACCACCAGATTGTCATATTCGCGGACGAACGTTTTCACCGCCAAACGACGGGCTGGCGGCGTAGCAATGATCGACAGATCGCGCATTCCGCTCATCGCCATGTTGAGCGTACGCGGAATCGGCGTAGCGGTCAGCGTCAGGATATCGACATCCGCCCGCATCGCTTTGATGCGCTCTTTATGGCGCACGCCGAAGCGGTGTTCTTCGTCCACAATCAGCAGCCCTAAATCGCGCCAGCGTACGTCGCTCTGCAACAGCTTATGGGTGCCGATCAGAATATCGACTTTGCCTTCCTGCGTTTCCTCCAGCACCTGCGTTTGCTCACGCGCGCTGCGGAAGCGGGAGATCATTTCTATCTTCACCGGCCAGTTGGCAAAGCGATCGCGGAAGTTGTCAAAATGCTGCTGTGCCAACAGCGTTGTTGGCACCAGAACGGCGACCTGTTTATGGTTTTCAACCGCCAAAAACGCGGCGCGCATCGCCACTTCGGTTTTCCCAAAGCCGACATCGCCACACACCAGACGATCCATCGCCAGCGGCTGGCACATGTCGCTCAGTACGGCGTTGATGGCCTGTGCCTGATCGGGCGTGGTCTCGAAGGGGAAACTTTCGCAGAAAAGCTGATACTGCGTTTTGTCATGCTTAAACGCAAAGCCGCTTTTCGCCGCGCGCTGGGCATAAATATCCAGCAGCTCAGCGGCAACATCACGCACCCTTTCTGCCGCTTTTTGCCGCGCGCGTGACCAGGCATCGCCACCCAGTTTATGCAGCGGTGCATTTTCATCGGCACCGCCCGCATAGCGGCTGATCAAATGCAGCGAGGAAACGGGAACGTACAGCTTGTCTTCACCCGCATAGGTCAAAATCAGGTATTCGGCCTTGATGCCGCCCGCTTCTAGCGTAGTCAGCCCAGCATAACGGCCAACGCCGTGTTCGAGATGAACGACGGGCTGTCCCGGCCGCAGCTCCGCTAGGTTGCGGATCAGCGTATCGGTATTGATCGTGCGGCGATTATCTTGACGGCGGCGGCTGACGCGCTCACCCAGCAGATCGCTTTCGCAAATCAATGCGCGCTGACGCAGCGTGTCGATAAAACCGTGTTCGCTGGCACCGATGATCAGGTAAGTGCCACGATCCTGAGCCTGCTCCAGCGTGCTGATGAGCGTCGGGTTCAGTTTGATACGCGCCAGCAGTTCTTGCAGCGTTTCGCGTCGGCCTTCGCTCTCGACGGAGAAAATAATCTGGCCTTCGAACTGTTCGATAAAACGGCGCAGCGCATCCAGCGGGGATTTCTGCTGATGCTGAATCGCCAGCTCCGGCAGCGGCAGATAGGCCAGATTCACGTTGGCGGCTTTTTCCGGCAGCGTATCGGTTCTCAGCTGCACGCGCGGCCACGCTTTCAGCTCCGTGAACAGACCGTCTACGCGCAGCCAGAGTGAATCCGACGGCAACAGCGGGCGCATAGGATCAACACGGCGGCTTTCAAAACGCTGCTGAATATCCTGCCAGAAACGCTCGGCACTCTGTTCGATATTGCCCGTGTTGACGATCAGCGTGTTGTTCGGGAAATAGCTGAACAGCGACGGCAGCGGTTCGCTGAAGAATAACGGCTGCCAGTATTCGATCCCGGCAGGCCAGACGCCTTTGCTGACCTGCTGATAAATGTGCTCGGCATCGCGTCGCACCTCAAACTGTTCGCGCCACTGGCTGCGGAAAAGTTCGATGGCGGTTTTATCGGTCGGGAATTCGTGGGCGGGCAGCAGATTGATGTGCGGTACTTCATTCAGCGTGCGCTGCGTATCCACATCAAACAGACGCAGGCTGTCGATCTCGTCATCAAAGAAATCGATACGGTAGGGCTCTTCACTTCCCATCGGGAACAGATCCAGCAGCGCGCCGCGCGTGGCATATTCACCGTGTTCCATAACCTGATCGACGCTGCGGTAGCCCGCCTGCTCCAACTGCGAACGCAGCTTATCACGCGAGAGGCGCTGGCCTTTTTTCAACACCAGCGCATGACCGTGCAGGAAACTGTGCGGACAAACGCGCTGCATCAGCGTGTTGACCGGCAGAATCAGGACGCCGCGTGTCATGTTGGGCAATTGATAGAGCGTGGAGAGGCGGGTCGAAATAATTTCCTGATGCGGAGAAAAACTATCGTAGGGCAGCGTTTCCCAGTCAGGCAGGGTGGTGACGTGCTGGTCGGTAAATTGCTGAATTTCATCACGCAATCGCAGAGCGTTTTGCATATCCGGCGCGATAAGCACCACCAGCCCGGCGTGGCGTTCAATGATTTCTGCACATTCAACGGCGCAGGCAGCGCCGGTTAACTGGCCCAGCAGGCGCTGCTCACCCGCTTTGGGCGGCAGCGAATAACGGTAATTTTCAGGCATCATCTGATTATCGGGTCTCGCCTCCCTGCATCCGGCCAGGAATAAGAAAAAGCCGTAGAGTGAGGGTGTTAGGGTTCCATAAAGCAGTACTACCCTTTATTATCCTTGATCACTTTGCTTTGGCAACCTTATCCAGACGGATTTCATGTATCAACCTGTCGCTTTATTTATTGGCCTGCGTTACATGCGTGGGCGTGCATCAGACCGCTTCGGCCGGTTTGTCTCCTGGTTATCCGCCATTGGCATCACGCTGGGCGTGATGGCGCTGGTCACGGTGCTTTCCGTGATGAATGGCTTCGAGCGCGAACTGGAAGGCAATATTCTGGGCGTGATGCCTCAGGCGGTCATCTCTACGCCGCAAGATTCGCTGAACCCGGCGTTGATTCCCGCTTCCTCCTTAGATTCGCTGGAAGGCGTGACGCGCGTTGCGCCGCTGACGACGGGCGATGTGGTGCTGCAAAGCGCCCGCAGCGTCGCCGTAGGCGTGATGTTAGGGATTGATCCTGACGAACAGGAGCCGCTGTCTCGCTATCTGGTTAACGTCAAACAGCAGCAGCTGCAATCCGGTCAGTATCAGGCCATTTTGGGCGAGAAACTGGCCGCACAGCTGGGCGTTAAGGCCGGCGATCAAATTCGCATGATGGTCACGAGCGCCAGCCAACTGACGCCGATGGGGCGTATCCCTAGCCAGCGTATCTTTACCGTTGCCGGCACCTTTGCCGCGAACAGCGAAGTCGATAGCTACCAGCTGTTGGTGAACCAGCAGGATGCCTCTCGCTTGATGCGCTATCCGGCGAACCACATTACCGGCTGGCGTTTGTGGCTGGAAAAGCCGCTGTCGGTCGATACGCTGAGCACGCAAAAACTGCCGGAAGGCACGGTCTGGAAAGACTGGCGCGAGCGTAAAGGCGAGCTGTTTCAGGCCGTACGCATGGAAAAAAATATGATGGGGCTGCTGCTCAGCCTGATCGTCGCGGTGGCCGCGTTCAATATAATTACCTCGCTGGGTTTACTGGTGATGGAAAAACAGGGAGAAGTCGCCATTCTGCAAACGCAGGGGCTGACTCAACGTCAGATTATGGCGGTGTTTATGGTGCAAGGGGGGAGCGCTGGCGTGATTGGCGCGTTGTTAGGGGCAATGCTAGGGGCGCTATTAGCCAGCCAACTGAATACGCTGATGCCAATATTGGGCGTATTGCTGGATGGGGCCGCGTTGCCTGTAGATATTGATCCCATGCAGGTCGTGACGATCGCCATTTCTGCGATGGTCATTGCCCTCTTATCAACACTTTACCCGTCATGGCGCGCTGCCGCCGTTCAACCCGCTGAGGCTTTACGTTATGAGTGATTTACCGTTATTGCAGTGTACTAACCTGTCGAAGCGCTATCAGGACGGCAAGCTGTCTACCGACGTGTTACGCGATGTCTCATTTGAAATGAACAGCGGCGAGATGATGGCCATCGTCGGGAGTTCTGGCTCGGGCAAAAGTACGTTGCTGCATGTGCTGGGCGGGTTGGATACGCCGACGTCAGGTGAAGTTATCTTTAAAGACCAGCCGCTGAATACGCTCTCAGCGGCGGCAAAATCGGATTTACGCAACCGCGAGCTGGGCTTTATTTATCAGTTCCACCATCTGCTGCCGGATTTTACTGCGTTGGAAAACGTAGCAATGCCATTGCTGATTGGCAAAGTACCGACGTCACAGGCACAGGATAAAGCCCGCGAAATGCTGGCGGCTGTGGGGCTGGAAGCACGCAGTCACCACCGTTCATCGGAGCTGTCCGGCGGCGAGCGGCAGCGTGTCGCCATTGCCAGAGCGCTGGTGAACAGCCCGTCGCTGGTGCTGGCGGATGAGCCAACCGGTAACCTCGATCAGCGTACGACCGACACCATTTTTGAACTGCTGGGAGAGCTGAACGTCCGGCAGGGCACTGCCTTTCTGGTGGTGACGCATGACCTGCAATTGGCTAGCCGACTGAACCGCCAACTGGAAATGCGTGACGGTCAGTTGCAGCAGGAACTGACCCTGATGGGAGCGCGGCAATGAGATTTCCTCCGCTCTCGTTGCTGATTGGCCTGCGCTTTAGCCGCGGCCGTCGGCGTGGTGGCATGGTTTCGCTGATTTCGGTCATTTCTACGCTCGGGATTGCCCTCGGCGTAGCGGTGTTGATTCTCGGTCTGAGCGCGATGAATGGCTTTGAGCGCGAACTGAACAACCGCATTTTGGCCGTGGTTCCGCACGGCGAAATCGCACCGGTCAATCAGCCTTTCGACGGCTGGCAGGACATTCTTCCGAAAATAGAACAGGTGCCTGGCGTGGCGGCCGCGGCGCCTTATATCAATTTCACCGGGCTGCTGGAGAACGGTGCCAAACTTCAGGCGGTGCAGGTAAAAGGCGTCGATCCGCAGCAGGAGAAACGTCTTAGCGCGCTGCCCAACTATGTGCTGAATGATGCCTGGCAGCGCTTCCGTGCGGGTGAGCAGCAGGTCATTATCGGTCAGGGCGTGGCAAAGGCGCTGAATGTGACGGAAGGCGACTGGGTCACGGTGATGATCCCGAACAGCGACCCGGAAATGAAGCTGATGCAGCCGAAACGCATCCGGCTGCACGTCAGCGGTATTTTACAGCTGAGCGGCCAGCTCGATCATGGCTTAGCGCTGATTCCGTTGGCGGATGCCCAGCAATATCTGGACATGGGGCAGAGCGTAACGGGGATCGCCATCAAGGCTAACGACGTGTTCTCCGCCAATAAACTGGTGCGCGATGCGGGTATGGCCACAAAGGCTTATGTCTCTATTCGCAGTTGGATTGGCACCTATGGTTATATGTATCGGGACATTCAGATGGTGAGAACCATCATGTATCTGGCGATGATCCTGGTGATTGGCGTGGCCTGTTTTAATATTGTTTCAACGCTGGTGATGGCGGTGAAAGACAAAAGTAGCGACATCGCGGTCTTGCGTACGCTGGGCGCTCCAGACGGACTGATTCGGGCTATCTTTATTTGGTACGGGCTATTGGCTGGGCTGCTGGGTAGCGTGATAGGCGCTGTCATTGGCGTGATCGCGACCTTGCAATTGACGCCGATTATTCACGGCATTGAATCCATCATTGGTCATAAGCTGCTGTCCGGCGACATCTATTTTATCGATTTCCTGCCATCTGAACTGCATGTAACGGATGTCTTGATCGTATTAGGCACGTCGCTGGTGCTGAGTTTGATTGCCAGCTGGTATCCGGCACGGCGCGCCAGCCGGATTGATCCTGCCCGCGTGTTGAGCGGACAGTAAACCAAGCCAACGCACATGCGGCTTGAGATATGACGGGGATAGTCCCTATCGTGTGGGAAATCGAACACACCCTAAGGAGCAGTCATGTACTACGGTTTTGACATGGGCGGCACGAAAATTGAGCTGGGCGTGTTCGACGCGGAGTTGAACAAGGTGTGGCAAAAGCGGGTGCCAACGCCGCGCAGTAATTATGATGACCTGCTCACGACGCTGGTCGATCTGGTGCATGAAGCTGACGCTCAGGTCGGCATGCAGGGGAAGGTCGGTCTCGGCGTACCGGGCATGGAGACAGGTAACGACGGTGCACTATTCACCGCTAACCTGCCTGCGACGATGGGAAAGCCGCTGCGTACGGATTTGTCGCAGCGCTTGCAGCGAGATATTCGCATCAGTAACGACGCTAACTGCTTTGTGCTGTCGGAAGCCTGGGACGCCGAGTTTCGTTCCTATCCTGTCGTGCTGGGTATGATTCTAGGCACGGGGCTGGGCGGTGGTTTGGTGATTAACGGGCGTCCGGTCGACGGGCGCAACGGCATCGCGGGTGAGTTCGGCCATCTTCGCCTGCCGTCCGACGCTCTGGATATCATCGGCGTGGATATTCCCCGCGTGAAGTGCGGCTGCGGTCAATCAGGCTGTATCGAGAATTATATTTCCGGTCGCGGTTTTGAATGGCTGTACGAGCATCTGTATGGTGAGGCGCTGCCTGCCGTGACCATCATTCGGCACTATCGCGGCGGAGAAGAAAAAGCGCAGGCGTTTGTCGATCGCTTTATGGATTTGTTAGCGGCCTGTCTGGGCAATCTGCTGACGCTGTTCGATCCACACCTGCTGGTGTTGGGCGGCGGCCTGTCGAATTTTGACGAAATCTATCAAATTCTGCCGACGCGCCTTCCTCCACGACTTTTACCGATTGCGAAACTGCCACGTATAGAGAAAGCGCGTCATGGCGATGCGGGCGGCGTACGTGGTGCGGCGTTGCTACACTTAATGGATAACTAGCTGGAGAAGGTATGTATACGCGTCAACGATTAGGGCGGTTTCATAAGGGAAAGCGTATGCGGCAACAGCGTCTTCGTGCGCGTATTTTCCATCGTGATTATCTGGCAGCAAGCGAAGTGAAAAAACCGCGCGTGGTAGTATTAACGGGCGCAGGTATTTCAGCGGAATCGGGCATCCGTACTTTTCGTGCAGCCGATGGCCTGTGGGAAGAGCACCGCGTCGAGGATGTCGCGACGCCCGAAGGCTTTCAGCGTAATCCAGAGCTAGTGCAGGAATTTTATAACGCCCGTCGTCGTCAGCTACAGCAGCCGGAAATTGTACCGAATGCTGCGCACCTAGCATTAGCGAATCTGGAAGCGATGCTGGAAGATAACTTCCTGCTGATTACGCAAAACATCGATAACCTGCATGAACGTGCTGGCAGCAAGCGCATCATTCATATGCACGGTGAGCTACTGAAAGTACGCTGTAGCCAAAGTGGACAGATCTTTGAATGGACAGACGATCTCGCCGCTGGCGAACGCTGCCACTGCTGTCAATTTCCCGCGCCGTTACGCCCGCATGTGGTGTGGTTTGGTGAAATGCCGCTGCACATGGACAAGATTTACCATGCACTGTCGCAGGCTGATTACTTTATTGCGATTGGCACGTCGGGGCATGTCTATCCCGCTGCCGGTTTTGTCCATGAGGCCCATTCGCACGGTGCCTACACGCTGGAACTGAATCTGGAACCCAGCCAGGTCGAAAGCCAGTTTGATGAAAAAATTTACGGCCCCGCCAGCACCGTGGTGCCCGAGTTTGTCGCTGCCTGGCTGACGCGCGGTCAAAGCATTAAATTTTAAGCGTCCACAAAAAGTTTTAAGCGCCCGCAAAAAGAGAAAACGTCATGAATCGTATGAGGACGGCGTTTTCTCTTGCCGATCGTTGCCGCAGCAACATTCATCAAGCTGATCGAACGGCAACATCGCGGCGTGGTTAAAGAAACGATATTCACTCTCGCTACAGCGAGCATGCGCAGCGGTTTCTGTCGGCGAGTCCGCCGGCGGATGTGGCGGCTGTTGGCTGTCATGGCGTGACGATGTTCCATGAAGAGATAAGGTTCGTCGGAAAAAGCCCAGCATAGCGTTACCCTCACAGTATCTCATCACGAGATGAATGAGATAGTTATGTTAATGAGAGCTATTCTCATCAATGTAAGCTAAGCCTAGTTGATAATATGATGATGTGGGAATGACAATTGTCAAAAAGTATATCCAAAATGGTTCTATCCACCCGTCATGCCTGAATCGACAAAGGCTTAGAACGATCAAAATGTCCGTCTGGCTTCGGCCGCCAGTGCTTTCAGATAATTCAGATCGCACAATTCCACCTGATGACCCCGATAGGTAATGTGGCCTTGCCGCTTCCAGTCGGACATCAATCGACTCAATGTTTCACTGCGCATCCCTAATGACGTCGCGAGCTGGCCCCGACTCACCGGTAATGTCAGTTGCTGAGTTTGCTGAATGTGGTGCTGCCGCAGCAGGTAATCTGCCAAACGCTGTGGTGCGGAGCTGGACGTCAGCCAGTCGATTTGGTTGATCGTCGAGTAGAGCTTTTTGCCCAGATAATTCAGCAAACGCAGCGCCAGCTCCGGGCGTTGCAAACAGAACTGGTGAATATCCTGCCGTGGGATCATCAGCGTGTGACCCTCGCTCAGCGCGCGGATATTCATCGGGAAGCGGCCGTGATCCATAAACACCGCGGCGATGGCGACAAATTCTCCGCGCTCAAACTGCCCGAAAATCTTCTCATCGCCGCCATAGGTATGGCGAAAAGCCTGCAATTTTCCTGCTTCAACCAGCAAACAGTGCTGCATTTTGTCGCCTTCGCGAAACAGAACATCATCCTGCCGGAAAAACAGACGCTCGCTTTTTGCCAATAGCTCACACACCACATTGTTGGGTTCATCACGCATCCAGTCATGCTGAAACAGCACGTCACCGTATTCATCGGGCGATAGCGCTTTTTTGACAAATGTCATTTGCCCTCCCAGAGGCTGGTATTACCATTAAGCTAGCAAATGAAAATAATAATCACTTGCATGAATTCAGCAAGCAAAATCACGGCGCGCTGAATCGAGAATAGCGGAGAGTTTCCATGAAAGAAAATACCCTTCCGGCGGCACAGGCGTTGGTTCTCCATGAATTGATTACCCCAACCGAACACGGTATCGCCAGTCGCGTGTTGGCTCGTACCGACGGCGGCAATGTCACGCTGTTTGCCTTCGATCAGGGGCAGGGGCTGAGCGAACACAGCGCCCCTTATGATGCACTGGTTATGGTACTTGAAGGTGAATTATTGCTGACGATCGGTGGCGAACCCGTTGTCGCGCAGCCCGGTACGCTAGTGCGTATGCCAGCCAATGTTCCGCATGCTGTTGATGCGCAGCAGTCGTCACGTATGTTGCTGACGATGTTGAAGACGCTGAAAACCAACTAAGCGCCACCACAGTAGGCGCTAAACGGCTACCGCGATAACACCGAATTAAGGAGTGACAGTATGAGCGATCATGAAGCAGGACATAAATTTTTAGCCCGATTGGGGAAAAAGCGTCTGCGCCCCGGCGGCAGAAAGGCAACTGAATGGCTGCTCAGTCAGGCTGGGTTCCAACAGGACAGCGTCGTGCTGGAAGTCGCCTGCAATATGGGCACCACGGCGATGGAGATTGCGCGTCGTTTTGGCTGTCAGGTTATCGGCGCGGATATGGATAAAGTGGCGCTACAGAAGGCGCAGGAGAATGTTGCAGCGAACGGCTTGGCATCGCAGGTCACGATTATGCAGGCAAATGCGCTGGAACTGCCGTTTCCCGATAATCACTTCGACGTGGTGATTAATGAAGCCATGCTGACGATGTATGCCGACAAGGCCAAGAGCCGCATTATTGCCGAATATTATCGCGTGCTGAAACCGGGTGGTCGCTTGATTACCCATGACATCATGCTGCTTTCCGAGAAGGATACCGGAGCCTTGCAGGCGGTGGAACAGATGCATAAAGCGATCAACGTGCATGCTCAGCCGATGCTGCGTGAGCGCTGGGTGACGCTGTTTCAGGAGTGTGGTTTTAGCAAGGTCAGCTACGATAATGGCGCAATGACGCTGCTGACGCCACAAGGGCTGATTTATGATGAAGGCGTAGCGGGTGCGGCGCGCATCGTAAAAAATGCGCTTAAGAAAGAGAATCGGGACATGTTCTTCAACATGTTTCATACTTTCCGCCGCAATCGAAACCAGCTTAACTATATTGCGGTATGCAGTACCAAGTAGTGGCCGCATTCATTTTGATTGCGTCGCGGTAACAAGGAAAAAGCGTGTAAGGCAGGCGAAATCGTTTAACATACGTGACAATACGTTATCTTAACTGCGCTTTTTTATTGCGCTGGATTCCTTGTTACGGTGAACAATGCAGCCATTATCGCCGGGTGATATCCCGCTAAAGCACGCGACGCAGTTACCGCATTACAGCCAGCTAAAACAACAGCAGTGCAGACGCGATCGTCGGAGTCTGGCACTGCTGTTGGCGTTTCTCGCACTCACGCTGCTCGTCAGCCTGTGCGCGGGGGAACGCTGGATTTGGCCGACGGCCTGGCTGGATGACGCTCAGCAGCTCTTTGTCTGGCAGCTGCGTTTGCCCAGAACGCTGGCCGTGATGCTGGTGGGTGCCAGTCTGGCGATGTCAGGCACCGTGATGCAGGCCGTTTTTGATAATCCGCTGGCGGAACCGGGGCTGCTGGGCGTCGCCAACGGCGCAGGCGTGGCCTTAGTGCTGACGGTACTGCTGGGGCAGGGATTGCTGCCTGTCTGGATGTTAAGCTTGAGCGCCATTGCTGGCGCGCTGCTGATTACCTTTCTGTTACTCCATTTTGCCCGTCGTCATATTTCCAATACCCGTTTATTACTCATCGGCATTGTGCTCGGGATTATCTGTAGCGCGGTGATGACCTGGGCCGTCTATTTCAGTACCAGCCTCGATTTACGCCAACTGATGTACTGGATGATGGGCGGTTTCAGCGGCATTGACTGGCGACACGGCTGGCTGATGTTGACGCTTTTGCCGCTGCTGCTGTGGCTGAGTCGTCAGGGTGCGGTACTGAACGGGTTGACGCTCGGTGAGATTCAGGCGCGTCAATTGGGCATTCCTGTCTATCGCTGGCGCACGATTCTCGTGCTGGTTATGGGCGTACAGGTCGGGCTGAGCGTGGCGTTGGCCGGCATCATCGCGTTTATTGGCTTGGTGATCCCACACATGTTGCGGCTGTGCGGACTGACCGATCAACGCTATTTACTGACTGGATGTGCGCTGGCCGGCAGCGGCGTTCTGCTGCTGGCGGATACGGTCGCGCGCGTTGCGCTAAGTTCAGCCGAGTTGCCGATAGGCGTGGTTACCGCTACGCTGGGATCGCCATGGTTTATCTGGCTACTATTACGCAATCGACTGTAGCGATATGTCTTGTTCTATCCACTTTTGTTTATCAACTCTGTTTTATCACTGAAGGGAGCAAAACGATGAGCACTGAAATCCATGCTATTCCGCTGACCACCATTGATGGGAAAGCAACAACGTTTGAAGCGTTTAAAGGGCAGGTGGCTTTAGTCGTCAACGTCGCCTCTCAATGCGGCCTGACTAAACAATACGACGCGCTGGAAAAACTCTACGAAACCTATCGCGACAAAGGTCTGGTCGTGCTGGGATTCCCCTCCAATGAATTTGCAGGACAGGAACCGGGCTCGGAAGAAGAGATTCAGGAATTCTGCCGTGGGACGTTTGGCGTTCAGTTCCCGATGTTCAGCAAAATTGAAGTCAATGGCGAGAACCGTCATCCGCTGTACCAAGTGTTGATTTGCGAGCAGCCGGAAGCCAACGGGACCTGGAAAAGTGACTTTTTTGCCCGTTTGGTCAATAAAGGCCGTAAGCCTAAAAACCCGGAAGACATTCTGTGGAATTTCGAAAAATTCCTGGTGGATCGCGAAGGACGCGTGATTGATCGTTTTGCGCCGGATATGGCACCTGACCATGACACCATCGTGAAAGCGATCGAAGACGCGCTGGCAAAATAAGTGACGCAGCAGACTTCACCGGTATTACAGTTGCGGCAGGCTGGTGCCTCGCCGCGTTTGTCGCCGACGAGCGCGGAGTGTCGTCGCGGTGAGCTGCTGCACATCATCGGCCCGAACGGGGCCGGAAAGAGCACGTTGCTGGCAAGAGCCGCGGGTTTGCTGGCGGGAGAAGGCGAGGTCTATCTGGCCGGCACGCCGCTGTCGCAGTATACGGCAGCGGATTTAGCCGTACGGCGAGCCTATCTGGCACAGCAGCAACCGCCGCTGGCGCTGATGCCGGTATTCCAGTACTGGCAACGGCATCAACCGCCGCTGGCTCAGGAAGATGCGGTTGAAAAGGTGGTGCATTTTCTGGCGGAACGTCTGATGTTAACCGATAAGCTGGCGCGCCCGCTCACGCAGCTGTCGGGAGGCGAGTGGCAGCGCGTTCGGCTGGTGGCGGCGCTATTGCAGATTTGGCCGACCCTCAATCCGCACGCGCGTCTGTTGCTGCTGGATGAACCGACCAATAGCCTCGATGTGGCTCAGCAGGTGGCACTGGATGCGTTACTGAGTGAGCTCTGTCGTTTGGGTATCGCGGTCGTGGTTTGTGCACACGATCTGAACCACAGCGCCCATCATGCGGATCGCGTGTGGCTGCTGTCGGCAGGGGCGTTGGTGGCGCAGGGCGAAACGGCGGAGGTCATGCTGCCGGAGGTGCTGTCTCCTGTGTTCGGTGTCGCGTTTCAGCGGCACGTGGTCGATGGCAGAAACTGGATCATCACGCGCAGCGCCTAGCGCTGCCAGAAAATGGCGTCGTCAGAAAATAGGAAAAATCGCCTTTACTTGCCAGTTACCCCGATTAAACGCTAAATTAATCCAATACCTAGCATTTTCAAACGCTAGAGGTCTATGGCCTCGGCGGTTTTATGGTAATCGCGATGATACGTTTACGACATGCTTTGATTCTCGCCAGCCTTATTTTAGTCGGCTGTAGCAGTAGTCGGCATAATAATCCGCCGCCGAATGCGCGTCTGAGCGATTCGATTATGGTGATGGTGCAGCTAAACGATCAACTGGGGCAATGGTATAGAACGCCTTATCGCTATGGCGGGCTGGATCGTAACGGCGTCGATTGTTCCGGCTTTGTCTACCTGACATTTCGCGATAGGTTTGGCATGCAGCTGCCACGCACCACGGAAGCACAAACCGAACTGGGCGAGCGCGTTGACCGCGATAACCTGTTACCGGGCGATTTGGTCTTTTTCAAAACGGGCAGCGGCAGCAGTGGGCTGCACGTCGGCATTTATGACAAAGACGACCAGTTTATTCATGCCTCCACCAGTCAGGGTGTAATCCGCTCGTCGCTGGATAACGTGTATTGGAAACGGGCGTACTGGCAGGCCCGCCGCATCTAATTTCCCCCCTTTTATTATGCTTACAGCACGGAGCTGCTCATGTCCTCTCTGCGTTTATTGATCTCTGACTCTTACGATCCCTGGTTTAATCTGGCCGTTGAGGAGTGCATCTTTCGCCAGATGCCCACCACGCAGCGGGTGCTATTTTTGTGGCGCAATGCGGAAACCGTAGTCATTGGCCGTGCCCAGAACCCGTGGAAAGAGTGCAATACGCGGCGGATGGAAGAGGATGGCATCAAGCTGGCACGACGCAGCAGCGGCGGTGGAGCGGTCTTTCACGATCTCGGGAATACCTGCTTTACCTTCATGGCGGGCAAACCGGAGTACGATAAAAGCGTCTCAACGCAGATTGTGCTGGATGCACTCAGTTCGCTGGGATTAAAGGCCAGTGCCTCGGGGCGTAACGATCTGGTGGTGGAAACCACGGACGGCGTGCGCAAGGTGTCCGGTTCTGCCTACCGTGAAACCAAAGATCGTGGCTTTCATCACGGCACGCTGCTGCTGAACGCCGATCTTAGCCGCTTAGCCGATTATTTGAATCCAGACGTTAAGAAGCTACAGGCAAAAGGGATTACGTCCGTGCGTTCCCGCGTCGCCAATCTGGTGGAATTGCTGCCCTCTGTCGATCACCAGGTCATTAGTCAGGCGGTGACGCAGGCCTTCTTTGATTATTTCGGCGAACAGTGTGAACCAGAAATTATCTCGCCTTCCGCCTACCCGGACCTACCGGGATTCAGTGAACAGTTTGCGCGTCAAAGTAGCTGGGAATGGAATTTCGGTCAGGCACCGGATTTCTCGCATTTACTCGATAACCGCTTTACCTGGGGCGGCGTTGAATTACATTTCGATGTGGAACGCGGCGTGATTGTCCGCGCGCAGATTTATACCGATAGCCTGAACCCTGCACCGTTAGAAGCACTCGCCTCCGCATTACAGAGAACGGCATATCGCCCGGAAAACATGGCAGCCGCCTGTCAGGCACTGATTACGACGTTCCCCGAACAGCAAAACGAGTTACAGGAACTAGCCGATTGGCTGGAGCAGAGCCTGCGTTAAACATCCTGTTTTTCTCAACGAATCGATGACAAGGAAACGTAAGGGAAATAATACCCCTGCGTTTCCTCAGTGTTAATTCGATTGCCATCCCTCTACACTTTCTGTTTACCCATGAGTCGTAGTGTGATGAGCGCGTGGCTCTCTTCACTTGAACAGAGTGGTATTAGGGAGACAGGATGCAGCAAACACCGTTATTCAATAATCACTATTTTCACCAGTTGCCGGGGTTCTACACCGCGCTACAGCCTACGCCGCTGCATGGCGCTCGCCTGCTTTATCACAGTGAGGGATTGGCCGCGGAGCTTGGGCTGTCTTCCGACTGGTTTACGCCAGAACAGGATGCCGTCTGGAGTGGCGAGCGTCTGCTGCCGGGAATGGAGCCGCTGGCGCAGGTTTATAGCGGCCATCAGTTTGGCATGTGGGCTGGTCAACTGGGTGACGGACGCGGCATCCTGCTGGGAGAACAACAGCTGCCGGATGGCCGCAGCATGGATTGGCACCTGAAAGGCGCAGGGCTGACACCGTATTCGCGTATGGGTGACGGTCGCGCGGTGCTGCGCTCGGCGATACGCGAATTTCTGGCCTCGGAAGCCATGCACCATCTGGGTATTCCCACCACGCGGGCGCTGACGATTGTCACCAGCACACACCCGGTGCAGCGTGAGCAGGAAGAGAAGGGCGCCATGCTGCTGCGCGTGGCGGAAAGCCATGTACGCTTCGGCCATTTTGAGCACTTCTACTATCGCCGTGAGCCGGAAAAAGTACGTCAGTTGGCGGAGTATGTGATCGCTCGCCACTGGCCGCAGTGGGAAAACGACGAGCGTCGCTATGAACTGTGGTTCGGCGATGTGGTAGAACGTACCGCTCGACTGATTACGCATTGGCAGGTCGTCGGGTTTGCGCATGGCGTAATGAATACGGACAACATGTCGATTCTGGGACTGACCATCGACTACGGCCCTTATGGCTTTTTAGATGCGTATCAACCCGATTTCATTTGCAATCACTCCGACCATCGCGGGCGCTACGCGTTTGACAATCAGCCCGCCGTGGGGCTGTGGAATCTGCATCGTCTGGCGCAGGCGCTGTCGGGGCTGATGGACACGGAAACGCTGGAGCGCGCGCTTGCCCGCTATGAACCGGCGCTGATGCAGCACTATGGCACGCTGATGCGCGCTAAGCTGGGCCTCTTTACCGCGAGCCCCGAGGATAATGACGTGCTGGTCGGGCTGTTGCGTCTGATGCAGCAGGAAGGCAGCGATTACACCCGCACGTTCCGCCTGCTGGCCGATAGCGAAAAGCAGGCATCGCACTCGCCGCTCCGTGATGAATTCATCGACAGGGCCGCGTTCGATAGCTGGTTTGCGACCTATCGCCAGAGGCTGATGCAGGAAGAACAGGGCGATGAAGAACGTCGTCGGCTGATGAATGCGACGAACCCAAAATATATTCTGCGTAATTATCTGGCGCAAATGGCGATTGAACGGGCGGAAAGCGACGACATTAGTGTGTTGGCGCGTCTGCATCAGACGCTGTGCCAACCGTTTGATGAACAGCCGGAAAAGAACGATTTGGCGGCGTTACCGCCAGAGTGGGGCAAGCATCTGGAGATTTCCTGCTCCAGCTGAACCGGAGCAGGGGGACTTGGCTATTGCCGCAGATAAACCTGCGGAATGGTGTAGTCAGGGTGTGAACCGACGCTGAGATCGGCACGATACCAGTGGGTCAACGTGTCTGCCTGTAATACCTGCGCGGGCGTGCCTTGTGCGACCAGCTTTCCTTCGTGCAACAGCAGAATGCGGTCGGCATACAGCGCCGCCAGATTCAGGTCGTGCAGGACGCAGCATACGGATAACGGCTGTTCACGCGTAAGCTGCTTGAGCAGCCGCAAGAGGTGCTGCTGATGATACAGATCCAGCGCCGATGTGGGTTCATCGAGGAACAACCAACCCGGCGTCGGTTCTGGATGCCACAGCTGCGCCAGCACGCGAGCGAGCTGTACACGCTGCTGTTCCCCGCCAGAAAGCTGGCGATAGTCGCGCGTAGCCAGTTCCAGACAGCCCGTTTGCGCCATGACCTGCTGAATCACATCATCATTTTTCGGGTAGCGACCATGAGGGGAACGCCCCATTGCAACGACATCCCGCACGCTAAACGCAAACGCCATACCGCTATGCTGGCGCATCACCGCACGTGTTTTTGCCAGCGCGCCGGGCTGCCAGTGCGAAAACGGCTGTCCGGCCAACAGGCACTCGCCTTCATCTGGCGTTAAATAACCGGTCAGTAAACGGAGCAGGGTAGATTTCCCTGCGCCGTTAGGACCGATAATCGCGACGATTTCCCCGCTGTGCAATTCCAGAGAAACGTCATCCGTCAGATAACGACCGTTGGTCTGAAAGCGCAAATGGCGTGCGACTAACGTCCGATCGAGAGTTGAGTTAGTCATTGCCCCGTCCTTTATGCTGAACGATCAGCCATAAGAAATACGGCCCGCCAATCAGGCTGCTTAACAGCCCAACGGGCATTTCCGCTGGAACAAGCAGCGTGCGCGCCAGCGTATCAGCAAACAACAGCAGACAGGCACCGCCGAGGATAGAACCGGGAATAAGCCAGCGATGGTCGGCACCCACATGCAAACGCATCAGGTGGGGGATAATGAGCCCGATAAACCCAATCACGCCGCTGACCGCCACGGCGACACCCACTAGCAGTGAACTCAGTAGCAGCAGCGCGTACTTGGTACGCTTTACGTTGATGCCAAGGTAATGCGCCTCTTCATCTCCCAACTGCAACACATTCAGACGGCGCGCGTAGTACAGCGTGGCAAGCATGCCGGGAATCGCCAGTGTGCTGGTAACCAACAGCATTGGCCACTGAGCCTGTCCAAGACTGCCCATGCCCCAAAGCGAGAACTGGCGCAATTGTTGGTCGGTGCTGATGTAGGTTAAGACGCCGATCAGCGCAAGGCACAGCGCATTGAGCGCGATACCTGCCAGCAGTAATCGTGTTAATCCACCCTGTTCGGAGCGGCTGAGGATAAAAATGATCGCGGTAATCGCCAGACTACCCGCGAAAGCGGCAAACATCGGGCTGTAAAGCGCCAGCAGAGGGGGAAGACCGAGCGGCAGAACGATAGTGAGTGCCACGCAGAGCGCTGCGCCGCTGCTGATGCCAAGCAGGCTGGGATCGGCCAGTGGATTGCGAAACAGTCCTTGCATAATCGTGCCTGAACAGGCCAGCGCGCCGCCGACGAGGATCGCCAGCAGCACGCGGGGGACGCGGATGTTCAGCCAGATATGCCAGAGCGGATCGTCAAAAGGCGTCTGCCATAGCGTCTTGAGCGACAACGTCAACGCGCCCATGTTGGCAGCACCCACCATCAGTACCGCCATGAGCAACAACAGCGCGATCAACCAGGTGCGCGGATGAAACCGTGACGTCATTTGATCGCTTCGGCTGTCTGACGCAGCGTTGCCATCAACGCTGGCGTTTCGAGCGTAAAGCCCAGCATTGCCATATCATCGACGACCAGCAGACGCTTGTTTTTACCCGCCGGTGTTAGTTCCAGACCGGGTAATTTCCAGACTTGCGCTTCGCCGCCCAGTGTCTTCAGTCCTTGACTGGAGATCAGAATCAGATCTGGCGCGCTGGCAATGACGCCTTCCTGCGATAGTTGCTGGTAACGTTCAACATTCTGCATGGCATTCTGTAACCCTGCGTGGCGAATGATCGTGTCTGGCGGCGTATTTTTGCCTGCGCCCATCGCACTCATACCGCCATGGTTGAGAATAAACAGCGTCTTGACAGGCAATGGTGCGGTTTTGACCGCCGCCAACTGCTGCTGATAGGTTTCCGTCAGCTTTTTACCTTCTGTGTCTTTACCCAACGCCTGTGCGATGGCGCTAATTTTCTGCGGAACTGCATCCAGCGCTGGCTGAGCGGAAACGTGGACCACTTTGGTGCCGCTCTCCGCAACCTGCTGTAAGACGAGAGAAGGCTGAGACAAATCGCTGGCAAGGACCAGAGACGGTTTCATCGCCAGAATGCCTTCGGCATTGAGGTGGCGCATGTAACCCACGTCAGGCAGTTTCTTCACGGATTCTGGGTGCAGGCTGGTGCTATCACGCGCAACCAGATCTTTCTCTGCGCCCAGTGCATAGATGATTTCCGTGACGTCGCCGCCGATAGAAACGATACGTTCGGCAGCAGACACCCCCAGCGGGAGTGTCAATAGCAGGGGGAATAGCCAGTTTTTCATGCGGCGAGCTCCTTGTACGGTTTCAGGGCATCGATCTGGTCGCGCCACTGCTGTTGTTCCGGCGTGCCTTCGGTACGTTGCCCAAAGAGTTGTGCAATTTGAGAACCGTCTGCGGCATAGAGCTCGAGGCTGGTTACAATGCCGTCGGCCGTCGGTTTACGCGTGATCCAGCTTTCAGCGATCGCGCCTTCGATCAAGTGCAGGGTGAAATCTTTATTAAAGATGTTAATCCACTCTGCATGTTGTTCCATACGCTCTACACGCTCAAGCGTACCGGTAAAGATTTGCACACAGCCACGGTTACCGACAAATACCATGATTTCGTTTTGATCTTCACGCGCGGCAAACAGAATCTGCGACAGCGCGTCGTTGTCTACACGGTAGGCTAAATCGTCAGCGACCGAGTTAAACGCCTGCTGGCGAGTCAGGTTATGGCGCTTGAGCAGAATGAAGAAATCATGCACGTCCGTCATCGCACGCCATTCCGCTTCAAGCTGAGGATTATGGGCAACAACCTGCTCCACTGCCGCGCTGTTCGCTGGACGAAGTGCGAGGGCTGGATTTTCGCTGCTGGTAAATTTCTCAACGAATAGCTGCCAGGCGGCCATGTCCGTGGTGTCGGTCGTGTAGACCTTCAGAATGGCATCACCCTGATGATCGAAAAATTGAATGCTTTGACGCTCACCGCGTGCGGTATTTTCACGCAGCGCAAAGGCGGAAGCCCACTGAGAAAGGAACAAACGCAGATCCAGCCCGCGCGGGTTGAGGATAAGACCGGCATGCCCATCAAGCGTCTGGTTCTGATAGTAACCAGTATGCTCATGCACGGCGTATTCGTTACGTGTGATCGACTTGGTATTACCAACCTGCTCCAGTGCGCTTAACCAAACTTTGGCGTCACCCTGCAGGCGCTGCGCATCGTGTCCGACACGGGCGTGGGTTAGTTCCGCTTCGCTGATGCCGAGTTGCGCAGCCAAATCGCGGGCGTATTTACGCGGATGTTCAATTTTCGCCTGAAGGTATTGTTGGTAAATGGACGTCTGCATCTCGTTCGTTCCCTTAATCGTTGTCGTATTAATTATAGCAATGAATGAGAATCATTTTCATGTAACAAAAAAGCAACCTCAAGTGAAGTTTTCTTAATAAGTGGAATAAGAGGAATAGTAAAAGGTATTTACGTGCTGCGTTAATACGATGAGATGACGAAATAAGCGGCGGGAAAGCAGGAAAACGGCTGGCACCCTACCGAGAAGGTGAGTGTGCCAGCGTATATCGGATTAAAAACGACTGTCAACGGCGTCCGCCAGACGCGCCAGCAGCGTTTCGGTGTCCTGCCAGCTCAGACAAGGATCGGTAATGGATTGCCCATACGTCAATGCCAGAGGGTTGATCGCTGGCTGGTTGCCTTCGATTAAGAAACTTTCCGCCATGATGCCCGCGATGGCACGTGAACCGGCACGAATTTGCTGGCAGATATCATCGGCTACGTCGAGCTGACGGCGATGCTGTTTCTGACAGTTGGCATGACTGAAATCGATCACCAGATGTTCGGGCAACGAGAATTCACGCAGGTGAGCGCAGGCCGCGGCGATATCTTCCGCGTGGTAGTTCGGTTTTTTCCCGCCACGCATAATAATGTGGCCGAACGGGTTGCCCTGCGTTTTGTAGACCGACATGAATCCCTGTTTATCCGGCGAGAGAAACATATGCTGGGCGCGAGCGGCACGAATGGCATCGACGGCGATACGCGTGTTGCCGTCCGTGCCGTTCTTGAAGCCGACAGGGCAGGACAGCGCAGAAGCCATTTCGCGGTGGATCTGGCTTTCGGTGGTCCTTGCACCAATCGCACCCCAGCTAATCAAATCGGAAATATACTGGCCGGTGACCATATCGAGGAATTCTGTCGCGGTCGGCAATCCAAGTTGATTGACGTCCAGCAGCAGGCGGCGCGCAATTTCCAGCCCTTCATTCACCTGAAACGTTCCATTGAGCGCGGGATCGGAAATGAGTCCCTTCCAGCCCACCACCGTGCGCGGTTTTTCAAAATAGGTGCGCATGACGATTTCCAGTCGATCCTGATACTGCGTGCGTAGCGCGGCCAGACGGCGTGCATAATCTAAGGCGCTGTCGGTGTCATGGATCGAACAGGGGCCAATTACGACGAGCAGGCGGGGATCTTGACCAGTTAGAATGGCTTCAATTTTCTGGCGTGACGAGGTGACATTTTCGGCAACGGCAGGGGTAATGGGGAGTCTGGCGAATAACGTTTGAGGCGTAATCAGACTCTCGATGCGCGCGCTCCGCAGTTCATCTGTTTGCAGCATGTTTTATCTCTGAATGCGGTCAAGCCGAAAACCTGCCAGCACCGAAATGTATGGACATAACGGTGTTTTCAGACAGCGTTTTCAGGCTATGTTTCCGACTAAAAGGTTGCTTCGCAGCGGCGAAATGCCGGGAAGTGATGGAGCACACAATAAACGAACTGGCGCACATTACAACCGCATCAGGATAAAAAATCTCTCATGTACTAGTACATTCTTCGACTCATGCCGAGAATGTCGATGATTTTGGCGGAAATTTCCTCAACAGAATAATTGGTGGTATTGAGATATTTAATCTGGTGTTTGCGAAATAGCGCCTCAACCTCACTGAGTTCCATGCGGCACTGGCGCAGCGACGCATAGCGACTGTTGCCCCGGCGCTCTTCCCGAATGGCCGCCAGTCGTTCGGCATCAATGGTGAGCCCGAATAGCTTGTGCTGGAAAGGTTTCAACGCATCGGGCAGGCGTAGGTTATCCATATCATCGGCAATAAAAGGATAGTTGGCGGCGCGAATGCCGAATTGCATCGCCAGATATAGGCTGGTCGGCGTTTTGCCGCAGCGCGACACGCCCAGCAAAATAACCTGTGCCTGATCGAGATTGCGCAGCGAGATGCCGTCATCGTGCGCCAGCGTATAGTCGATCGCGGCGATACGGGCGTCGTATTTGCTTAGATTATTGGCTGTCAAACCGTGAGTGCGGTTGGCAATCGGTGTCGGCGGCGTGTTCAATTCTTCCTGTAAGGGAGCAACCAGCGCCTGTACGATGTCCTGGCAAAATCCTTCGCTGCTGGTAATAATGTTACGCACGGTCGGCGTGACGATGGAATAAAACACCAGCGGACGCACACCGGTTTGCTGATACAACGTATTGATTTGCTCGCACACGGCTTTGGCGCGCGCTTCACTTTCCACGAAAGGTAAGGTATAGCTAACCGTGTTCACAGGGAACTGGGACAGCACCGCATGGCCCAGTACTTCTGCCGTAATGGCCGTACCGTCCGAGACATAAAATACGCTTCTTTCCACATAACCCCCTGTTGATATTTCCGACAACTCGAACACGTTAACCTCGTCAAAAATTGCATTTCAAGAATACTTTTATTAAAACGCCATTTCATTATCTTCATGATAAAGAATACTAATCTTCTACGATATTGGATTTTTACCGCGTTAAGCAATCATTCGCCGTGAAATCAGTTTTTTTTCATAGGTTGATCGATTCACCTGTCCATGTTCATCAAAACGCTATGCTAACCTGATTGCGTTGAGGCGATTCTCAACCGAACTCTTTCATACCCTAATTGTATGCAGAAAGGATTATTTTCGATGTCCAATAACGGCCCTGATTTGCGTAATGTCCTTTGGTATAACCAGCTCGGTATGCACGACGTTGAAAGGGTGGGAGGCAAAAATGCCTCTCTGGGTGAAATGATCACCAACCTTTCAGAATTGGGCGTAGCCGTTCCCAACGGCTTTGCGACAACGGCGCAGGCGTTTAATGATTTTCTTAATCAAAGCGGGATTAACCAGCGCATTTATGAGCTGCTCGATCGCACCGACATTGACGATCTGAGTCAACTGGCGAGCGCCGGTACGCAGATCCGCCAGTGGATTATTGACACGCCATTCCAGCCGGAGCTGGAGAAGGCAATCAGTGACGCCTACCAGAAACTGGCCGACGGTGAGAAAGACGCCTCGTTTGCCGTGCGTTCTTCCGCTACGGCAGAAGATATGCCGGATGCATCCTTTGCCGGTCAGCAGGAAACCTTCCTGAACGTGCAGGGCATTGATGCGGTGATGGTGGCCGTGAAGCACGTATTTGCATCGCTGTTTAACGATCGTGCGATCTCCTATCGTGTGCATCAGGGGTATGACCACCGTGGCGTGGCGCTGTCGGCAGGCGTGCAGCGCATGGTGCGGTCCGATCTGGCCTCTGCGGGCGTGATGTTTACCATTGATACCGAATCCGGTTTTGATCAGGTGGTGTTCATTACGTCAGCTTACGGCTTGGGTGAAATGGTGGTGCAGGGGGCGGTGAACCCGGATGAGTTCTATGTTCACAAGCCAACGTTGCAGAACAACAAACCTGCGATTGTGCGCCGTAATATGGGATCGAAAAAAATCCGTATGGTGTATGCCGCGAGCCAGGAACATGGCAAGCAGGTGCGGATTGAAGATGTGCCGACAGAACAAACGACGCGTTTCAGCCTGACGGATGATGAAGTGCAGGCGCTGGCGCGTCAGGCACTGCTGATTGAAAAACACTACGGTCGTCCGATGGACATCGAATGGGCGAAAGATGGTCATACCGGCAAGCTCTATATTGTGCAGGCGCGCCCGGAAACGGTTCGTTCCAACGGTCAGGTGATGGAGCGCTACCACCTGCCAGCCAGCGGTACGGTACTGGTGGAAGGCCGTGCGATCGGGCACCGCATCGGTGCGGGTGAAGTGAAAGTGATTCAGGACATCAGCGAGATGCACCTGATCAACGCAGGCGATGTGCTGGTGACCGACATGACCGACCCAGACTGGGAACCGATCATGAAGAAAGCGGCGGCGATTGTCACCAATCGCGGTGGACGTACCTGTCACGCGGCGATTATCGCGCGCGAGCTGGGCATTCCGGCCGTTGTGGGCTGCGGCGATGCAACCGAGCGTTTGCGCAAAGGGCAGAAAGTGACCGTTTCCTGTGCGGAAGGCGACACGGGCTATGTGTATCAGGATCTGCTGGACTTCTCCGTGAAGAGTTCACAGATTGATGAAATGCCAGCACTGCCGCTGAAAATCATGATGAACGTAGGTAACCCTGATCGCGCATTTGATTTTGCCTGCCTGCCAAACGATGGCGTCGGTCTGGCGCGTCTGGAATTCATCATCAACCGCATGATTGGCGTGCACCCGCGTGCGTTGCTGGAATTCGACCAGCAAGCCCCTGAGGTGCAACGTGAGATCAAGACACTGATGCAGGGCTTCGACGACCCGGTGGAGTTCTACGTCGGTCGCCTGACGGAAGGAATCGCGACGCTGGCAGCCGCATTCTCGCCTAAACGCGTTATCGTCCGCCTGTCCGATTTTAAATCGAACGAGTACGCCAATCTGGTCGGTGGTGAGCGCTATGAGCCGGAAGAAGAGAACCCGATGCTGGGCTTCCGCGGTGCGGGTCGCTACGTGTCGCCGGATTTCAAAGCCTGTTTTGCGCTGGAATGTGAAGCCGTCAAACGCGTGCGTAACGTGATGGGCTTGAAGAACGTCGAGATCATGATCCCGTTCGTTCGTACCGTGGCACAAGCGGAAGCGGTGGTGGCTGAACTGGCGAATCAAGGTCTGCGCCGTGGCGAGGACGGTCTGAAAATCATCATGATGTGCGAAATTCCGTCCAACGCGCTGTTGGCCGATGAATTCCTGCAACACTTTGATGGCTTCTCTATCGGTTCAAACGACATGACACAGCTGGCGCTAGGTCTGGATCGCGACTCTGGCGTGGTATCGTCGCTGTTTGATGAGCGTAACGATGCGGTGAAGGCGCTGCTGTCGATGGCGATCAAGGCTGCCAAGAAACAGGGCAAATACGTCGGTATTTGCGGTCAGGGCCCATCAGATCACGAAGATTTCGCGCTCTGGCTGATGGAACAGGGCATTGATAGCCTGTCGCTTAACCCGGACACCGTGGTGCAAACCTGGCTGAATCTGGCTGAGCATAAGTAATCAGTACGGTGAATGCTATGACGCTCGGTGACTGCCGGGCGTCATAGCAACCGACGATGTCAGATTTTAGGGGAAACACGGAGATGAGGTTCCCGCAGGGATGCCTCACTTCGTGGTCGCCTCATGTATCTCGATCTCATCTCGATGGGGTTGCTGTTGGCCTTTTCGTTTCTTACGGTGCTGCAATCAGGAAGGATTTAAACTGTGGCGTCATTACCGCGCTAAAGCCCTTATCCGTTTTGGTAATCAGATAAACCGCTAGCCCCTGCTGTTCTGCCAGCTTCAACGCCTTCTCCGTCCCCAACACCATCAAACCGGTATCCCAGCCATCCGCTTCCAGCGCAGTTGGCGCAATCACGGTCGCAGAAACCAGCTGATGAGTAATCGGTCTGCCCGTCTCGGGATCGATAACGTGAGAATAGCGCTTGCTGTCCTCTTCAAAATAATTCCGATAACTGCCGGAGGTGCTGATCGCATACCCCTGCAAATTCACCGCCGCCTGTGCTGCATTTTCCTGATCGGTGGGTTTCTGAATCGCCACGCGCCACGGCGTACCCTCGGCGTTCACCCCACGGCTGGAAACCGCGCCGCCGACGGAAACCAGATAATTGGTGATCCCTTTGCGCGTCATTAACTGCGCGAGAACGTCTGCGCCGTACCCTTCGCCCAGCGTGGAGAGATCGACATACAAATCCGGGAGATCTTTCTGAATCCATTCCCCTTTTTCGTCACCGATCAGCTTCAGGTGACGCAACCCGACATTTTGCCGAGCTACATCGATCTGCTGCTGGCTGGGGATCCGCGTAGGCTGCTTCTGCGGGCCGAATCCCCAGAGATTAACCAACGGGCCGACGGTGATATCCATCGCGCCGTGCGTGGCTTTACCGATACGCAGCGCGGCCAGAATGATATCCGCCATGCCATTGCTGATGGGCTGGGGATCCGTTCCTCGGTACTGATTAAAACGCGACAGGACTGAATCGTCACGGTAGGTAGAAATATCGTTATTGGCCTGCTCCAGCAGAACATCGATTTCCCGTTGCAGCTGCGTTTTGTCTTCGGTGATGTCGCCGCTAATTTTTACGCTGTAAAACGTCCCCATGGTTTTGCCTTCAATTGTCAGCAAAGGGCGCTGTGTTGTCGGCGTTGGATTATCGCAGGCTGTCAGAAGGCTGAATAAGCCACAGAGTAGCAATCTCTTCGCGGCAAGAGGCATCATGAAAAACTCCTGAAAAACTGAACTGAGGGTAGGCAGACAGGAGAGTAACAAAAAAGGGATGAAGCGTAATTGAATGGAAGACAAATGAAAGGAAAAAAAATGCCCATCTCAGGGGATGGGCAAAGACTACACACAGCAATTCGTTACTAACTCTGACGAGGAGGAAACCTCATTGACAAACAGTAGGTTAATACTAGCTCCGGTATTTATCCTATGGATTATGCCCTATTCAGTCATTAAGAATCATCCTAATAGTTAATTATCTTTTAAGAGTTGGCCCCTCAGAGTTTTTTTATTGTCAATAATATTGATGCATTAGAGAAATGATATCAAAATTTTTAGGACTAATCCCCAAGAACAGAGGGTTAATCATTAGCTATTTTTACCTATTGAAAAAGTAAGGGAATGATAGCGCCGAAAAATAGTGTCAAAGTCATGCACGAAAAAGTGCCGAAGGCGCGATGCTGAGAGAGGGAATGTGTGGGCGGCGTACCGCCCACGGGAAGAGAAAACGGTGACTGTCGGTCTTACTCTTTATCTGGCGTGTTAGACGTATTAACGGAAAGGATGTTTTGCGGCTCGGGGATTTCACGCATCCAGGCAAACAGCAGACGATAGGAAACGGCGAGGACGACCGGGCCAATAAATATCCCTATCATGCCAAATGCCAGCAATCCGCCAATCACGCCAGAAAGAATCAGCAACATAGGAAGATCGGCACCCATTTTGATTAATACCGGGCGGATAACGTTATCGATGGTGCCAACGACGCAGCTCCAGACCAGCAAAATGGTGCCCCAGGTGTTATCGCCCGTCCAATACAGCCAGATAATGGCAGGAATCAATACCGGAAGCGGCCCTAACTGTGCCAGACAACACAGAAACATCAGCACGGTTAATAGCGTGGTGTAAGGAATCCCAGACAGCCCCAGACCAATTCCGCCTAATACCGATTGCACGATGGCCGTTACCACCACGCCCAGCGCGACGGCACGAATTGACTGCGCTGCCAGAATCACTGCGGCATCGCCGCGCTCCTGTCCCAGCCGGATAGCGAAATGTCGCACGGCCTTCGCAACGGCTTCACCCTTGTAATAGAGCAGGGCGCTGAAAATAAGCATCAGGGAACAGTGCATCAGAAAACGCCCAACATGCGCTGCCTGTGCAACCAGCCAGGTTGCGGTTTTACCAAAATAGGGTTGCACCTTGGCGAACAAACCGCTGCCGCCGCTTTGCAACAGTGCCTGCCAGCTGTTGAATAATTTCTCACCGACTAAAGGAATGGACGTCAGCCACTCCAACGTTGGCGGCGAAAAGTTTTCCTGTCTGGCTCCCCAACTCATTAGCGCTGAACTGTTCTCCACCACGCTACTCACAAGAACGGCAATCGGGACAATAAATAGCAGAATTAGCAGCAGCGTCATAACGAGCACGGCCAGAGAACGTCTCCCCCATAATAGCGCCTGAAATTTAATCAGCATCGGCCAGGTGGCAATGACCACCATACATGCCCAGGCGAATCCCAGAATAAAAGGCTGTACCACCCAAAAACAGGCAATAATCATGATGGTAATAAACACCAGACTGAACAGGATTCTGGCCAGATCAAATCGTGGTGGCTGGGAATATTTGCTCAATGAATCATTCCTCAATAGCAAAAGAAAGGGCTTAGGCGAGGTCGCTTGGGTGAAACCATGTAGTCATCCGTCATCATGAGATATTTCCGAGGGTTTTGACAGCCTGTTGAACATTTTGTTGGTGAAACAGCCATTAGCCAACACGCTGTATGTTTTTGCCGATCCGGGAGCGCACACGATTGCGAAATGTGATAAAACGTGATGTCCCCGATGACAGAGCGGCTATATCCGGCTCTTCACAGGCATATCACGACATATTGGCAAACACATCATGTACGGACAGGGTCAAAAAATAATGATCCCACAGATCACGCAATCTCCCGGGCTGGTCCAGCCGGTGCTTAATTTTCTGGAAGCATTGAAGAAAAATGGATTCACGGGCGATACGGCGACGAATTACGCTGATCGTCTGACGATGGCAACGGATAACAGCATCTATCAACTTTTACCGGATGCGGTGGTTTTCCCCCGCTCAACCGCCGATGTCGCGATTCTCTCGCGGCTGGCGGGCGAGGCGCGTTTTTCAGGGCTGACCTTTACTCCACGCGGTGGCGGGACAGGAACGAACGGGCAGGCGCTGAATCGCGGCATCGTGGTCGATATGTCGCGTTATATGAACCGCATTCTGGAGATTAATCCTGAGCAAGGCTGGGTGCGCGTCGAAGCTGGCGTCATTAAAGATCAGCTTAACCAATACCTGAAGCCTTATGGTTACTTCTTTGCCCCCGAGCTCTCGACCAGTAACCGGGCGACGCTGGGCGGCATGATCAATACCGATGCATCAGGGCAGGGTTCGCTGGTGTACGGTAAAACCTCAGACCATGTGCTGGGGCTACGTGTGGTCCTGCTGGGCGGCGAAATGCTGGATACGCAGGCTATGCCGGTAGAGCTGGCAGAGAAACTGGCGTTAGAAGATTCCGCCATCGGCCGTATTTACCATACGGTGCTGCACCGCTGTCGCGAACAGCGTGCGTTGATTATCGACAAATTCCCTAAGCTGAATCGTTTTCTGACGGGTTATGACCTGCGTCATGTGTTCAGCGACGATCTCCAGACCTTTGACCTGACGCGTATTCTGACCGGCGCTGAAGGCACGCTGGCGTTTATCACCGAAGCGAAGCTCGATATCACGCCGCTGCCGAAGAGCCGCCGTCTGGTCAATATCAAATACGACTCCTTCAACTCCGCGTTGCGCAATGCGCCGTTCATGGTGGAAGCGAAGGCGTTGTCCGTTGAAACCGTGGATTCCAAAGTCTTAAACCTTGCCCGCGAAGATATCGTTTGGCATTCCGTTAGCGAACTGATTACCGATGTGCCTAATCAGGAAATGCTCGGTCTGAATATCGTTGAGTTTGCGGGTGATGATGAAGCACTAATTAACGGGCAGGTCGACGCGCTCTGTCAGCGGCTGGATACGCTGCTGGCAAACGGAGAAGGTGGGGTGATTGGTTACCAAACCTGTAACGACCTGGCCGGCATCGAGCGTATTTATGCCATGCGGAAAAAAGCCGTCGGGCTGCTGGGTAACAGCAAAGGGCAAGCGAAGCCGATTCCGTTCGCGGAAGATACCTGCGTGCCGCCACAGCATCTGGCCGATTACATCGAAGAATTCCGTGCGCTGCTGGACAGCCATAATCTGACGTATGGCATGTTCGGCCACGTCGATGCCGGAGTGCTACACGTTCGTCCGGCGCTGGATATGTGCGACCCGCAACAGGAAATGCTGATGAAACAGCTTTCCGACCAGATTGTTGCGCTGACGGCTAAATATGGTGGCCTGCTGTGGGGAGAGCACGGTAAAGGCTTCCGCGCCGAATACAGCCCTGAATTCTTTGGACCGGAGCTGTATGCCGAGCTGCGCCGTATCAAGGCCGCGTTCGATCCTGATAACCGACTTAATCCCGGGAAGATTTGTGCGCCGCTGGACGTGGATGCGCCGATGATGAAAGTCGATGCGGTCAAGCGCGGCACGTTCGACCGCACGATCCCGCTGACGGTGCGCACGGCGTTTCGTGGCGCGATGGAATGTAACGGCAATGGGCTGTGCTTTAACTTTGATGCCCGTAGCCCAATGTGCCCGTCGATGAAAATCAGCGGCAACCGTATTCATTCACCGAAAGGCCGGGCGACGCTGGTGCGTGAATGGTTACGCCTGCTGGCGGAGCAGGGCGTCGATCCCGTAGCGCTGGAAAAAGCGTTGCCGCAGCAAAAGCTGAGCCTGCGCGCCTTTATCCAGAAGACCCGCAATACCTGGCAGGCGAAGCAAGGGGATTACGATTTCTCGCACGAAGTCAAAGACGCGATGTCAGGCTGTCTGGCGTGTAAAGCCTGCTCAACGCAGTGCCCTATCAAGATTGACGTGCCCGGTTTCCGCTCTCGCTTCCTGCAACTTTATCACACGCGCTATCTGCGTCCGGTGCGTGACTATTTGGTCGCCGGTGTCGAAAGTTATGCGCCGCTGATGGCGCGCAGCCCGAAGACGTTTAACTTCTTCCTGAAAATGCCGCTGCTGAATAACCTGAGCCGCAGCCAGATCGGCATGGTCGATTTGCCTCTGCTGTCATCGCCGTCGCTGCGCCAGCAGTTTGCCGGACACAGTGGCGTCAACACCACACTTGAACAACTGGAACAGTTGCCGGAAGCGGCGCGCCAGCAGTACGTGCTCATCGTGCAGGATCCGTTTACCAGCTATTACGATGCGCAGGTGGTGGCCGATTTCGTCCATCTGATCGAAAAGCTGAAGCTGAAACCGGTGCTGTTGCCGTTCTCGCCGAACGGGAAGGCGCAACACATTAAAGGCTTCCTGCAACGCTTTGCCAAAACGGCCTCGAAGACGGCAGATTTCCTGAACCGCGTCGCTAAATTAGGGATGCCTATGGTGGGCGTCGATCCGGCGCTGGTGTTGTGTTATCGCGACGAATACCGTGAGATTTTGGGCGATAAGCGTGGCGATTTTCAGGTGCAGCTGGTGCATGAATGGCTAGTGACGGCATTGGCAGATAGCACGCCGCAGCCTGCCACTGGCGAATCCTGGTATTTGCTGGGGCACTGTACGGAAACGACGGCGCTGCCGATCAGCACCAAACAGTGGTCCGACATTTTCTCGCGCTTTGGTGCCAAACTGGAGAATGTCAGCGTCGGATGTTGCGGCATGGCGGGAACCTACGGGCATGAAACCAAGAACCTTGCCAACTCGCAGGGAATCTATGCGCTGTCGTGGCAGCAGGTGTTGCAGAAGTTACCGCAGAAACGCTGCCTGACTACCGGCTATTCGTGTCGCAGTCAGGTGAAACGCATGGAAGGCAGCGCATTGCGGCATCCGCTACAGGCCTTGCTGGAGATTATCTGATGCTATGGAAACGACAGGTTACGCTTGAGCAGCTTAATGAACCGAACCAAACGTGTATGGTGGGTCATGTCGGTATCCGCTATACCCATATCGCGGAGGATTCTCTGGAAGCGGTGATGCCGGTAGATTCTCGCACGCGTCAGCCGTTTGGCTTATTGCACGGCGGTGCATCTGTTGTGCTGGCGGAATCGCTGGGTTCCGTCGCGGGTTATCTGTGTTCTGAAGGCGATCAGCAGGTGGTGGGGCTTGAAATTAATGCCAACCATCTGCGAGCCGTGCGTGAAGGGGAAGTGCGTGGCGTGTGTCGTGCGCTTCACGTTGGCCGCCGTAGTCAGGTGTGGCAGATTGAGATTTTTGATGACCAAAATCGCCTGTGCTGCATTTCACGTCTGACGACGTCGGTCATTACGCCGTAAACATGAAGCACGAAACCAGATTGCTGGCCGGTCTGGTTTCGTTGCTCTTCAAGGGAGAAACGGCACACGCTTAACGAAGTCGGTCTGAAACGCGGTGGCTTTATCCCATGAGCCCTGCATGCTTAACTGATGGCAAATCGACTTCAGCGTGTTACGGGCAAAGTAGTAGCTTTGCACGCGAAACAGGTGGCAACGCCCTTCATTATTAATCTCTTTAATCAACCGATTGTGCAGCTTGACCAGCGCATGCAGATAGCTGTCGTCATCGCCATTTCTCAGACAGAGTTCAACCATGTCCATACAGGCGTTATGATAGCGACGTAAATGGTCAATATTGCTTCCCGAACGGTTCAGGCGAGCTTCCGCCATATAGAAATCAACGGTGGCATCGCGAATCTGAAATTTATATTCGTCAATTTGGTGGTGCAGCCAGGCATTCACGGAAAGCATGGTTATCGATCCTGAATATGAAATGATAATCATTATCATATTGTTAAAAAAGGACATGATCAATGGGTAAAATGTGCTTTAACGTCAAAAGTCCGATCGGAAATCACATAAATCTTCATATACCTTCCCTGTTTTACAAATAGGTATCGCCGATAAATGTTATAATAATGATAACGAGATGATAAATTTTACCTCCCCGAAAGGGACAGGGGTGATGTTATTAATTCATTTATTATCAGTTGGTTAGTTGATTTGTTGCCACGTTGTTTGGTGCGTCAGAGACGTGTAAAATAGCGCTATTGGCTCGCTAAAAACCGAAATGTTACGAATAGCCCTGCGAAACAAGAGGTTGAAGCTAGTTTCATTATCACTAACATTAGGGGAAACCAGCCTAAAACTGGTACCACACGCAATGAGGTATTCCATATGCAAGCGGAAAATGTAGGGACGTTTTCACTGGATGAAAATGTCTGGCAAGGATTGACGCTGACCGACAGCGCCGTGAAGCAGATTAAGAATCTGATGAAGCAGGATGAAGCCGTGCAGGGACTACGGCTCGGCGTTAAACAATCAGGCTGTGCGGGATTTGGCTATGTGCTGGATCTGGTACAGGAGTTCGAGACCGACGATCTGGTGTTCGAACGTGATGGTGCAAAACTGTATGTCCCATTGAAGGCGATGCCTTTCATTGACGGCACAGAACTTGATTTCGTCCGCGAAGGGCTGAATCAGATATTCAAGTTTAATAATCCCAGAGCGCAGCATGCTTGTGGATGTGGCGAAAGCTTTGGCATTTAAGTGATGAAAAATTATGGCACGTAGCACGGTAGATGTACCTGATGATGTCCAGATCTGGATGGGTGATGGACGCTATAAAGAAGGTTTCTTCACGCAGTTGGAAACCGATGAGCTGGCGCACGGCATCAACGAAGATGTCGTACGGGCGATCTCGGCGAAGCGTAACGAACCTGAGTGGATGCTGGAATTCCGTCTCAACGCCTACAAAGCGTGGCTGGAGATGGAAGAACCGCATTGGCTGAAAGCCCATTACGAGAAACTGGACTATCAGGACTATAGCTATTATTCCGCGCCTTCCTGCGGTAACTGCGACGACAGCTGCGGCTCTGAGCCCGGCGCCAAGCAGCAATCCGGGATTACGGACGTGAATAATTACCTGACCAGCGAAGTAGAGAATGCGTTTAATCAGCTGGGTGTTCCTGTCCGTGAAGGCAAGAAAGTGGCGGTCGATGCGATTTTCGACTCCGTCTCTGTTGCGACCACGTATCGGCATGAGCTGGCTGAAAAAGGCATTATCTTCTGCTCATTCAGCGAGGCGATTCAGGAGCATCCCGATCTGGTGCGTCAGTATCTCGGTACGGTCGTCCCAGCGAACGATAACTTCTTTGCGGCGCTGAACTCGGCGGTCGCCTCTGACGGCACGTTTGTGTACATCCCGAAAGGCGTGCGCTGCCCGATGGAACTGTCGACGTATTTCCGCATCAACGCGGCGAAAACCGGTCAGTTCGAGCGTACGATCCTGATCGCCGATGATGACAGCTACGTTAGCTACATCGAAGGCTGCTCCGCGCCGGTTCGTGACACCTACCAGCTGCACGCTGCGGTGGTGGAAGTCATCATCAACAAGAATGCCGAAGTGAAATACTCCACGGTGCAGAACTGGTTCTCCGGTAAAGATGACGCCGAAGGCGGTATTCTGAACTTCGTGACCAAGCGCGCGCTGTGTGCAGGCGAGCATTCAAAAATGTCATGGACGCAGTCAGAAACTGGCTCCGCGATCACCTGGAAATACCCGAGCGTTATTCTGCGCGGTGACTACTCCGTCGGCGAGTTCTTCTCTGTTGCGTTGACCAACGGTCGCCAGCAGGCCGATACCGGCACCAAGATGATCCACATCGGTAAAAACACCCGTTCGACCATCATCTCTAAAGGGATTTCCGCCGGACGCAGTGAGAACACCTACCGTGGTCTGGTGAAGATCATGCCGAGCGCGACCAACGCCCGTAACTTCACCCAGTGTGACTCTATGCTGATCGGCAGCGAGTGCGGCGCACACACCTTCCCATACGTGGAAGTGCGCAACAATACCGCGCAGCTGGAGCACGAAGCGACGACCTCGAAAATTGGTGAAGACCAGCTGTTCTACTGTCTGCAACGCGGTATCAGCGAAGATGACGCCATCTCGATGATCGTGAACGGATTCTGTAAGGACGTCTTCTCTGAATTGCCGTTGGAATTTGCGGTAGAAGCACAAAAGTTACTGGCGATTAGCCTGGAACACAGCGTGGGTTAATTCGGCGGTTACCGGGATTTTCACAGAGAATAATGAGAATCATCGGTCCCGGAATTCATTAAGCGCTCGCCACATTGGGCGTTGGAAGGAATAAGCATGTTAAGCATCGAAAATTTAAAAGTCAGCGTAGAAGGCAAAGAGATCATCAAAGGGCTTAATCTCACCATTAAGCCGGGTGAAGTTCACGCGATTATGGGCCCGAATGGCTCAGGAAAAAGTACGCTCTCCGCGACGCTGGCTGGACGCGAAGAATATGAAGTGACCGACGGTTCGGTGAACTTCAAAGGGAAAGATCTGCTGGAATTGTCCCCAGAAGATCGTGCGGGCGAAGGCGTCTTTATGGCGTTCCAGTACCCTGTCGAGATCCCCGGCGTTAGCAACCAATTCTTCCTGCAAACCTCCGTTAACGCGGTGCGCAAATACCGCGAGCAGGAACCGCTGGATCGCTTTGACTTCGCCGACTTTATCGAAGAAAAGATCGCGCTGTTGAATATGCCAGAAGATTTGCTGACCCGTTCGGTCAACGTGGGCTTTTCCGGCGGTGAGAAGAAGCGTAACGACATTCTGCAGATGGCGGCGCTGGAGCCAGATCTGTGCATTCTGGATGAAACCGACTCCGGTCTGGACATCGATGCACTGAAAATCGTCTCTAACGGCGTCAACTCCCTACGCGACGGCAAACGTTCGTTCATCATCGTCACGCACTACCAGCGTATTCTTGATTACATCAAACCGGATCACGTCCACGTTCTGTATCAGGGTCGTATTGTGAAATCCGGTGATTTCTCGCTGGTGAAACAGTTGGAGGAGCAAGGCTATGGCTGGCTTACCGACGAGCAATAAGACGAGCGATAATGCGACGGGTAAAACCAGCATCGCACAGAAACAAGAGCAGGCGCTGCAGCAATGGCATAGTCTGTTTGAACGCGATGCGTCGCGCCGTTCTGAAGGGGCGAACCAGCACTGGCAGGACGTGGTGCGCCTTGGCTTACCGCACCGTAAGCACGAGCACTGGAAATATACGCCGCTGGATGGCTTGCTGAGCAACGAATTTGTCGCACCCCAGGCACCGTCTCTCGATCGTGCAGCGGTAGACGCCTTGGCCTTAGCCGTAGATAGCTGGCGTCTGGTGTTTGTCGATGGCGTATTCAACGCCGAACTCAGCGACAGCGCCTGGGGCCCTTATCAGGTTGACGTACAGGCGTCGCGTGCGCATGGCGTGCTGCCTGCGGCCATCCAGTCCGAAGTGTTCCTGCACCTGACCGAAAGTCTGGCTAGCACCAGTACGCTGATTCGTCTGGCTGCCGGGCAGCAGGCGGAAAAACCGCTTTACCTGTTGCACATTAGCAGCAGTCAGGAAGCCGCGTTGAACACGGTTCACCATCGTCATCACCTGAACGTTGAACGTGGCGCGAGTGCGGAAATTATCGAGCACTACGTCAGTCTGGATGAGCATGCGCACTTTACTGGCGCACGCCTGACGGTGAATGCGGCGGAAAATAGCCAGGTTAGCCACTATAAGCTGGCCTTTGAAGCGGCGGCAGGCTACCACTTCGCGCACAACGATCTGGTGCTGGCACGTGATGCTCGGGTTCGTAGCCACAGCTTCTTGCTGGGTGCGGGTCTGACGCGTCATAACACCAGCGCGCAGTTGAACGGCGAAGGCACTAATCTGTCCATGAACAGCCTGATCCTGCCGGTTGGTAGCGAAGTGTGCGATACGCGCACGTATCTGGAACACAATCAGGGCTATGGCGAAAGCCGCCAGTTGCATAAAGTCATCGTCAACGATCGCGCCAGAGCGGTGTTTAACGGCATGATCAAAGTTGCGCCGCATGCGCTGAAAACTGACGGACAGATGACTAACAATAACCTGCTGCTGGGTCGACTGGCTGAGGTTGATACCAAGCCGCAGTTGGAAATCTACGCAGACGACGTGAAATGCAGCCACGGCGCTACCATCGGTCGTATGGACGAAGAGCAGCTGTTCTATCTGCGTTCTCGTGGTATTACGCAGCAGGATGCGCAACAGATGATCATCTTCGCCTTTGCGGCGGAAGTCACAGAAGCGATTGAAAACGAGTCTCTGCGAGATGTGGTTCTGGAACGTATCGCGCAGCGTTTGCCAAACGCGCTGGCGAATGCCGGCAAGGCGGTATGATGAGTTATCCTATTGAACGGGTTCGTGCCGATTTCCCGTTGCTGGCAAGTGAGGTTAACGGTCAGCCGTTAGCCTATCTTGATAGCGCCGCGAGTGCGCAAAAACCGCACGCGGTTATCGATCGCGAAGCCGAATTCTATCGCCATGAATATGCCGCAGTGCATCGCGGTATTCACACGCTGAGCGCACAGGCGACCAGCGCGATGGAAGCCGTTCGCGAGAAGGTCGCCTCCTTTATCAATGCGGCCTCAGTGGAAGAGATCGTTTTTGTCCGCGGGACGACAGAGGCCATCAATCTGGTGGCTAACAGCTATGGCCGCACCTTTATCCAGCCGGGCGACAACCTGATCATCACCGAGATGGAACACCATGCGAATATCGTTCCCTGGCAGATGCTGGCGGAAGCGCGTGGCGCTGAGGTTCGCGTATTGCCGCTGGCCGAAGATGGCTCGCTGGATGTCGCAAAGCTTCCCGGCTTGTTGGACGAGCGTACTCGCCTGCTGGCGGTGACGCAGATCTCTAACGTACTCGGTGCCCTAAACCCAGTTAAGGCCATGATCGCACAGGCAAAAGCGGCTGGCGCGGTTACGTTGGTCGATGGTGCGCAGTCGATTATGCATCAGACGGTCGATGTGCAGGATCTGGACTGTGATTTCTTTGTCTTTTCAGGACATAAAATCTACGGCCCTTCGGGTATTGGCGTGCTGTATGGCAAACGTGACCTGCTTCAGGCCATGCCGCCATGGGAAGGCGGCGGGGCGATGATTCGTCAGGTTAGCCTGCGTACGGGCACCACCTATGCTGACTCGCCGTGGCGCTTTGAAGCCGGTTCGCCGAATACGGGCGGCATCATGGGCTTAGGCGCCGCACTGGACTATGTGACGTCGCTGGGGCGTGAAGAGATTCAGCGTTATGAATCCTCTCTGATGCAGTATGCGCTCGAAGCGCTCACGCAGGTGTCCGATTTGACGCTATACGGGCCTGCTGAACGCCACGGTGTGATTGCGTTTAATCTTGGGCAGCACCACGCCTATGACGTTGGAAGTTTCCTCGATCGGTACGGTATTGCGATTCGCACCGGCCACCATTGCGCGATGCCGCTGATGGAATACTACGGTGTTCCGAGTATGTGCCGCGCTTCGCTGGCCGTTTATACTACACGCGAAGAAATTGACCGGCTGGTTGCCGGATTGCAACGTATCCATCGATTGCTGGGCAGTTAAGCGCCGCGCGCGGATCTGTTCGGGGAGGAAAACATGGCGAGTCTGCCAGAACCGCAGAAACTGGCGCGCAACTTTGCGCGCTGTAATGATTGGGAAGAAAAATATCTTTATGTCATCGAGTTAGGGGAGCGTCTTGACCCTCTGCCCGACGAGTGGCGTAATCCAGATAACCTGATTTCGGGGTGCCAAAGCCAGGTTTGGATTGTGACCCAGCCCGATGAACAGGGCATTATCACCCTACACGGCGACAGCGATGCCGCCATCGTGAAAGGGCTGATTGCGGTGGTTTTCAGTCTGTATCAGGGGCTGACAGCGCAGGAGATTGTTGAACTAGATGTGCGGCCATTCTTCGAATCGCTGGCGTTGAATCAACACCTGACGCCATCCCGCTCTCAGGGGCTTGAGGCGATGCTGCGCGCGATTCGTGCGCACGCCGCCGCACTGCTTTAATTTTCTTCCCTGTTTTCTGCTTTCCTGAAGTATAAAAAAGCGCTGTGACGGAAAAAACGTCCAGCGCTTTTTTGTTTTTTCATTTACTGATTTTTACCAACGGCAGGTTATTGTTTTTTGGCAGATTTATTAACTCGCTGATATTTCAGAATTCGTCCCGTATATTTATTTCCCATTAAATTTTATGCTGGCTCTGCTTTGTAAAGAATTGAATATCAATGCTTTGATTTTTAAATAAAATATTCTTTTGTTACAACAATGCTAATATATACCCACGCTCGGTGGAAAGGGGCAACAATAGCCGCATTGACACCAGATATCCCTGAACCATTCAGGTTGCAGAAACGCGAATGCACAGGCAGCTTGAGGTATGACGGGGTAAACGGGTATAGCCAGCCGGATACTGCATTCTGGGTACAGAACCGGATGTTGTTGATAAATTACTTATGTTAGTTGTGATGTAGGGAACCTAATATGAAACGCGCGTTAACTTTACTTGGTATGGCCTTCGCGGCATACCTGGCCAGCACCGCTGCTAAAGCGACGGAATACCCGCTACCGCCACCCAATAGCCGCCTTATCGGCGAAAATATCGCTTATACGGTCCCCAATGATGGTCGTCCGCTGGAAGCTATCGCTTCGGATTTCAAGATTGGTCTGTTGGGCATGATGGAAGCGAATCCCGGCGTGGATCCTTACCTGCCGACAGCGGGTTCCACCCTCACGATCCCAACGCAAATGCTGCTGCCGGATACCCCGCGTGAAGGCATTGTGGTCAATCTGGCGGAGCTGCGCCTCTACTACTACCCGAAAGGGAAAAATACCGTCATCGTTTACCCGATCGGTATTGGTCAACTGGGGCGCAATACACCACTGATGACGACCAGCGTAAGCGAGAAGCGTGAAAATCCGACCTGGACGCCAACGGCGAACATCCGTAAGCATTATCTCGAAGAGCAGGGCATTAAACTGCCTGCCGTCGTTCCGGCTGGCCCGGATAACCCGATGGGGTTACATGCGCTGCGTCTGTCCGCACACGGCGGTGTTTATCTGCTGCACGGTACAAACGCGGACTTCGGTATCGGTATGCGCGTAAGCTCCGGCTGTATCCGTCTGCGCCCGGATGACATTAAGGCGTTGTTCGACAACGTGCCAGTTGGTACGCGAGTGCAGATTGTTAACGATGCGATTAAAACGTCCGTTGAACCAGACGGCAAACGCTACGTTGAAGTACATCAACCTCTGTCGAAAACCGATAAGGACGATCCACAAACCATGCCGATTGCGCTGACAGCGAAGACGCAGAAGTTTGTTAAGGATGCGGAGACGGACAGCAAAGCCGTTGCTGATGCCATTGTGCGTCGTTCAGGCATGCCAATCGTGGTGAGCGTAGGACAAGACATCAATACCTACCAGCCACCTGTAGAATCGGCTCCAGAAGCGCCTGAAACGCATCAGGTTGCGCCGATCACGGCGATCAGCACCACTGCTCGGTAATACGGAAATAAATCGGCCAGATGCGTTTAGGCGCATCTGTGCTGTCCCCAGATATAGGGCAGAAGGATGAAGATACCTGACAAAGCGAAAAAGGGATTGGAAGAGCACGCTGAAAAGGTAAAACGCAGGCAAAAAAAATGGCGCACAGTGTGCGCCATTTTCACTACTTAACCAGTTCGATTACTTTTTGTAAGTACGAACTTGGTTGTCCAGACGCTGGTTAGCACGAGCTGCGTCATCTTTAGCAGCTTGTACGTCAGAGCGGATTGCGTTCACGTCGTTGCTCAGTTGGTCAACTTTAGCGTTCAGAGTCTGAACGTCAGAAGACAGCTGATCAATTTTAGCGTTGCTTGAACAACCAGCAAGCAGAGTAGAACCCAGGATTACCGCGCCCAGTACCAGTTTAGTACGATTCATTATTAATACCCTCTAGATTGAGTTAATCTCCATGTAGCGTTACAAGTATTACACAAACTTTTTTCTAATGAGAATAAATTTTTGATGAGAACATGCTTAATTTTGATCGTTCGCTCAAAGAAACAGCGAGTTTTACATATTCATTAAAAAAGTAAGGAAAACAGTGCTATTTTTATCGGATAACTCTGAGGCTTTAGGCTATTAAATGACGTGTTACACAGACGCATTAATTAGGTTATCGCACTGTAGAAAGTCGTTTCAGAATATAAAAAAGCGCCATTAAGGCGCTTTTTACCGATCTGATCGTTGTGATTAGAGACGGTGTACGGAAGCGGTATTGGTTGTGCCGCTGGAAACCAGTGCACCAGACACCATAACCACAACATCGCCAGCTTGCGCGTGGCCGCTGTTCAGCGCGGCTTCTTTACCGATACGGTAGAAATCATCAGTAGAAGCGATTTCCTTCACCAGCAGCGTATCAATGCCTTTGCTCAGTAGCAGCTGACGAGCAGTAACGTCGTTAGTCGTCAGCGCCAGAATGCGAGCGTTCGGGAAGTATTTACGGATAGATTTGGCAGATTTACCGCCGCTGGTCGCAACCACAATCAGTGGCGCATCCAGTTTCTCTGCAGTTTCTACTGCACCACGGCAGACAGCCTCGGTGATACGCAGAACCGGGGGAGTCTTAATGGTATCCAGACGGCTTTTCATCACGGAATCGGTACGCTGACAGATCGTCGCCATGATGGTAACGGATTCCAACGGGTATTTACCTTTCGCACTTTCACCAGACAGCATCACGGCATCGGTACCGTCGATGATGGCGTTCGCCACGTCGCCAGCTTCAGCACGGGTAGGGCGTGGGTTTTTGATCATGGAATCCAGCATTTGCGTCGCGGTGATCACCACTTTGCGTGCCAGGTTACATTTCTCAATCATCATTTTCTGCGCGAAGATCACTTCTTCAACCGGGATTTCAACACCCAGGTCACCACGAGCAACCATGATGCCGTCGGATGCTTCCAGGATTTCGTCGAAGTTGTTCAGACCTTCCTGGTTTTCGATCTTGGAGATGATCTGGATGTGCTCGCCGCCGTGTGCTTTCAGGTGAGCACGGATCTCTTCAACGTCAGAACGTTTACGGATAAAAGATGCTGCAACGAAATCGACGCCTTGCTCGCAACCGAAAATCAGATCGCGTTTGTCTTTTTCGGCCAGAGCAGGCAGTTGGATGGAAACGCCAGGCAGGTTGACACCTTTATTCTCGCCCAGATCGCCATTGTTCAGCACTTTACAAACAACGTCGTTACCGTTGATTGCCGTCACCTGCATACCGATCAAGCCGTCATCAACCAGAACGGTGTTACCAACGCTGAGGTCTTCGGTAAATCCAGCGTAGGTGACTGCGACGCGATCTTTGTTGCCCACGATGCTCTGATCGGTAGTGAACGTGAACGTTTGACCTGCGGTTAGCGTGACGTCCGCGCCGTTTTCCAGCTTCATGGTGCGGATTTCAGGGCCTTTGGTGTCAAGCAGGATAGCGGCTTTCTTGCCGGTTTTTTCCATTACGGCACGCAGGTTCTTGATGCGTTGACCGTGTTCTGCGTAATCCCCGTGAGAGAAATTCAGGCGCATAACATTCATGCCAGCAGACAGCAGGTTGCCAAGCATTTCTTCTGACTCTGTTTTCGGCCCGATGGTACAAACAATTTTTGTCTTTTTCATAAGATAGTTTCTGCAAGTTGTGATGGATAAAAAAACGAGTGAACCAGTGGCGATGCAAGACAGGCCGCTGGAAAGAATGTGTGAGGGAACAGTATAGGAGGTAAGTATAGATGGTCGTCGTGAATGGGTGATGAAATGCACAGCCGCTCGTCGCATGAGATTAGCGGGATTCGCGTTGGCGATGCCGTTGATAATGATGTTATTGATAGTGGCACGTTGTTTAGCTGAAACCATTCAATTGAAACGACGTTCCGTATTATAGTTATTAAGCGACGAGAAACAAGGTGGTAAAAGGGATGAAATTGAATATTTTGTCGTGTTTACGCAAAAAACTGATCGATTTGGTGTTTTTACCTAACTTTGTTGCGCAACTGCCTAACAAATCCGCTGTAAGAATACGGAATGACGGCGAACGAGAGCAAGTGGTTGATTCTTGTAACCGCGGGCAATAAATAAAGAAAACACGTGTAAGCGCCATGTTTTTCTGTCGATCCGTATCACGTTTTTGTGTCATGCTTCTTGAGAAGATAAATGCAGGTGGTAGTTTACCTGCCATTGCGGATTGTTACTGCGTTAGCAGGCAAAACCAGATGCTCGTTCTTGCTACGGGTGTCTGGTTTTTTTGTTTCCAGGGTTTGAAAAATGAAGATTGCCAAAATACTCAACAATAATGTCGTTACCGTAATCGACGAAAACAATAATGAGTCGGTTGTAATGGGACGCGGGCTGGGCTTCAAAAAGCACTCTGGCGATCTGCTGGACGAAACGCTGATTGAACGTGTGTTTGTGATGAAATCCGGCGAGTTGACATCGCGCTTGCAGGAGTTGCTGTCAGAGATCCCGATGGATGTCATCACGACGGCAGACAAGATCATTCTGCTGGCAAAAGACCGTTTGCCCGGCAAACTGCAAAACAGCGTGTATATCTCTTTAACGGATCACTGTCACTTTGCGATAGAGCGCCACAAGCAAGGGGTGGATATCCGTAATGTGCTGCTATGGGAAATAAAGCGCCTGTATCCAAAGGAATTCGCTGTTGGTCTGGAAGCGCTGGATATTATTGAGCAGCGTCTTGCCGTGCGGTTACCGGAAGATGAAGCGGGGTTTATTGCGCTGCATTTGGTGAATGCGCAGCTTGACAGCGAAATGCCAGAAGTCTTGCAGATTACCAAGATCATGCAGGAAATACTGAATATTGTAAAATATCAGCTGAGTCTGGATTATAACGAACAGGCGTTAAGCTATCATCGCTTTGTGACGCATTTGAAGTTTTTTGCGCAGCGGCTAATAGGAAAAAGCACGGTATTTAGTGATGATGAATCATTACATGATGTCGTGAAGGAAAGATATCAATTGTCTTATCGTTGTGCGGAAAAAATACAGATTCATATTATTCAAAAGTATCAGTATACGTTAACGAAAGAAGAGTTGATGTTCTTAACGATTCATATTGAACGCGTACGGACAGAAGGTCAGGATAAAATAGAACCCGGTGATGGAGAATAATTTCTGCTAATTTGCTTTTCGTCACAAAATAACAGTATGACAAGATAAATGTCCTTGCATACGGTGAAAGTGAAAGCATAGATTAGGTGGAAAGCAAATTATCAGATGAAGTTGGTTTTATTGTCGGCGCAGTAATCACGCTGACAAACAAGCAGGATTGTTACTGTCAGGCTAGTCTAGGCCGGCAGGCAAAACCTAAATCGTTTTCTCAATGCTTATTGGGAAAAGCGATTTAGGTTTTTTTTTGTCTCAAACAGAGCTGGCAATCTTAAATTATTGATATTTAAGTCTGTTTAGTATTAAGGATAGACGATGGAATACAAAGCATTAGCAACAGAGATACTCGATGGTGTCGGCGGACGTGGCAACATCATTAGCGTGATGCACTGCGCAACCCGATTACGCTTTAAACTAAAAGACAACAAAAAAGCGGATGCCGCTGCGCTGAAAAGTAATTCAGGCGTGATCATGGTGGTTGAAAGTGGCGGACAATTTCAGGTCGTCGTCGGCAATCATGTCAGTGACGTCTATCGTAGTTTACAGAATGTTTCTGGATTGACGGATCAGGCTGACTCCTCAGGTAATGAAGACGGCGATGAGAAGAAAGATAATATCCTTTCCCGCTTTATCGATATTATATCTGGCATATTTACGCCATTAATTGGTGTCATGGTTGCTTCCGGTATTTTAAAGGGATTCTTAGCGCTGAGTTTAGTGTGTGGCTGGATGGTTGAAACCAGCGGAACCTATAAAGTTCTGTTTGCAGCAAGCGATGCATTATTCTTTTTCTTCCCCGTGGTGTTAGGCTATACCGCAGGGAAGAAGTTTGGTGGAAATCCATTCGTTTCCATGGTAATTGGTGCCACGCTGGTGCATCCATCCATGATTGCTGAATTTGGCGCTATGCAGAATGCAAATTATCAGCCGCTTTATTTCCTCGGCATTCCGATTACATTTATTAATTATGCTTCTTCCGTTATTCCCATTATTTTCTCGGCCTGGCTCTCCTCACGTCTGGAAAAGCCACTGAATGCGATATTGCACATCAACATCCGCAATTTCTTCACGCCGTTACTGTGCCTCTGTATTACGGTCCCCGTTACGTTCCTGCTGATTGGGCCGGCGGCAACCTGGCTTGGGCATATGCTGGCCGGCGGCTACCAGCTGATCTACGGGCTGAACTCCACGATTGCGAGCGCACTGATGGGCGCGCTGTGGCAGGTGTTTGTGATTTTTGGTCTGCACTGGGGCTTAACACCGCTGATGATCAACAACCTCAGCGTGCTGGGACACGACACTATGCTGCCGTTGCTGATTCCTGCGGTGTTAGGGCAGGCAGGCGCGGTGCTGGGTGTGTTGTTGCGTACCCGTGATATGAAGTTGAAAGGGATTTCTGGTTCGGCATTCTCGGCAGCAATCTTTGGTATTACCGAACCCGCAGTGTATGGCGTCACGCTGCCGCTGAAGCGTCCTTTCATCTTTGGCTGTTTAGGCGGCGCTATCGGTGCCGGTGTTCTGGGATATTTCAACACCACGATTTACTCCTTCGGCTTCCCAAGCATCTTCACTTTTACTCAGGTTATCCCGCCGACCGGTGTCGATAACACGGTCTGGGCTGCGATCATTGGTACTGCCATTGCCTTTACCTTCGCGGCTGTGACGACCTGGGCGTTCGGGATTCCCGCGCAAGAAAAAACGACAGAAGTAAATGCGCCTGCGACAGCACCACAAGCCACAGAGCGTCAGAGTGATGATACGCGCAAGCAAGAGATAAACAGCCCGATCGAAGGTACGGTTCTGCCACTTGAACAAGTCGGCGATGAAACGTTTGCCAGTGGCTTAATGGGAAAAGGGATTGCGATTAAACCGCTGGCCGGGCGCGTGGTTTCCCCGGTGAACGGTACGGTTGCCTCGCTGTTCAAGACCAACCATGCGATTGGACTCGAATCGGAAGAGGGGGCCGAGGTGCTCATTCACGTTGGTATCGATACGGTGAAATTGGATGGTCAGTATTTCACTGCACACATTAAGACTGGCGATGTCGTGAAGCAGGGCGATCTTCTGGTGGAGTTTGATTATCAGGCGATTGAGAAAGCCGGCTATGACACGACAACGCCCGTCATTATCACCAATAGCGAAGATTACGTTGATGTTCTGCCTACCGCCGGAAGCGCCGTGCAGGAACAGGGCGCTTTGCTGACGTTAATCCGCTGACATTGACATTTACGACCCAATTGGGAGGAGAAAAGATGAGCCATCAGTTTCCGAAAGAATTCTTGTGGGGCGGCGCGATCGCTGCCAATCAGGTTGAAGGTGCGTATTTAACGGACGGCAAAGGATTATCAACGTCCGATTTACAGCCACAGGGTATTTTTGGCGAGATCGTCACGCGTACGCCGGGCGACAGCGGAATCAAAGACACCGCGATCGATTTTTATCACCGCTATCCCGAAGATATCGCGCTCTTTGCTGAAATGGGCTTCAAATGTCTGAGAATCTCCATTGCCTGGACGCGTATTTTCCCGCAGGGCGATGAAACCCAGCCGAATGAGGCAGGGCTGGCATTTTACGATCGTCTGTTGGATGAGATGGCAAAGTATGGCATTCAACCGCTGGTGACGCTGTCCCACTATGAAATGCCGTACGGTCTGGTGAAAAATTACGGTGGCTGGGGAAGCCGTGAAACGATTACGTTCTTCGAGCGTTACGCTCGCACGGTATTCCAGCGCTATAAAGACAAAGTGAAATATTGGCTGACGTTCAACGAAATTAACTGTGCGCTGCACGCACCATTTACAGGCATTGGTTTACCTACCGAGAGTAGTAAGCAGGATATTTATCAGGCGATTCATCACCAGCTCGTGGCAAGTGCTAAAGCGGTGAAGGCGTGTCATGACATCATCCCTGATGCCAAAATCGGCAATATGATGTTGGGTTCCATGTTCTATCCATTAACCTGCAAGCCTGCGGATGTCATGGAAACGATGCAGCAGAACCGCGATTGGCTGTTCTTCGGTGATGTCCAAGCCCGAGGATACTACCCGGCGTACATGAAGCGTTTCTTTGCACAGCACGGTATTACGCTGACGGTAACGGAAGACGATCGCCAGTCGCTGAAAGAAACCATCGATTTCATTTCTTTCAGCTATTACATGACGGGCTGTGTGACCACGGATGAAGAAGCGAACCTGAAAGCCCGCGGCAATATTTTGAATATGGTGCCGAATCCGCATTTGGAAAGCTCCGAGTGGGGCTGGCAGATCGACCCGGAAGGGCTGCGCTACTTGCTGAACTATCTGTATGACCGTTACCAGAAACCGCTGTTCATTGTGGAAAACGGTTTAGGTGCCAAAGATAAACTTGAAAGCGATGGCAGCATTAACGATGACTATCGCATCCAATACCTGAACGATCACCTGTATCAAGTAGGTGAAGCGTTGGAAGATGGCGTTGAAGTTATGGGTTATACCTGCTGGGGGCCTATCGATCTGGTGAGTGCGTCAAAAGCCGAAATGTCGAAACGCTACGGCTTCATTTATGTCGATCGTGATGACGAAGGGAACGGCACGTTAGAACGTCGACGTAAGAAAAGTTTCTACTGGTATAAAGAGGTTATTTCCTCTAATGGTGAAACGTTGAAATAAACCATCGCATCGATGAGTCATTTACGCATTCATTCTCAGAGAAATAAGATCTGGAATGAATGCGAACTCTATTTTTTTACTATCCATGGGAAAGATGGCAGGGGAATAAGATGAAACGGGAGGGAATGGACTAGCCATTAAATCATATAAACGGTCATGTGGGTTTTACAAAAAATTTTATAAATAGGCGGACTTGCGGCTAGCGTCGCGAGGGGGTTGTCTCAACTTAAAACCGCTGTTTCCAATGTTAAAATGTACCCTACTCGGATAATAATCATGCGTAAAAAATTCCCTGTAAAGATGATGGTATTACTGATGTCTTCAGTGTTTTTGTCTAATGGTGCTATGGCCGCAAAATTGACCGTAGAAGAAAGACTGGAACTCTTGGAGAAAGAACTGGCGGCAAATAAAGCCGAATTGCAGTCAACGAAAAAAGAGTTTCGTGAATATAAGACGAACGCAGAAAATAAAGCACGTCTTGCAGCAAACTCTGCGGCAAAAGATAAACCGCTGGTTGTTGCTTCTTCTGGCACGTCATCGGTTAATCAAGTGGTTCTTTCGCCTGTTGTCCAACCCGCTACAAATACGACTGATGCCGCGACAAGTGCACAACAGAAGCCATTAACGTTAGCTGAAGTGAGTAAGTTCGTTAAGGATGATATTGGCTTTAGCTATACGGGGTATTTCCGTTCGGGATGGGCAACGGCCGATCATGGCGCACCAAAATCGTATGCGATTGGTTCATTAGGGCGTTTTGGTAATGAGCACAGTGGTTGGTTCGATCTCATACTGAGCCAAAAAGTTTATGCAGAAGGGAATAAACGTGTCGACGCCGTCATCCAATTGGATGGTAACGTGGGTATGCAGTACAACAGCGCTTGGTTTGGCGAAGACGCCGATAATGAAAATAAACTGCAATTCTCCCAGATGTACGTCAATACAAAAGGGTTCTTACCATTCGCCCCAGAGGCTGATTTTTGGGTAGGTAAAAATACCCTGCCAGTCTATGAGATTCAGATGCTGGACTGGAAAAGCCACCGTTCAGAAGCGGCGGGCGGTGTCGGTATTGAGAACTGGCAGTTGGGCATGGGTAAGCTTGATGTCTCTTTGAACCGTGAAGACGTTAACGCGCGGCGATTCGTATATAATGACCCGAAAAAAGATAAAAATCAGGTCAATACCAATGCGGTTGATATACGCTATAAGGGTATTCCGCTGTGGGATGATGCAACATTGTCTTTGATTGGTAAATATGCGCAAGCCAATAAGAGCAATGTGCAGAATAATAATGAAATCGATGGTTTATCGTATAAAATGAAAGATGCCTGGACCGCTGGTGTCATTTTACGCCAAGGATTATATAACGGTGGATTTAATGAATTCACCGTTCAAGGCGCGAGTAATTCTATTGCCAGCGGTTTTGCTAATATATCTGATGCTAACCCGACGTATAGCCGTAATGGTGACTACTATGGCAATCATTCAGGTAATGCCTTCCGCGCGATCTCGCAAGGAGAAATGTACCTGCGTGATGATGTCATTATGGCGAATGCGCTGGTTTATTCACAAGGTAATGACATATACAGCTATGACACGGGAGCGAATACCGATTTCAACAGCATCCGTGCGGTATTACGCCCTGCTTATATTTGGGATAAATTTAACCAGACTGGGGTCGAATTGGCGTATTTTAACCAAACCAATAAGGCCAATGGTGTGAATTATCACGAGTCAGGTTATAAAACCACGCTGTACCATGCACTTAAAGTTGACACGAGTATCTTGAATTCCCGTCCAGAGATTCGGTTCTATGGTTCTTACCTGAAAATTGAAGATAACGATATCAGCAAGGCCACCTTTAACGACAGTAAGAGCGAGCAATTCTCCGTGGGTGTTCAAGCGGAAGTTTGGTGGTAATTGCTGTCACCACATCGGCATCGCTTCGGCGGTGCCGCTACATTTAGCAAAAACAGACTCGATTACGTGATATTCGGGATGGAATTATGCGAATGAACATGAAGAAAATATCTTTATCATTATTGGCTCTGGGTGTATTGGCGGGGGTTTCTGTCAATGTGTCTGCACTACCTACCGATTTCCCGGTTATGCCGGCGGCCACCGTCCCTGTGAGCCAATACGTCACAGCGGTGAATGCCGATAGCAGCATTACCTTCCGCCTGTTTGCGCCAACGGCGAAGCAGGTCAGTGTTTTTACCGGTTCGACGCCCGATAGCATCGTGTCCCATGCGATGACGAAAGATGACTCTGGCGTATGGTCTTTCAAGACGCCCGCGCTGGTACCGAACCTGTATGAATATTTCTTCAGCGTGGACGGTTTTCGCACCATCGATACCGGCACGGCGTTTACCAAACCGCAGCGTCAGGTGAATACCAGCCTGATTCTGGTGCCGGGGAGCATTCTGGACGTGCGTCAGGTGCCACACGGTGAACTGAGAACGCTAACCTATCATTCGAAAGCCTTGAAATCAGAGCGTCAGGTGTATGTCTGGACGCCGCCGGGCTATAGCGAATCGTCAAAACCATTGCCGGTGCTGTACTTCTATCATGGCTTTGGCGACACGGGCGCATCGGCCGTGGTGCAGGGGCGGATACCGCAGATGATGGATAACCTGCTGGCAGAGAAAAAGATTGAGCCAATGCTGGTCGTTATTCCTGATACGGAAACGGACGTTCCCGGCATTATCCCGGAAGAATATCCACCGCAGGAGCGCCGTAAAGTGTTCTATCCGCGCAATGCGTTAGCGGCGGACAGGGAACTCATTCATGACATCATCCCCGAGATCGGCAAGCGCTTTAACGTCCGTCAGGATGCAAACGGCAGGGCGCTGGCCGGGCTGTCGCAGGGCGGCTATCAGGCATTGGTATCCGGCATGAGCCACTTAGATCATTTCGGCTGGCTGGCAACGTTTAGCGGCGTGACCACAGAAACGGTGCCGAACACGGCCGTTGCGGCACAGCTTGAACGACCGGAGCAGATTAACCAGCAACTGAAGAACTTTACTGTAGTGATTGGCGAGACCGACAACATCACGGGTAAGGATATTGCGGGCCTGAAAACCATCCTGGAGCAGAAGAATATCCGGTTTGATTACCGCCATTATCCCGATCTTGGTCATGAAATGGATGTCTGGCGACCGGCCTACAGCGAGTTTGTTCAGAAGCTTTTTAAATAGCATCTTCATGCTGCGGGCAGCGTCGTCACATGCCCGCTTCTCTGATGGCAGCCTGAATCGCTGGGCTGCCATATCAACGACGGCCAAGCACCGTTAGCGTTAAGGATAATCATGTCTATTCGCAGATACTTTTCCTGTTTTGCCATGTTGATCGTGGCATTGCCTTTCCTCAGTGCGTTCAGCGTGCAGGCTCAACATTCCCCTTTTGATGTGGCCGACCATAAGCAGATTCGCGTCATTATCAGCGCCGATGCGAAAAACGAGGCTGACGATGATTTTGCCGTTGCCCATGCGTTGCTGACGCCGACGATGCAGGTGAAAGGGCTGATTGCTGCCCATTACTCCCGCACTGCGCCGTTGATGAAGCGTGATGGCGAAAACAGCATGATGGAAAGCTACCACGAGCTCCAGCGCCTGATGAACGTGATGGGAAAAACAGATATTCCCGTCTATCGCGGTGCGACGCACGCGCTGAAAGCCGACGGTAGCGCGCCTGCGTTGAGTGAAGGGGCGCAAATGCTGATCAAGGAAGCGTTAAAAGAGGATTCGCATCCGCTGTTTGTGTTAGTCATGGGGCCGATTACGGATATTGCTGCCGCATTGCAGGCTGAACCAAAGATCGCCAGCAAAATGACGGTAGTGTGGATTGGCGGCATGCCTTATCCGAAAGGCGGCTGGGAATACAATATGTTCAACGATCCGGTCGCGGCGAACAGCGTATTCAAGTCTCAGGTGCCTTTGTGGCAGGTGCCGCATAATGTCTATATGTCCGTACGCGTCTCGCTGTCTGAGCTTGCCGTGCGCGTGAAGCCGCAGGGGAAAGTCGGGGAGTACCTGTGGCAACAGCTGATCGAGTTTAATCGTGCGATTTCCGAAACCATCAAGGATGTTCCGTGGCCGAAAAGTGAAGTCTGGGTCTTGGGTGATAACCCTGCGGTTTCGCTGCTGTTGGATGACCACGAATATCACTACACGTTGGTTAATGCACCGCAGTTAAATGACGATCTGACCTATGCGCCTCAGAAAAATTTGCGCCAGATTCGAGTGTATAACGCCGTTGATGCCCGCTTCACGCTGGAAGATTTCTACGCCAAACTGGCGTTGGCCTATGGTCAAGGGAAATAAACATCCCAGAAGGGCAGACTCTGGGGCAACATTTTCACTTAAGCCCCACTTATTGAGCTCCTGAATTTTTTCTATCAGGCAAAACGCCGCGCTTTATCAGCAAATACTCTGGGATGAACGGCCGACATGGACACCTCATCCCAGAGTTCAAGCCACCTACCTTGATACGTAAGTACCCAGTTTTTAAGTGCTTAATTTTAAAATCATCAACGTTTAAGTCTTTCGTCTCATCTGGTGATGTCCACTCTCCATGACTGAGATACGCTTCATATAACTTTCGATACGATTCATTACTTTTCTTTACCTTTGATCGAAAACAATATTTTGAATGCATCTTTTTGTTATTCATAGGGCGAGTAATGTCACGACAGTTGTTGTGGTTTCTGTCAAATAGATAACTAAAATGACCGCCGGTAGGCGGCTTAAATTGGACACAAACGCATGGTCAGGATAAGCACGTCAATCTCCTATCTGTGGGGCATGGTAGCCAGTCTTTTTCTCATGATGCCAGCCTATTCCGCTGATGCTCCGGCGTCACCACCACCCGCCCCAATAGAAGCAAGAAACTCCGTCTTCATTAATCAACACCCCGATCAGTTCAACTCGTGGAAAGCGACCAGTGAACAGTCTGAACGTCATGATGCGCTGGCAGAAGACCCCATGATGGTGATCCTTTGGGCGGGTTACCCCTTTTCCAGAGACTACAACAAACCGCGCGGTCACGCGTATGCGTTAACGGACGTGCGTGAGACGCTGCGTACCGGCGCACCGAAGACGGCGGAAGACGGCCCTCTGCCGATGGCGTGTTGGAGTTGTAAAAGCCCGGATGTCGCACGCTTGATTCAACAGGAAGGCGAAGACGGCTACTTCAAAGGCAAATGGGCACGAGGCGGGCCGGAGATTGCTAACGATCTCGGCTGTGCGGACTGCCATGATACTGCGTCCCCAGATTTCGCTCAGGGCAAACCGGCGCTGACGCTATCCCGTCCTTACGCCGAGCGCGCAATGGAATCAATTGGCAAACCGTTTGATCAAACCAGTCGTTTCGGTCAGCAGTCTATGGTCTGTGGACAATGCCACGTTGAGTACTATTTCTCTGGTAAAGACAAAGCGGTGAAATTTCCATGGGATAACGGCACGAAAGTCGAAGACATGGAAAAATACTATGACGCCATTTCCTTCTCCGACTGGACCAACTCCCTTTCCCGCGCACCGATGCTGAAAGCCCAACATCCAGAATATGAAACCTGGAGCATTGGTATTCACGGTAAAAACAACGTGACCTGTATCGACTGCCATATGCCGAAAGTGAAAAATGCGGACGGCAAACTGTATACCGATCACAAGATTGGTAACCCTTTCGACAATTACGGTGAAACCTGTACCAATTGCCACACGCAGGATAAAGCGGCGATGCAGGCGGTTGTTGCAGAGCGCAAAACGGCCATTCAGGACTTAAAACTGAAAGCGGAAGAGCAGCTGGTTCACGCGCACTTTGAGGCGAAAGCGGCCTGGGATGCCGGAGCAACCGAAGCAGAAATGCAGCCGATTCTGATGGATATCCGCCATGCGCAATGGCGCTGGGATCTGGCGGTTGCCTCTCACGGTATTCACATGCATGCGCCGGATGAAGGCTTACGGATGCTCGGCACCTCTCTGAGTAAATCCGCCGAGGCGAGAACCAAACTGGTGCGTCTGTTGGCCCAAAAAGGGGTGACAGGGGAAATCAAGCTGCCGGATATCTCGACGAAGGAGAAAGCGCAGCAGGCAATTGGGCTCAACATGCAGCAAATCAAAGCCGAAAAACAGGATTTCCTGAACACGGTAGTGCCGCAGTGGGATGAGCAAGCGCGTAAAGCGGGACGACTGAACTAATAACCCCTCATCGCCCGTGGACGCGGGCGATCATAAAGTGGAGTGGATATGAGCGTATTACGTTCGTTATTGACTGCCGGGGTGCTGGTATCAGGCCTGCTTTGGGCATTGCCAGGGCTGACGCAGCCCGCACCTCAGGCGGAAAAAGGAGAGCGCTGGGAGGTCATGCCGCAGCGCAATCCCGATGAGGCTTGTCTACAGTGCCATAAACCGGAAGAGGATGGCATGCAGGGCAAACATGCCTCCGCCGTCAACCCGCATAATCAGAAGCAACTGACCTGCACAAACTGTCACGGTAAGCCGTCGCCGATGCACCGCGAAGGCGTCAGAGATGTCATGCGCTTTAACTTCCCGATGTATAAGGTGGAAGAGCAAAACAGCGTCTGTATGTCATGCCATACGCCGGAACAGCTGCAGAAATCGTTTTGGCCACACGATGTGCACGTCGCGAAAGTGGCCTGTGCCAGCTGTCACCAACTGCACCCTACGCAGGATAGTATGCAGACGCTGAACGACAAGAGTCGCATCAAACTGTGTGTGGATTGCCATAGCGATCAGCGTAATAACCCCGATTTCAACCCAGCCTCAGTTCATCTGGGTAATAAGAGGCAGCCATGAGTTGCTCTCGTCGTCAATTTCTTGCCCGTATGGGGGGGCTGATTGCCATCACCAGCACGGCGGGGCAGGTCGTCGCACAGACGCTAAATATCAACGGCGTCCGCTACGGCATGATCCACGATGAATCGCTCTGTATCGGCTGTACGGCGTGTATGGATGCCTGCCGGGAAGTCAATCAGGTGCCGGAAGGTGTGTCGCGTCTGACGATCATTCGCAGCGAACCGATTGGGACCTTCCCAGACGTGAAATACCGCTTTTTCCGTCACTCCTGTCAGCACTGCGATCATGCACCTTGTGTTGACGTGTGCCCTACCGGGGCGTCGTATCGCGATGCGGCAAGCGGCATTGTGGATGTGAACCCCGATCTGTGCGTAGGGTGCCAATATTGTCTTGCTGCCTGTCCTTATCAGGTGCGCTTTATTCATCCCGAGACGAAAACGGCGGATAAGTGCGATTTTTGCCGCAAGACCAACCTGAAAGCCGGAAAACTGCCCGCCTGTGTGTTGTCTTGTCCGACTAACGCGCTGACGTTCGGCAATCTTGACGATCCTGACAGCGAGATTTCCCGCCTGCTTCGTCAACAGCCGACGTATCGCTACAAAATCGCGCTCGGCACTCGTCCTAAGGTCTATCGCGTACCGTTTAAATACGGGGAGGTTCATCAATGACGCCCGTGTCTTCAAGCGCATTCCATTTTGCTTCGTTAGTCTGGGACTGGCCGATTGCGATTTACCTGTTTTTAGTGGGCATTTCTGCGGGTCTGGTGACGCTGTCGGCCTTACTGCGGCGCTATCACCCCGAACAGGCAACCGCAGACAGTACGCTAATGCGCACCACGCTGATTCTTGCGCCATGCACCATCATTTTGGGATTGCTGATTCTGATCTTCCACCTGACGCGCCCCTGGACGTTCTGGAAGCTGATGTTCCATTACAGCTTTACCTCGGTGATGTCGGTTGGGGTCATGCTGTTTCAGGTCTATATGGCGGCGCTGGCAGTCTGGTTAGCCAACATTTTCAGCGAGCAGGTTATCGTGCTGCAACAGCGCTGGCTACCGAAGCTGACTCTCGTTCCCAAGGTGCTCGGTTGGCTGGCACCGATGCAGAAATCACTGGATATCGTGATGTTACTGCTGGCGGTGATGTTAGGGGCTTACACCGGATTTTTACTCTCCGCGTTGAAGACCTATCCGCTGCTGAATAACCCGATCTTACCGGCTTTATTCCTGTTTTCGGGGGTGTCCTCCGGTGCGGCGGTGGCGCTGATCGCCATGGCCTGCCGCTATCGTCGCAATCCACATAGCGAAGAAGCGCACTTTGTACACCGTGTCGAAACGCCGGTCGTGTGGTTAGAGATCTTCTTACTGTTCGCGTTCTTTATCGGCCTTGCGTTAGGGGACGATGGGAAGCAGCGGGCGCTGGTGGCCGCCGTGGGCGGGGGATTCTGGGCCGTGTGGTTCTGGCTGGGCGTGGTAGGGATTGGATTGGTTATTCCCTTGCTGCTCAAGTCATGGGCCAGCCGACAGCATTCACCTTATGGCGTGCTGGCGGTGTGTGGCCTGAGTCTGGTGGGCGTCTTGTTACTGCGCTTCTTTATTCTCTATGCGGGGCAGTTAACCGTTGTCTAATTCCCAGCAAAAGGCCTGTTGATGCTGTTATTGCCAGAATTTGGGTATGTCGCGCTGTCGCTGGCGGTTTGCGTCGGTGTGGCAACGGCGTTGCTGACATTTTCAGGCCACTCCCTGCGCTGGTCGGGCACTTACCGACTGGCGCGGTGCTGGACGTTAGTACTGTTTGGTCTGGTGCTGTTTGCGTTTATCGCGCTGACGTTGAGCGTGGTACAGGATGATTTCTCCGTTAACTATGTCGCCCAGCATAGCCATCGTGATTTACCGCTGGGGCTGAAAATTGCGGCAGTCTGGGGCGGGCATGAAGGATCGCTGCTGCTGTGGCTGTTATGTTTAACCGGCTGGAGCGCTGCGTTTGCCTGCCGCTATCGCAAGGCGACGAGCGATCTGTTTCCGCTGACGCTGGCGATGCTGGCCGTGATCGCGACCGCGCTGCTGGTGTTCATTGTCTTTTTCTCCGATCCCTTTGTGCGTCTCTTCCCGCCTGCCGTGGCGGGGAGGGATCTCAACCCCATGCTGCAACACATTGGCCTCATCCTCCATCCGCCGTTGCTCTATCTGGGCTATGGCGGATTAACCGTGAGTGCGGCGCTGGCGTTAGCCGCCCTGATTCACGGTGAGTTTACAGCGCCAACTGCCTGGATCTGCTGGCGCTGGACGCTGCCCGCCTGGAGCCTGTTAACGCTGGGGATCATCCTGGGATCGTGGTGGGCCTATAACGAGCTGGGCTGGGGAGGCTGGTGGTTCTGGGATCCGGTAGAGAACGCCTCGCTGCTCCCGTGGTTAACGGCCAGCGCATTACTGCACAGCCTGTCTGTCACCCGCATGCGCGGCATCTTCCGCCATTGGTCGCTGATATTGGCGCTGCTGACGTTCATTTTATGTCTGCTGGGCACGCTGATTGTGCGGTCTGGGATACTGGTGTCTGTCCATGCCTTCGCGCTTGAACACGATCGCGCGGTGCCTCTATTTATTCTGTTTGCCTGCTTGAGTATGGCGGCGCTGGCGGTTTATGGCTGGCGTGCTCAGCTTGTCCGCTCTGCTGCCCGCTTCTCCGGCTGGTCGCGGGAAATGGCGATACTGCTGGTGCTGCTGTTATTCAGCGCTGTCGCACTGGTGGTACTGCTCGGCACGCTTTACCCAATGATCTACGGGCTGGCGGGCTGGGGGAAAATCTCTGTCGGCGCACCCTATTTTAACCGCGTGCTCTTGCCCTTCGGTGGCCTGATGCTGCTGCTCATCGGGGTAGCAGCGGGGGGCTACTGGAAACGTAGCACGCGATGGCCTGTCCGGCGTGTAGGCATGACGCTGGCCGTCGGCATTATTACCGCTCTGGTCTTATGGCCGTATGGGTATGCTGTCGCACTGGCTGCGGGGTTGATCGGCTGGGCTATGGCTGCGCAGTGGTTGCAGCCGCTGTCGGTGATACGTCAGCAACTTCCCGCACTGCTGGCGCATACGGGCGTAGCGCTATTTGCCTTGGGGATTGTGTTCTCTGCGGGCAGCAAACAGGAAATCAGCGCCGATGTGGGGCAGGGAGAGCAGGTCACGCTGGGCGACTACCATTTTCGATTTTTACAGCTGGAGTTAGTGGCGGCGCAGAACTACACCGCAGAGCAGGCCGTGATTGCGATTTATCGCGGCGACTCACCGATCGCTCAGGTCATGCCGGAACGCCGTTACTACAACGCACGTAAACAACAGATGGTTGAGCCGGGCATTGCCTGGGGGCCGATCAGAGAATGGTATGCCGTGATGGGAGAGAAAACCGGCGAAAACCGCTATGCGATGCGTTTCTATGTGCAAACCGGCGTCCGCTGGGTGTGGGGCGGCGGCCTGCTGATGGTAGCGGGCGCACTGCTGGGGTGGTTCAGAGGGAGAAGGGCCTATGACTAAATACATTGCGCTCCTTTTCATGCTGCTGGCTTTTTCTGTGCAGGCTCAGGTGGTCGATACCTGGGCGTTTTCCAATCAGGCACAGCGTCAGGTCGCGATGGCGATTGCTGGCGAACTGCGCTGCCCGCAATGTCAGAACCAGAGCCTGCTGGAATCGAATTCGCCCGTGGCGGTCAGCATGCGCCATGAGGTCTTTTCCATGGTGGAACAGGGCAAGGACAAGTCAGAAATTATGGCGTTTATGAACCAGCGCTATGGTGATTTTGTTCAGTACAACCCGCCGATGAAAATGCAAACCGGCATCCTTTGGCTCACGCCGCTGTTTCTACTGTTAGCGATTGCGGTGATCGCGTGGCGAGTGATGCGGCGACAGAACCGAGGGGGGCGCCCATGAGCCTGTTAAGCGTGAACCTGTTGGATCTGAATTTATTAAGCATGGTGTTTGTCGCCATCGCGGTTGTCGTTCTGGCTGCCGGACTGTTATGGCCGCTATTGCCCCTGCGCAAGCCGGAAGGGGATGACAAGCTACCGCGTTTAGCTGAGCGCATCTGGCATTTTCAGTGTGAACAGGCAGGGAAGCATCTGTCCGAGCATGAGGCAAAGATGCTGGGTCGAGAACTGTCCCACGACCTGCCGTTAGCCTCATCGCCTTCTTCTGCGCAGCACCCGCTGCCTGCCATCGCGGTTGTGGTCGCGGTCATCGCTATCCTATTGAGCAGTGCGGCGTTCTACATGCTAAGTCCGCGTGCTGCGCTGGTTCAGGCTGAACGCCAGCGGCTTGCCGATCCGCTACACGATTTTAGCGATGCGCAACAGCAGGAAAAACAGCTCGCTACCTTGCAGGATAACATTCGTAAAACGCCGGGCAACAGCGTCCTCTGGGCTGAGCTGGGTGAATATTATCTTTACCGTAACGCCTACGACAACGCGCTGCGCGCTTATCGACAGGCGATTGCGCTGAAGGGCGACAGCGCGGAACTGTATTCGGCGCTGGCGACGGTGCTGTATTACCAGGCGGGTCAGGCCGTCACGCCCCCGATGCAAGAGATGGTCGATAAAGCGTTGGCGCTGGATGCCAATGAAGTGACGGCGCTGATGCTGCTGGCGTCTGACGCGTTCCTGAAAGCGGACTATGCGCGCGCGATTACGATTTGGCAGCGCTTGCTGGATACGTACAGCCCGCGGGTTAATCGCGTCCAGTTGATCGAGGCGATCAACACGGCAACGCTGCTGAAGAATAGTCAGAAGTAATGCGTGATACCCCTTGAGTCAGAGGGCAAGCACGACTTTTGACACCGTCATAATGACGAGAATAACCAGAATCGCCGAGTTTATTGATCTCAATAAAAAAGATTAACTCTTTATGGTTACGACCCCCGAGAGGGGGAGTACGGGCACCATGTTATTCTATAGCCACTAAGAAAGCAGGAGTACACCCCGATGTTAGAAGCGCGCGATGTGGTTTGCATACGCGATGAGCATGTGCTGTTCAGCGCGTTGTCGTTTACGGCTAGCGCGGGAGAAATGGTGCAGATTGCGGGTGCCAACGGGGTGGGCAAAACGTCGCTGTTGCGCATTTTAAGCGGTCTGGCGACGCCTGAATCGGGGGAAATCTGCTGGCAAGGGCAACGCATCAACCGTATGCGCGAGCAGTTTAATCAACAGCTTCTGTGGCTAGGCCATCAGCCGGGCATCAAGAGTGTCCTGACCGGTGAAGAGAATCTGCGCTTTTTCTATCCGCAACAGCAGCAGGATGCACTTTGGCAGGCGCTGGCCGCGGTCGGGCTGGCAGGCTATGAAGACGTGCCCGTGGCGCGTCTTTCTGCGGGACAACAGCGTCGCGTCGCGCTGGCGCGTTTGTGGCTCACCGATGTTCCGCTGTGGATTCTGGATGAACCGCTGACCGCGCTTGACGTGGCGGGCGTCGAAATGCTGACGCAGCGTATGGAACACCATATTGCGCGCGGCGGCATCATCATTTTAACCACCCATCAGCCGCTGCGTCCGTTCGCTCAAGGCATTCGCTGTATCCAACTGACACCGAGTGAGGGAACCCCATCATGCGGCGTCTGATTGCCCGAGAACTGCGCGTCGCGTTGCGCAATAACGCGGAAATTCTCAATCCCCTGTGGTTCTTCCTGATCGTCATCATTTTGTTCCCGCTGGCTATTGGACCAGAGCCGCAGCTATTGATGCGCGTGGCACCGGGCGTGGTGTGGGTGGCGGCGTTGCTCGCTTCGCTGCTGGGTATGGATCGTCTTTTCCGTGATGACTATCAGGACGGTTCACTGGAACAACTGACGCTGCTGCCGTTGCCGCTGCCGTTAGTGGTGCTGGCGAAAGTGGTGGTGCATTGGATGGTCAGCGGGCTGCCGCTGTTACTGCTTTCTCCGCTGGCGGCGCTTCTGTTTGGGCTGGACAGCCACGGCTGGCGGGTAATGGCGCTAACGCTGTTGCTCTGCACGCCCACGCTCAGTTTTCTGGGAGCCATTGGGGCGGGATTAACGGTCGGGCTGCGCCGCAGCGGCGTGCTGTTAAGCCTGTTGGTCTTGCCGTTAACCATACCGCTGTTGATTTTTGCGACGGCGGCGGTCGAGGCCGCCATGATGCAACTGCCGGTGGGCGGGTATCTGGCGATCCTCGGTGCCTTTCTGGCGGGCAGCGCCACCCTGAGCCCGTTTGCCACGGCGGCGGCGTTGCGGGTGAGCATACAGTAATTTTCCGATCTCAGGATCGCCTTCATCGTCCCGTTGGGATGAGTTTTACGCAGAGTGAGCACACGTTATGTTGAAAAAGAACTATCAGCTTACGCAGCCGGATCGCCTTTATGGCCTTTGCGGCAGGCTTATCCCCTGGTTTGCCCTGCTTAGCGCGGCGCTGTTGATCGGCGGTTGCTTGCTGGGATTTGGATTTGCGCCCGCGGATTATCAGCAAGGGCAGGGGTATCGCATCATGTACGTGCACGTGCCGGCGGCCGTGTGGTCGATGGGCGTCTATGCCGTGATGGCGATATGTGCGCTTGTCGGGATAATTCGGCAGTCAAAAACGGCGGAGCTTGCCGTGGCTGCGATGGCACCGGTCGGCGCGGTGTTTACCTTTATTGCGTTAACGACGGGTGCCACTTGGGGGAAACCGATGTGGGGAACCTGGTGGGTCTGGGATGCGCGTCTGACGTCGGAACTCGTTCTGCTGTTTCTATATGTGGGCATCATCGCGCTCTACAACGCGTTTGACGATCGTCGTCTTGCCGGTCGTGCGGCGGCCATTCTGGTGTTGGTGGGCGTGGTGAATTTACCCATCATCCATTTCTCGGTCGAGTGGTGGAATACCCTGCATCAGGGATCGACAAAAATGCAGAAAACGATCGATCCCGCCATGCGTCTCCCGCTGCGAATCATGATGTTAGGATTTATGAGCTTGTTCGTGACGTTGTCACTGATGCGATTGCGTAACTTGATACTGGTACAGCAGCGCCGCGCACCCTGGGTGGCTGCACTGCTTAATAAAGGAGGAATAGCCCGATGAACATCGCTTTCACAAGCTGGCAGGATTTCTTTGCGATGGGCGGCTATGCCTTTTACGTCTGGCTGGCCGTGGTGCTCACGCTGTTACCGCTGAGCGCGTTGGTCGGTCATACCCTCTTGAATCGTCGCGCATTGCTGAATGATATCCGCCGCCAACAGGCGCGCGAGCAGCGCAAGAATACGGCTCGCCAGTCAGAAACGATGGAGGTGGCGCAATGAGTGCCCCGCGTAAAACTCGCCTCTATGCTATTCTGGCCGTCATTTGCGGCGCGGTGTTGACGATCGCGCTGACGCTCTATGCGTTGAGCTCAAATATCGATCTCTTTTATACGCCCAGTGAAATTCTTTACGGCAAAAACGAAACGCAGGAAAAACCGGCGATCGGGCAGCGTCTGCGCGTCGGCGGCATGGTGATGCCGGGCAGTGTGCGCCGCGACAGCCAAAGTCTAGAAGTCCGCTTCACCGTTTATGATGCGCAGGGCTCCGTGGATGTGACCTATAACGGGATGCTGCCGGATCTGTTCCGCGAGGGGCAAGGGGTGGTGGCGCAGGGCATTCTGGATACCGACGACCATATTATGGCGAAAGAAGTGCTTGCCCGACATGATGAAAACTACACGCCACCGGAAATCAAGGCGGCGATGGAAGGGCAGAACGGTCATGCATCGGCAGCGACCACAGAGGGTAAACGGTTATGATGCCTGAAGTGGGCAATTATCTGCTCTGTCTGGCGCTGGGCGTCGCGCTGTTGCTCAGCGTATATCCGCTGTGGGGCGCGTCGCGTCAGGATACTCGTCTGATGGCGCTGGCGCGTCCGCTTGCCTGGGCGCTGTTTGCATGCATTTTGGCTTCGTTCCTCGTGTTGGTGCATGCGCTGGTGATCAATGATTTCACCGTCCTCTATGTAGCCAACAACTCGAACCGCGCGTTGCCGGTATGGTATCGCGTGGCGGCGGCGTGGGGCGCACATGAAGGGTCGTTGCTGCTCTGGGTGCTGTTGATGAGCGGCTGGACCTTCGCGGTGGCAGTATTCAGCCGCGGGATGTCGCTGGATGCGGTCGCCCGCGTGCTGGCCGTCATGGGGATGATTAATGTCGGCTTCTTGCTGTTCATCATCCTGACGTCGAATCCCTTTACGCGCACGCTGCCGGACTACCCGATTGACGGGCGCGATCTCAATCCGCTGCTGCAGGATGTCGGGTTAATCTTCCACCCTCCATTGCTCTACATGGGCTATGTCGGGTTCTCCGTGGCGTTTGCGTTTGCGGTCGCCTCGCTGCTGGCTGAGCGGCTGGACAGCGCATGGGCACGCTGGTCCCGACCGTGGACACAGGCGGCGTGGTCATTTCTGACGTTGGGTATCGTGCTTGGTTCGGGCTGGGCGTATTACGAGCTTGGCTGGGGCGGCTGGTGGTTCTGGGATCCGGTAGAGAATGCGTCATTGATGCCGTGGCTGGTGGGTACGGCGCTGCTGCACTCGCTGTCGGTCACCGAAAAGCGGGGCAGCTTCAAGGCCTGGACGGTGTTGCTGGCCATCGGCGCGTTCTCGCTCTGTCTGCTGGGAACGTTTTTGGTACGTTCCGGTGTACTGGTATCGGTGCACGCGTTTGCTTCCGATCCGGCGCGCGGCATGTTCATTCTCGCGTTTCTGGTCATTGTCATCGGCGGTTCTTTGCTGCTGTTTGCCATCAAAGGCAACCGGGTACGGGCGCGGGTCACGAACTCGCTCTGGTCGCGTGAGACTTTCCTGCTCGGCAATAACCTGATCCTGATGGCGGCCACACTCGTGGTGCTGCTGGGAACGCTGCTGCCGCTGGTGCATAAACAGCTGGGCTTAGGCAGCATCTCGATTGGCGCACCGTTCTTCAACACCATGTTCACCCTGTTAATGGCACCGTTTGCCTTACTGCTGGGCGTGGGGCCGCTGGTTCGCTGGCGGCGTGACGAGCCGCAAAAGCTACGTAAGCTGCTGCTGATTGCGCTGGCCGTGACCGCTGCACTGTCGCTGCTGCTGCCGTGGCTGTTCCAGGATTCCGTTGTTGCCATGACGGTGGTTGGCCTGTCGATGGCGCTGTGGGTGTTCTTCTTAACGGTGTACGAGCTGCATACCAGTTCCACCCGTCGTCATGGTCTGCTGCGCGGTTTGACCACACTTTCACTGAGCCAGTGGGGCATGGTGTGCGGTCATATTGGGCTGGCGGTGACGGTGGTAGGGATCGCCTTCAGCCAGAATTATAGCGTTGAGCGGGATGTACGGATGCGTGCCGGCGACAGCATCGAGATCCACGATTACCGTTTTACGTTTCAAGGCGTGCGTGATGTCGTGGGGCCGAACTGGCAAAGCGCTAAAGGAACGATTGAGGTCACGCACAACGGCAAACCGGAAGCGACGCTGAAAGCGGAAAAACGCTTCTACAACACCAGCGGCGCGATCATGACGGAAGCCGCGATTGATGCGGGGGTGACGCGCGATCTTTACGCAGCTTTGGGTGAAAAGCTGGATGACGGTAGCTGGGCGGTACGGCTGTATTACAAACCCTTTGTCCGCTGGATTTGGTACGGCGGGGGGCTGATGGCGTTAGGCGGCATCCTGTGCATGTTTGACCCGCGCTATCGCCTGCGTCGCGCCGTTCGGGAGACAGTATCATGAGCCGCAAGATCTTGTTAATCCCGCTCGTGCTGTTTTTGCTGCTGGCCGTTGCCTTGTTGTGGCAACTGGTGCGTAACAGCGACGGTGACGATCCGATGCGGCTGGAGTCGGCCCTGATTGGTAAACCGATTCCCGAATTTCGTCTTGAATCACTGGATCAGCCGGGAAAGGTTTATAACCAATCTGAGCTGAGCGATGGCAAACCGCTGCTGCTGAACGTCTGGGCGACCTGGTGCCCGACGTGCCGCGCCGAGCACCAGTTCCTCAACACGCTGGCGGCGCAGGGAATTCGCGTCGTGGGCATGAATTATAAAGATGAACGCCCCAAAGCGATTGAGTGGCTGAAGACGCTAGGCAACCCCTATGCGATGAGCCTGTTTGATGGCGACGGCATGCTGGGGCTGGATCTGGGCGTGTACGGCGCGCCGGAAACCTTCCTGATCGACGGGAAAGGCATCATTCGCTATCGCCATGCGGGCGATCTCAATATGCAGGTGTGGCAAGAAACGCTGCAACCGCTGTGGGAAAAATACAGCAAGGAGGGCGGCGCATGAGAGTGCTGAGTTTCCTTTGCGCATTGCTGCTGTCGTTCAGCGTGCTGGCGTCCTCCGAGGTCTTGCGTTTTGACAACGACACGCAGGAGCAAGAGTTTCGTGAGTTAACGATGCAGTTGCGCTGCCCGAAATGCCAGAACAACAGCATTGCCGATTCCAACTCGATGATTGCTTCGGATATGCGGCAGAAAGTGTACGAACTGATGCAGCAGGGGCAAACGAAAGAGCAGGTTGTCGATTATATGGTGGATCGTTACGGCTACTTTGTGACGTATGAACCGCCGATCACGCCGTTTACCCTCCTGCTATGGCTGCTGCCTGCGCTGTTTCTGGCCGCGGGCGCGTGGATGATTATTCAGCGCGCACGCCGTATCAGAAACGCCAAAGAACCGATGAGCGAACAGGATAAAAAGCGTTTGCAGACGCTGTTGGGACGTGAGGAGAAATCGGAATGATGCTACTGACTGCAACCATTGTGCTATCGCTGATGGCGCTTTCGGCGCTGCTGCTTGCGCCGTGGTCGTCACGGGGCGAATACGATCGCGATGCGATCAATCAGGCGCTGTATCGCGACCGTCTGCGTGAGCTTACTGCGGATGTTGCTAATGAGCAGGAACGTGCTCAGATGGTTGAAGAACTCCAGCACACGCTATTGCAGGATATTCCCGGCGGTGCGAAGGCACAACAGCGCCCACTGAACCGCTGGGTTTTGCTGCCGGGCGTGCTGCTGCTGATCATCGTCAGCCTCGGCGTGTTTTGGAAAACCTCGGCGATTAATCGGGTGCAGGAGCTACAGCAGGTTGTGGCATTAACGCCGGACCTGATGAAGCGAGCGCTGGATCCTGACGCCGAACCGCTGACTATTGAAGAGGTCGCACGTCTCGGTCTGGGATTGCGTAGCCAGTTGGAGACGCAGCCAGACAATCCACAAGACTGGTGGATGCTGGGGCGCATTGCGGGCTTGCTGAATAACTACGACATGTCCGTGCAGGCGTTTGCCAAGGCGTTCCAGCTCGATCCGAAAAACACGGATCTGGCGCTGGATTATGCCGACCTGCTGTCGCGCTCTACCGACCCGCGTGATAGCCAGCGTGGTGGTGACATGCTACGTGAGCTGATGAATTCCGGCTCGACCAATGTGCGCGTGCTGAGCCTGCTGGCTTTCAACGCTTATGAAGCCCAGCGCTATCAGGACGCGATTGATGCCTGGCAAATGATGCTGAAACTGCTACCGCAAAACGACACGCGCCGAGCGGTCATCGAGCGCAGCGTGGCACAGGCCAAAGCGTCACTGTCGGTTCAGGCAGTCACCGGGAAGTAGGTCTTTTTTCTTCATCATCAATAGCAAAAGGGCGATATATCGCCCTTTGTTGTTTCTGTTGTTACGGTGCTTGTTGTTTCTATTGTTACGACGAAGGTTTCGTGCGCTATAAGCAGGGTGACTCTCCGCAACTCTCGTTGCACGCGCCCGACACGGGGCGGCTAAGGCCGCTCTCAGCACAGACGGAAACATCTGCTCCAAAATAACAATGAACGAAGTTCAGTCTTTTGATTTTATGGGATTGGTTCGCGTAAAAAATCGCGCAGAGGTGTACATGACCGCCGGATGAGCGGCATGGACGCCGCGAAAGTCTGCGCCGCGTAAGGAACGCGTCGCAGACGGTCCGAACAGCGGGCATGAACACAGAAGGCACCGCGAAGCGGCGCGATTTACCGCAAAAAGCCAGGGGTCGCGGGGCGACGGCAATTGAGCCGCCCCGCGTCGGGCGCATGCGACGCGAGTTGCAGAAAGTCACGCGGCTTACTGCGCACGAAACCCTCACGGTATTTACAGCGTCTTTACGATCTATCCGTTACTACCGCTCGACGGACTTTGTCAGCAACGATAGGACGGCAGACGCCGTCCCGAGTGTTACTTCGAGGCGCGGGTTATAGCCCGCTTTTGACGCCGTGCATGTCCGGCAGTTTGTGGGCGATGCCTTTGTGGCAATCGATACAGGTTTGACCGAGTTTTATCGCTTCGCTGTGTTTCTCCGCCGCGACGGTTTTTTGCCCTGAGAAGTCCATATAGTCAAAGTTGTGACAGTTGCGGCATTCCTGAGAATTGTTATTTTTCATGCGCCGCCATTCGCTCTGCGCCATCGTCAGCCGGTGGGCTTCAAATTTTTGTGGCGTATCAATCGTGCCCATTATCTTGCCGTACAGCTCTTTGCTGGCCTGAATCTTACGCACCATTTTCGGCACAAATTCATGCGGAACGTGGCAATCCGGGCAGGTGGCGCGCACGCCGCTGCGGTTGCTGTAGTGCGCGGTTTCCATATATTCCTGATAAACCGTATTGCGCATTTCATGACAGCTGATGCAGAACGCCTCGCTGTTACTCATTTCCATGCCTTTCTGGGATGTCGCCAGAAAGAAAATACCGCCCGCGAAACCGATAATGAGCAACGTTCCCAGCGCCAGCCGACTCGGGCGGCGCCACCATTGCCACAGCTGGCGCAACAACCGTCCCACTTTTCCTGGTTGTTTCATAGCAAACCTCACTGACCAAAGCCTTTAGAAGGGGTGAACGTGTTACCGGTAATCGGCGAACTGTCCGCTTGCGGTACGTGGCATTGCAGACAGAAATGGCGCGCAGGGGCGACATTGCTCAGCACTTTGCCGTCTCTGTCGACAAAATGGGTCGGGCTGACGCGGGGGGCGCTGGTGGAACGATAGCTCTCTACGCCGTGACACTGTAGGCAACGGTTAAAGGTCGGGGTGACCTGATAGCCATCCACGCTATGCGGGATCATCGGTGGCTGGTTGACATAGTTGAGCGCCATACGCTCCTGCTGCTTCGGCATCCGGCTATTTCCCGGCTGTGTCGCGGCGACTTCTGGCGATTGGCTTAAATCGACCTGTGCAGTAGCGATTGCACTGCCTATTATTGTACTGCCCATTATTGTCAGGGCGGTGATCCAGCGAAACCATCCCATTCTCAGGCTTTTCATGACTTTGCTCCCGATTTCCATCTAAGGGTTATTTTAAAAACGTCTTCAGCGCAGACATCAATACAACGTCCGCATGTTATGCAGTCTCGGTCAGTCACCTGTGCCGGACTGTGTTTATCGAGCAGGGGGGCGCGCAGCACCTGTGGCTCCGGACAGACATGAAAGCAGTCCATACAGCGCGTACAGCGTTCACGCTCGGTGGCATCCACAACCAGTGCGCCTTTACCGCCAAGTACGCCGTACAGCGCGCCAGTCGGGCACAGGTGTCCGCACCAGCCGTGTTCTACGACCCACAAATCAAACAGAAATAGCGCCAGCAGCAGCCAGATACCTGCACCAAACCCAAAAATCAGCCCGCGACCCATCAGTGAAACCGGGTTGACCCATTCCCACAGCAGCCCGCCCGCCAGCGCACTCCCTGCCAGAATGAGGATCAGCAGCAGATAGCGTAGATTGCGGGGGATCGTCGCCGAGGCAGTAATGCCGAAACGACGACGCAGCCAGGCGGCTAAATCGGTGAGCGGATTAACCGGGCAGACCCAGCTACAGAACAGGCGCTTGCCTGCCAGCGCATAGCTCAACGCGATAATCAGCGCACCGACCAGCGCCAGCGTAGCGGGCAGATGTCCGCTAGCCAGGCTTTGCAGCACCATCAGCGGATCGCTGAGCGGCACAGTGTCGAGCAAGCGGCTGGCGCTGTAGTTGCCGTGCAGGATCCAAAATCCGAAGAGCGGACCGCTGAGGAACATGAGCAGCACCAGAGACTGGGTCAGACGGCGTAAGACCAGCCAGCGGTGGCTGCGCCACCAGCCTTTTTTCGCTCGGGCTTCTCGTCCTGCGTCTTGCTTACGATTTGCCATCGCGTGCCTCCAGCCAACTGAAACGGTAGTGATGTCCGAGTTCGCCTTTTGCCAGCGCGCGCGGCAAAACCTTGATCGCCGGTTGTTCCAGCACGCAGGCTTTTTCACATTTGCCGCAGCCGGTACAGACATCGCTATGCACCGTAGGCAAAAAACGGGCATGTTTTCCGGTGCGGGTATTGCGCTCTGGCTCCAATGTGATGGCGCTATCGATGAGGGGACAGACGCGATAGCACACATCGCAGCGTAACCCCTGATAGTTCAGGCAGTTCTCCTGATCGAGCAGCACCGCTAATCCCATGCGGGCGTCATCGATAGCGTCCAGCGGCTGTAACGCCCCGCTGGGGCAGGCGACCACGCAGGGAATGTCCTCACACATCTCGCACGGGATATCGCGCGCGACAAAGTAAGGGCTACCGGCTGCGGAACCGGAGACCAGCGTTGCCAGCTTCAGCGTGTCGTACGGGCAGGCTTGAACACATTGGCCACAGCGTATGCAGGCACCGGAAAACGCCGCTTCAGACAGCGCACCCGGCGGCCGCAGCCGGAGTACGTCGGCCTGAGCGCGCCGCTGCTGAATGCCGAGAACCGTCACCGCGGCGGATAAACCCGCAACGGCGCGGACGGCGTCACGCAGAAAGCGACGGCGAGCGGGTGATGAATTCTCCGGGCGTGCCATGTGCGCTATACCTTAGCCAGCTTGACGGCGCATTTCTTAAAGTCCGTTTCTTTCGACAGCGGATCGGTGGCATCCAGCGTCAGGACGTTGGTCATCTGCGCGGCGTCGAAGAACGGCATATACACCAGCCCACGCGGCGGCTTATTACGACCGCGCGTCTCAACAATCGAGACGACTTCACCACGGCGCGAGATAATGCGGACTTTCTCACCGCGACGCAGATCGCGCGCTTTGGCATCCTGCGGGTGCATAAACAGCACGGCTTCGGGGAAGGCGCGGTGCAGTTCCGGTACGCGGCGCGTCATGCTGCCCGTGTGCCAGTGTTCCAGTACGCGGCCGGTGGAGAGCCAGAGATCGTACTCGTCGTCCGGCGCTTCGGCGGCAGGCTCGTACGGCAGCGCGAAAATCACCGCTTTGCCATCCGGTTTGCCGTAGAAACGGTAGGCTTCTCCCGCTTTGACGTAAGGATCGTTCCCTTCGCTGTAGCGCCACTGCGTTTCTTTACCGTTAACGACCGGCCAGCGCAGTCCGCGCACTTTGTGGTAGTCATCGAACGGTGCTAAATCGTGACCGTGTCCACGGCCAAACGCGGCGTATTCTTCAAACAGGCCTTTTTGCAGGTAAAAACCGAAGTCACGGGATTCATCGTTCAACTGATTTTCCGCTAATTCACTGAGCGGGAAGCGTGTGGTGACATCGTTCGCAAACAGCACGTCGTAGAGCGTTTTGCCACGGTAAGCTGGTTTCTGCGCCAGGAGTTCTTCCGGCCACACTTCCTCGATGGCGAAGCGTTTGGCAAAGCTCACGACCTGCCACAGATCCGATTTTGATTCGCCCGGCGCTTTAACCTGCTGACGCCAGAACTGCGTCCGACGCTCGGCGTTGCCGTAGGCACCTTCTTTTTCTACCCACATTGCAGTCGGCAAAATCAGATCGGCAGCCAGCGCGCTGACGGTCGGGTAGGGGTCGGATACGACGATGAAGTTGCGTGGATCGCGCCAGCCCGGCATACGCTCCTGATTGATGTTCGGGCCGGCCTGCATGTTGTTGTTACACATCACCCAGTAGGCATTCAGCGTGCCGTCTTTCAGCGCCCGATCTTGTGCGACGGCGTGCAGGCCGATCTTTTCAGGAATGGTGCCTGTCGGTAGCTGCCACAGTTTTTCCGCTATCGCGCGGTGTTTCTCGTTGGTTACCACCATGTCCGCAGGCAGGCGGTGGGCGAAGGTGCCGACTTCACGCGCGGTGCCGCAGGCAGACGGTTGACCAGTTAACGAGAACGGCCCGCAGCCCGGCTGAGAGATCTTGCCCGTTAGCAGGTGGATGTTATAAACCAGATTGTTCGCCCAAACGCCGCGCGTGTGCTGGTTAAAGCCCATCGTCCAGTAGGAGATCACTTTCTTTTTCGGATCGGCGTAGAGTTTTGCCAGCGCTTCTAACTGGTCGGCGGGAACTCCGCTGATCGCGACCGTTTTTTCCAGCGTATAGTCGGCGACAAAGGCTTTGTATTCTTCAAAACTCATAGGTTCGGACGCATCGGAACCCGGATTTTTCGCCGCTTTTTCCAACGGATGCGTTGGACGCAGCCCGTAGCCGATATCGGTCACGCCTCGGCGCAGGTTCACGTGGCGGGTAAAGAAAGCCTCGTTCACCGCATTGTTTTGGATAATGTAGTTGGCGATATAGTTGAGAATGGCCAGATCGGTTTGCGGCGTAAACACCATACCGTTATCCGCCAGCTCAAAACTGCGGTGCTGATAGGTGGACAGCACGGCGACCGTAACATTGCTGTTCGACAGGCGGCGGTCGGTGATACGCGACCAGAGAATCGGGTGCATCTCCGCCATGTTGGAGCCCCACAGCACAAATGCATCGGTCTGCTCGATATCGTCGTAGCAGCCCATCGGTTCATCCATACCGAAGGTACGCATAAAACCGACGACCGCCGATGCCATACAGTGGCGCGCATTGGGGTCAATATTGTTGGAACGGAAGCCCGCTTTGAACAGTTTGGCGGCCGCATAGCCTTCCCAAATCGTTGATTGCCCAGAGCCAAACATCCCTATTGCGTTCGGACCTTTCTCCTTCAGGGCGGTTTTGAATTTTTCCGCCATGATGTCAAACGCCTGATCCCAGGAGATCGGAGTAAATTCGCCTTCCTTATCGAATTTTCCGTCGCGCATACGCAGCAAAGGCTGGGTCACGCGATCCTGTCCGTACATGATTTTCGGCAGAAAATAGCCCTTGATGCAGTTTAATCCGCGGTTAACCGGCGCTTCGGGATCGCCCTGACTGGCGACGATGCGGCCGTTTTGCGTCCCGACCAGTACACCGCAGCCTACGCCACAGAAGCGGCAGGGGGCTTTATCCCAGTGGATAGCCTCTGACTGTTCGGTCACGGCGCGCACCGCGGTGGGTATGGTGATGCCTGCGACTGCGGCTGCCGCTGCGACCGCGTTCGCCTTCATAAAGTGTCGTCGACTGAGTTTCATGGTATTTCCTCACCCTGAGCTTGTTGATCAAGAGGTTGTTCATCGAAAGCAAAAGATTGTTCATCGAAAGACGGTTCATCAAGCTGGTGATAAACCAGCGAAACCGCCAGTACGCCTGTAAGCTCGCGTATTGACGCTATTTGTTTTAACAGCGTGTCTTCTGAATCTGACTCCAGCACCACGACCATTTTTCCGGTATCGCTATCGCTGGCACCCACCTCGACGTTGGGCTGCGTCGATAGCACCTCGGCAACGGCCGCCAACTGCGACGGGTTGACGTGAACCACTACACTGCAAACATGCCAGACTGTGCTCATCGGTTTTCCTGTTGCGTCGGAAGACGCGCTGGCGCGGTGTGATATCCCGCGGTGATTTTTTTCATCGACATGGCACCGACAGGGCACCCGGAAATGCATGCGCCACAGGTGGTACAGGCGTCGTTGTCGATTGACGGTGCGGCAACGCGCCCGAGGGCGGGACGAAACCGTATCGCCCCGGTTTCACACGTATCCTGACAGCTGCGGCATTCCACCTGATGCAGTGATAAACAGGCATCCTGGATCGTCAGGTGGTATTCCCACGGCGAGGTATGACTCTCCGCGAACAGCGCTTGTGGACACGCACGTGCGCAGTCGTAGCAGAACGTGCATTCGCCGCGCTGAAAGTCAATGGTGGGGAAACCGCCCGAACCGCGCTGGATAATCCCCGAACCGCAGGCATCAATGCAGACGTTGCAGCGCGTGCACTGGCTCAGGAACTGGCTTTCCGCACAGATCCACGGCGGACGCAATGCGTTGTCTGCCCGCTGTAGGCCACCAGTCAGTAGGGAACGCCGGGAGAGGTTAGTCATGGCTGTTTGTCGCTCTGGTGCTCAATGAAATATCCAATAAAAACACGCTGTTTTTGTAGGGGTTACACTATTCCTCTTGGGGTGTATGCGATAATCACCCTTTAGAGGTAAATGGTGGTGCCGGATCAAGCTTATGTGGGATTCGCGTCTCATTGGCTTGCGGGAGCGTGTGGGGATCGTGATAGTACGCTGAAATGCTGATCTACTTATTTAGAGTAGGTGTGATGCCAAAGAGGATTATTCGCTGTGATGGTCAAACGTCCTGTTTCTACCAGCCTGGCGCGCGCGTTTTTCTATATCGCGCTGCTTTCATTCCTGACGACGGGCATTGCGCTGCTGACGTTAGCCAGCGGTTTACGCGATGCGGAAGCGATCAACGTGGCCGGTTCCATGCGTATGCAAAGCTACCGTATGGGATATGACCTACAGGGTGATCGTGCAGCGTTAGAACCGCATCGCCGCCTCTATGCGCAAACGCTGGATTCGCCAGTTTTTCACTTACTCGATCGCTGGTATGTGCCGCGCGATGTGCGCGATCGTTATGCCGCGCTGTTGCAGAGCTGGAAAACGATGGATGAGCGCCTGAGCGCGGGGGATCGGGGGTGGTATCAGGACAATATTGTCGGCTATGTTACGCAGATCGATCTCTTTGTGCTGGCGTTGCAGCACTATTCCGAACGCAAGATGATGATAGTCGTTGTGACATCAATAATTGGCTCGATCACTATCTATATACTGATCTTCTTTACGCTGCGTCGCATTCGTCGTCAGGTGGTCGTGCCGTTGAATAAGCTGATGGCGGCCTGTGCATCCATTGAGAAGGGGCGTTTTACCCATTCGCGGCTGGACGTCAATCTGCCTAACGAACTGGGTTTACTGGCGCAAACCTTCAGTAGTATGACTGACGAGCTGCAAAAACTTTATCGCTCTCTGGAAGATAAGGTACGGCAGAAAACGCTGCGCTTGCAGGAAGTGAACCGCATGCTGAAGGTGCTGTACAACTGCTCTCAGGCGATGAACGTCAGCACGATAGACAGGCATTGCTTTCAGCAGATTCTGCAAATTGTTCGCCGCTATGAAACGGTCGACTGTCTGGAAATGCGGGTCGGGGAAAACTGGCGGTTATGTGAAGGCCAGCCGGACGAGCAGACTGCATGGCAGGCTTTGCCCATTCGTTTGCAAGAGGTCGAGTTTGGACAGTTGCGCTGGCAGGCATCAACGCAGCAGCCGTCGGCGCAGCTGATGGAAAGCGTCGCTACTATGCTGGGTCGCGGGCTCTATTTTAATCAGGCGCAGAAGCACTATCAGCAGCTGTTACTGATGGAAGAGCGTGCCACTATCGCGCGTGAACTGCATGACTCACTGGCTCAGGTGCTTTCTTATCTGAATATCCAGATGGCGTTATTAAAGCGTTCGGTAGCGGAAGAAAATGCGCAGGCTCGGCAGATCATCACCGATTTCGAGCAGGCGCTCAGCGATGCGTATCGCCAACTGCGCGAACTGCTGGGCACGTTCCGGCTGACGCTACAGCAGGCCGATTTGCCAGCGGCGATGCAGGAAATGATTGAGCCACTGCGCGCGCAGACCCCGGCGACCATCACGATTGATTGCCGGATTCCTACGCAGGCGCTGGATGCCTCACAGCAGGTTCACTTGCTGCAAATCATCCGTGAAGCGGTGCTGAATGCCATTAAACACGCGCAGGCGACGACGATTACCGTCAACTGCCGTACGCAGCCCGATGGTCGTCATTGTGTTGATATTCGTGATGACGGCTGTGGCATTATCAGTCAGGAGGAACCTGCGGGACATTACGGCTTAAACATTATGCAGGAGCGCGCCGAACGGTTAGGAGGAAAGCTCTCTATTGGCCTTCACCCTGAAGGGGGAACGCAGGTGAGCGTCTGTTTCTCGACGCCGACGACCGCGCGTGAACGCGACAACACGAACAATCTCTATCCGGAATAAGTCGAGTGGGAAACAGGCTGCTTGAAGTATGACGGCGATAAATCATAGACCATAATCATAAATAAAATAATAAGATCCATATTACATTGGGGCTGGGCATGTCAGAAAAACCATCTTATCGTGTTTTGATCGTTGACGATCATCCGCTTATGCGCCGGGGAATCCGTCAGTTACTGGCAACCGATGACATTTTTGATGTGATCGGGGAAGCCAGCAACGGCATGGAGGCGCTGAGCCTCGCGAATCGGGATTCACCCGATATCATCTTGCTCGATCTCAACATGAAAGGATTGAGCGGGTTGGATACGCTCCACGCGCTGCGGCGCGATGGGATCTGCGCCCGTGTGATTGTGCTGACGGTCTCCGATGCGCCCAGCGATATTTATGCGCTGATGGATGCGGGTGCCGATGGCTATCTGCTTAAAGACAGCGCTCCAGAACACTTGTTGGAGGCCATTCGTAACGGTGATGCCTTCAGCGAGCAGGTGCGGGACGTGCTGCGCCACCGTATCGCTATACAGGACACGCCGTCGCCCTTTACCGTATTGACGGAGCGCGAACTGGATGTGTTGCAGGAGGTGGCCTCTGGGCTATCCAACAAGCAAATTGCGAGTGTGCTCTATATCTCAGAAGAGACGGTAAAAGTGCATATCCGCAACATGCTGCGCAAACTCAACGTACGCTCCCGCGTCGCCGCCACGGTGTTGTATCTGGAAACGCGAGGCCAGTAGTCTGCTGGTTGCTAAAACAGAGGTGTGAATAGGGCTTCCGCATCATTGCCAGAAGCCCAGACGGTTATTCACGGAGGCGGAAAAAGGCTCAATACTGCGGGAATCGTGACGAGTGCGAGCAGTAGCGAGACGATGATCGATAACGCGATCACATCCTGCTGATAGTGATACTTCTTAGCAAACACATACACACCAGCGCCAATTGGCTGCGCGGCCATGACCACGGCGGTTGCCAGCCAGATCCCTTGAGAGTGACCCATCCCGAATACATAGACGGCTATCGCGAACGTGATGGCAGGGTGTATCACGAGTTTTAGCACAACCATCGGTAGTACCGTTTTGCTAACCGTGACGTTCAGGTGCTCTTTTACCTTTAGTCTGGCAAGGCCCAGCCCGAGAGCAAATAGCGCGGTGGGGCCCGCAGCATTGCCCAGAAAGTGCGCAAAGGATTCGATGACGACGGGGATCTGAATGTCGAGCAGGACGAAAGCCAGACCGGCAAGCACCGAGATCGTTAATGGATTCTTCACGGTCGTTAGCGCCGAGTTTCCCACACTGTGAATCAGTCGCGTATTTGCGTCTGCCGCTCGTGTAGAAAACACATCCCAACTGACGATCACGGCCATGATGGCGGGGATATTGTGCAGAATGGTTGCCATCGCTGCGGGGAGTGCCGCCTGTTCGCCATAGACTGAAATCAACATCGGCACGCCCATGTATCCCGTGGTGCCATAACACGCGCCCATGCTAAGAAGGGAGGAGTGGGGCAGTCCGATCCTCATGCGCTTCGCCAGCAATGTGGCAAGCATGTAGGACGTTGCGATTCCGATCAGCGTTGACAGCATAAAGCCCCACTGTTTCAGATCGCCGGTGTCGGCACGCGCCACGGCAATGAACAGTAAGGCTGGCAGCGCGATATACAGGACGTAGTCGTTGATTAACTTATCTGCTTGGCCGCTGTCGGGTTTTGATCTTCCATAAACGTAGCCAACGAGAATCACCAGAAATAAGGGGATGACAATCAAGAACATAGATGGGCCTCTTTTTTATATTTTTGAAGATATCGACCCGTGGATTTTGCGGGGTGTTTCATAAATCACTAAATGAATTATGATGTGTTCATAATTGATTTAATCAATAACGATAATCTCAAGAGGTCAGGATAACGGTGCGAGCACAGGTCGAGCGGATAGAAGGGCGTGGTATCACGCTGGAGCAGCTGCGTATCTTTGTCTCCATTGCGGAGTGCGGTGGTTTCGGACGCGCGGGTGAAGAGTTGGGACGGACGCAATCAACGCTGAGTGCTGGCCTGAAACGCTTGGAAGAGGATGTCGGTTGTCGCCTCATCGAACGGCGTCAGGGACACATCCTCGGATTGACCGAAGAAGGGAAACAGCTGCTGCCTGCCGCGCGTGACATCCTGCTACGTACGCATCGGGCCATCGGCGCATTGCAGAAGTCGCCGATGACAGGCCGCGTAGCGCTCGGCGTCCCAGATGATTTCGAAGTTAAGAATCTGCACGAAATCATTTCGCTATGTCTTGAGGAGAATCCTGAATTAAGGGTGGAAATCACGGCGGCGTCATCGACCGTGCTGTCTTCGATGGTTGCCCAGCAACGCCTGGATGTCGTGATCCTCAAAGGGCTGGCGGGACAGCCGCTGATTTCTGAAACAGAAAGAATCTTGCGGGTTGAATCTCTTCACTGGGTCAGTTCCGGTGCGGTGAATTTCAGTGAAATGGATGAAGTCCCTCTCGTCACTTTTCCTGATGGCTGTGTGATTCGGAAATGCGCGGTTTCTGCGCTGGAGCATGTCGGACGCCCATACTACTTTTCTTATGTGAGCGGATCTTTCGATAATATCCGCAGCGCGGCGGCAAAGGGGCTGGGGATTGGTTTACTGCCGAAGAGCGCGCTGTCCGACGCGCTGTATGTTCTGGAGCCGGAAGATGGCACTCCCAGCGTTCCGGCGATTCAGCTCGTGCTCAGCGTGACGCGACCCGGGAAACTCTACCAACAGTTTACCCGCTATATCGATCGGGCATTGGCGCAATAGGCTGTCTAAAGCAGCGCCTAATCAGGGCGGGTTAACGTCAAAAAATAGGTGAAATAAACCAGCACTACGGTTTAATCGTCACACAAGCAGGTTGGTGTCTCGTCATGTCTTGGGATGGTGGGGGCCATAAAATTGCTTCTTTTATGTTTTATTTATGAAAGCCTAAAATCTGTTTTTCTAATCCTGCTATTTATTTATAAGATTTTTCACAAAATAATATTTGTTGTGTTTTTTTTCTTGGTTTGTTAAAAATAATCATGCATGAAGAATGATTGTTTAGGTATTTATTCTTAGTGATTGAAAAGCGGCTATGTCGTTTTTTGATGTTTTCTTTGTGTTTTATGGCTGCGCTCCTCCATAATCGAATAATTAAGCATTAGGAAAAATAATGAAATTAGAAGAAATTTTTGGTGTTACAGGGAAACAGGTAGCGAGCTATGTAGAAAGACCTAAGGTAGATGACAAATTTAAAGATGCGCTAAGAACGGATAAACAAATCATAGTGTATGGTGCGTCCAAACAAGGTAAAACAGCTTTAGTTAAGAAATATATTGACTATTCTGAAAATATTTTAATTAGCCTGTCACCTAAAAGTACATTAAAAGATATTTATCAATCAATGCTGCGAAAATCAGGGGTGACATTAAGAACTTCATTTACAGAAGGAACTGGTGATAAAACAAAAATACGGGCTAAGGCATCTATACAAGGCGCAGTTGCACTAGTATTGAAGGGGAAAGTGGATGTTGGAATCGACAAAGAGAACTTTAATAATTTAGAAGATAAATACGAAGAAATTGAGTTTAACTTGGAACTCCCTAATGATGTTGCAGATTTAATGCATAGAACAGGGCAAAAGAAAGTAGTTATTTTAGAAAATTTTCATTACCTACCTGAAGATCTACAGAGGACATTTGCTTATGACTTGCGAACTTTTCAAGATCTAAAAGTTCGTTTTGTTATATTAGGTGTTTGGAAAGAGGCAAATCGTTTGTCCCAATATAATGGAGAGCTTCAGGATAGAGTTTATGAAGTTCCGGTAGAACCATGGGAATCAGACGATTTTGTGAAGATAGCGAAGAAAGGCGAACCTCTACTAAATATAACATTTGCAACGGTGATTGTTCAGGAGTGTATTAATAATGCATTTAGTAGTGTTGGTGTATACCAAGAGTTATTAAAAACCACCTGTCAAGAAAATGGTATAGAAAGTAAACAAGCAGGTAATTCTTTTCTTGAGGACATGAATGCATTAAATCGGGCTATAGTACAGAAAACAGAAGAGTATTCAGGTAGACATCTTAGGAATTTAGAGTCTATAGCTGCAGGTAATGGTTCTGTTATCCAGAAAGATAAACCTCTTCCTTATTTCTTGCACTATTATATAGTCCAGCATATTCTCAGTATAGGATATGATGGATTTAATGGGGGTATTACTAAAGAATCCATCATGCATGCAATAAAAAAGCTACATCATCGTAAAGATGAGTTGAAAGGGCCTCAACTAACGTCTGTCCTTAAAGGGCTTACAGATTTTCAAGCGATTAGAGGAATTAATCCTCCAGTAATAGCTTATGACTCAAACTCTAGATTACTAAAGGTTGTTGATTCTACATTTTACTTTTTCCTTAAAAACGCTGATTTAGAGGCAATAAAAGATGAAATAGTTTGCCCGCTCGATGGCCTTGAAAACTAAATTATAATTTATACGTGTATTCTCTGTGTCGATAGGTCGACTATTTTTTCGTGCTCGTTAGAGGTAGGTTTTATGATTACTATGAAATGTCAAGTGAATATAGAACCCCTATGTTTAATGATCAATAAAATCCTCATGGTTTAAACATTTTAAGTATATGATATATATGTAATATCAGTAACAGATTAAATCAGGGATCTGGGCCTTTTAAGACTCCTAGCAAATTCCGCCGGAGTCTGGTTATTTAATGAGGAATACGCTCTTTGTTGGTTATATTCCTGTCGCCAGCGTTTGGCCTTTTCCTGCGTATCTTCCAGTGGCAGGAACCAGTGGATGTTCAGACACCCATCTCGAAAACTGCCGCTAGACGACTCTATCAGCGCGTTATCTGTCGGATTGCCGGACCGGAGGAAGACTATTGTCACGCCGTTCTCGGTCTGCAACTGTCCCGGTACGCGCTTCTGTAACGGCTTTAGATACTCCATCACCGTGGCTACATCATTCCCATGCAGTTTCTGGCTAACTTGGATCGCCAGACATTCCCGACTAAAATTATCGACTACAGTTAACGCTCGGCTCCGACGTCCGTTGAACAGATTATCAGCCACGAAGTCCATGCTCTAGTACCGGTCCGCCTGATCTCTTCCCACATGTTTCTAGCTTCTTGTAGTGACACTTTGGGATAGGTGCCAAGAGATAGGCGCTTTTGTTTACCTAGCCAGTAATAGCGGAAATGCCAAGATTTCCCACCGCTTGGCGAGACCGAAAGGGAAAGGCCATTATCATCTGGGAGTGTATAGGCTTTACCAATTGCTTTTGCTTGGCGAACAGCTATAGCAGAAAGTACCACTATCATCGCTCCTGATTAGGATCAGAGCTGAATTTTGGTTCTCGGTGGTATTGCTTAACAGTAACAATCTGGAACCGAAGTCATCCGCATTCAAATGGACTTAAATATGTACTTAAAGTCATTGGATTTAGTTTGAATTAGATGAAACTAACAAGACATGAGTAGGGAGAATTTCAACTCACATTCATTAACCTACGGGCGTAGGGTAATATTTACAGAATATGAATTGGTACGACCGAGTGGACTAACATCCAGTATCTGACTCTTTGATTTAACAAAATTTATTTTGTCACTAGTATAACTAGTGGACTTCATTATGGACTTATTTTAAAGCTATAGCAAGGTTGCAGTAAGCGCTTCTATCAGAACGGTTCCGGCCAGATAGCATGTTCATAGCTTTCCGCTAATACAGAAGGCCGTGATTGCTGAAGCGAAGGGGAATCACTCAGTTAGTTGAGAATATGTACATCGGGAAGTTGATGGTAGAGCAACTCAGAGGTTGCACTATGCAGAACGATGCTCTTAAGCATCATAGTAGTAGAAACAACTGTTTTGGCTGGGGCTATGACATAGGGCCAGATACTTCCAGTGCATATTGCTTGATAGTGTGCAGATTTATGCTTTTTATCCGCTTCCCTAGCGAAGCGGATAATTTTTGGTTCGTCAGCTAATTTTTATTAATAGCATCATGAATTAACGATTTCTGGTTTTTCTTTCCAGTTTATTGCCATCGTCATCGAAATACCGGCTGGGCCAGATCTCAGCAGGTTCCACACCGAGCGCATCTGCTATCAGTCGTTCACCTTTTGGCCAGGATCGCGTTAGTGCGTTAGCGAGGGTAGAGGAACTGAGTCCTGCTTGTCGGGATAGAGCAGCCAGTGTGGTGTGTTTTTTACGAAGGCCTGCAATGATATCGGCGTTGTGCCAGTCCTGCTTATTCATCATCATAGAATTAACCCTGAGTCTTACTGCTGGTGGCGATTCAGACAGGGTTTGCAGTACCGGCCATGTTTCCAAGTTCCGGCGAGGACGAATCCTCCCCTGCCTGAACCGCCATAACAGACGTACTCAAGCACACCAGCGCGTGAACGCTGATGGGAAACATGGTTTGGGGCTGCAAATCCCCGCCAATGGATTTTGCCAAAGGCATAACTAAGATAAGTGAAATTTGCAGCATTCTCAAATCAAATAGTGGATGAATTGGCTGGTTCTGTATCTGCAAGTTTCAATGAGGATGCAGACAATAAATGCCCTGATAAAGGCGATAGACAGAAATTAATCGATCATTTTCTTCAAAGAGATGGTCATCTCATATTCCTAATTCAAACTTTCAGCATAACTGCGCATTCTGCGCAACTTCTTGCTCACTTTCTGGTGTAAATCACTTTTTGCGCAATGGATGCCGTTTTTTCACGAGGTCTGCGCAACTTCTTGCTCAAATTTTGCTTAGGGAAAATTTGGATTAAGTAATTATTTAGTAAAAACAATGAGATAAAAGTTGGCATGAGAATTGCTATGCGGAGCGTGAAGTTACTCATCACGTTCAACAACAAGGAGCAAAACTATGCCAACTCCATGCTATATCAGCATCGAAGGTAAAACGCAGGGCAACATCACCGCAGGGGCTTTCACGTCTGATTCTGTCGGCAACATCTATGTGGAAGGCCACGAAGATGAAATGCTGGTGCAGGAATTCAAACACATCGTCACCGTACCAACCGACCCACAGTCTGGTCAGCCATCCGGCCAGCGCGTACACAAGCCGTTCAAGTTCACTGTCGCGCTGAACAAAGCGGTTCCGCTGATGTACAACGCCCTGGCCTCCGGTGAAATGCTGCCGACCGTCACCCTGAAGTGGTACCGCACGTCGGTTGAAGGGAAGCAGGAGCACTTCTTCTCTACTGTGCTGACCGACGCCACCATCGTCGACATCAACTGCCAGATGCCGCACTGCCAGGACCCGTCCAAACTGGATTACACCCAGTTAATCGAAGTGTCGCTGGCCTACCGCAAGGTTGACTGGGAACACACGGTTGCCGGTACCTCCGGCTCTGACGACTGGCGTACACCGGTCGAAGCGTAGTCTTTCTGTTTTTTTACCCGGGCTTGTCCCGGGTTTTCTGCGTGCACTGCCCTGAGGTCTGATTCTCCCAGACCTGAGTGCAGACAACACGGTGTTCATCACGGGAAGCGAGGGAATAAACGTGGCAAACAGTACAGGATTACAGTTCACGGTAAAGGTCGGTGCATTACCCGCCTCGACCTTTGCCGTGGTGGATTTTCAGCTTAGCGAGGCCCTTAACCAGCCATTTGCCCTGTCGCTGAATCTGGCGAGTGCCCTACCGGGGATCGACTTTGGCGCCGTGCTCGACCAGCCGTGTGAGCTGCTGGTGTGGTACGAAGGCGAACTGAAACGGCGCGTCAGCGGGATTATCAGTGCCTTCGCACAGGGCGACACCGGCTTTCGCCGCACACGCTATCAGGCAGAGGTTCGCCCAGCACTGTGGCGGCTGGGGCTGCGTACCAATGCTCGTATCTTTCAGGCACAAAAGCCGGAGGCCATTATCGGTACGTTGCTGGAAGAGTCTGGCATTACCGATTATGCCTTTGCGCTGCGTCACGACCACGCCCCGCGCGAATACTGCGTACAGTATCGCGAAAGTGATTTGGCGTTTGTCACCCGTCTGGCCGCGGAAGAAGGGCTGTACTTCTTCCATGAGTTTGAAGACGGCAAGCACCGCGTCGTCTTTGCGGATGATGCCGGGGCGCTCAGCAAAGGCCCTGAGCTATTCTTCAACCTCGCCACGCAGGGACTGAGCGAAGGCGAGTATGTCCGCCGTTTCCGCTACGCCGAAGCCGTCAGTACCGCCGAAGTCGCCCTCAAGGATTACAGCTTCAAAACCCCCGCCTACGGCCTGCTGCACAGCAAGATGAGCGGCGAATTGGCGAACCAGCGTGAAAGCTATCAGCACTTCGATTATCCCGGGCGTTTTAAACAAGACCCGAGCGGCAAGGCTTTCACTGGCTATCGGCTGGATGCGTTACGCACGAACGCCATGACCGGCTCGGGTGAATCCAATGCCGCCATGCTGATGCCCGGCAGCAGTTTCACCTTAACCGAACATCCTAATCCGACGCTGAATAGTGGCTGGCAACTGGTTGCCATCACCCACAGCGGGCAACAGCCGCAGGCGCTGGAAGAAGAAAGCGGCGGTGAACCGACCACCTACAGCAACAGCTTCGAGGTGATGAGTGCCAAAAGCACCTGGCGTGCCGACCTGCCGTACAAACCGATGGTGGATGGTCCGCAGATTGCCACCGTGGTGGGGCCCGCTGGTGAGGAAATCTACTGTGACGAATATGGCCGCATCAAATTGCAATTCCCGTGGGACCGCTATGGCTCCAGCGACGACCAGAGCTCCTGCTGGGTACGCGTTAGCCAGGGCTGGGCGGGCGGCCAATATGGCCTGATAGCCATCCCGCGTATCGGCCATGAGGTCATTGTCAGCTTCCTCGAAGGTGACCCGGACCAGCCTATTGTGACAGGCAGAACTTTCCATGCCACCAATCCGTCGCCGTATCCACTGCCAGCGAACAAGACACGCACCTCGCTGCGTACGTCAACGCACAAGGGGGCGGGTTTCAATGAGCTGCGTTTTGAAGACCAGGCCGGGCAGGAAGAGGTGTTTATCCATGCCCAGAAAGACATGAACACCGTGGTGTTGAATAACCGTAGTACGACTGTGACCGCTGATCACACCGAAAGCGTCGGTGGCAATCAGGCGGTATCGGTAGTGAAAGACCAGTCCACTGAAATCCAGGGGCAGCAGAGTATCGCCGTGACCAAAAACCGCAACACGGTCGTGGATGACAACGACAGCCTTCAGGTGAAAAACAACATCGCTATCCAGTCGCAGAAGGGGGACATCCTGATAGCCACTGACAAGGGGTTTATTGGCATCGGCGCTGACGGGGTCATCAATATCAAGGGTACCCACATTGTCATCAACGGCCAGCAAATCGACCTGAACTGAATAACAAGAACAACAAGAACAACAAGAACAACAAGAACAACAAGGACACGTGAACATGTACCAGATGAACGAAGGCACCCTGGCCATTCCTGCGCAGTGGCGTGATGAATCCCTACACGTTTTTGTCTTGCCGGATGAAACCACTAACCTGGTGGTTAACCGCACCCCGACCGAACCCGGTCAGACGCCAGACGTGGTGTATCAGAAAACGCTGGAGCAGTTCTCTACCCATCTTAATGGTTATAAAGAAGTGCAATCCTGGGAACTGACACTGTCGGACGCGCCAGCCCTGGCGCTGGAATACACCTGGCAGTCGCCGGAAGGTCAGATGCATCAGGTGGTGGTGATGCAGGTACGTGGCGACCTGCTGCTGACGTTCACCATTACCGCTGCTGACGTGCTGAGTGATGATCGTAAAAAAGCATTATTGGCGGTGATCGAGACCTTCAACGCTACTGAGCCTGCCACATCGGAGGGGATGGAGAGCGGCGATGCGTGATGAAATTCTGGCCCGTATTGCGCGTGTCGGCGCTATGCACGCGGGCAATCGGCCCACGCTGCCACCCGACTTACCGACACCGGGTAGCGGCTCGCCGCCGACCTCGCCGGGCAAGCCTATCAAGCACAGCAGCTTTCTGGGGGCGCTGCTCGGTGCCGTTGCCGGGGCGCTGGTCGCTGCTGCGGTCGCGGCGGTGGCCGTTGCCCTGGTGGGCGTCACCGGCGGACTGGCGATTGCTGTGGTCGGTGGGCTGGCGGTGCTGGGGGCGGGAAGCCTGATATCGGCGGTCAGTGGTCGGGTATCTGCCATGGTGGACAGTGCCTCACCGCCTGCAGGGAAAGTGGACAGTGGTTCACCGAATGTGTCGGTGGAAGGGAGTCCGGTGTCCCGTGCTGAAGTCGATGTCGTTCTCTGCACCAAACACAACGGTCCGCAACTGATTGCGCAGGGCAGCGAGACTGTCTTTGTGAACGGTCATCCGGCTGCACGGATTGGTGATAAAACCGTGTGTGGTGCCACCATCAAAGAGGGGGCATCAACGGTGTTCTTTGGTTCCGGTCAGGCTACCGTACTGGAGATACAGGACGAGTTCAGCGGCTGGCAGAAAGCGCTGTTGATTGCGGTGGAATTTCTGGTGCCGCCGACCCGTGGCCTGTTTCGCGGGTTGGGGAAGTTATTCTTTCGCGGCCCCAAAGCGGTGATGAAAGGGCTGGGCGCTGGTGCACTTTGGGCAGGCAAACGACTGGCGCAAAAGACACGCTGTGCGACTACAGCATTTATTCGCAGCAAAGGATTGGCCCGTTTTTCTCATGCTAAAGCGGCTTTCAAGGCTGATCCGGTTTATATTGCCAGCGGTGAAGTGATTGAAAATCGTATCGACCTGGCGCTGGGGCAGACTATCCGGCTGGTGTTCGAACGCACCTATCGTACTGCTTCTTCACATGTTGGGTTGTTAGGCCGTGGCTGGCAGGATAGCTGGAGCGAGGTCGCTACCGTCAGTCAGGATGATGGCGGCATCCATGTCACTATCACGCTGGCACAGGGCTATGATATTGATTTCACCTTCGGGCTCGGTGCCACCGTGGTGTACTGCGCCGAATACCCCGAATTCAAGCTGCTGCGACGGCATAACGGTTTTCACCTGTGGCACCGCGATAGTCAGACCTGGCGTGCCTTTACCGTCAAACAGGGTGACGAGTTGCTGTTGTCAGCGATTACCGACAACCACCAGAACCGAATCGATTTTCTCCGCGACCCCAAAGGCTACCTGCGCAAGATACAGCACAGCGACGGCATCGAACTGCTACTGGTGTGGCAGGGGGAATTTCTGCGCCAGGTGCAGCGCATTGACGGTGGCCAGAAAACCGTGCTGGCCGAATACCGTCAGGATGAGCAAGGCCGACTGGTCGAGGCAGATGCCGCTCATGCTTATCACCTGTTCTACGAGTATGACAACCATCATCGTCTGACTCGTTGGCACGACAACGACAAAACCTGGGCGTGTTATGAGTATGACCATCAAGGCAGGTGCATCTACACCACCTGTGCCGACGGCTACCTGACGGCGAAATTTGATTACCTGGCCGACCGTGTGGTGATGACTGACGGGCTAGGCCAACGCAGTGAATATGGCTTCAATGACCTACACCTGATGGCGTGGGAGACATCCCCGCTCGGCCATATCACCCGCTATGAGTATGACGATGCGGGCAACCTGCTGCGGGAAATCTCCCCGGCGGGCCGGGTGGTGGAATTTGCCTATCTGGATGATACCGGACTGGTCAGCACCTTCACCGACGGCAGCGGCCACCAATGGCAGTACGCCTACGACGACCATGAGCGGCTTATCGGTATTACTGACCCACTCGGGCGCCACTGGGCCTGGCAGTACGACAGCAAGGGCAACCCGCAGAGCCTGACCGGACCGGACAACAGCGAAGTGCGTTTTGCCTGGAATCGCTACGGCCTGCTGACTGAAGTCAGCGACCATAACGGTCAGGTACAGGCCAGCCTGTTTTACGACCACCGTCAGCGCCTGCTGAGTGCCACGGATGCGGAGTCCCGTACCCAGCAACTGCGTTATGACCAGCAGGACAGGCTGACCACCTGGACACGCCCGGATGGCTCAACCTATCGGCTGGGTTATCGTCGTGCAAGCTGGAAGCTACCGGAGCAACTACTGCGCCCGGACGACAAGCAAGAGCAGCGCCAGTACGATAAACACAACAACCTGCTGAACTATACCGACGGTAACGGTGCGGTGTGGCGACAAACCTATGGCGCGTTTGATTTGCTGACGTCACGTATCGATGCGGCAGGTCGCACCTGGCAGTACGAGTACGACAAGGAAAGTCAGCAACTGGTGTGCGTCACGGCACCGGACGGTAACCAGTGGCAATGGTGGCTGGATGCCGATGCGCGGGTTATCCGCGAACGGGACATGGCGGGTACGGAGACCCACTACGGCTATGACGAAGACGGCCACTGCATCACCGTTCGCAATGGCGAAGGAGAAACCCGCCACTTCCTGTACGACGGGTGCGGATTACTGATAAAAGAAACGGCACCAGACGATATGCTGCACTATCGCTACGATGCGACAGGCCGGCTGACTGAAGTCACGTCCGCGACCAGTCATATCCAGTTGTCGTATGACGAGCGCGACCGTGTGGTAGAGGAGCACAACAGCGGTTCGGTAATCCGACGCCGCTATCAGGACGCATCGCACACCGTTACCCGCAGCCTGTTCTGGGAAGGTGAAGAAGACAGCGCGGCACTGACCAGTTCCTTCTGTTATAGCGCGACGGGTGAACTGCGCCAGATACAGTTACCGGACGGCGCGGAACTGACGCTGGCTTATGATGCTACTGGACGTGAATCTACTCGCCAGAGCAAGGGCGGTTTTACGCAGCAACGTGAATACGATGTCATGGGCTGGCTGACACGGGAAATGAGCGGCCAGACGGCTGACGGTCGGTTGCAACCGGTACAGACCCGGGAATACCTGTACGACGGCGCGGGCAACCTGACCGGCACCCGGCGTAACCGCGAGGCAGCAGGCTATCAACTCGATGCCAGCGGGCGGGTACTGTCTGTGCTGAGCGGTGGCGCGGGTCGCACTGTTAACACCGAAGAACAATACCGCTACACCCGTAACGGGCTGCCGCAGGACACGACAAGGCTGACCGAATGGCAGGCCGGACGACTGACCCAACAGGACAACACTCACTACCAGTACGACAAGGCCGGAAGGCTGATACGCAAACAGGTGGTACAGCCGGGTTATCGGCCGCAGGTATGGCACTACCGCTGGGACAGCCGTAATCAGTTACGGGTAGTCGACACACCGAACGGCGAACGCTGGCTCTACAACTACGACGCGTTCGGGCGGCGCATTGGCAAACGCTGTGAGCAAACGCAGGACGAATTCCGCTACCTGTGGGATGGCGACCAGATTGCCGAAGTGCGACATCATCGTGACAACCAGATTGTCAGCCGCCGTCACTGGGTGCATAACGGCTGGGAGCTGTTGGTGCAGCAGCGCCAAACTGTGGAGGGGAACTGGGAAACGGATTTTGTAACCAGCGGCCATAATGGTGAACCGCAGGCAGTCTTTAACCCGCAAGGCGAGCTTCGCTGGCAGGCTCCGCGCACCAACTTATGGGGCCAGCGTTATACAGATAATACTGAAAGTCTTGATCCGGGACTGGCATTTGCGGGGCAGTACCGTGACGTTGAAAGTAGCTTATGCTATAACAGGTTCCGTTATTATGATCCAAGTGGTGGTTGTTATATTTCCCCTGACCCGATCAGTATTTTGGGTGGTGATAATAATTATGGATATGTTCATAACCCAGTTGATTGGATTGATCCGTTTGGATTGGCTGGATGCTCTACCACTCTTGGTAAGAACATGATGCAGGGGATGGGATTGCCTCGTTCTAGTAAATGGAGTGGCTATCAGGCACACCATGTAATACCCAAGGAACTAGCTAATCATCCTGCGTTGAAGAAAATTAACTATTATATTGATAATGCTAATAATGGTATTTTTCTTCGGAAAGTGGATGACGGTGTGAGTGCTATGGCGAGGCATCAGGGTAACCATCATGGATATACAGATGCTATACGCGGAGCTTTAGATAGAATAGATCTTAATCAATCTGTGAGTTCTATTTCAAAGCAAGTGGCTCAGATCCAAAATGCAGCAAAAAAAGGAATGATGGATGGTATGCCTATTCGGTCTAAAGATATGTGGAATGCTGACATCTTTGGTAAGGACATAGGTCAAGTAGGTAGGCAGAGGGTATTTGAGTTATGGCAAAACATATTAAGGTGATAAAATGAATGATAAAGCTGAATTTTATATGGAGCCTATTAGATTTTTTAAGAACCCCTTGTTTTTATCAGGTTCTAAAATAGCCTTGTCTGAATATAGTATGATTACGGAAAAAAATGATGCTTTAAGATTGTTTTTTAGCCAAGATGTACCTTCGGATTATTGTATTTGGGGTGATTTTTTTTCCGGTCAGGTATCTGATCTGATACTGGACAAAAACTATAATCTGGCGCAAGAGGATATAACCAAGGCTATCAGATCTGAGGGCAATGATACTCTAAAAGAAACAATAAGAAAAAGGAAAGAGTATCTTTTGAGGAAAAAGGCAGGGCTGGCTGATAATTCTGAATATGATAAATTTATTAAAGAAGTAGATGATGAGTGTAATTATATTTTAATGATGGTTAGTGTGCAGCGATATCTGAAGGGGGAGAGAGTTAAAAATAAACTCGAGGAGCTTTTTGATATTTTCAAAACAGGTGTTTTGCCCTGTGGCGTGAAAAAAAATTCGAATGAGATAGTTGTTTTTGATCCATCTATACTGAGATCTGATTAATTCGAAGGTCATAGGGTATATAGCCGAGGCGGTTGTAAGACCGCTCAGGGCAACACATCAATTGAGTTTTGCTAGGGTGTGTCCCGTAAGTTGAACAGATTATCAGCAACGAAATCCATGATCCAGCACTGGTCTGTTTTACTGACTTCCGGTCGCGAGCATCTGTGCCTGGCCGTGACATGACGCCGGGGGCGCTTTCTCAGCAGGTTCAGCCCTTCCTGGCAGTAAACCCGGTGGGTTTTCTTGTGATTTATCAGCCATCCTTCACGCCGCAGAAGGCTGCACACCTTAGCGAACGTGTGTCTCGGCGATTTCCCTTAACCAGGGAGATCTAGAAGCTGACGGCCTTTGAAAAATCTCAACGCATCAGCTTACAAATCAGATATTTTAGCCTGCTAATGGGTACACTATTTCTGGATATTAATTGGAAGGCGGGCTTTTTATGACAGTATCTTTCACCGGTAAGAGTTTTCTATATGCAGTCGTTCTCTGCCTTTTCATTTTCATACTCTGCCTAAGTTATAAATATCTTACGGCTCCTGGTACCTACGAAGATTGCGTTCTTACTTACTTGAAGAGTGATGCAAGTAATTACACTGCAAACTTTATCGATGATATGTGTAGTGACAAATTCAAAAAATGACATACAGTATCAGAGGCCTTTTTACGCTTCTTGTTTAACTCCATGTGCTACTTGGACAGTCCGGGTTTTCTGTCCATCAGCCAGAGATTCTCACCTCACATGCCGCATGCCAGATACTTGACCGACAGCTATGGCTGTGAGTTCAACGGGTCGATGCAACGCTATCCTTAATCATCGGGGAACTTGGTGTTATGAAGTCCAGAATCGGGCCAAACGGAGTGCATTTCTTCGATCGAAATACAGGTTTGAACATCCTCTTAGACGAATTGCACTCTCAGGAGACGGTTTGGTCGATGTCTCCCCGTCAAGTCTCAGTAGCACTCACCAATCTTTGCGATCTCCACTGTGCACACTGTTTTGCGCCTAAACACAAGGCTGTGCTGCATACTGAGCAAGTGCTTAGCTGGTTGAAAGAATTGGATACTGAAGGATGCCTCGGTATCGGATTTGGTGGAGGGGAACCAACGCTCCATCCTGATTTCGTCGAAATATGCAAACGGGCTACGGAGGAGACTCAACTTGCTGTGACATTCACGACTCATGGCCATCGTTTGACACAACGATTAGTTAAACACCTCAAAGGTTCTATTCACTTCGCGCGTATTAGCGTTGATGGGACTGGCCGTACCTACGAAGAACTGCGTGGAAAACCATTTACCAATCTACTTAAGGGAATTGAATCGATTGCAACATTGTCACCCTTTGGAATCAATGTCGTGATAAACGAACGTACAGTCTTTGAACTTGATGTAGTAACTGAGCTAGCGCAACAGTTTGGAGCTAGTGAATTGCTGTTGTTGCCTCAGCAAGCAACGAACGCGGTCGCAAGTATGGATGAAGTGGTCGGCCGAGAGCTTAAGAGCTGGGTCTCCAACTATAGAGGAGAGGTTCGCCTTGCAGTAAGTGAGGTGGGAGCGTCAGTACTACCCATATGCGATCCTCTTCCTAATGAGACTGGCCTTCGGGCCTACGCGCACATAGACGCTTCCGGCATATTGCGCATGAATTCTTATTCAACCACAGGTATGGATATTGGCGAAACCGGTGTTCTGTCAGCGCTTAAGCGACTTCGAAATACCTTAGAGATTAAATAAGGGGCACAGTAATGAAAATATGGAATGGATATGGTTCTGAGCATTCGATGAACTTAGTTCTCATCGGAAAATTCAAGCTAGAGCAAGATGCAGAGAAGGTCGAGAAGGATATTAGCAAGCTCAGAACTCAAGCTGAGAAAGATGATTGTTACTCTATATCTTTTGATGAGCCAAAGAATCAACGATTTTCAGACGAGATGCTCTCGTTACTTTGCAGTTTAAAACTCAACATTTTAGGACCAACTGATCTTGGCCAATTCGTGTCGGATCATAATCTAAGTCGTGAAGGCGATAGAATAAAAATAACGACTGATGAGGCAGAGGTATCCGCGTTCGTGAAACTGTTTATCGAAGCCGGGGCAAAGGTTGAAGTTTTCTCAGCGCATGACTATCCGTCCGATTCCGACGGCGCAAACTAATAGGGAAATGCCGATGCCTGAAGCAAATTGGGATGTATTCAGCAACTTACCCGGTGCAGCAGATGAAAATTTTGAGAAACTTTGCCGTGCTTTGGTGCGTCGACATTACGGATGTTTCGGACGCTTCAAGCAACTCGCAAACCAGCCTGGCGTAGAATTCCACCTTGAGTTGACCGAATCTTGTGCTCTCGGAGCACCACCGCACTGGATTGGTTGGCAATGCAAATGGTATGAACTGGCAAATGGACAAGGTTTGGGAGCCCAACGCCGCAAGATAATCGTCGAGGGTATCGAAAAGACACGCAAATATGTCCCAGGTGTAACTAATTGGAAACTTTGGACACGCCACACTCTGACAAAAGATGACCAAGAGTGGTTTTTCGCACTGGAGAAAGATAGTTTCCCTGAACTTAAGTTGGAACTGCTGACTGCTGAGGATATAGAGGAACTTCTCGTCGGGCCTGGAGCACTATTTCGAGAGACTTACTTCGGTGAGCTTGTTCTGACACCAGCGTTACTTGCTGAGCAGCATAAGCTCGCTGCAGCTCCGTTCAAACGCCGTTACCAACCAGAAGTTCATGTTGCCGTTGCAGCCGAGGAGAAGATTCTTAGGCATTTGGGTGCCCAAAGTGTATGGAAATCGTTAGAGACGCTCGCCAGTTCCCTTAAGATAAATTGCTCGGATATTGCTTCATTAACAGGTCAACTCAAAGCTGAACTCAAAGCCGAAGTTGACTCACTCTTGGCTAGAGCCAACGAATCGGCTGATCTATTAGATGACCTGCACACAGCACTTGGCAGCGGTGACTTCGACGCCATAAAAAATATGTTGGCTGCCAATCCTCCTCAACCGGTGCGCTATGACAGGCTACTCTCGAAGTTGCGAGGAGCTCGTTCAGATGGAGCACCGTTAACCGCAAATCTGGTTGCGGATATCCATGCACTTTCATCGGTGATGCTCAGCCTGGAACAATCGATCAGCGTTCGAGCCGTAGCCGTTCTTGCAGCTGCAGGAGAAGGAAAATCCGAGCTTGCCGTTAAGGTGACGGAGCCAGATGGAGATTTCTCCGGTGGTATTTTGCTACTGGGCAAGAACCTTCACTTAGGCCAGGATCTTGACGATCTTGTGTCTGCTTTCAAAATATCTGGCAGACCTGCGGAAAGCTTCGACCGATTGGTTGAGGCCGTTGATGCAGCAGGTCAACGCGCGGGCAAACGCATCCCTATATTCATTGACGGTCTGAATGAAGCAGAAGATCCAAGAAACTGGAGAGATGAACTCGCCCGAGCGCAAGAGTTTCTGGAGGGCTTTCCGTATGTTTTGCTGGTTGTCACTCTACGTAATGAGTTCGCGCCGATGTGCCTGCCAGAGGACTTTCCTCTAGTTGAGCACAACGGATTCCAAGAAGCCCCGCAGAAGGCCATTGAGAAGTACTTTGAGTACTACAAGATCGATGCCACTGACGCGGATCTACCAATCGAGTTCTTGCAGCATCCATTGACGCTGAAAATCTTCTGTGAGGTGGCGAATCCTCGGCACCAGCACCTTGTCGGGGTGGAAGCGCTGCCCAGTTCGCTTACAAGCCTATTCGATGCGCACTTCGACAAGGTCGCGGCACGAATTGCTGAGCTTTCACCAGCGGCGCATCGTATCTATCAGGAAGAAGTGCAAGATGTACTACTGACGATCGCGGGGCTCCTTTGGGATGGCAACGCAAGAAGCGTGGAGTTCCAAACGGCACGGGCGGCAGTTGGAGACGTAGGCCGTTGGGACGTCAGCATCATTCGCGCGCTGGAGTCCGAAGGCGTACTCGTTCGAACGACTTCTGGAGAAGGCTTCCAGGGCATCGCGTTTTCATACGACCTGATGGCCGGACATATGATGGCGCATCACCTGCTTGCTAAACTTGACTTGGTGCATTTGCTGCAAAGCAACGAGGGACTTGCGCAGTTTCAATTCCGTGAGTCTGGGTCACACACTTTTGCCTATGATGTGTTTCGGGCTTTGGTGGGCCTGTATCCGCAACATCGTGGCCGCCGCTCGCTTTGGCAAGACTTGCTAGATGAGAATCTAATCATGAACGCTCTGTTGTTGACGGCACAATCCGACCCACGTCACATCAGCAGGGAAACGGCTGAACGGTTTGCATGCGCGATGCAGGAATCGAAGCCGTTTGCACGATTAGCCTTCAAGAGGCTTTGGAGCACCAGGGCAGCAAGAGCGCATCCGTTTGATATGGATTTCACACATGGCGTGCTCTTGGCCATGCCCAATACGCAGCGAGATCTGTTCTGGTCTGAGTGGGTTAGAGAGAGATCTAAGGAAATTGAAGATGACTTTAATTTCCTGTCTTCCCGATGGAAATCGAGTGTTCTGGACGAGCGAGATATTCGTCGGGCACGATGGGTGATGTGGACGATGACATCAACGATCAGAAGCCTGCGCGACTTGGCCACCAGGGTCTTGTATGAATTCGCAGTCAAGCGGCCAAGAGAGTTTTTTCGGCTGGCTGTCGAGTCGATTGCAGTTTCAGACCAATATGTCCCCGAGCGAATGTTCGCCGCATCCTACGGTGCGGCTTTAACCACTTGGTCGGATATTAATGCTGTGGAGATGCGTGAAGCGCTACCCCAAGTTGCTCGTGAGATTTATGAATCGATGTTCGCACCTGGCGGATCGCATTCTACTTGGCATGCCTTATATCAGCAGTACTGCCTGGGAACCATTGCCATTGCAAGGATGGTTGATCCGGCTTGCTTGTCTGAGGACGAGGCAAAGCACCTGCTTCCTCCGTTTAGCCGTCTGCCTAATCCGTTTGATGTCTTGCCGCATTACGACTTGGCAGTGATCAAACGTGCAAAAAACGCAGCGATTCAAATGGATTTCGGCAACTACACGATAGGGAGACTGATTCCAGATCGCTGGAACTACGATGATAGCAACCCAGAATATCAACGAGTGCTGCCAGCAATTGTTTCACGAATGTTGGTGCTTGGATATGATCCCGAGCAATTCGAATCCATTGACCGGCAAATGAACTCCGGCCCTCGCATGGGAGAAGACAAATACAAAATCGATCGATATGGGAAAAAGTACGGCTGGATAGCTTACTTCGAGATGTGGGGAATACGATACGCGCAAGGTCTTCTTTCCGAGAACCGCAGCTCTCGCCCATCAGATGCAGATATAGACCCAACGTTCCCACTAGAGGCTGAGAGCATTGATTTGCCACTACCTGCCTTATTCAACGATCAGTTGACAGATGCTGGCGATTGGATTGTAAGAGGTCTGAAACCTGACTATCTAAGCATCCTTGAACTCACAGAAGTTGATGGTATGGCAGGACCGTGGATCCTTCTTGACGGTTTTATTGAGCAGAATGCTCCCACGGATGACAGACAGATCTTCACTTTCCTACGAGGGGTATTTGTAGACAGCCAAGAAATTGACCACCTATACACATTATTTTCTGGTCTTGAATACCCTGGCAACAGCGCCATTCCTGATGTTCCTGACAACTACTACACCTATGCGGGTGAGATGCCATTCTCGTCAATACCGGGTTTACTAGCCACTGGCGAGCAAGAGGATGATAGCTTTGAAAATATGGTTTCCTCTGACAGATGGTCAGGCAGTGGCGTCGCGGTAGAGACTACCGTGCAGAACTACAACTGGGAGAGCTACCATAGCAAAGAGAACCAAAGCAGCGGGGCTAGCCTGCCTTCAAAGCAACTTTGTGAGGCTTTGAATCTCAGGTACCGTACAAACAAATGGGATTTGCACGATGCTGCAGGTGCGGCATCGCTGTACCGCAAAGTTGGTAAATATGGAGAAGAGGTCAGTGGTTCTATCAGCTATCTGCGACGTGATCTTCTTGACCACTATTTAATGCAATCCGGCAAGGTATTGGTATGGCTTATGTGGGGTGAGCGTGGTTTCCATTACCGGTCAAACAAGGCGCACAATCTGCACAGTTATTACGTGAATCACCAACATATTCACAAGAGTATTCATGTTCATCAGATTGCTTCGAGTACTAGCAACACTGATATTGCGAACGGAGGCGCTACATGAGTTACGACGTCAGAAATCACTCATCCACGGACTTTGAGGATCTTGTTCGGGATCTCATCGGAAAAGAAGAAGGGCTTCGCTTCGAAGCCTTCTGTCCGGGGGCCAAATAGAGGTATTAACTGTAGGCATGCACATACTGCCGGGAACGTCATCCTAGAGACGAAGTAATGTTATGCCAATATCGAATCAGAGTAAGTGGTACTGACTCTCGCTTTCTGTTTCGGGGTTGATTGTCCCATTTGGGGGAACTAATAAATTGTTAACCATCATATGGAGTTGGTTATAAATGAAAAATAATATTCGATTTGACCTTTCTGATTATCTTATTCACTTTTACCGTGATGTTGATTTGCGAGGAAAGAACTACATTCACTTTCCCGAGCATTGTGGATTCAATAACCTAGCTCACTCAGATTATCTTGATGCACGTTTTTTACTTCGTTGTGCCATTAGGCATTCTAAGATTAGTGCCTCATGGTCCTTTCGAGGTGGTGTACGTACAATTTATGGTGAATCACCAGCGGTGTGCTTTACTGATATGCCCATTTCTGCCTTCGTCAAAACCAGCGCAGATAGATTAAGCAAGGGCGAAAATATAGGTTTATATGCCTTGCTTCTACCTAAAGCTGATATGTTCAATATCGGGGCTAGACCCGTAATTTATGGCTTGGATGGTTTTGGTTTGAGCCTCCCTTCTGGATATGGTGGGAATAAACGTATTATTGCCCCTGGCCTTCTCCCATTAAATGAGCAGTATAGATATGTTACATATGCACCTGGATCTATAGATTGGACACATGAAAGGGAGTGGCGCTGGCCATTTCGTGGTAACATGGATGACTATGAAACTGAAATTAAAGAAGATGGTCGCCATAGTGATTTTAATAACACCCCAGGGCTTGAGTTAGAGTATGTAAATCTCAAAGGTGCTGGAGTAATAGTCCCTAATAATCATGATGTAAAATACATCCTCAATGATTTGTTGACATTAATTGATAGAAACTTACTATCAAGAGATTCGTTTACTTTTATTATTTCAACTGAAAATCTTTCTTCATACCTAGATATTGTCGATCCCGCCTCCTTGTCTCATTACATTAATCAGAACTTACTAAATATTGATGAATTCTTTAATCTTTCACAACCAGTTGTTGATAAGTTTGGTTGTGATGTAAACACTATTATTTCTTCTGAGTTAAAAAAATATTTATCAAACTGTAACTCACACAATCGAGAAATTGGACGGGCTTGGGTTTGGTTACTAGATAACAAGTCTGAGTTAACGAGGGCATTACTGGAATATGGTAGCGTTTCGGTTAGTAAAGAGGGGCGTTATCTTTTGGATTTGGGTTGTAGGGCATTGATTAACTTAAATTTATCCCAACAGGAAGAGTTTGCACGTATTGTTGCCAAAGAGTTGAATCAAAAATATGGTGTCTTATGTTCTTACTTCTCAGTCATCAATTCTGGGTCATATGATGACATTCCATCCTACGCAGGGTACCATGATGAAAAACATGAGTTTTTTAATTCGACACTGAAGGTTGATTGATGCAGAAACATCAAGGTGATGTGTTAAATTCAGTAGTTTTAATATTAATTTCGGTGCGCTTGGTAAGTTCAACTTGGCGCATCTTCTATTAAGCATTAGGCTACGAGGAGAAAAGAATGATTAATCGAGCATGGGGGATCCCCATAATAATCTGGTAATCAAGCATATTTTCAGAGAGAAATCCTTCGGAACAAGTTAGCTGACGATGACCTAAATAGCTGTTCCAAATAGTAGATCAACAGAAGGGAACTCAGTACGATTTAAGCGATCTGATCAATCGCTGAATATCCCAAATCACCAACCGGACTGAGTCATGCCGATCATAGCACCGATACCCGACGCCGAAAGGTGTCTGATGCAAAAAACCATCCATAAAACATGTGATAAAAACCATGCCCGCAGACTCACCGCGATGTTGATGCTTCATCGTGGGGACAAGATATGTGACGTTGCCAAAACGCTTTGCTGCGCACGTTCATCGCTGGGGCGCTGGATTAATTGGTTCACACTTTACGTGCTGGAAGGCCAGAAATCATTACCCTCAGGTCGTGGGCGACGCTGGCCGTTTGAGCACATTTGTGTGCTGTTGCGTCAACTGATTAAGCATTCGCCGGAAGATTTTGGTTATCAGCGTTCTCGCTGGAGTACTGAACTGTTAGCAATAAAAATCAACGAGATAACCGGGTGCTGTTTGCATGCTTCAACCGTTCGCCGCTGGCTTCCCTCTGCTGGACTTGTCTGGCGAAGAGCGGCCCCCGCGCTGCGTATTCGCGACCCGTATGTATAAAGAAGAGAAAATGGCCGCTATCGCCGAGGCGCTAAGCGAGTGTAGCGTCGAACATCCCGTGTTTTACGAGGATGAGGTCGATATCCATCTCAACCCCAAAATAGGTGCTGACTGGCAGCTACGCGGTCAACAAAAGCGAGTTGTTACGCCAGGGAAAAACGAAAAATATTATCTGGCTGGCGCGTTGCACGGCGGCACAGGAAAAGTCAGTTACGTCGGCAGCAGTAGTAAAAACTCGGGGTTATTTATCAGCTTGTTAAAACATCTAAAAAGCACGTACCGGCGAGCAAAAACGATCACGCTGATCGTTGATAACTACATCATCCATAAAAGTCGTGAAACGCGGCGTTGGCTGAAGAAGAACCCAAAATTTATTGTTATTTATCAACCAATCTACTCACCGTGGGTGAACCACGTAGAACGGTTATGGCAGGCATTACACGACACAATAACCAGAAATCATAGCTGTCGTTCGATGTGGCAATTACTGAACAAAGCACGCCACTTTATGAAAACGGTAAGTCCATTCCCTGGCAGGAAGCACGGTCAGGTAAAAGTGTAGCGATATTAGGATCAGCTATTTAGATAAAAAACTGGATTGTTGTCATGTATTATCTCACTTTTCTCAGTAGAAGTGACCTGCTCCCCCATTGATTAGCACAGATTGATACTAGCAACATCCGCTTCTGGCAGTCACAACCCTGATGGCACTCTCCGGCTCCCAGGTAGGGCTGGGTCGTAAGCCCAAGTGCGTTAACAGGCAAGCTGGCAGCTCTGCTGAACCGTCAGGGATGTGGTTCGGACCTGACAGTTAAAGGTTTGAAGGCAAAATGTAAGTATTAACGCGATGACTACCTGTTTAAAAGCATTGATTGTTTTCGCTGATAGAAAATTCATCAAAATGGTGGGGGATTATGGGCATAGCGAATCCATTTTTTCGCGCTGGTATTTTATAAGCTTGGCAGACAGATAAATCAGGAGTGTCTGAGGCACTCTTCATGACAGGGCGAAAAGATGAAGCCGACCCATCCGCTGATTAAAGCAGCGCGTAGCAGAAAATTGTTCCACCCTGGGCGACTGGATGAATTTAGCCAAGAACAGTGGCTGCAATTTCTTGACAAGACAGGCCCGCGGGATACCGAATCCATCGGGTACATTTCCGGGGTGACCTGGCTTAACAATAACTTTCACAAAGTGAAAAACACTCGCAACCAGTTCAGTTTTGAAGAAGGAAACAGGCCCCCTTACCAGGAGATGATTAGAGCGCATATTGCCGGTGCAAATTATGCTTTTTGGCAGGTAATGGATGAGCAGGATAAAAAACATGCTGCTCACGATACCCTTGCCATAGAACAGATGCTGATCAGTAAAACTGCAATGGTTGGGGAGAGTGACCCCGTCAGTGCCAACAACGTTATTATGCACCGTCTTGATAGCCTGAGATGGCCACTGTTTGAGCTGATGCGTGACAGGGATTGCATGCACAAACTCTTTCCTGATGGTAACCCGGAAAGCTTATCCCGCTTGGATGTATTCCTCCGTGAAATGACGCTGTCTCAGTTCTATCATAATTTTTCTTCGCTCTGGCAGGAGCTACTTTACGGACACGCGCTGTTTAACCACCAGCCGGGATGCGTGTTCTTTTATCAGCGAACTGACTATCACCGAATGAAGACTGTCGCTGACTTTCGAACTGAACATTACATTGTCACATCCATGCATGAGGCTCGCTTTATACAGGATGTGATATCAACTGAACCCCGGTGGGCGACATATCTCTTTTATGAACAGGGAAAGCCTCTGAGGTCAATGCCTTGGCATTTGCTATCTGAGAAAGCCAAGTCGTTCGCGAAGTTTCAGCCTCATTCCATTTACTACCAGATTGAAGACCATCTTAAGCCGCTGCTGAAGCAAAAGCAGGAGCCGGGCTTAGAGCGTACTCTGCAGAGTGTACTGGACGTCTGGCTGCATCTGTCAGTGCTGGCAGTACAACTAGATCAATCCCTGCATACAGATAAGTACATCAGGAACTGGGATGCGTTAATCGCTCTTGCACCCGAGTTCGACAGCGCTAACCTTAGAGAGATGCTCTGCGTTTGCACCGGTAACAGCCTTGAAGAGATTGTAGTAGCCTTAGGTCTACTGACCTGGCAGGGGAGTAAACTGCAAGAGGATCTATGGGTGCAGCCGCTGATACCTCTCGAAAATAAATATGTATTTCCGCTGAGCGCGCTTCTGACGGCCAGTCTGCCCCGGAACGTTGATTGCTGGCTGAGTAAAATCGACCCCAGTGATACACGCCGCGGAAAGCTGTTTGAGATGCATCTGGTGCAGGTGCTTAAAGAATGCCGGGATGAAAATCCCGTGATGAAGGAGCAACTGCGCTTTACGGAATCTGTAGAAATTGAGTATGAAGAAGGTAAAGAAGAAATAGATCTGACTTTCACGTTTGGGAAACTGCTGGTAGTGGTCGAGGCGCGCAGCAGCAGAAAATCTATCACTCCTCTGGATTATCACAATGAGGTTTATGATAAGAACGGGCTGAAACATAAAGCGGAGCAGGCTACCCGCAAAGCTGCATTTGTGCAGCGTAATCTCAAGCGTTTTTGCCGAGATTATTATCCACACCTTGTAAACGAAGATGGCATCGATGTGATCCCGATAGTGATAATCAACGGGCAGTTTCACGCGGGATATCCGTTTAACGGGGTGCCAGTCCTTGATTTGGCGTTGCTGTCGCACTATCTTCGGGACGGGGAAAGCCGTTTCGGATCTGCACCACCATATACAAGGCATCAGTACGGCATCCCATTGTGGCATACACTCGAAGAAGCACAGGCCCGGTTCAATGATTACGTTGCCTGCCCAACCCTGATAAAGCTCTACGATGCTCTATGCATTGAGTCTGTAAATCGTTCGAGTAACATGGGGGAAGGCTGTGAGGAGATCGTTACACTTGACATTGAATTAATCTGTTCGGACTGGGATCAGTACTTAAGCCACGTTAAGCGTGTATTCCCAAATCAACTGCTCCAGTATTACTGAAAACGCTCCTTACACTCATCTGATATTTCTCTAAGGGCAGGAATGACCTGCCTTAACTCTTTTCTGATTCCCTCTTTAGGCTTCCTAGCAAGCAAAGTCGTCAGCCCGACTACGCTGATCGGCTAAGCCTATGCATACGAAGCAATTTTTTCGGGAATTATGTTTCTGAAGTAAGGGTGTAATTGAGTCCCTCCTTTTGCGAAACTAATAAGGAGTTTCGGATCGTCAAGGTATCTCAGGAGACATATAGCCAAATTTATCATCATCTCATCCCATTGCGTGTAGTGATGATCGCTGGCAACAAGCATCATGAACGGTGATAAATGATAAGGTGATGGGCTGCGTATTAAGCTGAAACCGAGTTTTTCGTCGCCGTTTTCGCGCAGTGTTACACCAAATCGCGTGAGATCGGATTGGCTGAAGCGATTTTCATTGAGTCCCTTGAAAGGTGCATTTTATGGTGTGTTAAGACATAAGACGTATTTTATTAATAGAAATTGTATGAATAAGTAGTGATACTATCATAAGAAATATCACTACTAAATCAATACCTCTTTATATAACATATTTTTTCTGAAGAATATGCCATATAAGTATAAATATACATTCGGTTTTTATAAGGATACTATCATTAATAGTCTATGCTCCAATATCATTCAACCATTTTTCAACAGTTCGAATTGGTAAGCCTAGTCGTTCCTGTGAACTTGTTTTTTGATCAATTGCAGCATTTTTTGTTTTAGCTTTTGCCTCATAAGCAGCGGCGACTTCAGCAGCAGCTGCTTCTCCAAATAATACTGATAGCTTTTTACCGAATTCTTCCGGTGTCTGGCTTTCATATTTAACTTCATAACCATAGTGATTGGAAAAAGCCAAAGCTAATTCTGTACCAGTGACGGCTGGCAATATACCTACACTGATAACACCTGTTAATGAAAAATTAGTCAGCAAGGCTGCTGCAACATCTGCTATATCCAGATGGGAACACCATGAAACAGGAAAGTCATCCCTGAGTGGGTAAGGTAGTTTATGTTCCTGTTTTACTGCTTCAGTGACAATCGGCAGCAATAAGTTTTCAAGGTATTGAACGGGGGCAACGATAGCTAAAGAAATGCCAGTATTTTCAATCCCACTCACCAATGCAGGCAAAGCCCTATTATCGCTGCTGCTTTCCAGTTTCCAGCCACTTGTGGAAATAACCACTCGTTTTGGTCGCGCCTTACCAACAGCTTCGGCGATAGTGTGTGCATAATGAAGACGCTGGTCTTCTGACCCTAATGGTAAATGAACGAACACACCATCAGCACCTGTGTACGCCTTAACAAGAGAATCTACGGATGACATATCTACTGCTACCGCTTGCCCGTTTGCGATATCTGCAGGGTTACGTACAGCAGCAACCGCATTTTTCCCTTCTGCAATCAACATATTATATAATGGAGCACCTTGAGCACCTGTTGCGCCATGAATGATAAATTTCATAAATCATACCTTATCAGTAGTGTTTGGAATTTATGATAGTGCTATGATTGCATCAGTTACGTCAAATGCACTAATGGAGATTTTTAAGTGGGAAATCAAAAAAAACCATGCTGTGGTGTTGCTCGTTTTTTAGAATTGCTGGACGGCCCTTGGGCAACACTCATCGTTCGTGAGCTCCTTACTGGGCCCAAGAGGTTTACCCAGCTACGTGACGCACTCCCCGGTATCAGTGCCCATACACTAACCAATCGCTTAAAAAAATTTGAAAAGCATTGCCTAGTTACGCGCACTGCTTTTGCTGAAACACCACCAAGAGTAATATACGAGCTTACTGACATGGGAAAAAAATTGAACACTGTTCTGGAAGCCATGAAAGAGTGGGGAGACTCGGTTCCTGATGAAAACTTATCGCAATTTCCCGATATCTCTGGCTCTATAGCGGAGAAAAAATTGACAGACGTATGCCCATTTAAAAAGCAGAAAGTTCTTGATTAGATGATTTAATCACACCATTTACATTTTAAAATTATGCGAAATTTACATTTTCCCGTATAAAATAAATGTATTTGTTTTTTTGAGCTGACAAGTAACATCATTGTTAGGGGGGAGGGCTATAGACTTGTCTATTCTGGCGAACCTGAGCGATTTATTTCCTGATGTGCTCTAACGCCCATAATCACCTTCGCTTTTCATTCTGGGTCAGCTTTTTTATCATTGATTTAGTTCGCCTGTGAGCGTTATGTATAAGCATGCCTAGGATGACGTTGGTCTATGTATTATCAATACCATTCACCTTATGTCTACCATAATCATGATAATGGTTTTTCTTTGCTATTTGGCTTCATCTTCGCGATTAATCGAATTTAACTGTGACTTCAGATTACTACTTAGTTAATAGCAATGCCTAGTGTTGATAGTTATTAATTCAATAATGATTATTACAGTCAGCTCCGTCCCCATCAGGATAATGGCAGACTGACGCCGAATGAATCAGAACAATTGTTCTGGAAGAACGCTAAAACCATGGCCAGTTTTATTAACCACTACATTTTCTACCTGGATGTATGCGTTCTGGACGATGTTTTAAGAATGCTTGTAGGGAGAGATGTAGGAATGTAAAATTTATCATACTTATAGATATTGAGGTTTTGAAATGTCCCTGTTGACTCGTGACAGGCTTCTGAACGAGGCCAACCTGCTGATGCGTATGCGTGGCTATTCGGCTTTTAGTTACGCCGACTTGTCCAAAAAAATCGGTATTACCAAAGCGAGTATCCATCATCATTTCGCGACCAAGGATATCCTTGGTGAAGCTGTGGTAGCTAGGGCTATTGAAGAAAGTAGCGTGGTGTTTTCGAGTATTGAGAGCAAATCTGCGTCGGTTCGTGATCGTCTGACAGACTATGTGGAAATTTTTGCTGAAGGCTATCGCACGCACCTGTTACCACTGTGCTGCGCACTCTCGGCCGATCTGGCTAATCTGCCTGACAATATCAAGTTACAGGCGACTTCCTACTTCGATTTCCAGATTAACTGGCTGACTCGGATTATTTCTGTGGGGATCGCCTCCGGTGAAGTATCACAATCACTTGATCCCGATAGAACGGCACTCATCATACTGAATATCTGTGAAGGGGCCAGTGTCGTGGCTCGGGCTACGCACAAAGCGAATATTTTCGAGGACAGCCTAGAGCAAATCCTTTTTATATTAACAGCTAATGGAGCCTATACTGCTTGACCGGAATAAGTATCGTAGTGACCTGTTCAAACGCATTACGGTAGTCTGAAAAACCTGTCACAGCATTAATTTTTTTAAGTACGTTCCCGTCAGGATTCATGATGCGGGTTGGCATACCCCGGTTTCATAACGAATTGAAAGCTCTGGTGATATATACCAGTACTGATGTATTTGGTGCTAAGAGTCTCATCCAGACCGGCCTAAACTCCTTAAATATGCACGCGCTGGCGCGAATGGTGCGTATTTAGGGCATGAAAACGAGCGACGTCTACGCTTTCTTTCCACTTTCCAGTCAACCTCACGGAAATTATCTTCGTTGTATTTTTTCTATTCGAATTTAATCACACTCTTACTGAATCATAAAAGGTGGGGCTATCGATTTTCGTTGTTATATTGATTGGCTACCATCTAGTAGGTATATTTGATTTGTGTTTCAATGCGGAGTTAGCTCAATGCCCAGTCGTTCAATGGTTTTTCAGGTGATAATTGTCATGACGGCGTTTGCTGCCAACTCAGTATTATGTCGTCTTGCCCTGAAAGGAGGCCATATTGATCCTGTCAGCTTCAGTAATCTTCGTCTCATTAGCGGCGCTCTTGTGCTACTTCCTTTCTTGCGGCGCAAAGTAGGTCATGTTCATTCTCGTTTGAATGTGATTAACAGCTTTCTGTTGATGATATATGCCGTCTTTTTTTCCGTTGCCTATATTCAGTTGGATACAGGAACCGGTGCCCTCCTGCTTTTTGGTGTGGTGCAGTTAACCATGGTGATTTACGGTCTCCTGCGGGGAGAGAAATTCACTATTGCGAGGGCAGCAGGGTTGACACTAGCGCTTGTCGGTATGGCTCTGCTTTTACTCCCCGGAGCAAGTGCTCCGCCACTTGCCAGCGCCGTTTTAATGGGAGTATCGGGCCTTGCCTGGGCAGCCTATTCAATCAGGGGCCGTTCAACAGTTTCCCCAGTACAGGCCACTGCCAAAAACTTTGTGCTTGCAGTGCCGTTTTCTCTTCTTATTGCCTATTTTCTTGGCGTTTCTGTCCGTGCCGACCTTACTGGCGCTGGTCTGGCTATTTTGTCTGGAGCTGTTGCATCTGCCGGAGCCTATGCCCTCTGGTATGCACTGTTGCCACGAATAGAGTCAGTTACTGCCAGTACTGTTCAACTGAGTGTGCCCTGTATCGCCGTGCTCGGAGGTGTTCTATTTCTGGGAGAGACACTTACTTGGAGAATGAGCATAGCCATGATCGCTGTACTTTCTGGAATAGGGCTGGTTATACGGCCTGTATGTACAGATAACAAATAATACTGACTCTTGGTTATTCCATTAGCTGGTTTGTGATCTCTAAAACTTTCTGTTCCTGTTAATACAGAAGAAATTTTCAGTCAATGTACTACCAATTAATCAGAGGTATTTATGAAAGAGCTGCACCCTATTATTGAAATTGATGTCTGGTCCGATCTTGTCTGTCCATGGTGCTGGATCGCTAAAAAACGTTTTGAAAAGGGACTGACAGCATTTGAGCACAAAGACAAAATTATTGTCCGCCATCACAGCTTTCGGATTGCAGACAACAAGGTACCTCTACCTTACAAAGAAGCACTAAAGCGTAAGCTTGGTAGTCTTCAGCAGGCGGAAATCATGATGTCTCAGGTTTCGGAAGCGGGTAAATTGGAAGGCCTGAACTATCTTTTTGACTCTATGCTTTTTGGTGATACAGAAGATGCACTGACGCTAGTTGCCGCCGCACGCCGTGACGGTCTGGGAGATGAAATGATCGAACGATTTTTTCAGGCAAGTGTTGAAGAAGGCCGATCTATTTTTGACTATAAAACGCTTATTGAGCTCGCGACTGAAGTTGGCATGTCTGCAGAGATGGCTAGTGCAGCACTGAGCGATATTACTCTGCGAGCGAGCATTGCTACTGATGAGAAAGCTGCAAATGCCATGGGGGCAAACGGCGTACCATTGTATGTTTTCAACAATAAATACGCTATCAGCGGCGCACAACCAACTGAGCACTTCTTGGGGGCCCTACGGCAGGTGTGGAAGGAAAATATGGTCGAACTGGATGAAGGCTCATCATGTGATATGGGCGGCTGCAAAATCTGACAGTAAATATAACGGCAAATCTCCGCCGTTTTTCACATTTTACCTCGTTTGTTCAATAGGCATTTTCAGAGATGGAAATGCCTATTTTTCGTTTAAAGAATATGGAGGCTCATTCCAGACTGATTTGAAATCAAACCAACCCAAGGAGTTCATGTTGTGAGCATCCAGCTTAAACGGACCAGTTAATTTTTTAGAACTTCAGATATGCTGATTATGTATCCCTTGGAGATAGCGTAACATTAAGTTTTTCGGGTAAGTATCTTGCGCCTAATAAAACAGATACTCAGAAGAAAGGCAGTAATGAACAGCAGTATTCTTCAAAGTGGGGACGAGCATGCTGAACTCTAGGGCAGAGATACGCCTTTACGGTACTTGGCTACATGTTCTTGATAACGATATTGATCGCTTTACTTTCCCCGACAGAAAGAAAGATCAGTTCACTGTAGGTGTTCAGACCGAGGTGCTCTTCTAACTATATTGCTGTGAACCAGTTTTCAAGGGGCAATGACTGTAAATATTACCCCTTATTAGAAAAAAGACCATATCGTAAAATTTCAGATGGTGCGGTATTACTTACATGTTACCCGAATATTGCTGCATCATGGGAGTATGGCTAGATAAATCCTTATCTATGTCTTCATTCATATTGATTTTAATCGTTTTTATAATCTTTCAAGTACTCATGTGGTCCCATTTAAACCCCTGTTAAACTCACATGAACCCGCAAATTTGTAGCTCACTTGTAGCTCAGCGCGTGATAGGTTACTTTCAATCCTTCTTGGGCTACAAATGGTGGTGGTGCTTTGAAAACAACTCTCAATCAAGCTTTTATTATCAATAAGTTAAGCATCAGTGTGAAGCCTGTTCTTAGTGATACAGGAAAAGTTGTTTTCGAACCTAACCCACAACAGAAATCATACATTGTTTTCGACGATCACAGAGAAGCCCCTGTGGGGTTTGGTGTTAAGGTGAGTTTGACGAAAAAACCTATGTAATCCAGCGAAGAGTGTCTTCCGGTAATCGTACCGTGACTGGGGCTAAGAAACCAAGTTCTGTGCTGAAAGTAAAAGTTGGCAATGTTTCTGATTTTCCGAATATCGATCAAGCTCGTGAAGCGGCCCGGCAGTTGATTCAGACAATGATCTCGCCACCAAAAGAAATCCCAATCAAATCAAGAGAGAGTTAGATTCAGCAGAACTCACAATGAGCGAAATCTTTGCCCAATACAGAAATCATTTAATGGGTAGATCTAAACCAGCGAAACCAAACACACTTGCAGTGCTTGATAAAGCAGAGAACCGTCTGAAAGATTGGGCTGGTTTGCGAGTTAAAGATCTTACTGGTAATGAAATTCTTCGTAAATTTGACGAGATTGCTTCGAGAGCAAGAACGGCAGCGGAACATTGGACTTATAATGTCAAGCATTTTCATAGAAGCAAAGGCGGCAGCCAGAAAAAGAATTGTATCATTTATAGTTTTTACTATTCCCCTCTTCTTCTGTATTGCTTTGTTATTACTATAGCAGATGAGGTAAGAATTAAATAGAATCCAAAATATGCTGGAATTGGTATTCCTTTGTAATCATTAACTATCACAATTAAGTATGTGGAATATATCATTTAGAATGATATTTTTAAGAATGAAACAAAGTTTTTATCTAATTTTCCATTTATAATATTTATTATGGAATGTTTTATTTTATCATTATCTATAAATCCATTTATGTTTTAATTATGGTGTATCTCATAGAGAGTAACCGAGATACACCTTCAAAAATTAAATGCCATTAGCAAGGGAATGAAATTCTTTTTTTAGTGCCTCTTCATCTATAAATTGGTTTTCAGCTATATATCTCTTGTTTATATCATAGCAACCTATTCTAATAGGTAATCCTGTTGCGAGTTCTTCAGAATCTAATAAAAATGTGTCTTCATATTGGAAAAAAACACCGCAAACTCTTGGGTCAAGTTTGAAGTGTTTATAAGTTTTTTTTGCTTTATAGTAATAATATTCAATGTTTTGATTAATATAGCCAGCTATTATTTTTTGGAAGTTTTTATTGTGGGGTATTTGTGAATGAGAGTCTCTTGTATTTAGTCCAAGAACCTTGTTTTGATTGAGAAACTCTAAGAATATTGTATCTATGAAATTTTGTATATCCTTGCCTGATACCAATTGTGATAAATCAATAGAGATGAAACCCCTTTTAGCTAAACCACTTTCGATCCTGTTTACTATCTGTTTTTCTGCTTTTCTTATATTATGTTCAAATCCATTTTCACCGTGTAAAAACTTACACTCGATGGCTATATCATCGTCAATGATTATATCACAATCGCTTGTTATATTAATCTTTCTTTTACCTTTCCCTAAAAGGTATCTTAAAGCCATATCAAATTCAAAATAAAAATCATTATGTGATTCACTTAAATTAGAATATGTATGACTTCCTGCTACTATTTTTAATAGGTTACTTTTCAAATAATCTATATCACCTTCGAAAATTGGAAGTATCCTTCCATACTTATTAATAATGGATAGCAATTTTTTTTGGTCCGTTAAATCAAGTTCATGTAACTTGGAAAGTTGTTTCTGGAAGAACCAAAATTTACTTTTTTTAAATTTATCTTCTCCAATTACAGAGCAAAGAAACTCGGTGAATTTAATATATTCATTCTTGAGGTGAGAAATTTCTTTATTGTTTATGCTACTACCTTCTTGGGAATGACTCATTTTTCTAAATCCTTTTATGGAAAGAGGGAAGGAATAAATCATTTACTGGATTAATATAGCATAATCCTCTGATTTATTGAACAGGAAAGTTTGTATGCTAAAATAATAAATGTAGCCACTGGTAGACCAATTTAAAGTAATAATATTTATATCTATTGAATTCATTTGGTTAGGTTTTATAGATGGGTACTGCTGCGTCACCGGATACTGCAATGTGTACCCCAGCATCTTTCAGTAGATTCCCAATCATGCATGATTTGTCTGCATCCTCCACCAGTACCTGCGCACTTTTTAATTGCGCCTGTGTGGTTTCTTCATTGAGTGCAATTTCCACATTATGCACGATTTTCATGTTCGTTTTTTGTGTGCCAGTTAATTCTGAACGAAGTGTGATACCGGATGCTGGAATGTTGTGGCCCTGTAACATGGCTGCAAGAGTCATTAAATAACATGATGCAGCGGATGCCACCAGCAGATCCTTAGGATTGGCTCCCTTTCCGGTGCCGCCAAAGTGCTGTGGAATAGCTACGGGAAGTTTCATTTCCTCAGATTCGATAATACCTGAACCTTGAGTTAAACCCGTCCAGTCGAGTGTCAACGTTGTCATAATTCCCTCTTTCATACAGTGATAGTTTTCACTACCTAGCTTCTGCTTGAAATGCTAAGGTGACAAGTGTCATTATCGACATAATTACAGGTAATAACGACAATGGGTGATGTGTTCACTGAAGAGATTGGGGTGTTGCTTTATCCTGGAGTTCAGCAGGCGGCAGTACTTGGTCTGACGGATCTGTTTTGTGTTGCAAACCAGTTTTCGTCTACCTGCAAGAAGAATAGTGGGAAAATTTTGCGGGTATCGCACTGGCAACAGAAAGAAATCTCCTCTGAACCGGTGCGTGTTTTTGATACTGGTTCCGAGGAAGCTACCTCGGTGATTTCTGCAATGGTCATTCCACCGACACTTACTGATCCCGTAAATGTTGATGTAGCTGACGAAATGACAAATTGGCTTCGTAGCCAACATGCCCAGGGAGTGGTTCTGGGGTCTGTGTGTGCAGGCGCATTTTTACTGGCCGCAACGGGCCTTATGGCCGGCCGCCGAATGACCACGCACTGGGTATATGCAGATCTCTTAAAACAACGTGTCCCATCAGTGCTTGTCGATGCAGATCAACTGATCATTGACGATGGGGATATCATCACTGCGGGTGGGCTGATGTCGTGGACAGACATGGGACTTAGGCTCGTTGACCGTCTTCTGGGACCAACGATTATGGTCGAAACTGCACGGATGCTGTTAGTTGATCCTCCGGGCCGCGAGCAACGGTATTACAGTGTTTTTTCTCCAATACTGACTCACGGTGATTCTGCTGTTCTCAAAGTGCAGCATTGGTTGCAGGCGACTCAGGCTAAAGATATCAGACTCTCTATACTCGCTGCACATGCTGGTCTTGAAGAGAGAACATTTCTGCGTCGCTTCCAGAAAGCGACTGGGATGACGAGTACGGAATATTGTCAGCGCCTTCGGGTCGGTAGGGCTAGGGAATTGTTGCAGTTTGAGACTGCATCTATTGAGCGCGTTTCATGGGACGTCGGTTATCTCGACCCTGGGGCTTTCCGTAAGGTATTTACTCGGATTGTGGGGCTTTCACCCGGCGAATATCGGCGTCGTTTCAGCGCAGGTTCTAGAGAAACCTTTTGAATACAAAGGAAAGAAAGGCATCAACACATCAGACGGAAGTTTGCCCGTGCTTATCTTATTGATGGATGACAGTCCTATTAGTCAGTGTTCACGAGTGTTCCGTTCTTGTTTTAGCATTATCTATACATGTCGCTTGATGAGATAAACCTTTTAAGAAAAGAAACGGTCCAGCATTTGACATAAACATATAAACATGTATTTATATGTTTATGTCAAATGCTGGAGGTTTTTATGTCACATTCTCATTCCAATGAGCACCACGACCATTCGCATGTACCCACTGTCAGTAGTGCAAATGAGCGAAAGGTACTATTGTCTTTCTTCTTTACTTTTTCTTTCATGATTTTTGAGGTTATTGGTGGTGTTATGTCCGGCTCACTAGCATTGATTGCTGATGCGGGACATATGCTGACCGATGCCGCAGCGCTTGCGCTGTCTTATACCGCATTCCGTTTTGGACGGCGTATGGCTGATCCAAAGCGAACATATGGGTTCCTGCGAATTGAAGTTATTGCCGGATTCTTTAATGCCATAATTATGTTTTTTATTGTCGCTTGGATTTGTTATGAAGCTTTGAGGCGTTTTCAGGATCCTCAGGAAATTCTTGCTGGCCCCATGCTATGGGTCGCCATTGCAGGGCTGATCGTGAATGTGCTTGTGTTCTGGATCCTGACTCGTGGCGACAGTGAACACGTTAATATTAAAGGGGCATCGCTCCATGTTATGGGGGATCTGCTGGGTTCGGTAGGGGCGGTGCTGGCGGCAATTATTATCCATTTCACGGGGTGGGCGCCAATAGACCCCATTCTGTCTGTGCTTGTATCATTATTGGTTTTACGTAGTGCGTGGAGACTGTTGACGAAATCATTGCATATTCTTCTTGAGGGGACCCCAGAAGATGTGACTCCAGCAGCGATAGATAAATTTATCTCTGATTCTGTTGCGGGGATCTCCTCCGTTAGCCATATTCATGTCTGGGTGATCACCTCTGGTCGCAGGGCGGCAACCCTGCATATCCGACCACAACAGAATGCGAGCATTCCAGAAGTGACGCAACTGGTTGAAGATGCACTCAAATCTCGATTCAATATTGAGCATGTCACGGTTGCTGTTGACTGGACTGATGAGGTCTCATCGTGCAGTCTTAGCCAGATACCTGCTTCTGTCAGTGGTCACCACGAACATCACCACCATGGGCAACACCAGCACTGAAGAAAACAAGAGGCAGTTTTGAACCGTCATAAATCTATGTTATTACATGATATTACCATCCTGGCAGAGACGTTCCGTCTGCTAGGTGATACCACTCGACTAAGGATTCTTTTCTTTTGTCTGTCAGGTCCCAGAGCGGTAGGGGACATTGCCGAGGGGCTTGATATTTCTCAGGCACTAGTCAGCCATCATCTGCGATTGCTCAGAGGGGCAAGACTGGTCAGAGGTGAACGAAAGGCAAAACAGATTTTTTACGAAATTGATGATGATCATGTCAGGGGTATTCTGGTTAATATGGAAAGCCACATCGATGAGTGCCCTTCTGGTGAAGAATAAGCGAATTTATGCCCGCCGTTGTGGTACTTACGATCTCTCCGCGGATTTCTCATTAAGCGATGAGTGGTCATATGCCCTTCTAAGGGGTTAGTCGTTATTTAAGTGTTGTTGATCAGCAGATTTGTATTACACAGAAACTGGTGTGTAACTAACAGTCATTAATAAGCAACCTGCAGTATTACCGTTTCAACAAAAGCCTTGAGAAAATTCGTTTTGTCGTTTTGTCGTTTTGTCGTTTTGTCGTTTTGTCGTTTTTGGCGCTTTTAATGTCGACAGTGCCACTGTTTTGGTTGTTACCCTATTGCCATAATAGTGTTCATTAAAAGCGCAAACAGGAAAACATCATGAAACAACGTGGTTTAATCGTTATTGATCTTCAGAATGAGTATCTACCGGACGGCAAACTGCCTCTTTCAGGGATTGAGGCCGCCGCAGAAAATGCAGCAAGAGTGATTGCCGATGCACGGCAGAAGGGGATGCCTGTTTTCCATATTCGTCATGAATTTGCTAATGGAGAGGTTCCTGTGTTTGTGCCGGGCACTGAAGGGGTAGAGATTCAGCCTGCTGTGGCTCCGGTGGCTGGAGAGCCAGTCATTGTCAAAAATTACATTAATGCATTTCGTGAAACAGATCTCAAACAGCAACTCGATACGCATGGGGTTGAGGAAGTGGTCATTGTTGGTGCGATGAGCCATATGTGTGTAGATGCGTGTGTACGGGCATCTGCTGATATGGGCTACCCAGTTACGGTATTGCATGACGCTTGTGCCACGCTTGACCTCACCTTCGGCGGCGTAACGGTTCCCGCTGCTCATGTGCATGCGGCGATGATGGCTGCATTTGAGTTTGGATATGGTTCCGTGAAGTCAACAGAAGCATACCTTTCCGTCTGACAAGCGTTATATCCTTCCATACCATCCAGCCTGCTGGTGTTCGCTCTATCACAGGAGCGTCGCCAGTTGTTTCCCGGCGTTGTCAGAATAGGCAATGCCGTTTTAGTTATGCTTATTTCTGGTTTTCTTCACGACATGTGTCAAACCGGTAACCGTATTTACCGATTTTAGGTGAGTGCTGCCCTTTACGGTGAATTCTCATAATGAGATCGTAGTCCTATCCGTGATGAAATTTATCTACATTTTATCGATAAATGACCCGATTTCATCGAAAACTGACCTTTTGCCTTACGGCGAGATTTCCTGATTCCACCATAATAACAGCAACGGGCTATGACACTCTGGCTACCGCTCCTATACTATAGCTTCAAAATTAACCAATGAAATGGGCACCATTACTGCGATATTGATGTGGCCCTTAGTTAATTTTGAGGAATTGTTACTCTTGAATCATTCTATTTTTGGATCAAAACATGGCTCTGCACCGATTCCTCTTTCACTGCTGGATTTCGCAATGGCAGGGAAGTCGCTGATGCTTGTGAAGCCAAAGCCAAAGCCAAAGCCAAAGCCAAAGCCAAAGCCAAAGCCAAAGCCAAAGCCAAAGCCAAAGCCAAAGCCAAAACTCGTGATTCAGCCATCGACACGCACACAAGCGCTCAGTCCCTTCTTGGTCTTTCACCAAGAACTGTTGAACAATGGCTTCATGAAATCAAGATTTGATAGCCTGCGGTAATATTTTAAAAAGGCATTGCGATTAATTCTTTAAGGTTGTAAAGTCTACCTACTAGTAGATAGCTTTGTTGTTTCTGAAAAAATTTGACAAAACAGGCCTTAGTAAAAGAAGCGATGATCTTGATTAGGAGGAAAGGACACTCCTCCTTTAGTTATGCTGATCTTGTAACAAAAATCGGAATAAGTAAGGCCTGCATACATCATCACTTTCCCTCTGAAGAAATGCTGGGGTAAGAGGTTATGGGGCAATCGCTACAAATGTTGGCTCTTGGTCTCAAGTCCATTTTCAGGGAATAATGTAGTCTCACACAAAGAATTAAGGCATATATGGCAATTTTTGGGGAAGGGCAGAGTTCCGGTCAGCTTTCTTTATGTTGTGCACTTTCTTCTGAACTTGAAATCTGCCAGAAAATATTGTGGAACTAACCGCAGATTATTTTAATATTCAACTCAATTGGTTGAATAAAATTTTACTTGCAGCAAAGCGAACTGGCGAACTTGCACCAACTATTTTACCACTTAAAGCTGCTTGGCTAATAATTGGTACATTTGAAGGCGGAAGTATTGTGTCGCGAGTACTAAGAAGCACCTCTATATATCAGGATAATCTCAAGAAGATATGATCATATTCTCTTGAAACTAATAAATCCACTGACGACAATTAGGAGTTAAATATGGCTGTAACTGATTGGAAAGATATGCGCGCTGGGTTACTTGAGCGAGTTGGAGACCTTGGAAAACTCTCACCAGATACGCTAAAAGGAGTAATGACGTTGGCTGGCGCTGGTGCAAAAACAGGGCACCTTGATGAGAAGACGCGAGAACTTATTGCGATCGCTTGTGCGGTGACCACCCGCTGCGAAGGATGTATCGCTGTTCATTCAGAAAGTGCGGTTAAAGCAGGCGCGTCTGAAGGAGAAATAGCTGAGGCTTTAGGCGTGGCGATCAATATGAATGCTGGTGCTGCTTTAACTTATTCGACTAAAGTTCTGGATGCAGTCAAGCAAATAAAAAATAGTTGATATGCTTTAGGATTATTTTAGTAATATTTTTTGGTTTTTATTCCAAAGCAGGGACGGAAATATCTTGTCTGTCTCTGCTTTTTAGTAGATTTTAAATTGCAGTTAATATAAATCAGTTGCAAAGTCATTGCATTTATCTTTAGGTGCTAAATTCCTTATTTTCATATCACCACTTTCAAGTGCACGAACCTTTTTGACGCAGAAGAAAGACTGAAAATGCTACTTTACGCCGGCACCGAACAAAGGGAGTAGTTCGCGATCAAATCACGAGCCTGATGCTGGTGATATAAGCGAGAGATACGGGTTATTTGGCAGCGCTTCGTCAAAAATCAACTCGGGATCGGATAACAGGTAGCCGTTCAGTCGGTGTGATTTGCGTGGTCCACTGATTGTGCAGGCCCAGATGTTCAGGCCGTTGGTTTGTTTACGATGGATTTGCAGATGTTCAAAGCGTTTCTGTATCCACTGCCAGTCCTGAATCTTCTCCTGTTTTGCAAACGCCCCGACTTGCAGGTGTTCTTGCGCATAGCGCTGGAAAACGCCAGGGCTGACTAGAAAAGCCGTATCGTCCACGCTATGTATCAGAGCCTTTGCATCATTGATGATGATCTTACGGGATTGAACCCCTTTTCGCAGCCAGGTCATGAAATGATCGGCGGAAGGTTGTTTGGTAGGCTCAGGATTGAATTGTGTATTCGAGGGCTGTGTCAAGGCTGGCTCATCAGCATCTGATGCGTTGCTGTCTGGAGGTGCGATGCGAGGTGCTTCTGCTGGGATCAGCATGGCAAGTACGTCTTCCATGACATCGTGTTGCGCTGTGCCTGCCTGCGATGCTGCAATGCCTAGTGTGGTGGACGAGGCAGATACTGCCGGTTCAGTGGTGTCAGGTATTGAGTCGTTACTATCGGCGGGGCTGATGTCTACAGTCACCTTTCCTGTGAAGGGAGCCGGGCGCACGGATGCTTCCCAAATCAGCGCTGGAGAGAGCTTCAACAGCGTGAAACTGTGTGACCAGCCGGATGCGCTGCTGATGGTGGCTTTCCAGATGGCCTTGCCATCCAGTGTAGGCTGCAGTACGCCATGCTCCTGCAACACGTTGAACACAGCCGTGTTATTGGATGGAATACCTTCGATCCCCTGTGCCAGCAGATGAGCTCGCAGTTTGTCAGAGACGGTCTTGCTGACCAACCAAAGCGTATCCTCGGTCAGCCAGCCATCCGAAGCCTGGGGCTGGTTGATTTTCAATTCTTCCTTGAGCAGGTAACGCAACCCGTCGAGTAACTTGCGCTGTAGCGCCTGCTTGGGAGCCGCCAGGATGACACGGCTGGGATTTCCTCCCAGCTCTTGAGCTACCGAAGCCCGATCGGCCTGGATAACGAGTTCGCCCAGCATGCCAGCGTGTTCGTATTGGCCTGCGAGCACATACAGCAGTGAAGTCCAGAGAACTTGGTAGCTGCTGAGCCAGTCGAGGATGTGGTTATCGAGTATTTGCCGGTAGATCAAGCCAGTGGCAGCTCCGTGCAGGCGGTATTCACGGTCATCCCGGTAGCGAAAGCGGTAGGGCTGTTTCAGCGGCCCGTACCAGGGGTGCCAGAGGTTACCGTCTTCGTGCTCGATGTGCAGATCAACGGCAATCTTGCCGATGTCGTGGAGCAGTGCTGCATAAGCGATGGCCGCTGTCCAGGCTTCTGATTGCGCGGCTTGATCTTCGGGAGGTGCGCCTGCTGGTAATAGGTGGGACTGCCGCAGTTTCAGTGCAAAGGCGACGATCTCAAGTCCGTGATCGAGCATGCCGCCATGGTAAGCATGATGATGCGTTTCCGAGGCGGGAAACAACTGTACCAGCTCTGCGTAGCGCTCCAGAGGCCTGCGGTAAAGTGTGATGAATTGCTTGCGAGAGAGTGAGGTGCGTTGCCAGATATGCTCCAGCAGCTTTTGCCGACGAGGCGTGTCCAGCAATTCCGCAGCGGGTTCTGGCTGGAGTAGCCCTTTTTCTGGCATGACAGGGTCAGGCTGGGGTGGCGTGGGCTTTTTTCGCTGGAACAGAGTAAACATTGTGATGCCTCAAGTGCGGAGTCAACGGGCCTTTTCCTTTTTCGGGTAGAGCCTTTCCCCTTGACCCCATTCCATTGCCTTTTATCGGTTTTACCCTTGTTGGAGCCTTTTGATATAGCGCTGTTTGTCTGTGCCATCGAGTATCAATGCGACAGGGGGGAGTCCTTTTTGTGTTGGGAAATGGATAACGCTATTAAGGCTTGGTGTTGCAGGGGAGAATATCACTATGCAATTCTTTCGGTCTGAAGCCAAAACGTAATTTTCTTCAGACTAAGAACGATTTGGAATAGTTAACTGGAAATAAAAATGACGAAGGAAATTGAACGCGATATCAGTAGTATCAGGCAGGAATTGACGGGTTCAGAATTGGATCTGTCACGGCAAACAAATCGCTCTTTGAAATATTATGTGCGGGTATTCATAAAGACTTAACCATATGGAAGTCTACATGCAAAGATGAGCGGGAAGCATCACAATACAACCTTAGTATTGCTCTTTACTTAATTGGTTTGATTGGAGTGTTGCTGGCGATCATTCGCTCAGCGGGAAGTGATATCGATTGGGTTCGAGAACATACCCTGTCATTCCGGTTATGGGGCGTTGCCTTGTGCGCCATTTTTGTTGGTGTATCTCTGGAACGGTTGTCTCTGGTGAGTTCTCTGTGGCGTTTTACTGTCACGAAGGTGTTGCTATCAATTGTACTGTCGGGGCTGGTGATCTATGCACGTGGTCAGGCAGGTATCTATGTCAATGATGTGTTTCATGTTGATGCGTCGGCTTTACCTATTACCCTGTTGTTTACAACCGGCCTTATGGTATTCAAATTGCTTTTGCCGTTTATAATTGTTGCGGCTATAGCTATGTTTTTGTTTAATTTTTTACTTCTGGGGGCTTGGGTCAAAAATAAGTTTAATGGCGGAGATTCAGATTTGCCATTTCTTTACCCCGCTCTTTGCGTGTTTGTTTCATCCGTCCTTCTTTATCATGGATGGTTATGGTCCAGTGCTCAATTAAGCGATAATCGGGTATCTGAAAAAGTCTATCTGTTGGCTCATGCGCTGGATTTTAATAAATCGCATCAATGTGCCAATATTCCAGTGGATCGGCCAGTGGTTTTTCTTGGGAATGCTCAGGACGCAGTACTGGTGGCTCCATATCAACTGGAAGACTTTGACTTTGCCACGTTCTTTGAAGCCTCGGTGAATGTTCCCAAGGAATTTGTGCGGATGCGATGCGACTACCGACTGGTGCAAACGTTGCCGGAAAGATGGTGATTGGCATACGCTGTGTCTGATATTTCAAAATCTTGTTAATTTTTTAGTGCAACAAGAATGATGGATTGTCTTCGCTTGTTAGGTACTTGATGTATGGTATTTTTGCTCTAAGCTAAGTAGATAAGATGATTTCCGTAACAACATCGCGTATCAATTGCTGCAAGGTGAACTTTCGGTACAAACGGGTAACGCAGATAAATGATGACCATGAATAGCACGAGCCATAACAGTATTGCGGAACGCTTTGGCCGTTGGCTTGGCAAAGGCTGGCGTGGCTATGTGCGTTGTGAGCGCAAAGTGTCGAACTGGTTGGTATCCAAGGATGTGCCACAGTTTGTTGCCTTCGTGTTTTTGTGGGCAATCAAACTGATTGTGCTTGGCGTACTGGCGTATTTCGTCTTTTGGTTGGCATTGTTGATTGTGTTTGCTGTTGTTACTGGTTGGGCTGTCGGACAAAGCACGCCAGAAGATGATTTCGAATTAGGCTTCCCTGCTACGTTGGATGAGCTTCGCGAAATGTCAGGGTACGATCCTAATCTGCACAACGATACATCTCACGAGATGTATCACGATGGTGATTGATCCGGCTTAAATCCTACCTGAGTTTTTTGGAGACCGTACCCGCCCCCTTTCCGCCAGCATTACCAGCATCCTTTGTGCCCGCTGAAAAACTATTTGCGATTGTCCCCGCCCGAATGCCCGCCCAGGCAAGCGCACCGACCCAGAATGCCGGGAGCACAATGAACATCGAGCCCATAACGAAGTTCAGCAACATGTCTCCGAAGGTATTGTGCATGCCTACAAGCGGATCAACATTGTTGTGTGGCCGATTCCAGCCCCATCCCCATCCGTAAAGCGCATCGAGGATCGTACTGTCGAGCCAGCGTGCAAGCTGGAACCAGAAATCCACAAAGAACAGCGCAAATTGCACGATGCTGAGCGTGACAACGGTCTTCAGGTCGTATGTGCCGACCAGGAGCACCAGAGGGATACAGATCACCAGTGCCATCTTCAAGAGTGCAAGCACCATCGGCAGTGCCTGGCGTACGACGTCCAATGCCGGGAATGCGGCGATCCCTCCAATGGTCATGCCGATGTCGCCTGCAGCACGTGTGACGATATTCGGTAAGGTTTTGTCGATTTGACCGCCATAATCGGTGTAGACGCTGCCTTGGTTGAGTTTTTGCTGGCGGGGGGATGCAAGCGCTCTGATGACGGAGTCATCTACCTCTGCACGGCTGATGAATCCCGCCCAGTTGGCAATACGGCTGAGTAGGCTGGGATCGACCTCTGCCAGCAGGCGTGCGCGCAAGCCGTTGCCACCATCGCTCCACCACTGGCGGCAACTTGGGTAGCCCGCACCGCTTGGCACCTGAGCCAGTCCAGCGTCACGATTGCTGTCGTAAGCCCAGCCCTCACGTGGTGTCTTGGCGCGGTAGGTGTCATAGAAGCCGCCGGTGCTGACAAAATAGGTCGAGCCGATCCAGGTCACGTCGTGCATTTGTGCTTCATCAAGATCAGGACGGCTCATGAACAGTTTGGCGCGTGCAGGGCCGTAGCAGTCGTGGGTAAAGTCTGCGACTTCCTGAGCCAGTAGGGGATTGTCAATCCGGGTGGCATTGATCTCCATCCGCATTTGTCGCAGGTCGGTGCCGCATGGGATAGCCGCCACCGAGGCACCCGTGATCGCGCGTGAGAGCGTATGCATGAAGGCCCACCAGACTGGCACTTTTGCACTCTGGTTGTTGAGGGTGCTGAATGATTGCGACCAGCCCGTGTCTTCGGGCTGGGGCACGCTGATCTGGCACTGTGCCGAACGCGCCTGATCGTACCTGATCGTGTCGAGGTCAACATCAATGAACGGAATACCCGCGAACATCACCACCACGATTGCCACCCATACCCGGTTTTCAATACGCATTGAAGACAGTACGCCCTTGTTGCCTTCGTCGGCACCTTCAGTACGGGATCTCAACCACTCGTCGATGATGATGGCCACGAAGGGGAGGACGAACACGCCGCTGGAAACCAGTACAGCCCAAATGCCGTTGTGGACGACCCAGCTCACCAGGGTCAGGTAATACTCCAGATAATCGGTAGTGAAAAGTGTCATGGGCATACTCCCCTATTCGTCCTGTACCAACAGGCTGAATTCCAGCACCAGTAATGCGGCGATACCGGAAATCTCGGCACGAATGAGCCTGCACCGGGCGTCGGAGCGGGTATCGCGCAGGAGCAGGCGGCGGCGCATCCACAGCCAGCCATAAATGGTGGCCCCGTACAGGCACAGACGCCACAACAGAAAATAGCTGGCCGCATCGGCCAGCCAGTGTTCCCAGCCAGCGATGCTGCCAGCAAAGTAGATGCCCAGGACGTTGGCTGTGACGGTGATGCTCAGCAACGCCACCGTCCACAGGAGGACTCTGACGGTACGCCAACGGAACAGACGGTGTGATCGCAACCTGGCAAGACTCATGGCGTGCCTCTGGGGCTGGGACGCTGCAACTGGTCAAGACGGTTAGGTACGGGATCGCCTTCATAAATGCCGCGTGAGCCGGCTGCGCGTGCGCTGTGGCGCTGGATGATGGCCATCGGTGAGTTGTTGGCAAGCTCGCGGCGCAGTTCAAGCTCGGTTTTGAGATTGAGGATCTCGCGGTCAAGCGTGTTGCTTTCCTGAGCGACGGCAGCGACTGCCAACTGGTTCGCTGCAACATTCGGTTCTTTCTGGCCGGTCAGTAGCGTACGTTGCAGCAGCAGGGCTTTTTCCAGTACCGATGCCAGCGCGACTTCGGAGGCCAGACGTCGGGCCAGGATGTCTTGATCAGGTTCGTCACGCAGTGCCTCGATCACGCCACGGGTGATGGGCAGTGAGGTACTGCCAGCCTTGCGAAGGTTCTCGAACGTGGTGTGGCGTGCTCCGCTGACCAGCTCTTGCAGCGCTTCCAGTTTGGTGTCGTATTCGTCCTGGATGACCGGGGTCAATCCGACGCCAGGCAAGGTCTCAGTCTTGGTGCAGCCTTCGCAGGTGCGTTGTTCCTGTTCGCCCAGCACACGCGTGGCAAAGTCGATGGCTTGTTGGGGGGATGCCCACGTCTGGCAGGACAGGCTTTGGCAATTTGCCGGGTCGATGGGGGCGGTGTCGGTTACCCCACGGCCATTGACCAGGTTGTAGCCTGCACGGGTCACGTCACCGACGACCTTGATTGAGCGCTGACCTGCACCACCGGCATTGCTGCCACCCACCCACGGTACGCCGTCGTTACCCCGGTTTTTTTCGGCCTGTTCAATGGCTGACACGGCGTCTCTGCTGCCGACCGCCTGACGCAGCGCCATGCCTTCGGCGATCTGGCTCCAGCCGAGCTGGCCGCCTGCGGTGTCTGCCATTTTTTCAGCCATCGCTCGGCAGGTGAGTTTCGAGCGATCAAAGTCGAGTCGGGCTTGCAAAACGCCATTGGTCAGCAGGTTATAGAGGCCCGGATCGGCCCGCTGGATGATCAGTGCGGGCAACGAGGCGACCGCGCTGGTGGCGTTCTGGATCACGTTGCCCATGATGTTCTGAAAGCCGGTGGTCAGCCCATTGAGCTGATTCTGGATGGTGGTACTGATGTTCATGTCACCGCAGATCAGGTTGCTGTTCCAGCCTACACCGACACCAATCGAGCGCATGCTGGCCGCACCGCTCATTGATACGGCGTTACCGCCGCCGATGGAGTACATCACTTCATCACCAATGACGGCTCCGCTGTTCTGGAAGCCTCCGTCCTGTGCCAGAGCCAGACCACTGCTTAGCGTCAGTGCAGCAACCCATAGCGTGGGTTGCCACAGGCGCGGCACAAGAATTGAAAACGCTTTCGGGTCGAGACGTTTCATCATCATGTCCTCAGTTGAAATCTACGCTGCCAAGAAAGGTCTGGCCGCGTCGCTGGCAGCAGCTATAAGGTCGCCAGAGTGCCCAGGCGTAGTTGTCTTGCTGTGCCTGAGTGTGTGTTCCGTTGTGTGGGAAGACCGTGCAGGAAGAGGTGGGACGAGGGGCCAATTCTTGCCATTTGCCGGTGGCAGCATCGCTTTCCATCAGTGCGCCTGCCGGCCAGTAACCGTCGCGTGCGTTGGCGAGCAGGGGTTGGTATACGTGCAGTTGCCCTCGGCGGGTCACGATATCGCCCGCCCGCTGGGCGACCACGGCGCTGGCCTTGTAGCTGTCCACCTGGTGCAGGAAACCGCCGCGTGGATAGACGTTGCCCCACAGGTTCAGTGCGGTGCGTGCGCCGATCTCGCGCATACCGGGGATCAGTGCCTCGGGGTACACCGTTTCGGGAATGTTGTAGCGCCACGCGATGGTATCGAGTGTGCTCAGCAGGTACGGCATGAAGGCGGTACCAGCACCGTCGCAGATGGTGCCTGATGATGCGGCAAACTGACTGAACACCTGGCCGCCGGGGTGGCCGATCACGTCTGCGTTACGGAAACTGGAGAGATTGTTCTCGTTGCCATGGTTACTGGTGCCGTCACCACCGCTCCGGGCCGTGGTGTTGGTTTGGCTCATGGCGCGTACTTCAAGCCATGGATTTTCCCCGGTGTTAGCGTAGCTCGACACTACGGCGTCGGGGACGTAGTGTCTGACTTTGACGGAGGTTCGAACCGTACATCCTAACTTGGTGCAAAGCAGCCAGTAGCAGATCCCGGTGACCCGGTATTCCAGGCAATCAGGGGATAATGATGAGGAGATGATGGCAGCGGTGTTGAGGGCAAACGAGGAACTGGCTGCCGTGAGCAAAACGGTGGCAAGACTGACGCGCAGGCGGCGGGGGAGTCTCATGGCTGAGCCCTCCTGTATGTGTTGATACGCGCCACTGCTTTGGCGACGTCAGGTTCGCCATAAACCACATAGCGTTGATCGACGATGACGGCTGGAAGGGTGGTAATGCCCAGGCTCCAGGCATCGACAACATCCTGATAGGCCTCGTTGATGCGTTGCTGCAGCGCTGTGCCGCCTTCTCTCAGGCGTTGTTGCACGATGATGGCGGCGCGTGCCGGGTCTTGGGGGAGGCTGGCAGCCAGTTCGGCCTCAATGCGTGAGGGGCCGTCCAGTTCGATGAGCCGGGTATTACCCAGGTTCTGAACCGGGTGTCGTGTGTCGGTGACGACAACTACATCTGCGGCCTGCGCCAGCGGGCTCAACAGGGCAGTCAGCATGACGATGGCAAGCGTATGCCACCAGAATGAAGAGGTTGAAGCGAGAGCCAGCATAGTGGAGCACCATGAAATTGATCATGGTGGTAGTCCACTCCAACTGGCCTCAGGAAGCGACAAACAATCAGGACATGGTGATCCCCTGTTTTAGAGAGCGTAAAAAAGTATCGAATCCCTCTGCTCTGAAGGCCACAGACTACCTGGGCGTGTGGTCAATGATGTCAGCAGGCAATTTGGGCTCCTCATCCGAGGCTTGTGGGGCGGAGAGCAGATCCAGCGCCGATAGCAAAGCATCCCCCTGTACTGGACCTGTCAGTAACATGGCGCGGTTGGTCTGCTGGTCGATCAGTCGCAGCGATGGCGTAGCCTGTACGCCTTCCTGGTGTGCCTGTTCGACCTGACGGCGGATCAAGTGGTGGGGCCATTCGCTATCCATGCAGGACCGCATCGCCTGATTCAATCCGGGGGGCGTGGTATTCGGTGGCAGTCCCTCGCCGTTGCCTCGGGTGTGCTGGTAGATCCAGGTAATCATCTGCCAGTAGGCATCGTGACCACCGCTTTTGCCGGCGCACTCTGCCATGCTGGCCAGGTGCGATGCTGCAGGTTCATGCGAACTCAGGATCAGGTGATGCCATTGCAAACGAATATCGTGTTGCTGCGCGATCCAGTGTGTCAACTCAGGGTAGTAATCCTTGCAGTAGGGGCACTCCAGATCCGCGTACAGGATCAGGGTGAAACGGGCATTCGCTGCGCCTTGATGCCAATGAGAAACGGATGGGGCGGGTGGCGAGTTTACATGGCCACTTATCGGATGCGAAGGTCCCTGAGGCAATGGAGCATAGAGACGCCAGATCAGCAGTATCAGGATGGTGAGTATCACTATGGTCGTGGGCCATGCCAGACGGCGAAGTGTTTTGATCTGAAAAATGGTGGTCATTTTTACGGTAGCTCCGGGATGGATAGGGACAGCGCCGATAGCTGAGTCGAACATGATTGGATGGTGGTGTAGAGCAACAATCCGGTATCTGCGAACACGCTTTCCCGCCATGGATGATGGCGTCTTTTTAGGGGAGCTTTGCAGCATTGCGACGTGTTAGATTTTTTTATAGAATATCTAACAAAAGGAGGCTGTCATGAATACATCCCAAGCCATTCGAGAACGTATCGCTGCCCAGTTGGCAGGCGAGCCTTTCACGCCTGCTCTTTTTGCCGGGTTGGGGTCGCGTGCGGCTATTGATCAGGCGCTGATGCGGCTTAACAAGGCTGGCAGTATTGAGCGCCTCGGCCATGGTTTGTATGTCGTACCCAAAGTGGGTCGCTTTGGCATCAAGACGTTGCCCGCACCTGAGCAGATAGCACATACACTGGCTGATGCGGAAGGGGCGACGATTGAGATCCATGGTGCCGAGGCCGCACGGCGTTTTGGCTTCTCTACGCAGATGCCTGCGCAGGCGGTGTTCTATACCAGTGGTTCGTCCCGGGCAGTCCGGCTAGGAAAAATGACGGTCCGATTGCAACATGTCGCCTCACGCAAACTGGTATTGGCCGGTCGACCCGCAGGTCAGGCGCTGTCGGCGCTCTGGTATCTGGGGCGTCATCAGGTCACGTCTGGTACCTTTCGACGGATCGCACAAAAGTTGGCACCTGCTGAATTTCAGGCCCTGTGTTCTGCCAAGGCGTCGATGCCTGCATGGATGCTGGACGCATTGAGTGGCTATGAACGCAGCGAGGAAAAGTATGTCTGATACGTCAGTTGTATCCTATTTTGATTTGACGCCCGTTGAGCAGGCCGAGCTATTGAATGGTCTGGCTCCGGGACTGGGGCGTCGCGCTGAAATTCTGGAAAAAGACATCTGGTTGTGCCAGATACTGGGCGTACTCTTTGCGTTACCCTGCTGCAAGCCGATGGCCTTCAAAGGAGGGACGTCTCTGTCGAAGGTGTATCAGGCTATCGAGCGTTTCTCCGAAGATATTGATGTCACCATTGATTATCAAAGTCTGGTGTCGGATGTGCCCGAGCTGGCCACACTGTCCGGAAACAAGCGTCGCAAACTGTCTGACACGCTCAGGGATACCTTGGCTGCGCATGTCAACGGGGAACTGGTGCCAGCACTGCGTGCGGCATTGCGACAGAGCCTTCCAAATCACGAAATCACGATTGAAATCAGTGATAATGCAGAAGAGCTCAGGCTCTATTACCCCAGTGCGGTGGAGAACACCGATCCCTATCTGCGGCCCAGTGTGTTGATCGAGTTCGGCGGCAGAAATGCGACCTTTCCCCGGGATGTGCTGACCATCGTGCCGGACGTTGCCGCCTATGTGCCGGGCTTGGTATTTCCAACGGCGCAAGTTGCCGTACTGTCGCCGATGCGTACCTTTTGGGAGAAGGCCACGCTCATTCATGTTGAATGCAACCGCCCGGAACTGCGTGGCAGTGCTGAACGGCTGTCGCGGCATTGGTACGATCTGGCGCGGCTTGCTGACCATGATATCGGTCGTCAGGCTTTGGATGATATCCCGCTGTTGCAGGATGTGCTGAACATCAAAGAAACCTTCTTTCGCAGCAGTTTCAGCCATTACGATCGCTGTCTGACAGGAGAACTGAGGCTGATCCCAGATGTGGCGCTGCTTGATGCGTTGAGACAGGATTATCAGGCGATGCTGAACGCCCGGATGTTCTATGGTGAGATCCTGTCGTTTGATGACATTGTTGAACGGTTGACCCGCCTGGAGCGGCAGATCAATCAGCCCCGCTGATTACCTTTGCGCCATGGGCGTGATACCACGCGCATGATCAATCATTTCGGCCACTTTGAACGCCGCATCCAACTCCCCAATCCCGAACTGCTGCATCAGTTGGTAGCGTTCGGCTTTTTCCTCGGGCTCGGTCTGCGCCAGGGCGAGATAGAGACTGGGCGGTACGGCACGGAAGAGCACTTCCAGGTTCTTAGAGAGGATGACGCCTTCGGTGAATTTGCCGGATTCTTTGCGTGCGGACAGCATCAGCGCTTTCTGCGCGGGTGTCAGTTCCCTGAATCGTGCGATTTTCTCGACTTCGTCGGGCGGCATCGACAGGCAAATCCACCACTCGATCATGTTGAGCATCGGTTCTGCGGCCTTTGGCAGATCGTCGATGTTCTGCGTTGCGAGCCAGAACCATGCCCCAAGTTTGCGCCACATTTTCGTGACCTTCACGACGTAGGGCGAGAGCAAGGGGTTTTTGGTGATGATATGGCCTTCGTCTGTCACGTTGAGGATAGGGCGGCCCAGGAACTGATCGCGCTCGGCGATGTTGTTGACGGTATTGATCAGCGAGATATAGGCGATCGACAGTTGTGCGTTGTAGCCTTCGCGTGCATAGGTTGCCAGGTCGACCAGGGTGATGTCGGCCTCGGGCCAGGGGGTGCCGTCGCGGTCGAACATTTCACCATCGCTGCCCTGGCAGAACATATCCATGGCGTCGGCCATCTCCAGCAAACGGGCACGCCGGATTTCTGGCAACGTGGTGTCATGACCCCGTTCACGTAGCGCATCGCGCACGTCACGGGTCAGCACGGTACGGTTGGCAGCGACGCAGCGCTGAGCGGCGTCCAGAATGCATTGGCGGATCAACGAGCGATCGGCGCGGGTCATGCGGGCTTCTTCCTTGTCTTCACCCCCCGTGATCATTAAACGTGCGGTGATCTCCAGCTCGCCCAGCACATCACGCTGTTCGTCGGCCTCGGTTTCCTTGCTCTGTGGCTCGTCATCGAGTTCATCGGCATCGAGTGTTTGTACATCACTGGGGGTTTCGATGAGTCTGCGGGCATCGGCGAACGGTGCGAGACTGACGCCAGCACCTGGAGCGAGCTTGACACGGTTGACAGTCAGCCCTAAACGCCGGGCGAACTCGCAGAACAGTCCGAAGGAATTGCCAGCCTCCACAATGAAGATCCGTGGACGATAGATGGCGGTGACCTGATTGAGCAGGTTGTTGAGGGTGGCGCTCTTGCCCGACCCCGTAGGGCCGAACAGGAAAAGGTGCGCATTCATCTGCCGATCCAGGCGGTTGAAGGGGTCAAACGTGATCAGGCCGCCTCCACGATTGAAGACAGTGATCCCCGGGTGACCTGTACCCCGGCTACGTCCCCAGGTCGGTGAGAGGTTGGCCACATGCTGGGCGAACATCAGTTGTGTGTACCACTGTTTGCGGTCCTGGGCTGGGTTGTACATACACGGCAGCCAGCGCAGATAGGTGTTGAGCGGCGCGACCTCGTCCTCTTCGCGTACCGGCTGCAGGCCTGCGCCCAGCATCACGTTGGCCAGTTGCAGTCCCCGGCTGTCGAGTTCTTCTTCATCCTTGCCACGAAGGTAAAAGGCCAGGCTGGCACGGTATAGTTTGTGGGCGCTGCCGATCAGTGAGCGTGCCTCTTGCACATCCGCCAGGGTTTGTTCGGAGGCCAGCGTTTCGCCAACGGCTTTCTTTGCCAGATGATTCAGGTGTGTTTCGAGTACGTCCTGTGGTGTGGCAACCAGTGTCAGGCACATCATCGTGTCTTCCGGCATCTGGTCGAATAAGGTGTTGATGGCGTCGCCTTTGCGATTCTCGCCTGTCATATGACCCACACTGGGCGGTGTGCGCAGGCGGTCGGTCGTCATCACCCGATGCGGCATGCCGTCAAAGTGCCACTCGCCCCGGGCCGTATCTGAACGTGGCTGGCCGAAGAACAGCCTCTGGCTGAAATCGCACCCGGAGGCCAGCTCGATTTCGTCGAGGTCGTGGGTGTCCGGGTAGGCGGTCAATTGGTAGAAGCGTTCGCGGTCTTCGGCGCTGGGGCCCAGCAGCGTGGGATGTGGGTTGAACCAGCGCAGCAGCCAGTTGTGGATGTGCGATGCATCCAGACGCTGTGCGCGGATGCCTGCGTTGGCCAGACCACCGTTCAGGCGATCACAAACCACATTCAAAGCCTGTTCGGGCATCAGACCACGTCGCGTCGTGCTGCCTGCGGTGCGGCGATAGACGACCATGCGTACCCGTCGAGTTTGCCCTCGCCAGGGCAGGCGCGTGACCGTCGTATCCTCGAACAGGCCTCCCTGCTTTGCTACTGCGCGCAGGTGATGGGCCATCGAATGCAGATAGAATTCGGTAAAGCGTGAGCGCTGCGCACGCGGCTGGATGTAGCCCTTGAGGGTCTGCAGATACTGATCAAAGTTGGTCTCGTCCTGAGCGTAGAGTTGCAGTACCCAGGGATTGTCGTCGAGCTCGTCGAAGCTGTCCTGCAGCGCGTTTTCCAGCGCATCCCGTGCCTGGGCCAGCCAGACCGGCTCACGGCCTTCTGTACCCAGCGGGGTCAGTTCAAAGAAGGCGGCGACTGAGACACCATCCTCCAGCAGCATACTTTGTGATTCGGGCAAATATTCAACCCAGGGCAGCAACGCGACAAACGACGGGGCCACCTCGTACAAGGCCTGCTCATCGGCCTGGGTGGCGGGACGGCTCCCCCTTACGCTGGCACCGGGTTCGGGAATGCCTGCCTGCTGTAGTGTATCGATGTGGCGCTGCCAGCCGTCCGGCTGTTCGCCTTTGGTCGGCACTGTGGGTTTGCGCCAGGGAAACGACCAGACCATCAGTAGTCCTCCGTACGTTCGCCCGGCATCGCGTATTGCACACGCTGGTAGAGGGGGAAGATGGTGGTGTAACCCGGTACAGGAACCGGGTCTGTCCCCGCCAGATGCGGGAACACGTACATCAGCAGGTCGGGGTTGGGCAGTCGCTGGAACTGGCTGCGTACTTCATTGGCGGCGGTACGCGTGTAGTGTGCCTGTTCTGCAGGAGCAGCTTGCCTATCCGCATGGCTGAGTGGACGGCGCAAGCTCTGACGGGCATCGAGCAGTTGGCGATAGGCCATCTGTCCCACTCGACCTCCATTGCCGCTCTCTTGCTGCCAGATGTCCTGCATGGTTCGACCCCCATGGGGTAACACGTCTTCCTTGCTCGTGGCGCAGCCGGTCAATACGCTCACGGATAGCATGATTGCCAGCGGTTTAGTCCAGTTCGAACGCATGGCTTTCTCCAGTACGATGGTCGACCTTGCGGCCTTCGGTGTCGTAGTCAATGGCGAGCGGTTTTTCGAGGTGAACGGCGACGTGTGCGCCTGGCTTCACATAGACTGCTGCGAAGGCCTGGCCATAGAGTTTGTTGACCCAGTCAGACATGTCACGTACGCCGCCGGCAAGAATGCGGCCCACAGCCTCGTTGCTGCTGATGCCCACGGTGCCGATGGAGCCGTCGGCACCGGCGTAGGACATCTGACCGCTGTCCGAATCGATGAGGGATGCCGCGCCTGCGCCTGCTGCGGTGATCAAAGCCTGTGTACCGAGATACTGCTGGGCATTGCTGCGGCGCTCGCCGGACACGCACGGGATACCGTAGGGATCACTGATCCACCCGAGACCGTTCTGGTCATTGCTTTGCTGATTACTGCGTTCGCTGTCTTGCGGAATGGTGCGGATGGTGCCGTCGTGGAAAACGAAGGTGATTGAGCGTACCTGTCCCCTGACGCACGAGAGCGTCCAGTCGCCGGACGCGGTGCCACTGAACACAGCGCCAGCCACATCAGGGATATCGATGCCGTTGGCCGTCAGATTGTCGGGGCCGACCAAGACTTTGAAAGGGTAAGGGTCATTGACGGTGCCGTCGATCGGTACGCGGCCAATCAAGGCTGTCATCGCGACTGAACCCATCAGTGTTGAATTGGTTGGGACGGTGTAAACGGCCCTGGCGGGGTTGGCTCTGGTCGCGTTTGTGCGGGTACTGGTGACGCTTTCGACCGTGGTGTCCAGCGTCTTCTGGGCGGGCCCGAAACGTGTCGGAAAGTTCAGCGCAGCGTTGCCATGACGGCCATCAGTCTGTCTGGCATCATCAGGCTCTACCCAGCGGATCGTGGCCTCGTCGCTGAATCCTTCAGCATCCCCGTCTCGCAGGCCAAGGCCGACTGGCAGGTCGCCGTGACCGGCGTTGCCGATACTGTCCTGCCGCCGTTGCAAATCTGCCAGCAGACCCTCAGTTTGTTGGCGCTCGTTGTTGAGTTGCTCCTGGTCGCGGCGAAGGCTGGCCCGCTCGGATTCCAGTGTGGTACTGATACGCTGGTCAATGGCACTTTCACGTTGACGCAGACGCTGGTTTTCTTCTCGTTGTGCCCGGTTGTCGGTGGTGGCGGTTTGTAGCTCAGTGCGCAGTTGCCGAACCTGGGCCACCAGCGTCGCGACAGTATCGCGTGGTGTGTCCCCTTCGATGCCCAGCGCCTTCATTTCCTCCGGGGTGAGCTGGCTGCCCGTCTCTGCCGTGGCAGAGGACTGTGTGCCGCCACCAGAGAACAGGCGGATGCCAACGAACAGGACCAGCAGTGCGACGGGGATCATCAGCCATTTCAACAGACCATTACTGCGCATGATGTACCTCCGTTGTCGGGGGTGTGGTGGCAGGCACGTGCATGGCAGGATCAAAGCGTTGGATGGCGGGCAGTAGCGACTGCGGCAGTCCGTGCTTACGGGTAACCAGATACAGCACCGTGGTGTCTTCGGGGGAGCCGCGTGGGCCGAGTGCCGTATGCTGGAAAGTGGCGGTGAGGAAATCACCTTGCAGTTCGCGGGGATCGAGTTCAATCCAGCCATTGCCTGTATGTGTGAGTCGCACGGCAGTGACCCACTGATCTTCCAATCGCCATGAGGCCAGCGCTTTTGCCTGTACAGGCAGTGTCGGCAGCAGCGTATCCAGTGGCAGGTCGCGGCGCAGGCTGATACGCATTATGCCGGGTACAGGCTCTAGGGTGCGTAATGGTGCGTACAGGCTTTGTGCGGCGTAACGTGTGAGTACCACGGCCACAGGTGTTTCACGTTGCGCCGGCCTGGCCTGGTCTGCCGTGGGGGCGGGGGTTGCGTTGTCTGGCGGCTGACCATAGCGGGGTGGGGTGGCATTACCCTCAACGATGCGTATCGGCTCAAGTACTGACTCGCCGTCTTTGGCAGTAGTGGCCGCAATGTCGAGCAGGATCAGTGCACCGCTGTCTGCGTCCTGCAACTGCAATCGGGTGGGTTCGATAGGCTCGCTGGCACGCAGGTAGATGGCTCCACCTGCGCTCTGTACACGCAGACGGTCGCCGATGCTGGCCGGGACGCCGACACGGACATTGCGATCTACGAACACAATGCGTTCCTGCCCAACATAAAGTGGCACGGCAAGTGGCAGCCGCTCCCAGCGCAGGATTTCCACGGCATGGAGCGCAGGAGCCTGTACCAAGGCCATCAACCCCAGCCAGATGAGACAGAGACGACGATGTTTCATGGGGTTTCTCCTTGTATGCCCAGGCCGCCACGACTGGGGGCTTCCTGTGCCGGGGCTGCGATGCGCTGCGGGGCACCGTCATAGCAGTCCAGCATGAGGCCGAACGGGTTACGGGCTGGATCGATATCTGCACGCGTGACTTTCACTGGATAGCGCACCAGAGCGCGTTTGACCTGCTCCGGGCCGTGGTACTCGTCGGCGCTGAGGTCGAGTGTGACGACCCAATCGCGGTCAGAGATCACGCGTACCCGTGCTGTAGGGTTATCGCCATAGCCGCGACCGGGAATTTCGTAGACGCCGCGTACACGTTGCCGCAGTTCGCCCGTGCTGCGGCGATAGTCGTAATCTGCCTGCAAAAAGGCACGGCATGCCGGGGTGAAATACGGTGATAACGCATGGAGGTTGCGCGTGTAGTCCTCTTCTCCGTTAGTCGGCCAGCGGTTGAGTTGCTGGAACACATAGAAGGTGAAGGCGTAGACCGATTCGGGGGGCACTTCCCACCAGGCCCGGGAACTTCCCGAACGCAGATCAGGGGGGACATGGATCGTCAGATCGCGCGGTGCGCTCCACCAACCGGCCCCCATGACCAGTGTCACTAGCAGTAATGCGCTGGCACCGATGCGAAGGGTCTTGATGTGCGCTTGTAGATGCGTGACTTCGTTCTTGAATCGGCTCATCGTATCGCCCTCCGGTTTGACCAAAAACCCGAGTGTGTGATGAGTCGGTGCCCACCGACCCAGTCAGTGAGCAGCGGATAGCGGGTCGTGATGTGCCATTGCAACTGGCGGTACAACCAGGTGTCGGGTCGACCGCGTTTCTGTCGTCGCAGGAAGCCGCCACCGACGAATACGCCGCAGGCGATGCCCAGCATAATGCAGGTTGGTGCCAGAGCGATGGTCGAAAATAGCCAGGACAGCGGGATGCCGATGAGCAACCCGGCGCTACCGGACAGGCCACAACAGATCCACAATTCATCGGCCGTCAGGCCGCGCACCACCACCGGATGCCGATTGAGCCGATGCGGCAGGAACGTGACGGTGCCGTCTGCTCGGATATGAGGATGTGCTGACATGTCCAGCCCCTCTTACAAAATGCCGGTGGCTTCGGTGAGCAGCCAGATACCGATCACGAGCAGCACCGCCCCAACCGCAACCGTCAGGCCGAACTGGCCCCAGGTTTTTTTGCCGTTGTGGATCTCGGCGTAGGTGCCGTACGCGTGATAGCACACGCCGATGAACATGCTGGCAACCACCAGAAGCGCCACCAGCAGCACGATGTCGTAGCCATAGTTGCGGATGGTTTCCATGATGCCGCCACCTGTGCCACGAGACGGGTTTTCCAGTTGCGGCAATCCCTGTGCGAATGACAGTGTAGGCAGGGTGGTCAGGCTCAAAGCGAGAGCTGCGCGCTGAACGAGGCGAGTGGGAGAGTGGTGGTATTTCATGGGGTTGATCCTTTCTGGTTACGAGAGGAGGGAAAACGTCAGTACGAGGTACATCGCGAGAAAGCGCACGATGACACCGAGAAACTGACGCTGGTTGAGCTGGTTCTCGGCCCAGCCTACGTAGGCGGTGCGGATGGCCCACGCTCCCCATAGCAGCAGCACCGCGAATACGATGCCGACGAGGACAGTGGACATGGCTGCAGGTGTAACACTGCTGTTTGCCTGGAAGGCGCTGATCTGTGCGGCAGTCATGGCTGGTCCTTCGGGAAGGTGCCACTGTGTTTTGCTGTCGATTCCTGGCGGTAGTTACCGTTCAGCTCTGTAGGATCGCGCGGCTGGGCACGGGATGGCGTGAGATGAGCCTGGATACCGATGCGTATGCGAGTAAGATCAGCGCGTAGCCTTGGGTAGTCGAAGTGATAGCGTTCTCTTGGTTCTGCGGATGTTCTGGATACACTCTGCACGACGAGGCGTTCCAGTGCGTCGAGTTGCCTTAGTGCAGCAACCAGATCCTGGCGTTGTGTTGGTGTGTCTGCATGGGCTGTCAGTGGGAGGTTCACTAATAGGGCAGTGAGTAGCAACGGTGCGCCGAAACGCACCGCGCAGAGACGGGTTAGTAGTGCCATCGCGCGATATCCTCGTTAGATCAACAATGGGGTGATCGTGGCGATGTAAGGGGAGCAGGTCTGCAAACAATGGGAACTGGATAGTATCCAGATTGATGGAAAAAGCAGTAACAATCCAGATCTCACAAGTTTTGATCTTTAGGTAGATATTTCGTCTATCTCATGTAGACGTCCCTGGCTGTAACATGTACGTATTTTTTGAACGTTAATGACCAGAGAGAGTGTTATATCAGAGACGATGATGAACTATTCTCAGGCACGCAGTTGATAGGTATATCGCCGTGCTAGTAACCTGTCGCTTGTGACGTGTCGATTATCACTAGTGATTTAATAAGGTTGGGTCAAGTCAGGGGGCAACCAGCAGGAGAGACATGTATGATGGTTCGACGTTCTTTGTTGGACTGCCATTGTGGGGGATCTGCAGGTTTCTGCCATGCTCACGAGTGGGAGCATAACTAATGCAGTGGTAGATTTTCTTGATAAACAGAAATGTAGTGTAGCGTCTCAATTGAGTAGCTCCTGCGGCCAGCATTAACTTCCTTAGTAAATAGGGGGTAGAAGTTCTGGGTTTCTTTTTTATTATCTCAAAATAGATTTTGCTACTTTCAAAAAGGCATTTGTTGCCGGGCTTGCCTGATTTTTGTTGGGAACAGCCAAGCCAATGAACCTTCTTGCTTTAGGGGTTAGCGGACGTTTTACTACTCCAGGGCATAAGGCCATAATCTGAGCTGGAACGGCAAGGTCTGCAACGATTGAAACACCCGCGCCACTTTCCACCATTTTTACAATAGTGATTATTTGGGAGTATTTGTGCTTGATCATTGGGTGAAAGTTTCCTGCGGAGAAAATTTCCTCGACATATCTCCCACTGCCAGCAAGGGTCATGATAAATGGTATTTTGCATAGGTCTGATAAGTGAATGGCCTGGCGCTTAGCCAGCGTATGATCAGTAGGTACCAACGCCACAAACTGATCCTCCACCAGTGAAATAGTATCAAAGTGGTCACTGGGCAGAACAACAAAACCTATGTCCACATGCCGCTCGGTTATCCATTGATTAACTTCGCTATCTGTTCCTTCTTCTACCAGAACGTCAATTCCTGGGTAAATTTCATTGAATTTTTGGAGAATTTTAGGAAGCAACTGCAATGATGATGATATGCCAAGTGAGCCGATTCTTAGTATGCCCTGATTGACTCCTCGAATAGCGGATATCTCTTGGTGCATGGCTTCTGAAATACTAAGAATCTCCCGTGCTCTGACTAGAATACCTTGGCCTACGGTGGTGACTTCGATAGTTGCCTGTCCTCGTGTAAGCAATGTCAGACCCCATTCTTTTTCCAAATTTTTGATAGCATGGGAAACCGCCGACTGACTGATACCCAGTTCCCCTGCGGCTGCCGTGAAACTGCCAAGTTTCGCCACAAGGGCAAATATTTCCAGTTGAGTGAAGGTCATTAATAATCCTATTTTGTCATGAGTTATTACTCATTTTACTATTATATTAAATGAGTAATAGAATTTGAGACCAGCGACAAGACAATAAACTACGGATTCTCCTATGACTACTTCAACAGCCACTACTTCGCCGACTGCAGAGCGGCCCTCCTTAAGTCCCATGTTGGGGGCCAAGTTGACCTTGGTTGCATTTTTCTGGGGGGGGACTTTCATAGCGGGTCGGGTGCTGGCCCTGTCTATGCCTCTTATGACAGCGGCTTTCTGTCGTTTCCTTGTTGCCGCTGTGCTGCTGCTTCTGCTGTCATTAAAGTTAGAAGGTGGATTGCCCCGCCTGAATCGTTCCCAAATGCTTACGACAGCGGCGCTGGGGTTGACAGGAATATTTCTATACAGCGTTTTTTTCTTTGGTGCCTTGGCACAGATTCCCGCTGGGCGAACCGCATTGTTTGTTAGCCTAAATCCAATTGTGACTGCTATTGCTGCCAGTTTTATATTCAGAGAGCGTCTTGGGGCGAAGAGATGGCTTGGTATCGGTATAGCTTTGGCTGGGGCAATGATAGTGATTACGCGGGGCGACTTTCTAGGCGCTTTACACGACATCAGTCAGTCATTTGGGATCGGGGAAATGCTCATGTCATGTGCCGTACTAAGCTGGGCTGCCTATACATTAATTTCACGAAAGGCGATGGAGTCTCTTTCGCCCGTTGCCGCAACAACCTATGCCACCTTGTGGGGGTTATTTTTCCTTCTTATGGCCTCAGTAAAAGAAATGAGCTCGATTCAATGGCTTTCCCTAGGTTGGTCTGTTTGGGCCTCTATCTTTTACCTCGGTGCAGTGGGAACGGTGGTCGCGTTTATTTGGTATTACCAGGGAATCAAGGCGGTAGGCCCATCAAGGGCTGCAGTATTCACCAATCTCGTTCCTGCCTTCGGCGTGTTGTTATCGGCTGGATTGCTTCAGGAGCCAATTCTCATTTCCATGCTGATCGGTGGCGCATTGTCCGCAGTGGGCGTTTCCTTGACGAATCGGAAATGAAATGATTGCCTCCATGTTGCTGGCTTTGGTACCGATTGCCCTACTGATTACTCTTGGGGCAGGAGTTCGGCGGTATGAATTCATCGCGGAAACGTTTTGGCCGCAGGCAGAGCGACTGGGTTACTACATCTTATTACCCTCACTCTTTCTTCATGGATTGGCGACGGCGGACCTGTCTGGATTGCCTGTGCTGACAATGGTGGGCTCCCTGGTGCTGTCGACCGTGGCCGTGGCAAGTCTTATAGTGATTTTTCGCCGGTGGCTGCCAGTGACTGACCCCGCTTTCACTTCCGTGTTCCAAGGAGGAGTGCGATTCAATAACTATGTGGGCGTATCGGTCGCAGCAGGGCTGTTCGGATCCCAGGGGATCGCGCTGGCAGCGGTCGCCAATGCGGCGATTGTGCCAACGGTCAATATTCTGTGTGTGCTCGTTTTTGCGCGCTACTGCAATCGTGGTTTCTTTTCTGTGAAAAGCATAATACAGCAACTCATGAGCAATCCCCTGGTGGCAGCGTGCCTCATTGGTATCATCCTGCAGGTAACAGGCTGGGGGCTGCCGAGTGGCATTGAACCTGTTCTTAAAGCATTGGGGCAGGCTTCCCTGCCTCTGGGCTTGCTGTGCGTCGGGGCAGCCTTGGACTTCTCCTCGGTTCGAAAATGGGTGCGTCCAGTGTTGCTTTCATCCCTGGCAAAGTTTGTTCTCATGCCACTGGCAACTCTGGGAGCTTGCTATGCTTTGGACCTGCAAGGACCGGCCGCTGTGGCTGCCTTGCTCTTTCAGGCGCTACCCACTGCCTCTTCGTCATACATCATGGCGCGCCAACTTGGAGGGGATGCCCCACTTATGGCCGGAATAATTGCCAGCCAAACCCTTTTGGCTGGCTTGGCTCTGCCGTTTGCTGTGTCGTGTTTGTCCGGTTGGACGTAGGGGCTTGTCTATTGAGGGGCAGGACGTATTACACGTTCGCAACGAGGGTTGATCGAGTAGTCTTAATTTAAGACGAATAAGGTATTTTTCGTTGCGATAGCACCTGCACTGGTTCTTTTGCCGTCCTCACAAATATTTCTTAAAGCTACTCGCCGTCAGAGCCACCGCGACGCCCAACAATGCAACTCCGGGCAGCAGAATCATCAGTGGATGCACTGATATCGGCAGCGCCAGATAGGTTACCCAGGGCAGCAAAGCCAGCGGCAGTAACGCGGCCTTTGCCCTGTGATAAATAAAGCCTGATTCCCGACCCGCTCCAAACTTGCGTACATCGCGCCGCACCAGGCCATCAACCAGGCCCACAAACACAGCCATGACAACGAGCGGCAATGTCAGTACCAGTACCAGCAAGCGCACCATGAACGTCAGTACGGTGAAAGCTGCGGCGATCAGATAATTTTCTGACCACACATAGACTTGGCTCATGAAGTAGCTGAAGTCACGTGTGAATGTCTGGCTGGGAGCACGCGCACGCTCGGCGGTCTGCTGCATGCGCTCAAGCAGTCCGGTCTTAACGAACATCCATCTATAGCCGGTATCGACGATCTGGTGTGCCGTGCGGCCCGGCTCCTGCACGATGACGCTGCGGGTAAAGCTATTCGACAGGTGTCCCAATTCGTACTGCAGCATCGCCTGCGAGTGTTGCCAGCCCTGGTCTTTCCAGAAAAGATGCATACCTGCGCATTCCACGATGATTGAAATCAGCAATGAGCCAATCAGCACTCCCACTAACCTGAATGGCAAGGTAATGACACTCGCCAGCAGGCTTTGTCGGCGTGTTTGCTGATGTTGCGCCGTAGCCGCTGGATCGCTCATGGCGCTTTACTCTGGTCGGTAAGACTGTCGACATCTTCATCGAGCAATTCAGGCGGTAGAGCGTGCTCCTGCAGCGTGGGCGATCCCTGGTTCTGCCACCATTGACCCGTATCGGTGTAGCTTTGACGCATGTAGCCTGCCAATTGCTGAAGATCCGTCGGCATGATTTCATCTGGATCGGGGGCAGGCAGGGGCATGCGGACTTTCCACAGGTTTCCGCCTTGAAGCAGCGCGAAGCACTGTCCCTTCGGAAGTTGAACCACATGGGACGGTTCAATCATCGGCATGCTCGACATGCTGATGCGATCCTGTGTGTTGCTGGTGAAGTCGGTTTTGGCGTGGATGTCGGAGCTGTCTGTCGCGCCGCTGACCACGGTCGTCGTGTAGACCTCCACCTTGGGCAACTGTTTTGTGAGCAGCTCGGAGGTGGCTGTCTCGCGCACGCGCAGCATGAACAGGTTGTTGAAATTGCCGACGACTTGACCGGCTTTGGCGCGATTGCCGATGCGGGCTTCAATATCGCTCAGTGTTTGAGTGTAAGCGGTGACCTGGATGCCAGCACCGCCGCCTTTGTTGATCATCGGGATGAATTCGTCTCCCATGAGTTCATTGAATTCATCGGCATGAACATTGATTGGTACTTTGGTGTCAGCCGATGCACCGGGCAGGCCATCGTCGATGCCGAATTTATAGATGTGTCCGGCCACAGAGACCATATCGCTGAACATCGAGTTGCCCACCGCAGCGGCGACTTCGGCATCGGAGAGCGCATCGAGTCCGACGTAGACGACTGCGCGTTTCCTGATGATCTGCATCCAGTCGAAAATCGGCCTGGGGTCACTCAGATCCGAGTAGTTCGGTGCCAGCAACTGGGCGATTTTGCCACTGGTGAGTTTTTCAAGCAGAGGTAGCAGGCTGGCGACGATCTTGTCGAAATAGGTTTTGTCGTAGCGAACCGCTGATTTCAGTCCGTCCAGTACTGGGTCGTAGTTACGGGCCTGGCTAAGATATTGTTCAAGGGCGACCACGCGCTTTTCGCGGCCGATCATGTTCCTGGGAATGTTCTTCTCGTTGAGCTTGGCTTCAATCTGGACGATGACCTCCCAGGCTTTCGGTTCTGTGCGGGCGAAGTAGTGTTGGGCGTACTCGATGAACAACGCATCGATATTGATGACATGGCGCTGAATCAGCAGGTAGTCAGGTCGTTGCCCCAGTTCGATCAATGCGCGTGCAATCACATTGACGAATCTCCAGGCAAATTCTCTGAATGCAGCAGAGTTACCCTCTCCGGAAAGCTGCCCTGCGATGCGGGTCGCGACTTCGCTGATACGACCAAAACGCCCCACCGCGTTGTAACGGGCACTGATCTCCGGCCACCCCAGATGAAACACGTAGAACGCATTCTCTCTGCCTGCACGTCTGGCCTCGACGAACATTCTTTTGAGCAGATCCGCATCGCCTTTAGGGTCGAAAACAATGACCACTTCGTGCTCGCCCAGGTGATTCTTTCGACGAATATCCTGGGTGATGAATAATTCAGCCAGCCGCGTTTTGCCTACGCGCGTGGTGCCCAGTACCAGGGAGTGGCCGACACGCTCACCCAAGGGCAGGCTGACGTCCACCTCGTCAGGCTCAATACCATGCAGACGCGGTAAGCCGCCAACGGGCGGTAATGGCCGTACCGGATTGAGCGGTATATCCCAGGTCGTAAGACGGGGCAGTTGCGATAATGGGAATGGTGCGAGCTCCAGCCGCTCCTCCAGACGTCGGGCCAACTGGTAGGTGGATGTTGGCTCTACATAACGCCTGAACTCAGGCCGGTAGGTTTGCATCAACCGGTGAGTGTGTTTCTGCTCCCAACGAAACCCTTTGCCAATGAACAAGCGTTGTTGGCTGACTGGCACGTCGCGGCTGGTCATCACGTAACGCGGCAGGCGACGGATACTGCGTCGGTAGCGCAGGATCACCTGTGCATCGCGCCAGCGCAGTGTGCCAAAAACTCCGAAGGCCAGTGCGCTGCCGATGCCTATGTCCGGACTCAGCGCGAGAGACCATGGAGCAGTCAGGCACAGCAATGCAGCTCCGGCACAAACCGCAACGGTATAGAGTTCTACGGGGGGACGCAGCAGTACCTCGACCGGCTGAGACTGTGCCATTGTGTTATTGCTCAATGCCCGTGCTGGTGATGAGCGCGGGGTAATGCCGCAGGCCAAGTCGCTCAGCCAGGTCATCGGCCGCCACTGGCGCAAACTGCAGACCTGGTGCGATAGCACGCAGGCGTGCCAGGCCGTCTTCGGTCTCGACGTTGACCACCAGGCCGATGGCACCTCGTTCGTGAAGTAATACGCTTTGGCGCTGCAGCCACGCATGGGATGCCTCATCGTCGCCGACCAGAAAGAACGGTTGCAGGCCCGGTGCATCGATGACCCGGCGTGCTACGGTGCCAGGGGAGAGCTTCGGGCTGCGTACTGGCAGCATGTCTGCTTCGGTTGCTGGGTTTACCTGTATCGGCGGCATGACAATGGGAGGGCGTGGAGTATCGGGTGAGCGTACCTGAAGGTTGAGCGCCTCGTAGTACGGCAGAGCAGAGGCCCCGCCGTGGTTTTCCACCACAATCGGCGGCTGGGCTGCGTGAATCAACGGCGGTACGGTGGTCAGTGTTAGGAACAGGCCGTATGCCGTCTTGATGTGGATCGTCATGGGGTGGTTTCCTTGCTGAGAGTGGTGGGGACAGTTTGCTGCGGCCCCAATACACGTTGAAGGTGTTGCGACACACTGCGCCGGTAGCGTGCCGCAGGCGCACCGCCAGCAGGTCGGTGGTAGCGACCCATTGCCAGCAGCCAGTCTTCGCCGGGGATATGCTGCTCCTTGAGGATCTGTGCCGCGATCGTCAGGTTGTTGTACGGATCGAGTAAGTCGCAGGGCTGGCGGTAGCGGTGCTTTTGCCAACCGAGATTGATCTGTCCCAGGCCCACGTCAATGCGGGTAAGTGGTACGTCTTGCAGGGCCTGGTGTACTCCTGCACAGGCCTGAGCCTGGCTGGTGTATCGGCGAGACTGGCCTGCCACATTCAGCGACCACGGCCACGGCACGATACGTTCTGCACGGCGCACACCACTTTCCTGCAACGCCACTGCATAAAGGACGACAGAGGGAACACCCGCGCGTTGAGCTGCCAACTGGTAGGCCGGTGGGGGGATCTCCTGGGCCTGAGCCAGGCCAGCCATCAGTATGCTTACCAGCAACGTCCACCTTCGTTGCATGGATGTCAGGGCTGACGCTGCCATTGACCATTTACCTGTCTGACACTGGCGGGCAGGTCTCCGGACAGCCCAAGAGACAACCAGCGACCTGCGTCGTGGTTCAGTGTGATGGTGCTATTGCGTACCTGCTCTGGGTCAATCTGTGCGCGTCTGGCCCAATCCCGGATGCGTACATCGTCCTGGCGTGAACCGACCATATACAGGTCGAAGGGCGTGCCGGAGGTCTGTAAGCGCTGCACAAGTTGGGCGCATGGCTGGCAATTCTCCTTGACGAACACCGCCGTGCGTCCGTTTCCGGTTACCGTGTTTTTGTTGAGTCCGGCATCAGGCAAATTTACCCGCAGCATGTCGGGATTCTGTCTTTGCCAGGCTTCGTCGTACGCTCGCTGATAGGCCAGCAGTTTTTCAACACGACGTGCTTCTGCCTGTACTTGTAGTTCGGCATAGCGTTGTCGCTCGTCGTCACTGCGGGCCTCGATGCCCAATGCTGATAGTGGGTCGAGGTTGGGTGAGTAGGTGCCGAGGGGCCCCTCCATGAGTTCGCGATAGCGCAACCATTCGTCAGTGTTCAAGCCCCAATCCTGCGCCAGACGTTCGTCCCGGTGCTGTTCGACCTGGGTCGGTACGATACGGGATTGCATCGTGGTGGAGGGCTGTGCCATCGCGGACATTGTCAGAGTGGCCAGTGTGGCAGTGAGGAGGATCGTCATCAGACGTTTCATGGTCTTCTCCATCAGGGGATCGCCAGGCGTCGTGTCTGCCCGGCACGGCTGAAAATTGCGGTGTCGCCATCGATGGTTTCCAGTCGCCACTGGCTCACGGTTTCATCGGGTAATACAAGCTGGATTTGCTCAGGTGCGGGTTCTCCACTGGCCGGTGCAATCGATACCATGCGTTGTCCTGCGCGCAGCTCCAGACCCAGGATGCGAAACGGGAATGGCATTTTCCTGGGCGCGGTAGCAGCAGGATTGGTGGTGCGGCTGGTGGTTGGGGCGCTTTGAATGGCTGCTTTCTGTTGAGACTTGAGTTGCACCAGCTCATCACGAAGCGTTTGCACGACTTGTGTGGAGGCGTAGTTTTCTTGCTTTTGCTCCATCTGAGCAATACGCGTTTCCAGACTTTGTTGCATGCTTCGTAAGGCTGTTGCACTGGCAGGGACCGGGCGTGCTTCAAGAGCCTGTATGTTGTCGGCCAGCTCTGTCAGCCGACCTTCCAGTACCTGAATCTGTTGCAGGCTGGCATCCACCTGCTCGCGTTTGACCAAATTGGCTGTTGCGCGATAGTTCAGGACGGCAAGAGCAGTCAGTACACCCAGCCACACCCAGACCAGGAGTCGGATGATCATGGTTGAGGTGTGTCTCAACGTGATGGCGGTGTTGTTCATGGTTGCCCTCCGGTAGGAGGGAGGGGCTTAACTGCTTCGGCGACCTGAGTGTCGCCATTTGCTGTGCCAGTGCCTGCGTCGATATCGGTGCGTTTGAAGCACACTTGTCGCGTACGGTTATCGACATACAGCGCCCAGAACGGCCCGGCCAATGTAAGCAATGCCTCCCGCAAGGTCATCGGGCCGAGGTGCAGATGCGCAGCGGGCAGTGGCAGTGAATAGAGTTCAATAACAGACTGGGCCGTTTCGCAGAGCTGGTAGCCACTTCGCTTGAGGGCGTGCCGCAAGCCATCACCCACGGTAGCGCGGGAATGCTCGGGTATGGATACGTCGATCACCTGCAGCAACAGATCACGCTGCGCCGCATCGGGAGCCAGTTCGACCAGGGTATAGCGTCCGTAACGTACAACGGGAATGAAGTCCGGCGTAGCGTCGGGAACCGAGGTGACCGCTTTGATGGGCGGAGAGGGGAGCTGGGCAGTGGTTGTTGTGCATCCGCTGCTCAAGGCTGCAATGATCAGCAGGTGACTGACAAACAGCCGCCGGATTGAATGTGTTGGTGACATGGTTCAGCTCTCTATAGCGATGAGCTGTTACCTTCGTCTGAGGCGTGGGGTTGATCAGCAAAGAATGCGCAATGAGCATGAGCCGTTTTGATCTCAACCGTATCTACTTCGCAGATTTGGTAGCGCCAGGCAGTATCTTACAGTTTGAGTGCTACTATTATTTTTTGGAAGATAAATAAAAAGATAGGGAGGTAGCAATGCGGATTTCTCGAGTCCGGTTAATTAATTTCGCCAACTTCTCCAACGTTGATGTTGAAACGGGTGAAAGCATTGTTATTGTCGGTGAGAACAAAGTAGGTAAGAGCAATTTTATTCGCGGCTTGCAGTTGATTCTTGACCCTGGGTTGTCCGAGCGCGATCGGCAACTGGGCTTTGAACATTTTTGGGATGGATTAGGCGAAGAAAAATTGGGGGAGACGATTGAAATTTCAGTGGATCTTACTGATTTTACTGACGATCCCCGATTGATGGCTCATCTGAATGATTGTGTTGTTAATCCAGGACCACCCATGGTGGCTCGTCTTACCTATCGCTTTCAGCCAAAAACCGAGTTAAATCGTGCCCCTGAATCGCTAAAAGACTATGAGTATGTGATCTTCGGTGGTACTGATCCCGATATGCATATTGGCGGAGCGCTTCGCCGTATGTTACCCATAGATGTTCAGGGCGCGTTGCGTGATGCTGAGAAGGATCTTTCAAGCTGGCGCAATTCACCATTGAGACCACTTATTGAGGAGCTCACCGCGTCGCTAGATGATGATGCTCGTGAGGAAATTCAGACTCAGATCGACGAGGCTCAACGGGAGCTGGCTGGTCATGATGACGTAGTGGCGACAGCTGAACGAATTAGCGAACGGTTGGTAGCTATCGCGGGTGATCAACATGCCGTTCCAGTATCGCTGGGGCTTGCTCCGGCTCGCGTTGATGCTCTGCTACGCAGCTTACGCTTGTTGCTCGACAATGGTATCCGTGGCATTGGTGATGCCAGCCTTGGGACGGCCAATCTGATTTTCCTTGCCCTGAAAAGCCTCGAGCTTGATCGTCTTGTTGATGACGGAGAACGAGACCATACGTTTTTCGTCGTCGAGGAGCCAGAAGCACACCTACATCCGCATGTGCAGCGCCTTGTCTATCGTTACTTCTTGGGCACTGATGGAGATAATCGTGATGAAAGTACTCCGCTGACAACGATTCTGACCACCCATTCCCCACATATCGCCAGCGTTACGCCAATCAGATCCATCGTTCTGCTGCGTCATGACCCGGAGGAAGAGGAGACAATTGCTCTTTCAACGGTAAATGCACCATTCACGCAGCGGGATGAGGATGATCTACAGCGCTATATTGATGTCACTCGTGGCGAAATATTTTTTTCGCGAGGTGTTGTCCTTGTTGAGGGCGATGCTGAGCGTTTCCTTGTCCCAGCTTTCGCTGATGCACTGGGTATCCCGCTCGACATGCTTGGGATCACTGTGTGTTCGGTCGGTGGAACTAATTTCACCCCGTATGTGAAACTCCTAGGGCCACAAGGGCTTGATATTCCTCATGTGATTCTGACAGACCGTGATCCAGTGAACGGCAGGCATCCACGTGTTCGCAGACGGTTCATCAGTCTCCTTGAATTGGTTGAATATGAGCACTACCGCGACTACGAAAATATGGATGCTGAAGATGTGATCGGACTTGCCAACGATTACGGGTATTTCGTTAATGAGAATACCCTTGAAACTGAACTGTTCGAAAGCGGACTGGCTGAGGAGATGATAGATGTAATCCGACAGGAACTTCCACAACTGAAGCAAGAGACTCTAAATACATTGCAGCAATGGCTGGACGATGGTGAAGTCGATCAAGGTCGGTTGTTGAAGCTAATTGAGCGAATTGGCAAAGGGCGGTTCGCTCATGCGCTGTCCTCCTCGGTGTCGGAGGATGTTTGCCCAGATTACATTCGTGAAGCACTGGAGCATATCCGCGATGCCGTCGCGTAGTGTAAGTGCAGCCTACCTAGCCCAGGCTTCCGAGTTGGCTGGAAATCCTGGTCAGTTAGCCGCGTATAACTCCCTGGGGCATTGCGTTGTGCTTGCCGGGCCTGGAAGTGGCAAGACCAAGACACTTGTACTGAAACTGGCCCGTATCTTGGCCGAGGATGTTCAGGCACCGCGTGGTGCTGCATGCATCACATATAGCCAGGAATGCGCGCGTGAGTTGACACGTCGTCTTGAAGCGCTGGGGCTCAGAGAGGCACCGAATCTCTTTGTCGGAACCGTTCATGGGTTCTGTTTGCGTCATCTGTTGATGCCTTATGGGCGATTGGCCGATCTGCCGATCTCATTTCCGCTGTCGGTGGCTTCTCAGCGTGTGAGTGATCGGTTACTGCGACAATCTGGTGATCAGCTCTTTGGCTCAGGTCATCCCCATAAGGCCATTGATCTCGGGCGGCATCGCCGTTCAGTGCTGGACCGCAACAGCACTGCTTGGCGTTCAGAGGAGGAACTCGCTGCCTGGACCGAGGCTTACGAATCGGCATTACGGCAGGATGGGCTAATCGACTACGACGACATGGTGGTATTCGGCCAGCGTCTGATCGTCGAGCATGATTGGGTTTTGCCCTTAGTTCAGGCGAAATTTCCGGTCCTCGCGGTGGATGAATATCAGGATTTGGGGGTGGCGCTCCATCGTATGGTCAAGCGTCTGGTTTTTGAGGGGGGCGTGCGCTTGTTCGCTGTGGGTGATTCAGACCAGTCGATATACGGTTTTACTGGGGCCAATGGTGCGTTGCTCATGGAGCTGGCAGGCAGTGAAGGCGTTGAAACAGTTAGGCTCCAATTAAACTATCGTTCAGGTGCGGGTATCGTCAGTGCTTCTGAGATGGCGCTGGGTGAGGCTCGTGGTTATCGCGCGAATGATCCAAACCGTCAGACGACTATTGAGTTTGTGTTGTGTCCTGAGGGGATGGCGGATCAAGCGACTCATGCCATTGCACAGATCATCCCTGCTGCTTTGGCTGCTAAACCAGGACGGACGCTTGGTGATATTGCCATTCTGTACAGAGACTATCGTGCCGGAGATATTGTGGCTGATGCGGTGACCGCTGGTGGTTTTGATTATATCCGTGTGGATAACGCAGCACCTTATCGCAAGGTTGCCTTGACCAGCTGGGTGGAAGATTGCGCCGCATGGTGCGCCGGTGGCTGGCGTGTTGGTCGTCCGCAATTGCGTGGGCTAATAGACCGCTACCTCGCGTTTCATCGGACGAGATTGGATGATGCGCAAGCTCGACGTGAGGGGCAGAGGCTAACCGCGCTGCTTTGGGCTCTACGCGCCGACCAACAGCCTGCGCGTGATTTTGTCACGTCGCTGCGCAATGGTATCGTTGATTCGTTGCTGGGCACTGAGCTGGTGCTTGCAGATCAGGCTGAGCAATTGAATCGCATGTCTGCAGCGCTTGCCGAAGGTGGTGCGTTGGCGGCGTTGGATATTGTGAGTTTGGGTGGGCGTGATGGCTCACCTGATCACCTTAATCTGCTGACGCTCCACTCTGCCAAAGGCTGCGAATACGACGTGGTCATTATGGTCGGCTTGGATCTGGGCAATCTGCCGTGGCGTGGTGAGACGCCAGAAAAGCTGCGTGAGAGCCGTCGCCTTTTCTATGTGGGGCTAACTCGAGCACGGGATGAGGTTCATATGCTGTATTCTGGTTTTGTTGATGGTCGCTACGGCTCGATGCGTCAGGGGCGTTCCCCATTTCTGGATGAGCTGGAGGGGCGGATGCGTGAGGCTGGTTTACGGCAGTAGGTATTGAACAGATGTCGAATATGGTTTACTACCAGTTAAAAAAACGCCAACATCCAAAGAGGATGCTGGCGTTATCGTGTGAACTACGCCGCGACAAGCTGTCGGGCCAGAGCGACTTCAATAGAGTCACCATCTTGATTAAGCACATCCAGTCCTGATTCAGGCACGTCTCCCGACGTGCTCTGAGAGACCAGAATTTTCTTCGCCATCAGAGCCAGGCAGGTCATCTGCGACGTGGCCGTATACCCCAGGTAGATCACCTTCACAGGCTGCTTTTGTCCGATACGCCAGGAACGACGTGCGGCCTGCTGCAGCGTGTACACGTTGTACCCAGATTGCATGAACACAATCGTTGGGAATTCCAGAAGATCCAGCCCCGTCTTGACCAGCTCGGGATTGGTGATGAGGACATCAATTCCTCTGTCGAGTTGTTCGGCAATCCAGTCTTCGCGTCGGCTGGCATCTACGCTCGCACGCAGTACCGCCACCTTGAAGCCCTCTTGCTCCAGCAACATCTTCAGCCTGCTGGTGGTGTCTCGCGTACCGGTGTAAACGGAATAGATCAGAGTCTTGCGACCTTTTGCTTTCTCCTGTTTGCAGATATTGATCAGTTCCCGCTCCTTGGGCATCACCTGCAGCTCATTGAACTGGGCCGGGGTGAAAGCCAGTACTTCTCGCGTACGTGGATGGCGCACGGTTTCAGTACGAAAGCAGCAGTCAGACCAGGCCAGCAGCACATTGAGCACCACGCCCAGCAGGGTAGTGTCCCGCTTTCGCAGGGCTTCCTTGAGCTGAGTCGTCAGGCTGGCAGCGAGCTTGCTGTAGGTATCACTTTGCTCAGCGTCCATCTCGACTTCCCTGAACTCTTCGTCATACGGGGGCAGTACGCCACCAATATCCCGGAGCTTGAGGAAAATCGTGAAGGGCAGAACGCAGCGAAGCACACCTTTGGGGCCGAACCCCGGCGCTTTGACTGTCCTGACGGTAACCTTCGAGCCTTTGGCGGTCTTGTGGGACGGACCATCGCTCTCGGAATAGATATCCTTGAGGACGCCGTGCTCCCGCATGAATGCCATGGCTGCAGCGTTCATACTGCCGCTGGCACTTGGTCGGTAGCCGTCTTCGATCATACGTCCGGGCAGCGCCCGGAACAGCAGATAGAACAAATCGGAAGCGTAGCCTCCCATCAGCGTGCCGGTGAGCAGCAGCGTTTTGCGGGTTTTGGCCGCAATAACACCCATGGCCTGACCTTGCGCGGAACCGCCTGTCTTGTACTCGTGGGCTTCGTCGGCGATGAGCAAATCGAACGTGCTTTGCGGCAGATACCGCTTCACAAATTCGCTGGGTTGATAACCGCCTTCACCGAAGCCGAACTCCATACTCGACATGGCGCGTTCCATGCGCTGAGCCTGCCTGTCTGAAAAGACCAATTCCCCTCGGTTGTCCATCAGGTTGATGAACTGGTGGAAGTTATCCCCCAGCATCGATGCCAGGAATGAATCGCCGAAGGTCTTCATCAGTTTGGCCGCAGTGGCTTCACCTATGGTTGGAATACGTTTCAGCGCCCGCAGTACCGCTGCGGATTGATCGCTGCCTGACAAACTACGTGGTCGCATCAGTGTCCAGAGGGCACTCTCGCAAAAACTACACTTGCGACGTACTTCCTCCGCGTCGAGTTCCAGTGCGTTGACCGGTTCGCCATCAAGATTGCGAACCATGGTGCCGCAGTGTGGACAAAGCCCAACTGTGCCGTGACGGGTGCGCTTGCGAACGAACGCGGGCTTCCAGTGGAATCCCATGCGCATGCGCACACGGCCAATGATGAAAAATTCCTGTCCATCGGCTGGCACATTCAGTTGCTCGCGCAGCTTGATCAGTTTGAGCAGCGTGTCCGGGCCGTTGAGCACCCAGACTTTGGCCCCTGTGACGGTTTCGAGAATTTCCCTGCGCCATTTGTAGACCAGGTGTGGCGGGCTGAGGACGAGAGTGCGGCGATAGCCCTCCGCATTGAGCACCGCCGCCAGCGCGATGCCGACGGTGGTTTTTCCCGTTCCCATCTCACCATTGACGATGGCCGCACGCTCGCCCTGATTGACGAGCAACTCGGCCGCTGCATGCACGACCTCAGCCTGGGCGGGGAACAACTGTCGCTTGAGATTGGCCAGAATACGTTGTCGGTTTGCACGTGGCACGCCGTTGTAGACCGGTGGATTAGCCCGATTGAGAGAATCGAGCAATTCATCCCCGAACTCGCTGACAAAATCCTGCAGACTGATGGAGAGTTCGTCGTTCGCAGGGTCGAACAGATCGTCTGTTGCAGATGAGTGAGTGACTGCAGATGTCGCTTCGATTTGCATGGTCATGGAGATGCTCCAAAGAATGGGGCATGCACCACCCCAGGGGCGATGTATGCCCCTGGGGGAAGAAAAGTGGACGCCGTAGCGCCGCCTTTTGGAAGGTCAGTATTCGCTGGGTAACAACAGCGTAGTAACGCTGCGATCCCACTCAGTAATGATCCAGATTTTCAGATTAGGGTTGACCTGATACGAGGAAAATAAACGGTCTTCGCCTGACGCGAGCGCGTGGTCATTCTGCCGTCGGTCATTCTCCTCCAGTTCTCCCCAGTCGCCGCAGAGATGGCGGTTCAGATAAGCGGCTGGATTGAGATGCCCTTGTTCGACCAGATTGGCGATGCCGGAGGTCATGATGATTGCCCCTGGTGAAAAGCGCAGTTTGGTCACAGTGCTGAGAAAAAGTGCCTCGATTGCCATGAGATAGCTCCTTGAATAAACAAGGGGTCATGGCATGCCCAGTGGGGTGTCATGACCCCGGTGGGTGAGTGAAATGGACTGGCGTTGAACTCGGGTTCAGAGACCAGAAGATCGCGGGGGGCAGTTACCCCAGTGGGGATTAATGGATGGTGAGAATCCGTCCCAGCGTGGCTGAGTCAGGAGACAGGTCCCATGCTCTGATGACGGGCACGAACTTATCGGTGAGAACGCGCGTTTCGGCGATGGAGCCGTCATCGCGTTCGCAATACTCGGTGCTCGTCGCTTTTTGCTTGTAGGTATCCCCCTTGACTGCAAGCGTGCGACCGCTTGGGGACTGCACGACACCGGAGATAGCACCCGCCGCCAGGGCTAATGCCAGGTGCCATTCAGATAACGCACGAGCAGGCGCACGCAGCGACTGCTGCGCGGCACCGAGGTGAGTCTCGAACGCTGGCCACAAACCTCGCAGGCGTTGTACCTCTTCGGCGAACTGCATCGGCTCCATGCTGATGCGATAAAAATGCTCGGGTTCAGCCTGGGCGCTTGGAACGACATACGGCAATGATGTCCACTTGGACGGCAATTCCGCTGCTTCCTGTTCTCCCTGCCCAATTTGCAACAATCGGGTGCGGGTGGACTTCACGTCTTCACTCGCCAGATCGCGCTGGCGAACGCGACGACCAAACAGCACCACTTGTTTGAACTGTGTATCTACCGCACGGAAGACACGCAGGTCGGCGAAGTGGCGCGTAAGCCAGCCCACCATTTCCTGGTCGAGCACATAGGACGGAATGATGAAAACGAGAATGCCGTGGTACTGCAGCAGGGGTAGCGTCCGCTGGTAGAACAACTTTTCCAGTCGGGGCCGGCCTTTACCGTCGTAGCCGATATTGCCGTTGGCATCTCTGGATAAGTCGCCGTACGGTGGGTTGAGCCAAAGCAAGCCGAATGCCTGACGCGAAATGATGGTGTCCATCAAATCGGCATGGATACAGTGTTCGACCAACAACCGTGCATGACTGGCGCGCACCTGATCGTATTCGACAGCGTACGACCGGGTGTGAGCAAGCCCGAGGGCATGGGCGGCTTCGGCAATCGCAACGCCTTCGCCGGCACAAGGATCAATAATGCACATGGGCTCATCGCTGGGTGCCAGTGCGGCGAGTGTCCGTTCAAGCGTGGACTCATCGGTAGGGTAATAGCCATTTTTGGCAAAATTTCTGGCGAGCCGGGGAAACATGAGTGCCATAGGAACCTCCTGTCTGGCGGTGATGAAAGAAAGTGCAGGTGCCTGGTCAGGTGCGCCTGCTGTGGAATGGTCAGACCGCCGCTTGCGATGTGCAGATCTGTGACGGATAAGGATAGGCCGTGAGAGAGCCGTTACGAATAAGCCCACCCAGCGCGTCGGTGAGTGCTGGCACGTCCAGTCCAAGGCGAAAGCCCCGTAGCGGCCCGAGGGCGACCGGTAGCTCATGGAGCATGTCACGGCTGCGCAGCAACGCCAGCACCGGCATTTGCCAGTGGTCGAGCAGTGGCAGCGGACATGTGTCTTTGACGAGTTGCCACAAGCGAACTGTGGGTTCAGCAGCAGATCGCGGTAGTAGCGCCAGTGCGCTGGATGTGCTCTTGTCAGGGCAGATGCAGCGTTGGTCGAACAGCCACAGATTGGTGAGCGATCCAAACAGCGTGCGGCGATAGTTGCGGGTCAGGCGTTTTTCAAGGCGCTCGACCGAGGGGATGAACACTGGCACGGAGCCGCCGTGTTCTGTGATGAGGTGAAACTGGTTCAATCCATCCTCATCGCGACCCAGTGTGAGACGGGCGATAAATTGCTGGACGGCAGTATCCCGCGCCCAGATTGAGACAAAGACCAGATCGCCATTCTCGCGGCAGACGCAGGCATCGACCATCAGGTCAGTGCATTCGTCGATACGGAACAACGGTTGCGGTAATGAAGATTTGGGCATGGTGGTGTCCTCTATGAGATTGAGGGGCAACACCACCCGAAGGGCAGAGTTGCCCCGAAGGATTGGAAAAGCGTGCAGCGGTAGCTGTATGAATCAGGTCGCCAGAGATTCAGACTGGCGGTTCCACTGCTGGGCCGTAGCGTCGAACGCATAGCCCAACTGGCTCAACCGCCCGATTTGCAGGCGCAAGGTGCGGCGGTCAATGGTCGAGTCCAGCTTTACCGACTCACCCAGCGGCCAGAGGATGCCGAACAATGCGGTGTCGTCACTATCGGGATTGCCCGAGGCCGTCACCGTAGCGGAAGGCGCATCGACGCCGAATGGCGTGGTGTCGACCAGTGGGTCCTTGGAGGCTTGCACTGGGGTCGGCCTGGCCTTGGGTTTGGGCATTGCGGTTGGCGTGGGAACGGGTTGTGTACCCGATTCCTCATCAAGCGGATCGACATCCTGCGTGGCGAAGGCGCGAGCCTCTGCTTTGCTGAGTTTGTCGATACCAGACAAGGTCATGCCATCCAGGTTGGCCCGGATCTCGAATCGCATGCCGTCGCCGACAGGATAGGCTTTCGGATAAATATATCGAATCGCAAATTCACCCTCATACTTCCCCTCGGGATACTGCTCCAGTTCGGGATCTTTGACATGGAACAGCCCAAGGTGGGTGGTGAGACGACCGACTGTGAACCGGCCGTTACGACCGGATATTGTGCGGATTGCGAGTTGGCCGCGAACGATGATGGGGGGAGCGGATTGAACGGCTGCTGTAGCCATGGATAATCTCCTGGGATGCGTTGTACTACCGATAACCTTGGAAAAAGAGACAAGACCCCAATGTGAGGTCTTGCCGATCGGCTTAGAGTGAAGTGACGAGAGCGGGCTCTTCTTCTACCGAGGATTGCGCTTCAGGCCCGGCTGTACCAGACGTCGTAGAAGGCATATCCGCGCTGTTATCAGGGCTTTCTGACGCAGTGGATGCCACCGTAGCGTGCCCAGAAGAGGGGGGCTGGTTGGCAGTGGGATAGACCAATTGGCCATCGATCTTGATCAGACCAATATGGATCAATCTGGACTCCAGACTCGCAGCCGGCTCGCCGGCATGCTCGCCCTTCGTGCGAAGGTACGGATCGGCTTTCATGTCGTTGAGACGAAAGGCCACCAATACCTTGCGCTCAGCCTCGATGGCCTGCACGCAACGACGTACCAGATGTTGAGCCTCCGGCGCGGTCACGATGGTGTTGATGTACCGGTATTCCGGCTCTTCAACAGGCCCGGCCAGAGCACCAATGGTGCACGCGAGGAATGGGTCACCCTCCTTCGGTGTAACGTCTTTGGGTCGATTGAGGTAGCCAATGCCCCGAGTGATCAGTTCGTACTGTTCGATAGCCGCCAGTGTGGCAGGGTCGATCAGTTCAGCCTTCAGGAGTCGCCCCTTGAGGCTGGCTGCTGGCTCACCCTTGCGTTCACCGCTGGGGCGGATGAATGCATCACTCCACAGATCCCCCAGCCGGAACTTGACCATCGGGCGCTGCTTTGGATCATCCATGCCGACGTAGTGTTCGACCAGTTTTTTAGCCTCGGCACCTGAGACCTTGACGTCAAAATAGCGGGTGACCGGTTCTTTGACAGAGCCGACCAACGCGGCGATGGTGCAAGCCAGAAAGGGCTGAGCACGTCGGCCACCGCGTACGGGAACTTCCCGCACACGCTGCAGGCGACCGTAGCCTTCGGTGTGCAGATCAAAATAGGCTTTTCCGCCTGAAGTAGAATGAACCATGATGAAATCTCCATTAAAAAATGAAGCGGAGACACACTAGGCCCGATGGCGGGGGTGTGTAACCCCGCGATGGGTTGATAAGGCGAATGCATCCACGACCGGTATAAGCCGGTGGTAGTTCGCGTGAGGATGCTGGGCGAACTGGCTCGGCTATGCGGTTTTCGCCGCACCGCAACCTGGGGCCGAAGTTGCGTGGCATGTCGCTGACAACGTCAGCAAAACATGCAGACAGACTGCCTGTGTCTCAATGGCGAGGCGACAAGAAATGCGGACTGGGGGACTCCCCATTCCTGGAGTCTTGTATGGGGCTATTGATGTGCGCCAAGGTAGTCGTTATCGAAACCGCTGATACTTGCGGGTGTTGCTCCTGAAAATGTGAGGAATAGGGGAATATTTAGGTGATAGCTGGCAGGATGGTACATAGTGGACTGGAGAAGAAGAAGCCCCATAAAGGGGCTGGGAGACGAAGGTCAGTTGCTATCAGGGCTTGTCGCGACAACTTGCAGGAAAATTTGTGTTGCGGTAGCGGACACTTCGAGATCGCCGGCACCATCCAGGATGCCGGTAAACACCCTGTCGCTAGGCTCGAAGAATTCGCCAAAATCGTCGCCACCGAACTCGGCGCGTGAACGCTCCCACCAGTCGTCAAAGGGCGCAACATCAGGGTTGCAGCCAACCGCATAGGCGATCAACTTTTGACGCCCATCAGGATGGCGTTCACCATGCTCGGCAAGCCAGTAAACACCGTGGTCCTTGACCAGGATAATGCGGCATTGATTGGCAACAGCTTCGGCGATGACGGGCCGCAATTCGGCTCCTTTGAAGCGTAAAGTCATACAAGTTACTCCTGAGATGATGGTATGCCGGGCAACACAGTGAAGAACCGTTGTCCGGGGCGGGAGATTGGCGCGCGTCCCAGTCGAGGTACGGTAAGTAAACGAGGCTGAGCAGCTAACCCGCCGTGTAGGTGGGCTGTCTGTAGTGTCATGACTTGCACCGCAGCGGCTTTTGAATGGTGCGCACACGTATGCGACGCCAACTGCCATCGTCGATCAGCCTGAGCAGTACGTCTCCGAGGGTATCGAAGAACACACCGTCAACTCGTTCAACCAACTCTCCATCGTGGCTCAGCACTACGGCATAGAGGTCATCGGCGCGTTCGTATTGCACAGTGACGCGGCCATTGAATTTCGCCGTGTTGGTGTTGAAGCTGATAGCCGGTGGTGTAGCGATGATGTCCTTGGGCAGCGGATCGACCCAGGTGAAATCTCGCGCGCCCGCATCAACCAGCAGGTGCGTAATCCGACGAAAACCATCCGGTGCCGGCAGCTCCTCCAGTTGCCTTATCAGTTCCTGTAACTCCGTGCAGCGGGGTTGCGGGATCGGAAGCTTGGCGGGGGCGGAGCCGAGGACATACGTCTGGAGTTTGTAGGGCTTGCCATCAGCGGTGTATTCGGTGCGCTCTTCGGGAGTGTCTGCGCGAAGACCGTCGAAGCGATGCCGTGCGTAGGGTTCGACCTGCACCTTGGCTCCTTCGTCTGGATCTTCGGTCACGAGCGTCCGGTCAAGCACGGCGAACTCGATTCGACCCGTCTTGACGACAATGGCATCCTCCGTTCTGGCGATGATCTTTCCTTCAAAAGGCTTGGGATCAATGTGAACGCCCAGTGTCGAAACCTTGGGCTGGCCGTCAAAAATGTTGAACCTGAAACTGCGGGCATTGGAAGGAACGTGGTCACGCACCAATGACTGCATCTGATTGCGAATGGTTTGATGATCCATGGGAAAGTCTCCAAAAAAAGGAGCTCCCCAGCCACAAGGGAGGAAAGCCCCTATGGGTGGAATGAGAAAATAACGAAAGCCAACACACCGTCGGCGTGTCGCAGTCTTGATGGCCTTGACTGCCTGGGATGTTGCCAGCTACACCGGCGAACATGTATTCAGCATGACGTGGCAACGGTGCGTGTGTGTGGAACAACACGCATCAGGAAGTTCCCGTATTGGTTAGCGCGATGTCACCCAGGTGTCTGCAATGCCTGGAGCAGACGCTGACCCAGCCAGGCTACGCATGGTACGGCCATAGAATTGCCGATCGCTTTGTAGCGGGGGGTATCAGCAGCAGGTTTGCCGCCGCGATATGGCACCAGCGTCCAGCCATCCGGCATGCCCTGCAAGCGTTCGCATTCGACGGGCATTAGCCGCCTGACCCTCCATTGCTGCCAGTTTTCTCCATCATGCTCAAGCGGCGTGTAATGGAAGTGCGCGTCAGACGGGGTGACGCTGAACACGGTTGGCATGCCCTGACCGGGCTTTCCGCCGCTGGCGAGCAGCGTGCCAGCGATCTGGCCGTGACCCGATTCCAGGCGCAGTTCGCCACGCCCGTTCTGTGCAAAGGCGATGGCAGGCCAGGCCCTGGTCCGCAATGTCGGGGTGACGTCTTTTACGGCATCCGCGCCATAGTCCTGAGCTGTAAAGGCCATCATCGGGATACCTTTGTTGGCACCATCTTCCCTGTAGTCTTTGCCATGCGTTGCCGGGTTCAGTGTATGGCTGAGGGGGCCTGCCATCGACTGCACCAGGAAGTTCTCGGTGCAGATGTCATGTTTGGAACCGGCTGCCATCAGGCAGGCCGCCACGTTGACTGGCCCTGTACCGCCAGCGAAACTGAATGTCGTGACCACCTTGTCATAGGGGCTCAGTCCGGCATAATCGCTTGCTGTCGCAGGGCCTGCTCCAGCAGCGCGGGCAGCTTCTTGCCACGGCGAGCTGCTCGCATAAGAATGCCCGCGCACGCTGTCGCGCTCAAAAAGTACTTCGCAGGGATCGAGGTCGTCTCGACCACTTGCCACAAGAAACACACGCTTGCGGCGCTGGGCGACACCGAAGTGTTGGGCGTCGAGTACCCGCCACGCGAGGCGACGGCGGGGTCCAGACACGTGACCTGCGTGCGCCCATTTTTCCCCTGGCGGGTTGAGCGCATGGCTTTCTCCGGCCAGTGCGCCCAGCAGGCAGCCAAAGGCGTTGGAGCGGTCACTGAGCACGCCAGGGACGTTTTCCCAGACGATCGTGGTGGGGGACTGATGATTTTTGAGACGGATTTGGTCGATGACATTGGCAAGCTCCACGTAGCTGAGGGTTAAGGCACCACGAGGGTCGCTCAGTCCCCGTCGTGCGCCGGCAATGCTGAACGCCTGGCAAGGTGTCCCGCCAACCAGAATATCTGGGGCGATGACCTCGCCAGCGTGTACCTGGTTGGCGATGCGCGTCATGTCGCCGAGGTTGGGCACATGGGGGTAGCGGTGTGCGAGCACGGCACACGGGAAAGGGTCGATTTCCGAAAACCAGGCGGCTTTCATACCAAGTGGTTCCCAGGCGAGGCTGACTGCCTCGATGCCACTGCAGACGCTGCCGAATTGCAGTACATGGGGTGTAGGTTGCATGTTCATGGGGGCTCCTGTTTTTTGGTTCAGGGCCACAGGCCCAACCGTGTGTGTCGTAAATCAGGAGAAAAAGTGTCGGGGACCTGCTGGCCTCCGACTTGGTAGGAATAAACCACCTGTGGGCTGGTTCAGGATGTGGTCGTCGTCAAAACCATTCACTGTCGCAGCAATCGCACCCGGCCGTTATCGTGGTTGTGGCCGGAATCCTCTGGCATGTATCCACACACAAAGGGAGCCCAGTTTTTCGCCGTTGGGCGCGGCAACGAATACCGTCATCCCCGAAGGGTTTCCTGATGTCTGGCCTCTCAAACAAAGCATCAGGAAACCCTTCAAGGAAGGCGGAAGTACCGGAGAAGAGGGAAAGCGTCTGGTGCGATCCGTGGACGAGTTGCCCTCTGCCTCGCTGCCGGAGCATAGCGAAGTGCGCACTGTTTAGTAGAAGGCTTGGTGCGCGGGGATTTCCGCATGGGCGCGGGGGGGGAGCCATGTCATCACTGAAGATGTGGCATGGCTTTTGGGTTCAGGGCGGTTCAGGATGCCCGTGTGCTGCTGTTACGTTTGCGCGGCATAGCACGTTTGTGTTTGCCGTTGTCGATAGGCTGAGAACCTTTGCAGTCAGGATAGCGAGGGCAAGACCAGAATGGCCCGCTTTTGCCAGTACGCTGACGCATAGCGGTGCCGCATTCGGGGCATGCGGGTCCCTGTGGCACCTTGAGAGACAGAGATGCCCCTCGATACTGCTGCACCAATTGCGTGATCCAGGCTGACTGCTTGTCGATAAAGACATCGAGTGTGAGTTGACCGGCTTCGATCATGTCCAGCGCCTGTTCCCAGATAGCAGTCATGCCTGGGTCGGCAATGGCACCGGGAACGGCGTCGATGAGTGTAAAGGCCGCATCGGAGGCGCGTACTGAACGGCTTTTCTTCAGCAGGTAGCCACGGTCAAGTAACCCTTTGATGATATTGGCGCGAGTCGCCTCAGTACCGATACCCGTGGTGTCCTTCAGCTTTTGTTTGAGGCGCGGATCTGAGACCAGTTTGGCTACCCCCTTCATCGCCTTGACCAGTTCGCCCTGGGTATAAGGACGTGGCGGCGATGTCTTGAGTGCTTTACAGTCGATGCCAGTTATCTGGCAGGACAATCCTTCATGCAGCGCTGGCAGAACCTGGCTGCGTAGTGTGGTCTCGCCATCCTCATCTGGCCTGGGTTCAGTGAGCACCTGTCGCCACCCGATGACGACGATCTGCTTGCCGACCGCTTGCAGTGTTTCGCCCGTGCATGACAGGCGCGCGGTGGTATGGTCGAATTCATGTTGCGGCAGAAACTGCGCCAGATAGTGGGCACGGATCAGTTTATAGACTGCCTGCTCTTTGTCGCTCATCGCCGTGAGATTAGCGGGTTCGAGTGTGGGGATGATGCCGTGGTGCGCCGTGACTTTGCTGTCGTTCCAGGCACGCGATCGCTGATTGCGGTCTAGCTGGTCAACGATCGGCCTCAGGCCTGGATCGGTTTTGAGAAGACTGTCGAGTACCACCGGCACCTCGGCGAACATGCTTTCAGGCAGGTAGCCGGAATCTGAGCGCGGGTACGTCGTGGCTTTGTGAGTCTCGTACAGTGCCTGGGCGATTTCCAGGGTTTCCTGCACATCCAGGCCCAGTTGTTTGGAACAGATTTCCTGCAGAGTGCCCAGATCGAAGGGTAACGGTGGGCCTTCACGCAGGCGTTCAGTCTCGACAGACGTGACCTGTGCGCTGCCAGCAATACGTATGCGTTCGGCCGCTTGTCGGGCTATGGGCTCCTGCAGACAACGGCCCGCATCGTCTGTTGCTGTATCTGGTGCCAGCCAGCCTGCAGTGAAAGATTGACCTGCGCTTGATAGCACGGTCTCGACTGTCCAGAACGGCACTGAGACAAAGCGAGCGATCTCGCGGTCGCGATCGACAACCAGTTTCAGCGTTGGGGTTTGTACCCGGCCAACGGAGAGTACGCCGTCGTAACCGGCCTGTCGCCCCATGACGGTGAACAGGCGACTGAGGTTCATGCCGATCAGCCAGTCTGCGCGGGAACGGGCCAGAGCCGAGAAGTACATCGGCAGGGTTTCGCTTGATGGCCTGAGCGTTGCCAGTGCTTTGCGGATCGACGCGTCATTGAGTGCCGATAACCAGAGCCTCTGGATAGGGCCGCGATAACCGCACAGTTCGATGATCTCGCGTGCGATCAACTCGCCCTCCCGGTCAGCATCCGTCGCGATGACTAGCTCAGTGGCCTTGCTCAGAAGGTCTTTGACGACGTTGAATTGCGAAGCGGTCTTTGATTTGACTTCGACACGCCAGCGCTCAGGGATAATGGGCAACTGCTCGATAGACCAGCGTTTGTGCTGCTCGCCATAGGTTTCTGGGGGGGCGGCCTCAACGAGATGACCAATGCACCAGGTTACGGTGATACCTGAACCTGCGAGGCAGCCATTGCCTCTTTGGGTGGCCCCCAGTACACGTCCGATATCTTTGCCCTGAGAGGGCTTCTCGCACAGAAATAGCCTCATAGAATTCTCTCGGCACGTGGATCATGCTGTCGAGTATTCCCGGCTGGAGAGTTTAAAATGATAAAGAATGCGGATTGCGAGCCAACGTATTTGATTTTCGAGTTTGATGCCAATCATCGGTGAATGGCACACCATTCGCATCCAGGCTGAAGGTGTATCAAGAGTGCGCCTGCGGCGGCTTCGGTGTCGAGAAAGGTCTATATTGGGCACTGCTCGCCTACGCAGTCAACTTCTTGTGCTGGAGCGCGCGAAACGCAATAGATATCAGTGGAATAGGGGACGACCACTGTCTGGGGTCGTCCTGAAGTGCAATGTGTTACTCGGCCTGAGACACTGGATCTGCGGCCCCCGGCTTGGGGCTCAGGATGATAGCCTCGATCCGGTAAGGGAGGATACCAACACTGCGGGCATTGACTCGATAAGTTGTACGCGGATTGTTGTTCTCATCGGTCCAGTCATCTCGCTCTACACGTCCGCTGACCACGACTCGCATGCCTTTCTGGAACAACTCAACGAATTGTTCCGCGTCACGATGCCACCAGTCAACCGGCCGCCAGAAGCCGCCGCGATCTTCAAATGCACCGCTCTTGCCGGGGACGGGGTTGTCGAAGTAGACGTTCAGGCGCAGCACCCGACGTGGTTCTTCGTTACCGTTGGGATATTCGTGGAACTCTGGCGCAGAGCCGATATTTCCCTCGCCGCTGAAATGTGTACTCATATTGATAACTCCTGCTTGATGTGAAAGGCCCGCACTGGAAAGACAATGCAGGCGGAAACCGTCAACGGCGTTGTGCCGATGCCGGATATTTCATGCGGTCTTCACCTGGATGTGGCTGGCTCAGATCTGCCTGATGGCCTGTCCGGCGCAGATAAACTTCGTCGGCATGAACCAGTTTGCTGGCGCAGTCCCTGGCCTGACGTGTGAGTGTGTGCAACAGGCTAATCTGCATGTTCAGCACGGCTCGCTGGACTTCTATTGCATGTAAATCGCTGATGAGTCCGGGTGGCGTGGCCGGGTTGACCATCATCTCTTGCCACAGGGCCACGCCCATGCTGCTGCGGTCGAGGTTGCGCCAGCGCAGAAAAGTGGTGCCTGCGCCAGTGGTTTGCTGGGCCAGTTGCGTCGGTAGCAGGTTGAAGGGATGGCTGCGTGCCTGCGCCAGAACCTGCCGCTGCGCCAGCACGATCAGGTCGTCGCGCAGTGCCTCGCATTGGCTGGCCCAGACTTCGAGTGCCCCTTTACCTTTAAAAGGTTTTAAAAGGCCTTTTAGGTAACCTGCATGTTCCAACTGCTGGAAGGCGGTCTGTTCCAGCATGGTGAAACGTGTCGATGCGCTCATGCGTGGTCATCCTCGCTATTTTGTGCACCTTCGGTTGGGTTTTCACTGACGCTGGCTGGGGCATCCGCAGGCTCGTCCTCGTGTGAGGGTGTTTGATTCGTGGTGCCTGAGTGCGCCATATGCGTTTGTCCACGCCGGGTCAAAGGTGGTGCGAAGCGTGAACGGCGCGCGCCTTCGAGTACGTCCTGCGGCAGTTCTCCGAACTTTTCCACTGCGGCACGGGCTGCGGCATTGTTGGCGGCAAAATCGTCACGCTGGGTGCCGGAGTAGCGGTATTGCTGTGCCAGACTGAAGAGACTGCGCAGGGCATGGGCACCGTCGTTAAGCCAACGTTCGAGAGTTGATCGGTCGATCAATGCGGTGTGGTGGGCCAGGATCAGGCGGCGGGCAAGATCGTCGTAGTCTGCCAGTAAATAGACCGCCATAAAGCCCAGTTGCGAGGAGACGAACAGTGGCAGCTTGACGGGTTGCACATTCATGTTTTCCCCAAGGCTTAGCGCGGGCGGTACGTCTGCCAGTGCCTGATCCACTTGTTGGCGCAAGCTCTGGAGCTGTTCTTTGGTGAGCGCCAGCTTGTCTTCGATGCGCAACATCCACCAGTCAGAGTAGGGATCGTCCTGCTCGGCTCCGCGCTTGAGCTTGTTCATGATGGAGACAAATCCGTTCAAGCCGACGATGCCGGGTTTGCCTTCTGCGGCTGCGCGTCCGTGCCAGATACGCGATGCGTGGTGAGTGTGCAGGGTCAGTGACATCGCACTGCGCAATGACCCCAGGTTCAATTGCAAGGATTCAGTGGCATTGTTTTCGTTGGCCATGATGATGACTCTCCGTAGTGAAACGAATCGTCAGCTTCGGCTGCAATGGGAAGGCCGTCAGTCATGAAACCGCACTGCTGGTCAGCCTGTTTTGCGAAGCAACGGATGCCTCGTGCTGGAAGGGTGTGTGTACAGCTACACCCGGGGTATAGGCGACGGTGGACGTCAGTGGACGATGCATGGCTATTTCTGCATGAGTTGTGTGTATCTCGTCTGGAAGGCTATGTATGCAGCTATACCCAGGGTATAGACAACTATGGATGACTGTGGACATACCGAATTCAGGGGGCATCCAGCAATTTGCGCAGCCGTGCCAGATGGGCCAGTGCAACATCTCTGTTTGCCGCAGGCGGCTGCGGTGGAGGAGGCGCTTCACGTGGTTTGGTAGCAGGCGTTGGTTGTGTGTTGTCCTTCTGCCCAGCCCAGGCTCGGAAATCACCACGCAGGGCTTTCTGGATGATGCCAAACAGATAGCCCGCAGGATTTCGAATGCTGGTTGTCGTGCACCGTGCATCCCATTCGTCAAGGACGGATTGGTGCAAACTGGGTTCAACCGACTGTAATGCGGCCAGTGCACCGGATTGCTGCTCAGCCTTGAGTGCCATAAAACGCTCCGGGAAACTCAGCATTCCAAGTTCTTGCGCACGCGGTACTGTAAGTATTTTTTTATTATTTTCTTTTATATGTACTGTACTTATGCTCTTCGGATTCCGAAGTGGGTTGATTTTTCTGGCGCTCAGGCCTGATTTGGAATCCGAAGTCAGGCCGCTATCATTCCGAAGAGAGGGCGTTGTTCCTTCTTCGGAATCGTGATCGTTCATATCCTGTGGGTAACGTGAATCCATGCGCCAGCCCTGTGCGGCCAGACGCTGTGTCAGCACCTGCAATCGGGTTGGCAGTACCTGGCCGCTGAGCATCGAATCCTGGGACATCTCCTGTAACGTATACACACCGACACGCTGGACAGACTTGCTGGCATGGACCAGAGACTGGCTGACTAACGCCAGGTAGTCGGCGTCAAGCTGGATTGCCTCATAGGGAGTGAGTGGATCATCGTGCAGGACATAGAGGTTGCCTAGAATGCGGCCTGTGCGTGGGTCACGTCTGCGCCTGACTAGGCTGATCCATCGGGTCAGGCGCAGCATCGTCAGGGTGCGTGCGACTGTTTCGTGAGACGCTTTGGCCGCGCACGGCATGGAAGCGAGCCAGGGTGCGAGCTGATCGTACGTTGGCATCGCGGTGACACCATCTTCTGCGAGCATCAACCGGAAAACTTGCCAGCCGTTGCGTTCAAGCGGGGTGAGTCGCCCGTCCATCAGTAGTGCCCGTGGCACACTGTCGTGGTGGTTGCCGCTAAAGAGGAAACCATCCGTTGCCGCAGGCGATGAGGTGGATTGAACCGGCTTCGTGGATTGCGTTTGCAGACGGGAGAAAGCCTGGTCGAACAACTCATTCAGCCGGATGGGGCCGTTTGTGCGTGGCTGGTCACCAGTCATCTGGTCTGCCCTTCATCAATCCATACTCGTATGGCACTCCAGATAACGGACAGCGGCAGATCCGTGGCTTCGGCAAGCTCCGCTGCGATATCCAGCATATCCATATCGTCATTGAGTGCCACTTTTTGTGACTTGACTGCAGCAGACCAGCGGTGCCACAGATTGGTATCCTGTTCTTCGGTCAGAACCGGATAGCGACCTTTCCTTTTTGGCAATCCGATCACACTGCGGCGCAACGCGATTTCCTGATGGGTGAGTCCGAAGAACTTGCTGATAAGTTCGGTGCTGGCACCCAGGCGCAGTAGCCTGTCGATTTTGACGATCTCTTCGGTTACACCATCGACCTGATGCAGAAGTCGACGCAGCACATCTCGATTGACCACGACGGAGCACCAGGACACGTTAGCGTTGGCCAGTACGCTTGCCATGGCAGGATGTTTCAGTGCGTCAAGGTCTGTGTCATCGAATCCCATGGACTTGGCTCTGCGCAATTGGCCATTGCGCAGATCATGCAGTGCCTGTGCGATGACAGCCTGATTGAGAGGGTGTGGACCGGTCATGGCTGTGCTCCTCATGATCCGGGAATGACGTCGCCGTCATCCTGTGTGCCGTTCTCAATGTCGATCAGCCTGCGGGTCAGCCGTAGCAATCGGAACAGCTTCACCAGTGCGCTGTCATTGAGCCGCTGTGGTGCATCGTTGGCGTCATTGCTCGCGTCCAGTATCCCCTGCAACAAATGCCCGAGTAGCCCAAACCGGATCGAAGACGCGGTATCTGAAAACGGATGTGTGGCGGGCAGATAGGGGGCGCTCAGAGCGTGCAGCAGCGCCAGCACCATGGATGCTGACGTATCTGTGTTGACACGGTCATCGGCGCATTTGCAACTGAATCCGATGCCATTTTCGTATGGCTCAATAGCATCTTGCGCACCGACTTCATGGGCGATTTCTGCGGCAAACTGCGCAATATGGGTGCGTAGTCGAGAAGGTTCATCCAGTGATGCCTCAATGTGCCAGATATCGGTGATCGGATACAGGCTATCGGCCTGGATAGGGATGGATTGCAAGACATTGCGTTCGAAGTCCGGCAGGGTCTCGCCAGTATGGCCGGCGACCAGCCGCTGAATCGACTGCAGCCGTTCGGTTGTGCCCGCGGGAGAAACAACATGCTGTTGCAGTAGCGTGGCATGCTCGTCGTTTCCTGTCGCAGATTTGTCTTGTGAGGTGCGGCCAACAGGTTCAGACGGGGGCGATGCCGGTTGTGCAGACGCCTTGCTGGTCGTTGATGGCTCGATGTTCCTGGGCGACATAGATTCCGATGTAACGCCGGGCGGCGTTGCGGGTAATGGCGTTTTCTCTTGCAGCGTCGATGCCCCAGGCTCAGCCGATGGTGCTTCATTGCTGAGTAACTGCCAACGCCGATCGGTGTCGGTGATCTCGAATGCCAGCGTGTCGTATTCCATCTCTAGCAGATCGGCCATTTGTCCAATCAACTCATCCTGTACGCGCTGGACACTGAAATTGCCCGGTGTGCTGTCGAACATCACCAACACATCCTGAAACAAGGTGGTGAAGTCGATGTGGTGGTGTGTGTTGGTGCTGCGAGCGGACCAGGCCCGTTCAGCAGCACGCCGCAGGCTGGTCAACTGCTCTACCTGATGCCTTCCCAGCCCGGCATAAAGCACAGTAGGGATGGCCGGAAGCAAGTATTGAATGGCCTCTTGCATGCGACTGATATGGGGCTGGGGGACAGGGTAGCCATCGGCCTTGAGTCGGCGGGCCAGCTCTGACTGTGACAGTGATTTCCCGGTCTCTTCTTCATAAAGCTCCCGTGCTTTATTGACGCCCAGGGCACGTTCAATAAATGACAGGCCACCGTGCAGCTCGTTCTCAGCCAGATGCCCCGTTAATGCGATGATTTCACCGCGTTCCGGCCATGGGCGGAACAGGCATGGAATGCGGAAAAAGCGTTCATCCCTGGTCTCAGTCCAGAGTTCGCGTAGGATCGAGAGTCTGGTATTGCCTCCGTTGCGAATGATATAGCCCTTTGCCCCTGGGCGCTGAGTGATGGAGGGCGGTGAGTCGAGTCCGCGCTCGCGTATTGAGGCTTTGATCTCGTCGTAGAGCGGGTTGCGCGTTAGTCGTGGATCAAGCTCATATGGTGATAGCTCATCGAGCGTGATAACCATTGCAGTTTCTGCAACAGGTGCGCTCAACACCTCTGCAATGGGTGCTTTGCTCGTGAAGCCTTCGCTCAGAAGTTTGCCGGCAAGGTCTTGTACGGAAATATCAGGCATGGTGGCCTCCCTTGTCAGGAGAGGATTCATCAGTAGCAAACTGGTGTTGTGTTCGACGTAGTAAGGCGCGCGCATTACGCCCAGCACGATAGTCGCTAGCTGTCGAACTGGTGAAGATCGGTGGCATACCGGGCTTGGTGAACTTCAAATGCCCACCAGAGGTACGCACAACCTCCCAGCCTTCTTGCAGTGCGTATTCGATCAGCGGCAGTAGTTGCTTGTGGCCCCGAGCTAATTCATGGAGGTGAGACATGATAGGCCCCTCCATGGTTTTTTCCGGTAATGTAGTAGAATTCGGGATGCCATAAATTACTGCTCATCATCCAGATGATTCTAAATGTAGGTAGTGCGACAGCTAAACCGGTACAGTGGACGGTGGCTTTGCTGATACCACCTTTTGTTGATATTTGCATGAGTTGCTCCTTATCGTATGACTAGAGCAGTCAGATGCGTTCTTTGAGACGGTCAGTGATCCACCGATCAATTTCGACCGAATCCCAGCCTACTGCTCGTACACCGAGGCGTATTGGCTTAGGAAAGCGACCTTCTTTCATTAGGTTATAGATATGGGCGCGTTTGAACCCGGTTTTAGCCTCAACTTCGGGGCGACGCAAAATACGGCGCTCTGGTAGTGGTGTCGTGTTCTCAGCGTTCATTACTGTCACTCCTTGGTGTTTGGTAGCGTTCATGAGGTGTGATGACTATTAAAAAGACCTCATCATTCCGTTTCATCAAACAATAGGGATGTGCTGGTTACGGTTTTTTAGCTGACTGAAAGACAGAGACTACTGGGTATATTCGTCAGCGCTTATCCGGCTCTTCGTCCGGCAATGTTTATGAAGAATAAATGGCGGTACAGTGTTTCTGTTGTCGGTGTTTTTACGCATGAAATAGAACCCAGTTCAATGGGCCCTGTTGTGTCGTTCACCAGACTGAAAATGTCAGGCTCAAGTAAATTATATGATTGCTTATTATTCGCTTGATTGGTTGATATTGAATGGAGAGCATCAGAAAATTGAGGGGGTAATGGAGGTAACAGACACTAACTGTGCCTGTCATGCGGCAGACAAATAAAGTAAGACATCAACTGGTGCAACTTACCCATCTGAATGTAGTTCTGTAGGGACTGTCGACATGTGAGCAGACTGCAATTCGCCAATTTCAAGCGCACGGTTGATAAAGCGTTCTAGCTCTGGTGAATAATATTTTTCCGTCGTGATGATGTTGGTCGATGAATCTGGGATATCGTAAGAGGTTGCCCGTATAATTACATTCGGATGGTTATATAATGAGAGTTGTGACTCAAGACCTATGCCGATACCGTATCCTGCAGCTACCAGCATGAGCATCGGTTCGTGGCCGGAAATGTACTCAGCAATATTAGGCTGTGGTAAGGAGGCGTCGTTAAACCATCCTCGGATAACGTTATATCCTCCAGCGCATCGTTCTGGATGGCAGAGGACTAGAGGATAGCGAAATGCTTCGGCGACAGAAATAAACTCTAGAGAAAGGAGGGGATGATTACGTGGAATGGCGACAGCAGGACGTTCACTCCAGACTGGTTGTTTGGTGTAGCCAGAGAGGCTGATATCGTCAATAGTGAACCCAGCATCTATTTGGTCGTGAGCCAGAGCCTGAAGCATTTCGTTGACGGACATCTCGGTGATACGTATTTCTGTACGTGGTTCTTCTTCTCGGCATCGGGCAAGTAATTGTGTCAGTCGGGGTTGAGCCAGGCTGTCGCATAGGCCTATACGGAGCCTGCCTCTGTAACCTTTCGCTGCAGCATGTACACGTGTTTTGGCGTTTTCGATAAAATTAACAATACGCTGAGCTTCCTCGCGGAATACCTCCCCAGGCCATGTCAGCCGAATACGGCCTTTGTTACGGTGCAGCAATTGAACGCCAAGCTGTTGTTCCAGTTCCTTAATCGCACGGGATAGTGGTGATGGTTCTATATGGACTCTGGCGGCGGCTCTTGCGAAGCTTTGTTCTTCTGCAACAACCAAAAAATAATGTAAGTGACGGATCCTCATGTTTTATTGCTCCTTTTTACAAGTAACTTTGGGTTTCTGAAACAACAGAAGGACTAACTTGTTTTGGTTATCTGATGTTAATGATCCATTCCCTGTTCTGTGATGGTTTCACTGATGCAACTCAATGAGATTTCAGGTGAATATTACGCGAAGGAAAAAGTAAAGATACCGTCAATTATAGGGGGTGTGATGTTGATCTTTTTTCTAATAAATTTCCTGCGGAACTGCTGATGTTAATTTCAATAGTGCGAGTGCCGTGCAATATAGATTTATGATAAATCACGCTGATGAATTTCTTCAGAAATATTAAAATCCGCATGCCATTGCGGGTTTTAATGAAATGTTTAACTCAGTTAATTCTATGATACATCACCTCTAAAAGAGGTGAGTGCTTGTAACTTTATTAATTATTGTAACTATCATGTCTAGATTTTTGGAATTAACTACATCAATAGGAGATTGGTTATCTAATATTTTATTTCTATTAGATAAAGCTTGATAAACTGTCCATGAGTCTGCTTTATCTGATGATTTAAGTACCGCCTGAATCAATTTTTTCTTTATAGGATCGAGTTGCCAATCTGGAATTCGTTGCCCACGATTGCCGATGTTTATTGTTAGTAATTTATTCGCTTTTATCTCCCGGTTAATTTGGTCTCGAGATTTACCAGCCAGTTTAGCAAATTGGGATACTGATAGATTATGCGGTTCTTCATATATGTTAAGCATGTCTATGCGTTTTTTTTGTATTTCTGTGATGATTTTTTCGGATGCGTCTTTCCCACTATATTTTGGTGGTAGAGGTGAAAGTCGTTGGAATTTTTGGTCGTTGTTATTTTCATCATTTGTTGCAACTATAGAAGTCGAAGTGGCTGCTGGAGGAGTTGTTGTTACTGGTGGTATAGGTAAATTACTATCTGTATCCAACATTGTGGGAATTCCAGCGATATAGATAGTCAAATGCTTCATTGCTGATTCAACAAATCCTTGCTCTAATAAATCGAGCCTGTCAGCCCAATCTTGTATCATACGTCTACGTGGCTCTACATAGCTAGCATGGTTATATGCAGAGCTAACTTTATTTGGATCAGCGTGAGAAAGTTGCGCATCTACCCAAACTTTAGGGTAACCAATTTCGTTCAGTGCTGTTGAAATTGTGCCACGTATACCATGGCCTGTGAGTTTATCTTTATATCCCATACGTTTCAGAGCATTATTGAGAGTGTTTTCACTTATACGCTCTTGTAAGTTATAGTAATGTGGCAATAAATAGTGCTGGGCTGGTTTAACTTTATCTATCAAGTACCTGATTATTTCAATTGCCTGTGCAGATAAAGGAACAATATAAGGAGGGATATCCTGTGGCCGTTTTCTATTTTTTCGCATGCTTTTTTGTAGTTGCTTCACCTCTTCGGGAGGAATAAGCCAAAGACCACGCTCTAAATCGAACTGTTCTGGTGTAGCGAGACGTAATTCGCCAGTGCGAACCCCGGTAAGAAAAAGTAAGCGAATACCAAGTTGTGTAGTTTCATTACCTGAGTATTTACGCAATTTACTTAAAAATGACGGTAACTCTGACATGTGTAAGAATGGATTGTGAATTTCTGGCGGTTTTGGTAGCGCAACTTCTTTCAGATCCATAGCAGGGTTAACATCAAGACCATCTATTTTTACCACAGCATAGCGAAATAATTGCCCAAGCCAACTGCGCGCTTTTTCTGCTGTTGTAAATGCTCTTCGCTGTTCAATCTTGGATAAGATTTTTAATAAATCTATACGACGGATGTCATAAATAGGCATCTTGCCAATTTGGGGTAAGATGTCATTATTAAATGTGCGCTGAATTTGGGAAAGGGTTCCTTTTTTATCCTCTTTGAGTTCTAAAGATCTATATTCAGCCCATTTTTTGAACACGGATTCAAAATCATTTTCGACAGCTAGCTGGATAGCATAGCGTTTTTGCTTACGAGCTGCCTGAGGGTTTATTCCCGCATCTAACAAAGCTTTCGTTTCATCTCGCAGATTTCTAGCTTCTTGCAGTGACACTTTGGGGTAGGTGCCAAGAGATAGGCGTTTTTGTTTACCTAGCCAGTAATAGCGGAAATGCCACGATTTCCCACCGTTTGGTGAGACGGAAAGAGAAAGGCCATTATCATCTGGGATTGTATAGGCTTTGCCAATTGCTTTTGCATGGCGAACAGCTATAGCAGAAAGTACCATGATCGTCGCTCCTGATTAGCATCAGAGCTGGATTTTGGTTCTCGGCAGTGTTGTTTAACAGTAACAATCTGGAAGTGAGATTACCCGTATTCAAATGGACTTAAAAATGTACTTAAAACCATTGGATATGAGTAGATTTCGATAGATTTTACTGGAACAAGAGAAGATAAAAATTTTCTTCTTTTCAAGATGTTATAGACATTAGCATACGTCTATAGAACATGAATTGGTACGACCGAGTGGACTCGAACCACCGACCCCCACCATGTCAAGGTGGTGCTCTAACCAACTGAGCTACGGTCGTACAGTAGATAACATCTTAATCAGTAACGTTTTGATTAGAATGCTTTTCTTCATTCCAGCGTTTGGAATGGGCGCTATTATGGACGGCTCCGACGTCGGTGGCAAGCGCTTTGTTTATCATCCTCTTTCAAGTGTTGAATGTTTAGCCGAATTCGTCGGATAAAGCCGTTGCTGACGCAACGTTAAAGATTTCTCCCGGAAGTTTTTTAGGCGATTTCGCCGCTTGGTAGATCGTTTGCGCAAAGACTTTACTCCCTGATAGCGCAACGCTATTGTATCGCGGCATAGCATCCTGACAGGGGACGACCCCTGACGCGAAAAGGATTCACGGGACGACCCCTATTCGATGTTTAAGGAGAACAGGGTATGGCCTGGTTTCTATTAGCGCTTGCCGGTTTGTTTGAAATTGTCTGGTCTTACAGCATGAAGCTGTCTGATGGCTTCACGAAAGTAGGCGCATCGGTTGTCACGATTGTCGCCATGATTATCAGCTTTGCGCTGTTATCCATGGCGATGAAATCTCTTCCTCTGGGCACGGCTTACACCATCTGGACGGGAATTGGTGCGGTAGGGGCGTTCGTGGTGGGATTGGTCTTCCTCAATGAACCTGCCAGTGCGATGAGGATTATTGCTGCGCTGTTGATCGTCAGCGGCCTGATTCTGATGAAGCTGTCCTCATAGCATCTACTTTCTGAGTAACACATTTCGTCTGAACGTCAGGTTTATCTTTATATGAACATCTGGCGTGTGGCAGGGCCATTTTCATGCGGTTCTGCCACTTTTTTCACTCCCCTCTTATGCTCACTATTGATTGGTTTTGCTTCTTGTTGCTTGTTATCAATAAGTGCTATGCTGATTCCTGCGTAATATCTCAATGAATTTGGCGTAAAGTGATTGTAATTGCGCGCTGCATGCTCTTTTTAGTGTGTTTATTGCTTTTTCGAGCTAAATCGAGCATTGGCGATTAATCATCACATCAGTCATCTAACACACCGCACAAAATCGATATCTCTTGGTTCAGGCAGGTTACGGCCTGACTCGCGGCTATCTGTGTACGTACAATCTGCAAGGGGAGTGGAATGATCAAGTTGGTAATTACCGATCTGGACGGCACGTTTCTTCACAGCGATGGCGATTACAACAGAGCCTTGTTTGCCGATGTTTATGCATTAATGAAAGAGAAGGACGTGCGCTTTGCTGTCTGCACAGGCAAGCAGTGCGAGCGGGTCGAAGCGCTTTTTGGCGATGATGCGAAAGACATCTGGATTCTGGGAGACAGCGCGACGCGTATCAAGTATCAGGGAGAATACGTTTACCAGTCACTCATCAAAAACCGCCTTGCCTTGAGCCTGATTGGCGTGCTGGAAAGCGTAGACGATCGGCACGTCGTCATCGGTTGTACCCCGCACGGTGCGATGGTGAAGGAAACGATCGATCCTGCTTTACTGGAAAAGGTGAAAAAGTCGTACACCAATGTGACGTTGATCTCCAGCTTTGCTGCCGTAACCGATGACTTTGTGAAAATCACGGTTTATGACCCAGAAGGGCACTGCCATGAGACGGCGAAGTACCTTGATGCGTTTCACGATCATGTCTATATCGTGGTCTCTGAAGCGGCCTGGATCGACATTGCTGATGTCGGCGTACACAAAGGGCACACCGTAGACATCCTTCAGGAGAAATTGGCGATTACGCCAGAGGAAACGATGGTGTTTGGCGACGGCTACAATGATATTGAGCTAATGAGCCGCGGGGCTTACAGCTTTGCGATGCGCAATGCGTTTGAGGAAACCAAAGCTGCGGCGAATTTTATAGCCCGTAGCAATGACGACGACGGGGTACTGAAAACGATAAAACTGCTGCTTTCATGAAGTGAACTGCATGAAGTGAGCCGGCTGCTGCTGGGGCTACCGTCGCATTATCGGGCAATAATCAGCTCCAGATTTTTTTCGCTTAATGCGCTCTGGCAGGCAGGTGAGATTTCATCATCGGTCACCAGCGTGGTGATTTCATCACATGTCGCCACACGATAGCGCGTGAGGGCGGTGATCTTATTGGCGGTCAGAGCCACGATCACTTCGCTGCTGCGGGTCACCAGACACTTTTTGAATTCGGCATCGTCATATTCAAAAACGGTCAGGCCTTCATTGGCATCAAAGGCACAGCCTCCTAGCAGGCATTGATCGAAATACATCTTCTCTAGCTGCCTGAGCGTATCGATACCAATCGCGCCGCCGACCTCTTTTTGGATCCTTCCGCCAAGAAAAATCACTTCCACATCCGGATACTGCATCAGCTCTGCCGCGATAATGGGCGAATTACACACGGCGGTAAACTTCAGCCCTGCCGGGATCTGTTTCGCCACAGCCAGATTGGTGGTACCGGTGTCAAAGAATACGCAGCTGTTGGGCTTTATCAGCGGGATGACGGCCTGAGCGATACGATCTTTCTGGGCGGCATCGATGGTGGCTCGGCTGGCAAAATCAATCACCTCTGGCGGCATACTGACCGCACCGCCGTAGACGCGTTTGCAGGCACCGGATTGCGCCAGTTCTTTCAGGTCACGCCGTATGGTGTGCTCGGAGACGTTCAATTCACGTGAGAGCTGGGCGCAGACAACTTTGCCTTCCTCGCTGAGGATCTGCCTGATTTTGGATTGCCGTTGCTCGGGAAAGTCGGTGTAATCGAACATACATGTCCTTGGTTAATCAAAATGATGCACAACCTGCCGCCAGCGAGCAGGCTTCATTGTGGTCAATGATGTGTACAGCATGGAATTGCGCCATGTTAATCTTCACCTTCTGGCAACACAACACCTCTACCGCGTTGATCTGCAATGCGTGAGTCATAGTGTAAAATTTACGCGTCAATATACCGACATCACCGATAAAGAGAGAAAAACAGCCGTGTTTCATGTCATTACCGGGCTTATCGCCCTCTATGTTATCTGGCGTCTGGTCTGGCGCTTGCGTGTCGGTGTGCCTGTAAAGCGCATGCTGGCGGTGTTAGTGCTGCTGGCTTCGCAGCATCATCTGATTACGCGCACCTTTTTTGGCACGATGGCGTCGCCGGAAGTGCCCGCGTTTGTCCTGATGTTTCTGGGGTGGGCGTTTGGCGCGTTGCTGATATCTGCATTCCTGCTATTGGCCGTCGATCTGATCGGCGTCGTGGGGCGTCTGTTATCCCGCTCGGTTGGGCTGGTTCTGCTGAACAATATGGCGCTGCGTGGCGGAATTGCCGTGGTAGCGATGGGGCTGGCGGCGATTGGCGTCTGGGAGGCGGTGCGCATTCCTGAAGTGCGTACGGTAGAAGTCGAGTTGAAGCAGCTACCGCCTGCGCTGGATGGTTTCCGGCTGGTGCAGCTCACCGATTTACATGCCAGCCGTCTGTTACAACGCCCCTGGATGGAAGCCGTAGTGGCAAAAACCAACGCGCTTAAACCCGATCTGACGGTGATTACCGGCGATCTGGCCGACGGCACTGTGAATGCCCGTCATGATGACATGGAACCGCTGCGTAATCTGACCGCGCCACACGGGGTGTTTGCCATTGTGGGCAACCATGAATATTACGTGGAATATACGCAATGGGTGCAGCGACTGAATGCGCTGGGCTTACGCATGTTACTTAATGAAAATGTGTCGGTTGGTCGCGATAATGCTGCGTTTGTGCTGGCAGGGATCACCGATCGCACCGCCGCTGATTTTCAACAACAGCTGCCGGATACGGGCGCGGCGCTCAATGGGATAGCGCCGGATACCGCGGTCGTTCTGCTTAGCCATCGGCCAACGGGAGCGAAAGAGAATGCGCGTGCCGGAGCGGACTTACAGCTCTCCGGCCATACGCACGGCGGTCAGGTGCTGGGCATGCATTGGGTGACGCAATTGGCGAATGAAGGCTATGTGTCCGGTAGCTATGACGTGGATGGCATGCATCTGTACGTGAGCAATGGCGCGGGCCTGTGGAACGGCTTTCCGATCCGCTTAGGGAAACGTGCCGAGATTACTCAGTTCATACTCCGTTCGCCGTCGCTGTAGTTTTGGGGTAGCAGAAGAATTCGCAGCCTCTTAAAAGAGGCCGCGATGACAAGCGGGCTCATTATCACAAGTGGTTCTATCGGCGAGATTATTAATATATACCCTAAATAATTCGAGTTTCAGGCAGGCGGCAAGTGAGGGAGTCCCGATGAGCTTACTCAAGTAAGTGATTCGGGTGACTAAACGCAGCCAACGCACATGCAACTTGAAGTATGACGGGTATAGATAGGAAAAATGTGCGATTGAGCTACTTTTCATCAAGTTAAGCTATCGCAGAAGTTAGCATATACAATTATAAATTATAGGGAGACTCTGGCACTGTCTTGTATCAAGAAGAAGGAATCGGTGAAGCGCTCTGTTGCCATAAGGCAAGGCTATCGGAGAACGACCCACCTTCTGCGCAGCGATTAAGGCAATGCAACATACTGGGAGATAACGATGGACGAGAATAAAACGAAAACAGCCGGCAAATGTCCGGTTATGCACGGCGGAAACACATCTACTGGCTCATCAAACACCGACTGGTGGCCAAATGCCCTCAATCTCGACATTCTTCATCAGCACGATACCAAGACCAACCCGTTAGGCAGCGATTTCAACTACCGCGATGCCCTCAAAACCCTCGATGTCGATGCCCTCAAAAAAGATCTGCATGCACTGATGACCGACAGCCAGGAGTGGTGGCCAGCGGACTGGGGTCACTACGGTGGCCTGATGATTCGTATGGCCTGGCACTCGGCGGGCTCCTACCGTACAACCGACGGTCGCGGCGGCGGCGGAACCGGTAACCAGCGCTTTGCACCGCTTAACTCCTGGCCAGATAACGTCAGTCTCGATAAAGCGCGCCGCTTACTGTGGCCCATCAAAAGAAAATACGGCAATAAACTCAGCTGGGCGGACCTGATTATTCTGGCGGGCAATATCGCGTATGAATCCATGGGGCTGAAAACATTTGGCTTCGCCTTTGGTCGTGAAGACATCTGGCACCCGGAAAAAGACACCTACTGGGGCTCGGAAAAAGAGTGGCTGGCGAAGAGCACCGGGCGCTATGGCAGCGAGGATCGTACCTCGCTGGAAAACCCGCTGGCGGCCGTACAAATGGGGCTGATTTACGTTAACCCAGAAGGCGTTGATGGCAATCCCGATCCGCTGCGTACCGCACAGGATATGCGCGTGACGTTCTCCCGTATGGCGATGAATGATGAAGAAACCGTTGCCCTGACGGCGGGTGGGCACACGGTGGGTAAAACTCACGGTAATGGCGATGCCAGCCTGCTGGGTGCGGCACCAGAAAGTGCAGATGTTGAGGAACAAGGTCTCGGCTGGCATAACCCGACGGGATCGGGCAAAGGGCGCTATACCGTCACCAGCGGGCTGGAAGGGGCCTGGACAACGCATCCGACGCAATGGGATAACGGCTTCTTCCACATGCTGTTGAACCACGAATGGGAACTGAGAAAGAGCCCGGCCGGTGCATCGCAGTGGGAGCCTGTCAGTATTAAAGAAGAAGACAAACCGGTTGATGTTGAAGATCCGTCTATCCGCTACAACCCGATGATGACCGATGCCGACATGGCGCTGAAAGTTGACCCGGAATATCGCAAAATATCCGAGCGTTTCTATCAGGATCAGGCGTACTTCTCCGAAGTGTTTGCCCGAGCATGGTTCAAACTGACGCACCGCGATATGGGGCCGAAAGCGCGCTACGTGGGTCCAGATGTGCCGCAGGAAGATTTGCTGTGGCAGGATCCGGTTCCGGCTGGCCGTACCGACTATGATGTTGATGTGGTCAAAGCACGCATTGCAGAAAGTAGCCTTTCCATCAGTGAGCTGGTCGCAACCGCCTGGGACAGCGCCCGTACATTCCGTGGTTCCGATATGCGCGGCGGTGCCAACGGCGCGCGTATTCGCCTCGCCCCGCAGAAAGACTGGGTAGGGAACGAACCTGAACGTCTGGCGCGTGTGTTAGTCGTGCTGGAAAGTATTGCCGCCGCAACGGGGGCCAGCGTGGCCGATACCATTGTGCTGGCGGGTAATGTGGGAATTGAGAAAGCGGCGAAAGCGGCTGGCGTGCAAGTCACCGTGCCTTTTGCACCGGGACGTGGCGACACCACCGATGCCCTGACCGACGCAGAGTCTTTTGACGTTCTTGAACCTATCCACGATGGCTACCGTAACTGGCTGAAGAAAGACTATGCCGTGAGCGTGGAAGAGCTGATGCTCGATCGCACCCAACTGATGGGGCTGACGGCGAAAGAGATGACGGTGCTGGTTGGCGGCCTGCGTGTGCTGGGGACCAACTACGGCGGCACCAAACACGGCGTATTTACGAATCGTGAAGGGGCGCTGACGAATGATTTCTTCGTCAACCTGACCGATATGAAATACACGTGGAAGCCATACCGTAAAGACCTGTATGAAATCCGCGATCGTAAAACGGGTGAAGTCAAATGGACCGCGACGCGTCTGGATCTGGTCTTTGGCTCCAATTCCATTCTGCGCGCCTACGCCGAGGTTTACGCACAGGACGACAGCAAAGAGAAGTTTGTGAATGACTTTGTTGCTGCCTGGGTGAAAGTGATGAATGCGGATCGCTTCGATCTGGCAGAGTAAGACGTGACGCTCCCCACGCTGGTGTTTTCACGGCGTGGGGAGCCTCATTTTTTTCTGCGTAATCTTGTATCTCACTGTTTCTTAAGATTAAGCATGAATTCTCTGAATGGAGCGGCGAATTCCTTAAACAGCGGGTGCTTTCTATTCTGCATCATCACTTCGCTAAATAGCTTCAAACCCACAATAAAGGCCTGAGTCTGTTCCGGCGTCATGTCCATCTTGCCATCGACTTTTTCCAGAATCTTGAACACATCATCGTGAATTGAGCATTCAAACGACAGCGTGCGCGGCTGGTCGGCTTTTTCTTCCACCGTAATCTGATAGACGTTTCCCATTGTGGCCTCGGTAAATTGAACTCGTGACGGATAGTTGATAAAATCAACTATATGATCATTGGTTGACTGAGTCAATAAAGTATGATGAAACCCCTTTTTGCCTTATTAGAAAGCTATAAGGCACAGATGCAGGAACAGATGAAGGCGCATGACATTAGTCTGGATGTGGTGCATGTCCGCTTATGTAAGATCATCGCGATGGAAGGACGCATTACGCCTCAGTCGCTGGCGGAAAGGGTCTGTCGGGATAAGGCGCAGATCACCCGCATGGTAGCGGAGCTGGTCAAACGCGATTATGTCCGCAAGATCGATAACCCAGATGACGGCCGCAGCGTGTGGCTCAGTTTGTCCGATAAGGGCATCGCGTTTACACAGGTTTTTCTGCATCAGGAAAAGCAGATTGAGGCGCAAATGCTGCAGTCGCTGTCCCCTGAAGAACGAGCCACGTTTAGTGCGCTGCTGGAAAAGATAGCGGCCAGCCGTTCTGCACACTAGGCCTCGAATCCGCTAACCCTATCTGCACTGCCGTGAAGCGTGCTCGTTGTGCTACTGCACCGCGATAGCGCGATAGCGGCGTGCTTCCCCGCATCATTCCCCTTATAAACCACAGCCGTACCGGCACTTTCGGTGCTGGCACGCATTTTGCTTTTCTCTATTCGGGACAGCACCACGCATGGCGCTGAACAACCTGAATAGCTGGCTAGGGTTCCGATCCATACCATATGGATGTCTGGTCCGAGAGCTGGCGACCTCCAGTTGAGGTTACACGGCGGGACAAAAGCCCGGGAGACAGCAACACCCATGGTGTCGCGCTGTTCCCGCTTTTTCCTACTCAACCGGAGGTCTGGCATGAACCTATCTCGTTTACTGGGCGTTTGCGTCCTCAGTCTCTCAGCGCTGCTGAGTTTCCCTTCCCAGGCTGCGCCTAAAACGCAATTCAACGTGTGCTGGACGATCTATGCCGGATGGATGCCGTGGGGCTTCATCGGCACGCAGGGCATTATCGATAAATGGGCCGACAAGTACGGCATCAAGATTAAGGTCACCCAGCTTAACGACTACGTCGAGTCGATCAATCAATATACCGCCGGTCAATTTGACGGCTGCACGATGACCAACATGGATGCCCTGACGATTCCGGCTGCAGGCGGTGTGGATACCACGGCGCTGCTGCTCGGCAGTTTCTCCGCAGGCAACGATGGCATCGTACTCAAAGGTAAAGGGAAAACGCTGAGCGATTTGCGCGGGATGAAGGTTAACCTGCCTGAACTCTCTGTTTCGCATTACCTGCTGGTGCGCGGTCTGGAAACGGCCGGACTGCGGGAGCGGGATGTCACCGTCGTCAACACCTCAGATGCCGATATTGTCGCCGCCTTCGCCACCCGCAGCGTGCAGGCCGCCGTCGCCTGGAATCCCCAACTTTCAGCAATCAAAAGCCAGCCAGACACCACGGAAGTCTTTCAGTCCGGTCAGATTCCCGGTGAGCTGATCGACATGATGGTCGTGAACACGCAAACGCTACAGGACAATCCGGCGTTGGGCAAAGCGCTGGCCGGTGCCTGGTTTGAAATGATGGCGCTGATGACAGCGGGTGACAAACCAGCGCTGGAATCAATGGCGGCGGCTTCCGGTACCGATTTAGCCGGCTATCAGGCGCAGTTAAAAACCACCCATCTGTTTTATTCCGCGCAGGACAATCTGACGTTTCTGGCCAGCCCGGATCTCCCTAACACCATGAAGCGAGTGGCCGATTTCTCCTTCGACAAAGGGCTACTCGGCACTGGCGCACAGAGCGCAGATTTTATCGGCATGACGTTCCCTGGACAGATTACACAGGGTGACAGCGCCAATGTGAAACTGCGCTTTGACGACACCTTCGTGCGTCTGGCCGCAGAGAACAAACTCTGACCTGCAAACTGGAGAGACTATCGTGCGCTTGATCAATCGCTACCCCAGTCGGGGCGGACGGCTGTTGCTGGTCCTGCTGCCGTTTGTCGTGCTGCTGGTGCTGTACCTCATCGGGTCGGCGCTGCGGCTGGAGGCTAACCCCAATGACAAACTCCTGCCGAGTCTTGGGCAAATGGCCGAGGCGATTCAGCGTATGGCATTCACCGAGGATAAACGCAGCGGTGATTATCTGTTCTGGCTGGATACGCAGGCCAGTTTGGTGCGTCTCGTGCTGGGGCTGGGGATCGCCAGCCTGTTGAGCCTGCTGTTCGGAATTGCGGCCGGGGCTTTTCCGTTGTTCCGTGCGTCGCTCTCGCCGCTGATGACCGTGCTGTCGATGATCCCGCCGCTGGCGATTTTGCCCATTCTCTTCATCGTTTTCGGGCTGGATGAACTTTCGAAAGTGATGCTGATCGTGATTGGTGTTACGCCGATGCTGGCGCGCGATCTTGAACAGCGCGCTCGCAATATACCGCAGGAAACGCTGATTAAAGCCCAGACATTGGGGGCGAACAGCTGGGTCGTGGTGCTGCGCGTCATTCTGCCACAGTTGCTGTCGCGGCTGCTGATTTCACTGCGGCTGTTGTTGGGTGCGGCGTGGCTGTTCCTGATTTCTGCCGAAGCGATTTCAGCAACGGCAGGACTCGGTTACCGCATCTTTCTGGTACGCCGCTATCTGGCGATGGATGTGATTCTGCCTTACGTCGTGTGGATCACGCTGTTGGCATGGCTCATGGATATGGCGCTGCGTTGGCTGCATCGCCGTTGGTTCCCGTGGTCAGAGGAAAGCAAAGCATGAGTTTTATCGAGATCGATAACATCTGGCAGGAATACAGCGACCACGTCGTGCTGGAACGGCTCAACCTGAGCGTTGAGGAAGGGGAGTTCTGCACGATGGTCGGGGCATCCGGCTGCGGTAAATCCACCTTTCTGCGTCTGCTGCTGGGGCAGGAAACGCCCAGCCGAGGCGAAGTGCGGCTCGAAGGGAAGCGGCTGTCCGCGGAACCGGATGCCAGCCGCGGCGTGGTGTTTCAACGCTATTCGGTTTTCCCACATTTAACCGTGCTGGAAAACGTGGTGATTGGGCTGGAAATACCGCGTTCCCCTTGGCTCGGCAGGCTGTTTGGGCAGCGCAAGCAGGCGGCGCGAGACGATGCCGCGCGGATGCTGGAACGCGTCGGGCTGGGGCATGCCATGCACAAATACCCCAACCAGCTTTCCGGCGGCATGCAGCAACGGCTCGCGATTGCTCAGGCGTTTATTGTCCAGCCGCGCATCCTGCTGCTCGATGAACCCTTCGGGGCTCTGGATCCCGGTATTCGCGGCGATATGCACACGCTACTGCTGGAGCTGTGGCGGGAAACCCGCTTAACGGTCTTTATGGTTACCCACGATTTGCCGGAAGGTTTCCACCTCGGCACGCGTTTGCTGGTGTTCGACAAAGTGCGCGTCGACCCGCATGCGCCGGAAGCCTATGGCGCACGCATTACCTATGACATCCCGCTAAATCAGGAGCGTCTCGCCACGCGCCAGCGTGCGCTTACGCTGGCGCCTCCTGTAGTCAGCGTGGCGACATCCCCTATTTAAGGAGCTTTCGGTTATGACAGCGATACAGACATCGACAAACACATCGACAGGCCGAACAACATTTGATGAAGAAATCGTGCCGGGCGGGGGACATACCTCCTTCATTCTCAAGCGCGGACAGATTCTGCATATCGAAGATGTGGAGGGCGGCGGCAATGTCGGCCTGCTGCTGTTTAACGCGCACCAGACCAGCGAACGTTTGAACCTGCCGGATACCCTGAAAGGGCAGCATACCGCCAGACTGACGGTTGGGCACTGTCTCTATTCCGACATGGGACGCGTACTGGCAGCCATCATTGCCGACACGTGCGGCTGGCACGACAGCTTTGGCGGCGTGCTCAATGCGCAGGAGGTGCAGGAGAAATACGGGCAGGGGCGCTATCAGGAACGGCGCAACGGCTTTTTCCGTAATGGCATGGATAACCTGCTGGTCGAGATGGGGAAATGGAACCTCAATCTGCAAGATTTGCTGATGACGATTAACCTGTTCAGCAAAGTCACGGTAAATGCGCAGGGGCAATTTCACTTTCACGCCAATCATTCTCAGCCGGGGGACTACATCGAGCTGTATGCGCTAATGGATACGCTGGTGGTGCTGACCGCCTTGCAACACCCGATGGATCCTAACCCGACGTATGCGCCGCAGCCGATCGCGCTCACCTGGAGCCGGGCGGAAGGCGAGGATGTCGCCGCGTACTGCCGTGCGTTCCGTGAGGAAAATGCACGCGCGTTTCACAATACCGAACGCTTTTGCCTGTAAGGAGGCCGGACATGACGTTAGTTGCCAGCAATAAAACGGCCGAGGACGCGGTATTCCGCCATGTGATTCCTGCCGGAGAACCCTATCTGTTTGAGGTCAAGCAAGGGCAGACGCTGCGGCTGCTGGATCTAGAAGGCAATCAGGCGGTAGATACGCTGTTCTATCGCGTCGATGACCCGCGTGAACGCTACGATCCGCAACGTACGCTGCGCCGTCAGAATAGCGTCTACCTGACAACGGGCAGCGTGCTGTATTCCAACCTTGGCAACCCGCTGCTGACGATTGTCGCCGACACCTGCGGGCGCCATGACACGCTGGGGGGAGCCTGTGCGCAGGAGAGCAATACCGTGCGTTATGCGCTCGACCGACGCTACATGCATAGCTGCCGCGACAACTTTCTCTGCGCCTGCCTGCACGATGGCCGCCTGAACAAAAAGGACATCGGCGCGAACATCAACTTCTTCATGAACGTGCCGGTGACGGCGGAAGGCGGGCTGACCTTTGAGGACGGCATTTCTGCACCGGGGAAATACGTGGAGCTGCGCGCCGAAACGGACGTCATCGTGCTGATTTCTAACTGTCCGCAGTTGAATAACCCGTGCAACGGCTGGAACCCAACGCCAGCGGAGGTGCTGATATGGAACTGATGTCGGATCGCGGTGATGAAAAACGCACGCGCTGGCAGCGGGTGAAAGCATGGCTGGTGAGCGCGCTGGAGGCAAGGGCAAACCGGTATTATCTGCCGCCAGCTAATACGCGAACGGACAACACACCGTGATTCCTGCGCGATAGTCCGTTTCGGCACCACCCGCTTTACCTGCTCTTTCAGCTGCACCTGACCGTTACCGCGATGGACGACCATCATGCGGATCGCATTTTGGCGGGACGACCCGCCCTTGCATGAGTCTAGCGTATGTTCGACAAACTTCTGATTGCCAACCGTGGCGCGATTGCGTGCCGTATTCTGCGTTCGCTGCGCGAGATGAATGTCCGTGGCGTCGCGGTCTATTCCGATGCCGATATCAGTAGCCTGCATATTCAGGACGCCGATGAAGCCATTAGCCTGGGCGAAGGCGCGGCGGCTCACACCTATCTGGATGTAGACAAAATTCTCTCTGCGGCTCGGCGTAGCGGTGCGCGGGCGATTCACCCCGGCTATGGTTTTCTGTCTGAGAATGCGGCGTTTGCCGAAGCCTGCGAAGCGGCGCAGATTGCCTTTGTCGGGCCGACGCCGCAGCAGCTACGGGTATTTGGTTTAAAGCATACGGCGCGAGCGCTGGCGAAGCAGCACAACGTGCCGCTGCTGGAAGGCACCGAGCTGCTGGAAAATATTGATGCGGCCCTCGGTGCGGCGGCGGCGATCGGCTATCCGGTCATGCTTAAAAGCACGGCCGGAGGCGGCGGGATCGGGATGCGCGTCTGCTACAGCGCCACGGAACTGTCCGATGCGTTTGAAACGGTAAAGCGTCTAGGCCAGAACAACTTCAGCGATGCGGGCGTGTTCATCGAAAAGTATATCGAACGCGCCCGACATCTTGAGGTACAGATTTTTGGCGACGGGCAGGGCGACGTGCTGGCGCTGGGGGTACGGGACTGCTCGGTGCAGCGTCGTAACCAGAAAGTGATTGAAGAAACGCCCGCGCCCAATCTGCCGGATGGGGTCGCCGATGCGCTGTGCGTGGCGGCCATCAGCCTGGCGCAGGCGGTAAATTACCGCAGCGCTGGAACGGTGGAATTCGTTTATGACAGCGCGACGGATCGTTTTTATTTTCTTGAAGTCAATACGCGCTTACAGGTCGAGCACGGCGTAACGGAACAGGTGTGGGGCGTGGATCTAGTGCGCTGGATGATCGAACTGGCCGCAGGGGATTTACCACCGCTGCGTGAGCTGGCCGCCGGACTGAATCCGCAGGGGCATGCGATTCAGGCGCGTCTGTACGCGGAAGATCCGGGTAAACAGTTCCAGCCGTCGCCGGGATTGTTGACGGAGGTTGCGTTTCCCGCCGCAGAAGGACAGAGCCTGCGCATCGATACCTGGGTGACGGCGGGGTGCGAAATTCCCCCGTTTTTCGATCCGATGCTGGCTAAGATCATCGCCAGTGCGCCCACCCGCGAGCAGGCGATGGCTGGGCTGGATCGGGCGCTGGCGGACACGCGACTCTACGGCGTGGAACACAACCGTGACTATCTGCGTCAGATTCTGGCGGCAGATCCATTTGCCTGCGGCCAGCCGTGGACGCGCTGTCTGGATACATTAGTCTACCAAGCGACAACCTGTGAAGTGGTGAGCGCCGGTACGCAGACCACCGTACAGGATTATCCTGGCCGCCTCGGCTACTGGGCGGTTGGCGTGCCGCCGTCGGGGCCGATGGACGATCGCGCGCTGCGTTTAGGCAACCGTCTGGTGGGGAATCCGGCGGGGATGGCTGCGCTGGAAATCACGATGAACGGGCCGACTCTGCGTTTTAATACGGACGCCGTAGCGGCAGTCACCGGTGCGGCTATCGCTATCGAGCTGGACGGTCAATCGGTGCCGATGGATCGCGTATTTGCGATACCGGCGGGTGGCACGCTGCGGTTAGGCGCGACGAATGCGCAAGGGGTTCGCAGCTATCTCTGCCTGCGTGGCGGGTTCGATGTGCCGGATTATCTCGGCAGTAAAAGCACCTTCACGCTGGGGCAATTTGGCGGCCACGCAGGCAGGGCGCTGCGGGCGGGGGACGTCTTGCACCTTGCGCCGCTGACGGACCGACGTATCAGCGATTGTCTGCCGGACGCGTTGCGCACCACGTTGTCTACGGTGCGTGAACTGCGCGTGATTTACGGCCCGCATGCGGCACCGGACTATTTCACGCCTGCCTATATGGAAACGTTCCTCACCACCGAGTGGGAAGTGCATTTTAACTCCAGCCGCACGGGCGTGCGCCTGATTGGGCCGAAACCGGAGTGGGTTCGCGACAGCGGCGGAGAGGCCGGGCTGCATCCTTCGAATATTCACGACAACCCGTATGCCATCGGCGCGGTGGATTTTACTGGCGATATGCCGGTTATTCTGGGGCCAGATGGCCCGAGCTTGGGCGGATTTGTCTGTCCGGTGACGATAATCGAAGCCGACCTGTGGGCGCTGGGGCAGCTTAATGCGGGTGACCGTGTACGCTTTATTCCTGTGGATCTCCCGACGGCGCGCACGCTGGCGCTGGCACGTCATGCGGAGGTGGAACAGCTTGCCCCGATCGCTGTCGACTGGTCGCCTGCTGCGCTCATTTCTCCGGTGGTGTTGGATACGGGTGAAGCGGATAAACGACTGGTTGCGCGGCTGTCCGGCGATACCCATTTGCTGCTGGAAGTGGGCGCGGCGGAGCTGGATGTGGCGCTGCGTTTCCGCGTCCATGCGCTGATGCTGGCGCTGGAGCAACAGGCACTCGATGGCATCATTGACGTGACGCCGGGCATTCGCTCGTTGCAGGTGCACTATCGCCCCGAAGTGCTTTCGTTACAGCACCTGTTGGATGTGCTTTCTACGCTGTGGCAGGACGTTTGCACCCAGCAGAATCTGACCGTGCCATCACGGGTGGTTTATCTGCCGTTGTCCTGGGACGATCCCGCTTGCCAACTGGCGATTCAAAAATACATGACCACGGTACGTAGCGATGCGCCCTGGTGCCCGAGTAACCTTGAATTTATCCGTCGCATTAATGAACTGGATAATCTCGATGAGGTTTACCGTACGGTCTTTGAGGCCAGCTATCTGGTGATGGGACTGGGTGACGTTTACCTCGGTGCACCGGTGGCAACGCCGCTGGATCCCCGCCACCGTTTGGTCACCACCAAATATAATCCGGCGCGCACCTGGACGGCGGAAAACTCGGTAGGCATCGGCGGCGCGTACCTGTGCGTTTACGGCATGGAAGGGCCGGGCGGCTACCAGTTTGTCGGACGCACGCTGCAAATGTGGGATCGCTATCGCGGCGTTGGCGCGTTTGACGGTAAGCCGTGGCTGCTGCGCTTTTTTGATCAAATTCGCTTCTATCCGGTGTCGGCCGACGAATTGTTATCGATCCGACGGGATTTCCCGCTGGGACGCTACCCGCTAAGGATCGAGCAAAGCGAACTGGCGTTAAACGCCTATCAGGATTTCCTGTCGCGGGAAGCTGAAGAGATCGAAACATTTCGCGTGCGTCAGCGAGCCGCGTTTGAGGCAGAGCGTGAGCGCTGGCGTATTGCCGGTCAATCGGTGACGGATTGCGTGGACGTGGTGATTGAAGAAGCGAGCGAAGCGCCGATCCTGCCGGGACAACTCGGCGTAGAGAGCCCGATTTCCGGCAATCTCTGGCAGGTGACGACGGAGATCGGAAAAATGGTAGCAGAGGGGGAAACGCTGATGATTCTCGAATCGATGAAAATGGAAATCCCGATTGTCTCGCCGCAGCGCGGCACGGTGCGGGAGGTCCGCTGTCAGCCCGGCGCATCCGTGCGCGCCGGGCAGTGCGTGGTGGTGATCGAGTCGCAGGAATAACGGCGGCGCGCATGCTTTTACGCCAGAGTAACGCTCTGGCGTGACATGACCTATGGCAAGCTTGAACACCATGCAACGTCACATGGCGATGTTGTTGACGCTAATGATTGTCAGAGTGAATAAAAATGAGATAAATACACGTGTAGCCAGTCAGGGAGGAGCAAATATTTTTTGATAAGGAAGACGCTAACGACGAACGTTCCTATTGAAAAAATAATATGAAAACCGATCCAAAAACTAAACCAAAATTCGCCACGATGAAACGTCACATCTTTTCTATTAATTCTCTCGACTAACACGCCAGATTTGAGTCCGTTATAGGCGTGAAAAATTTCCCATATTCCACCGCCAATGAGGAGTAGTGGTATGTAATCTTTTAACCAATCCATTGCAATTAACTCTTTAGATATTATTTTCGCGGAAGAATTCTATCATAACCGCCGAGGTGCCTATACAAACCTGTGGAAGTTCAGGGTGTTGCTTTGAGTCAGATCAAATAGACGGAGTGAAATTGATATTACGGGAAGATAATCAATGCAGATTCAACAAAGGATTGAGTCGATTACTTTTCAGTAGAAAAGAGTGGGGAATAAAGTATTTTGAAAACAAGGTATGGTGCGTTCAATTGGACTCGAACCAACGACCCCCACCATGTCAAGGTGGTGCTCTAACCAACTGAGCTATGAACGCATTAAGATACCGTGCTGCCTGTCTGACAGCGAGGCGAATAGTAGCGAGCGAGGGGAAAACTGGCAAGAGGAAAAATGCAATTTTGTGCTCTTGCCAGTGCGATTGCTGGGGTTGTATCCATTATGTCGTTTTTTTCGACGATACCCGTCATACTTCAAGCCGCTTGTGCGTTGGCTGCCCTTGCTCACCCCAGTCACTTACTTGAGTAAGCTCCTGGAGATTCGCTCGGTTGCCGCCTTCACGCAACTCGAATTATTTAGGGTATAAAACTGGATGAAACGTTATCTAGCGGGCGGCGCGCGCTAAAATCCGTGCGGCGGGTTGGCGCTGAAGAAAACGAATTCGCGTGACCATCATCACTGCCGCTGCCGTCAGGCCAATGATGAAACCACACCAGAAGCCCGCAGGTCCCATGCGCGGCACGATGCTATCCGTCAACGCCAGCAGGTAACCGCTCGGTAACCCCAATACCCAATAAGCGACAAAGGTAATATAGAAAATTGAACGGGTATCTTTATAGCCGCGCAAAACGCCAGTGCCGATCACCTGAACGGCATCGGAAATTTGATAAACAGCGGCCAGCAGCATGAGCTGAGAAGCCATCGCCACAACCAGCGGATCCTGATTGTAGAGCAGGGCGATAGGCTCACGCAGCAGCGTGGTGAAAATGGCCGTGCAGCAGGCTAATGCCACGCCCGCCATGATACCCGTGTGCGCGGCAATGCGAGCGTTCTCAACCGAGCCTTCTCCTAAGCGATGCCCGACGCGAATGGTCGTGGCGACACCAACCGAGAGCGGAAGGACGAACATCAGCGAACTGAAGTTCAGGGCAATCTGGTGACCCGCCACATCGACGACGCCCAGCGGCAACACCAACAGTGCCACCACGGCAAACAGTGTCACTTCAAAAAGTAATGCCAGCGCGATAGGTAAACCGAGGCCAAAGAGGCGCTTCAGCACGGCAACGTCCGGGCGGAACGCGGGACGGTGCAGACGGATATCGCGTAGCCAGGAGGCGCGTCGGGTATAAAGCATCATCAGTAGCATCATGATCCAGTAAACCGAGGCGGTAGCCACGCCGCAGCCGACGCCGCCCAGTTCGGGCATGCCAAATTTACCGTGGATAAAGATGTAGTTGATCGGGATGTTGATTAACAGTCCGATGAATCCAATCATCATGCCGGGGTAGGTTTTGGACAGCCCTTCACACTGGCAACGTAAAACCTGATAGAACAGATAGCCAGGAACGCCCCACAGCAGCGCATGCAGATAGCCGATGGCTTTCGCAGCCAGCTCAGGTGAACCGTCGCTCATCAGGTTAATGGCGTATTCCCCCTGATACAGCACCAGCATCGTAAGCACAGAAATAATGGCAGCAAGGAAAAAGGACTGTCGTACCTGATGAGAAATACGATCGCGTCGACCGGAACCGTTGAGCTGTGCGACAACGGGCGTCAGTGCTAACAGCAGGCCATGACCAAAAAGAATGGCGGGTAGCCAGATAGAGGTTCCCACGGCGACAGCGGCCATATCGGTGGCGCTATAAGCACCGGCCATGATGGTGTCAACCACACCCATCGACGTTTGAGACACTTGCGCAATAATGACAGGAACAGCAAGCGCCGATAATTTACGCGCTTCTGTCAGATACTGTTGCACGGATACCTTCCTTGAATGACTTGACTGCGGAATGAATAATTCAGATATGAAAAAACAGATCGGGATAAAGCGAGCTTTATTGTAACGACTTAACGAAAGTAAACCAGCATGGAAAAGAATATATTCTTTTTGTTACGCTACGGTTTCGATAGCTGTGCGGTATACGGCATTCCGGTTTGGTTTTCCGAGAAATATCGGGCACACTGCACAGCGTCATTTCTTTGTTTTTAAGAGGCAAACCGCATGTTTACCGGTATTGTTCAGGGCACCGCGCCGGTGGTGTCGATTGAAGAAAAATCCAACTTTCGCACGCACATTGTCCAGCTCCCGCCCGAGTTGCTGCCAGGGCTCGTGCCCGGTGCATCGGTGGCACACAATGGCTGCTGCCTGACGGTAACCGCTATTGACGGCGATCGTGTCAGTTTTGATCTCATGAAGGAAACGCTGCGGTTAACGAATCTGGGCGATATTCATGAAGGCGATGTCGTCAATATTGAACGAGCCGCGAAATTCGGTGATGAGATCGGTGGACACGTCATGTCGGGCCACATCATGTGTACCGCAGAAGTGGTTAAGATTCAGGTTTCAGAGAATAACCATCAGATTTGGTTCCGTCTGGCAGATGAAGCGCTGATGAAATACGTGCTGCATAAAGGTTTCGTTGGGATTGACGGTATCAGCCTGACGGTGGGCGAAGTGACCCGTGGACGTTTCTGCGTGCATTTAATTCCAGAAACGCTGAACCGCACTACGCTGGGACAGAAACGTCTGGGAAATCGCATTAATATCGAAATCGACCCGCAGACACAGGCCGTGGTTGATACAGTCGAGCGCGTGTTGGCTAGCAAGCAGGCGAGCGAGCTCGGCAAGGAAGAGTAATTCCTACGTTACACATTCTGGTAAACCGGACGGCGTTTCTACCGTCCGGCTTCTCTTTTCTGTCAGCACACGACTTTCTGTCAACACACAAGGCTGTCAGCGCGCAACACGCAATCCACCTTCGATCCCATCCGTACTGAACAAGATCTGCCAGAGCTGAAGGTCTCTTGCTCTGAAAGCCCCCGCACAAGAATTAAGATAGTAGCTGAACATCCGGCGGAAGCGGGCCGTGTAGCGTGTAGAAAGCCGTGGCCAGTTCTGCTGAAAGCGAGCGTGCCAGGCCATTAATGTACGATCGTAATCAGCTCCGAAATTGTGCCAGTCCTCCATTACCATGTAAGATTCACTCGCCTGCGCAATATGCTGTATGGAGGGAATACAGCCGTTGGGGAATATATATTTATGAATCCAGGGATCGATGTGCGGGTCGGTCTTATTGGCCCCGATGGTATGTAGCAGAAACAGTCCATCGGGTTTTAGATTACGCCGTACGACGCGGAAGTAGTTGTCATAGTTGCGTGGCCCGACGTGTTCAAACATGCCTACCGACACCACGCGATCGAATTGCCGATCGAGATCGCGATAATCCTGTAATTCAATGGTGACGTTCAGATCCTGACAACGTCGCTGTGCCAGCACCTGCTGCTCTCTGGAAATGGTGATGCCGTAAACTGAAACGCCGTAGTGGCGTGCCGCGAACTCGGCAAGTCCGCCCCAGCCGCAGCCGATATCCAGCAGCGTCATCCCTGATGTTAGCTGGAGTTTTTCGCAGATCATGGCGAGTTTGTCTTCCTGCGCCTGTTCCAGCGTCTGTGCCTGTTTCCAATAGGCGCAGGAATATTGCATGTAGGGATCCAGCATCAGGGTAAAGAGGTCGTTACCTAAATCGTAATGCGCTTTACCGACAACCTGAGCGCGTCGACGGGATTGTAAATTCGTGACGCGGGAGAGCGCGATGCGCGTCAGGTCGTGCAGGCGACGGGGTAACTTAGCCTCCAGCCCAGCCCGCAGGACGCGATGGGAAAACATGTCCAGCCGTTCACACTCCCACCATTCATCCATGTAGCTTTCTCCCAGCCCCAGCGATCCCTCACACAGGATACGCTTAAAGAAATTAGGGTTGGTCACGCGGATGTCAAAAGGGCGAGTGCCGTTGATGGTGATATCCGCGGTGGCCAGCATGTCCTGCACGATGTGGAACCAAGGCGCGGTATTAGGATCCCATTCTTCTGTATAAGGTAAACCCATCATGTCTCCTTAACTTTATGTAAAAGTATCGTAAAACACACCAGGACAACACTTATCGCAGCCGAGGTATCGGCTGTCACCAGAGAAAATGAAACACGGTATTAAATTTTTAACTGCTTCAGCCAGCATACAAGAGAATTGGCTGAAGCAGAGAAGGGAAGCAGCAGGAATAAGAAAATCGTCTGTACAGAATGGCTGCGGCTAGCGGCGATAGTCGAGGTAGGGGCCGTCTGCAACCGAGCGGCGTTCAATCAACGTTGGGTGCACTTCAATGACGTGCGCATCTTCCCGTTTACTGGTAATACGATCCAGCAGCATCGCGAAAGCGGACTGTCCCAGACGCTCTTTTGGCTGGTGGATGGTGGTCAGCGCAGGCGTAAAGAAACGCGCGTGGCGCACGTTGTCATAACCGATCACCGAAATATCCTGTGGCACGCGCAAACCCAGTTCGTCAGCCGCACAGATAGCCCCCATCGCCATGATATCACCGCCGCAGAATACGGCCGTGGGACGCTGTTTCTGTGCGAGGATCTGATGCATGGCTTTATAGCCGGATTCCGGTTCGAAATCGCCCCGAACCACCCATTCGTCGCGTACGGTGATGTCGGCTTCCTTCAACGCTTTCAAAAAGCCGAGGTAGCGTCCGCTGCCGGTGTTGCGTTCTTGAGTGCCGGGGATGGCACCGATATCCCGATGGCCGCGTTCAATCAGGTAGCGACCTGCCATATAACCGCCTTCAAAGGCGTTATCGATAATCGTATCGGTAAAATCGCTGTGCATCTGTCCCCAGTCCATCACGACCATCGGAATGCTGCGATAATCTTCCAACATTGATAACAGCTCTGGTGGGTATTCAGCGCACATCACCAACAGGCCGTCGACGCGTTTTTGCGCCAGCATGGAAAGATAGGCGCGCTGTTTGCCGATGTCGTTATGCGAATTACACAGCACCAGCGTGTAGCCTTTGGCATAGCAGCTGTTTTCAACGGCTTCAATGATCTCGGCGAAATAGGGGGCTTCGCTGGATGTGGCCAGCAAACCGATAGATTTGGTGTGATTAACTTTGAGGCTGCGCGCGACGGCGCTGGGCGAATAGTGCAATTCTTTGATTGCCGCCCTGACGGCTGCCTTAGTCTCTTCGGCGACGAAACGTGTTTTATTGATCACGTGCGATACGGTTGTGGTGGAAACGCCAGCACGTTTTGCCACATCTTTAATCGTTGCCATCTAAAAATGACTCCTGAACTTACCTGTTACAGACGTAAGTATATTGTTAATCGTTTGCCTACGTTTAATGTTCTTCTTCTAAGCTAAAAAACAGGATTTCAGAAGGAGAATGCCGAATGTTATACCGAAGGGATCTGGGTTGACGTTTTTCGACTGATACGCAGCGCTTTCATAAACAGCGGATTGTGTCCGATTTATCATGAAAGTGAAAGGGCTAATTTATACTATTAGTGATGCATTCGTCCGAGATTTTTCGCTACAATTATGAAAGAATCGTAATAACCCTATTATTTGTGGCTTTAACTACCTAAACGGGTTCGGCTGTGAAGGATGGTGTCTTTTCAGATGAAGCTTTCAGATAAAATTTGTTCGTTAAAAGGAGTAATTTATGGATACAGATCTGAAGATGTCTTTGCTGACAACGGTTGGTTCGTTGGCTGTGATCATCGCATTTAGTTTTATTGCGGTGCTGAACTAACCAAACGGTGCCTCTGGGCGGGTTAGGTATTCAGACACGTTGATGCTATATAAAACGTGTCTGAATAGCTTCTCTTCACATCGCCTTTCTTTACTACGTACAACCTATCTCTTAACGAATCGTCTGCGGCGTCACCACGCGACGTGCGCCAACATAGTGCTCCTGCCAATAATCTTCACTCAGCTTGCTGATACGAATATCTGAGCCTGTACGCGGCGACTGGATAAATTTCCCTTCCCCCAGATAAACCCCGACGTGATCGGCTGCGCCACGATTATTGATGCGGAAGAAGACCAGATCGCCACTTTCCAGCTCGCTCTTTTTAATCGGAGCGGCGTCACGCAGGTGATACATTTCGTTTGCGGTGCGTGGAATTTGGATCTTAACGACATCTTTGTAGGCGTAATAGACCAGTCCGCTACAGTCGAATCCGGTAAAGGGAGAGGAGCCGCCCCAGTGGTAAGGTTTACCAATCTGGCTCATCAACTTATTCATTGCGGTCGTTTTGGCATGCTGATAGCGTTTTTTATGTGCTGCGCTTAGCGCCATTCCTTTTTCTGTCGGCGCTGGATTTTTATCCGCTTTTCCCTTGAGCGCGGTCTTCTTCAGACCGGTTTTGACTCTGGCTTGTGCGGTGGTTTGTTTCTCTTCTTCAGGCTTCAGCTTTTTAAGATTTTTTTTCACTAGCGCGGGCGTGCTGCTTTGCGTCCGTGACGGCTTTTTTTCTGTCACTTTGCTCGCGGTGCGGGATTTGGTTTTATTGCTGACGGTGGTAGGTTCTGGTTTTTTGCTTTTGATCGGCGTCGGTGATTTAGCATTACCCTTTGTTTGGCGGCTTTTCTTATTCGTTTCTACCACGGCGCTTTTCTTTGGCGCAGAATTCGGGGTATGCGGCGCAGCCTGAACGATGTTCAGGGATAGATTACTGAAAAATAATATAAAAAGAGTAATAAATAAGCGCATAATAACAGTGACCGAACATAATCCTTAACTCGCTCAATCCTCACAGTATTCCTGAAAACGGCGTCATAAAAAAGTGGGCACGGTCGCTTTATTCATACAGAATAGTGAAAAAACGTTAATAGTTATTTTTTCGATTGATTTATCAGCGTTTTCTGGCGTTGATTTCATCAATGATGAATGCCTTCAGGAAAAAATAACCCTACAAAAAATGGCGTTTTTTTGTGGCTAGTGGCATCGGTACAATATCACTGAGTCAATGTCGCTGTCGTAGCATCTCTGACGGCGGCTCATGGCTAGCGTTTTGGACGTTAGCCATCCTATAGAATTAAGGAAGCAAGAAGATGACGACACCGACAATTGAAAAAATTCAGCGCCAAATTGCTGAAAACCCGATTCTGCTGTACATGAAAGGCTCCCCGAAATTGCCAAGCTGCGGCTTTTCCGCACAGACGGTTCAGGCGTTGTCTGCCTGTGGCGAACGTTTTGCGTATGTTGATATTTTGCAGAACCCAGACATTCGTGCTGAGCTGCCGAAATACGCGAACTGGCCGACATTCCCACAGCTGTGGGTTGACGGTGAGCTGATTGGCGGCTGTGATATCGTGGTTGAAATGTTTCAGCGCGGTGAACTGCAACCGCTGATCAAAGAGACTGCAGACAAATACAAAGCGCAGCAGGCCGATCAAGAGTAATGCTTTCGTCTGGCGTAATGACGATGTCAAATGTTGTTACGAGGCGAGCGTAAATCCTTCCAACGGGTGCCTTTATGGCACCCGTTTTTTGATCTCAGCCTTTTCAGTCTTCGGCTGACGCGTCTTCCAGCGAATTCTCTTCCAGTGCAATCGGCCATCCGCCCAGACGTTTCCAGCGGTTAACCAACTCACAGAACAGCAATGCCGTCTGGTTGGTGTCATACAGCGCGGAGTGCGCCTGGCTTGAATCAAACGCTATACCGGCGGTAATACAGGCTTTAGCAAGAACCGTTTGGCCTAACACCAGCCCGCTAAGTGCTGCAGTATCGAAAGTGGCAAAAGGGTGGAAGGGATTACGTTTTAGGCTACAGCGCTCGGCCGCCGCGGCCATAAAGCTATGATCGAAGGTGGCATTATGCGCCACGATAATCGCGCGGTTGCAGCCCTGATCTTTAATGCCTTTACGCACGACTTTAAAAATTTCATGCAGCGCATCATATTCGCTCACCGCGCCACGCAGCGGATTGGTGGGGTCAATACCGTTAAACGCCAGTGCGGCGGGCTCCAGAATCGCGCCCTCAAAAGGCTCGACGTGAAAATGTAGCGTTTCATCTGGCTGTAACCAACCGTCTTGATCCATTTTTAATGTTACCGCCGCAACTTCCAGCAAGGCATCGGTTTTCGCATTAAATCCGGCGGTTTCAACATCTATCACTACCGGGTAAAACCCACGAAAACGGCCGCTCAGGGCGTTCAGATCACTTTTATCAGCCATTTTTCTCTTAATTGTTAGCAAAACGCAGCGCGCATTATTGCAAATTTTGACTGGAGATGCAGCATGCCCGTTGCGGTTTCAAACGGCGGAGATAGCAGAAGAAGGAGGGAGAACAGGTGCCGATGCGGCACCTGTGGAATGCGGGGGATTAGTGACCGATGCCGTTGCCAGCGTGGGCGTTCTCGATCAATTCGATTTTATAACCGTCTGGATCTTCGATGAACGCAATTACGGTTGTACCGCCTTTGACCGGGCCCGCTTCGCGCGTTACATTGCCACCCGCTTTGCGGATACGCTCACAGGTTGCGGCAACATCGTCAACGCCCAGCGCGATATGACCATAGGCGTTGCCCACATCATAGCTGTCGACGCCCCAGTTGTAAGTCAGTTCGATAACCGCACCTTCGCTCTCTTCGGTATAGCCGACGAAAGCCAATGTATATTTATATTCGGTATTCTCGCTGGTGCGCAGCACGCGCATGCCCAGGATTTGGGTATAGAAATCGATAGAACGTTGTAAATCGCCAACACGCAGCATGGTGTGAAGTAAACGCATAGTGTCCTCGTTAAAAAGTGCAACAAAGGGGGAAGTATAGCGTTGTGGCTCTACCGAGTCCAAGCTGTTGGGATGATGCTAAAAATGCGACACTATAGTGAGGTTTGTGTTAAAACGTACTCTCAGGAGGGGTAAATAGCGCGTTGGGGCAATTTTAGTCTGCCTGACGTGTAAAAAAATCGTCAGTTATTACAATGGTTACCTAATTATTTTCATTGTGACTGTCCGTTTGGGCTTGCCAGCGGTAAAGAACAGGGCTTCAATAAATAGAGTTGTAGCAGGAGGTGTTGTGCCAGAGCAACTTGAACTCTTTGTTGTCCCTAATCCATGCTGTGGTATTTGTCAGATGGATGAAGGCGGATATTGTCGCGGTTGCTTTCGCAGTCGTAATGAGCGCTTTAGTTGGGGCCAAATGAGTGATGCGCAGAAACAGGATGTGCTGCGTTTGTGTCGGCAGAGAATGAAACGCTCACAGCGTTCAGAGAAATCCGATACACCAGCAGAGTCCCGTCAGCCATCGTTGTTCTAAGTTATCTTGCTTTAGATGATCTATTTACGTGAAATTTTGTTTAAGCAACGCAGGAGCGTTCGATTGAATAAAATAAGCCTGAGATCATTTTTAAAAGACTTTTATTTGATAGAATCCATTTCATGATGGAGCTATTTTTACAACAATAAAGTCATTTTTTATTCTTATAAATCAGAGTTGATTGCAATCCAGGGATATAACTTAGCGTGCTAACAATAAGGAGAGGTGATGGAATTGCCATTAGGATCTGATTTAGCCCGTCTGGTGCGCGTATGGCGTGCGCTGGTCGATCATCGATTAAAACCACTTGAACTGACTCAGACGCATTGGGTCACGTTGCATAACATATACCATCTACCCCCTGGGCAGTCGCAGATTCAACTCGCCAAAGCGATAGGTATTGAGCAACCCTCATTAGTCCGAACACTGGATCAGCTTGAGGAAAAAGGGTTAATCACTCGCCACGTCTGTGCGCACGATCGTCGGGCAAAACGTATTATGCTGACCGAATCAGCAGAGCCAATCATACAGGCAGTCAATGGTGTAATTAGCCATACACGTAGTGAAGTCTTATTTGGTATTACGCCGGAGCAGGTTGATGAATTAGCGCTGTTGGTTTCGCGTCTTGAGAAAAATATATTGGCATTACATGAGAATCAAGCGTAGCTAAATTTGGGTTACGCAGAGGGAGAATTAAATCCCGGCAATATTACCAGTATCGATTATTGGTTATTTATTCCGGGAGTTGATTATTCGTTGTGACGATCGCCGCAGAAAGTGGCGATCGTCACACAGCATTAGCGTGGGGAAACGGTAATACTGCGGCCATTGTTGGCCATGGCAACGCGTTGACCTGCGCTGAATTTCGTATCGCCTTGTTTCTGTACCACCATGATGGTACTGCCATCATCACGACGAATTTCCAATTCTACGCCCTGTGTGCGGTTCAGCGCACCCGTAGCGCTTTGACCCGCAATACCACCGGCTACTGCGCCAGCTGCTGTCGCCAGGCTACGACCGGAACCGCCACCGATCGTGTTGCCCAGGAAACCACCCAGCACAGCACCGCCGAGCGCACCGATCACGTTAGAATCTTCTCCCGCCTGAATTTGAACCGGACGCATAGAAACAATCGTACCGTAGGTCACGGTCTGCACTTGTTTCGCTTCGGATGCGCTGTAAACATCACCTGAAAGCGTACTGGTATTAGCACAACCAGCCAGCGTGATACCAGCAAGGGTAACCACAAGCAAACGCTTCATCATAATACAAACTCCTTAATAGCGAATATGTCGGGCTGGCTCAGCCTCGGCCGACGCAGTGTTATACCAATAAATTATGGTCTGGCTCAGTGTAGCATGCCACTCTTTTTACTCTTTTTTTCAGAATATGATAGTGCGCTTAAATTGCGTATAAACAGAGAAGTAAATAGTACGAGAAAGGGCTTTTTTTGTAGCAAATATTATCAAAAATCGATAATTGGTTAAAACCTAACCCGTGTGGCAAAAACGTAAAAAATTTAATAATTCAGCGTGTTAACGTGCTACTTTTATTCTCAACGTAACGGTTGTTATCGGTGTTCTCTTTTTATCCCACAGGGGCAAAGGCTATATAATGAGATCAGGCAGATATATTGGCGTAATGTCCGGCACCAGCCTTGATGGTGTGGATGTTGTGCTAGCCGCGATTGACGAACATACGGTTGCTCAGCAGGCCAGCTACTGTCACCCGATACCGCAGGATATCAAGATGGCTATCCTGGGGATGTGTCAGGGGCAGGCGGTGACGCTGTCGGCGCTGGGACAGCTGGATACCCGTCTGGGCATCTTGTTTGCCGAAGCGGTGCTGACGCTGCTTAAAGAGACGGAGCTGGGAGCGCAGGATATTACTGCGATTGGCTGCCACGGCCAGACGGTCTGGCATGAGCCTACGGGCGATGCGCCTTGCACGTTGCAGATCGGCGATAATAACCGCGTTGCCGCCTTGACTGGCATCACGACCGTGGGGGATTTTCGCCGCCGCGATTTGGCTTATGGCGGGCAGGGCGCTCCGCTAGTGCCATCATTCCACCATGCGTTGCTGTTGCATCCTGTCGAACGACGTATTGTGCTCAACGTTGGGGGCATCGCCAATTTGTCGTTGTTGGTGCCGGGTGCGCCCGTGCGTGGCTACGACACCGGTCCCGGAAATATGCTGTTGGATGCCTGGATCTGGCGGTACTGCGCGCAGCCGTATGATAAAGACGCCGCGTGGGCGATGAGTGGTCAGGTGAATCCGCTATTGCTACGCCGAATGTTGACCGATCCTTATTTTGCGCTGCGAGCGCCCAAAAGCACCGGGCGTGAGTATTTCAATCTGGGCTGGCTGGAAAGAATGCTGGCGGGCCTGCCGCCGATAGCGCCGCAGGATGTTCAGGCGACGCTGGTTGAGTTAACGGCCGTGAGCATCGCTGAACAGGTGTTGTTGGTCGGTGGATGCGAACGCTTATTGGTTTGTGGTGGTGGCGCACGTAATCCGCTCATTATGGCGCGTCTCTCGGCACTGCTGCCGGGTATCGAAGTCAGCACGACGGATGAGTGTGGCGTGAGCGGCGATGATATGGAAGCGCTGGCATTTGCCTGGCTGGCGTCACGCACGCTATCAGGGCTGCCGGGCAATCTGCCGTCCGTCACGGGAGCGAGCCAGGAAACGGTGTTAGGCGCGATTTATCCGGTCAACGCGGATTAATCAGATTTTGCCGAGAGGTTCATCGTTATCCTCTTGTTAAACTTAAGTGAGCGGCAGCGTCAGTTGCCGCCATCGACAAGAATGACAGGAGAAAAGAATGAAACGATTGCTGACGGGGACAGCGCTGATTCTGCTGAGCGGATGCAGCTATTTTGGTCATAAACAGACGGTGGAAACGCTGCATTATCAATGCGGAACAATGCCGCTAACCGTGACGCTACAGCAGGGCGGTGAAGCGACTCCGCAGGTGAGTTTTCTGCTGGACGGTGAACGTCTCACGCTCCCGCAAGTGGTGTCCGCGTCTGGCGTCAGATACAGCAATGACACCTACACATTCTGGAGCAAAGGCGATCGTGCATTTATCCAACGGGGTGAACGGGTTATCGTAGACGACTGCGTGTTGGCACCGATGTAACTGACGCCGCACGCTAGTGATGTCGCTGCTGATTGCGATTTTTCGGGTACGGGAGCAAAATGGGATTTTCGCCCGCTTCTGGCCCGACATTGCGACAGCAGGATATTATGACTCAGGAACGCTCCCCTTCTGACAGTTCTCCTCTTATTCAACCCGCCGATATTGCTGACATCCGCCGTGAATACACGCGTGGCGGGCTTCGCCGTAGCGATCTTCCCGCGAACCCGCTGGATTTATTTGAACGCTGGCTCAAGCAGGCCTGTGACGCACAGCTGGCCGATCCCACCGCGATGTCCGTTGCGACCGTGGATGAGCACGGGCAGCCTTACCAGCGTATCGTTCTGCTGAAACACTTTGATGAGAAAGGCATGGTGTTTTATACCAATATGGGCAGCCGCAAAGCCCATCATCTGGAAAACAATCCACGAATCAGCCTGCTGTTCCCTTGGCATATGCTGGAGCGGCAGGTCATGGTGCTGGGACGCGTAGAGAAGCTGCCGGCGCTTGAGGTGCTGAAATATTTCCACAGCCGCCCGAAAGACAGCCAGATTGGCGCGTGGGTATCAAAGCAGTCCAGCCGGATTTCAGCGCGCGGCGTGCTGGAAAGCAAATTTTTGGAATTGAAGCAAAAATTCCAGAATGGCGAGGTGCCTTTGCCGAGCTTCTGGGGTGGCTTCCGCGTCGTGATCGATTCTGTCGAGTTTTGGCAGGGCGGCGAACACCGTCTGCATGACCGATTTTTCTACCAGCGGCAGGACGAGGGCTGGCAGATCGATCGTTTAGCGCCTTAATCGCGAAATATCCGTGTTAAACGCTGGCGCTCCTATCATCAGCACTTTATCCTATGAAGTTTCGCGTTGACTGGGCATTGCGCGGCGATATGGCGTTCATGGCCTGTTGCGTAAAAGTCATGCAGCAGCGAAATCATCATGCGACAGCAGACAGGTATGCTGCGCATCTCTCACGGCGTTGTGCGTAAACCCAACGGGAACGTAACGGCCTATTTTTATAAAAATGGAGTTATCGATGGCGAGTAGTAACCTGATTAAACAATTGCAAGAGCGGGGCTTGATTGCCCAGGTGACGGATGAGGAAGCGTTAGCAGAGCGGCTGGCGCAAGGGCCAATTGCACTGTATTGCGGCTTTGATCCCACCGCCGACAGCTTGCATTTGGGGCATCTGGTGCCGCTGCTCTGCCTGAAACGCTTCCAACTGTCTGGCCACAAGCCCGTTGCGCTGGTTGGTGGTGCCACGGGGCTGATCGGTGACCCAAGCTTTAAAGCCACAGAACGTAAGCTGAACACAGCTGAAACTGTGGGTGAATGGGTAGAAAAAATTCGCCGTCAGGTGTCTCCATTCCTGGATTTTGACTGCGGCAAAAACAGCGCGATCGCAGCCAATAACTACGATTGGTTCGGCAGTATGAACGTGCTGGATTTCCTGCGTGATATCGGCAAACACTTCTCCGTTAATCAGATGATTAGCAAAGAAGCCGTCAAACAGCGTTTAAACCGTGATGACGTCGGCATTTCGTTCACCGAGTTTTCCTACAACCTGCTGCAGGGATACGACTTTGCCTCGCTGAACAAGCAGCATGATGTCGAGCTGCAAATCGGTGGTTCCGACCAATGGGGTAACATCACGTCCGGTATCGACTTGACGCGCCGCATGAACCAGAAACAGGTTTACGGTTTGACTGTGCCGCTGATCACCAAATCTGATGGGACGAAATTCGGCAAAACGGAAGGCGGCGCAATCTGGCTGGATGCTAGCAAGACCAGCCCTTACAAATTCTACCAGTTCTGGATCAACACGGCGGATGCCGATGTGTACCGCTTCCTGAAATTCTTCACGTTCATGAGCCTCGAAGATATCGATGCGCTGGAAGAAGAAGATAAAAATAGCGGCAAGGCTCCACGCGCGCAGTACGTGCTGGCGGAAGAAGTGACCCGTATGGTTCACGGCGAAGCAGGTCTGGAAGCAGCTCGTCGTATTACACAAAGCCTGTTCTCTGGCGCATTGCAGGATATGACGCAGGACGACTTTGCGCAGTTGGCGCAAGATGGTATGCCGATTATCGAACTGGAAAACGGTGCGGATTTGCAACAGGCGTTGGTCAGCGCTGAGTTAGTGCCGTCACGCGGTCAGGCCCGTACGATGATCTCTTCGAATGCGGTCACCATTAACGGCGAAAAACAAGCTGACCCTGAATACACTTTCAGCGATGCCGACCGTCTGTTTGATCGCTACACCTTGCTGCGTCGCGGCAAAAAGCACTACTGCCTGATCTGCTGGAAAGCATAAGCATTACCGATAAGGGAGCGTCAGCTCCCTTTCTTCTTGTAAGTTGAGGCGCACAGGCGCTGGCAAGGATCTGAGTCATAGCTAATGAAAAATATACTTTCCATCCAATCACATGTCGTTTTTGGTCATGCCGGTAACAGCGCGGCAGAGTTTCCGATGCGTCGGATGGGCGCAAACGTTTGGCCGTTGAATACGGTGCAGTTCTCTAATCATACCCAATATGGTCACTGGACGGGATGTGTGATGCCCGCCAGCCACCTGACCGAGGTAGTGCAGGGAATTGCGAACATCGACAAACTGAAGACCTGTAATGCGGTGTTGAGCGGCTATATCGGCTCCGCCGAGCAAGGGGAACATATTCTGGGTATTGTTCGTCAGGTGAAAGCGGCTAATCCTGATGCGCTGTACTTCTGCGATCCGGTGATGGGTACGCCGGAGAAAGGCTGTATCGTCGCGCCCGGTGTGTCTGATTTCCACTGTCAGCAGTCGTTGCTCGCAGCCGACATTATCGCGCCGAATCTGCCTGAACTGGAGCTGCTGGGTGGCCGTACCGTGCATAACGTGGCGGAAGCCGTAGAGACCGCGCGTGCCCTGTGTGAAAAAGGGCCCAAAATCGTTCTGGTAAAACACCTGAGTCGTGCCGCCACGCGTGAAGACAGCTTTGAAATGCTGCTGGTGACACCGACGGATGCCTGGCACATTAGCCGCCCGCTGGTAGAGTTTGAACGTCAACCTGTCGGCGTGGGCGATTTGACCAGTGGATTACTGCTGGTGAACTTGCTGAAGGGCGTGGCGTTGGATAAAGCGCTGGAGCACACGACGGCGGCGGTCTATGAAGTCATGCTGGTGACGAAAGAGATGAATGAGTATGAGCTACAGCTGGTTGCGGCTCAGGATGGGATTGCCAATCCGCGTCATCACTTCCAGGCGATTCGCCTGTCGTAAAACGTATAACGCCCCGACTACCGGGGCGTTATAGCATGTTAACCTTTCAACCTTTCAACCTTTCAACCTTAAGCGCGGTAACGACGGAAGGGCGCTCGGCAATATGGTCGAGGTAAGCCGCCAGCGCAGGGTAGCGGAACATATCCAGTTTTAGCGACTGCGCCCAGCGCATCACAGTAAACAGATACGCATCGGCGATACTAAAGCGGTTGGCGACCAGATAGTTCTGTTCACTCAACACCAGATTGATATAGCGGAATTTGACCTGCAAATACTCCATCAGCAGCTCTTTATACGTTTCCGGTGTGCCAGGACGGAAGAGCGGCGTAAACGTTTTGTGCAGCTCAGCAGAGATGTAGTTCAGCCATTCGAGCGTATGGTAGCGCGCCATGCTGCCAGTCGGAGCGATAAGGTTACAGTGCGGAACCAGATCGGCAATGTACTCGGCAATAGCGACACCTTCAGTCAGAATAGACCCATCATCCAGCTCTAACGCTGGCACCATCCCTTTCGGGTTGATGAACGTATAGTCGGTTCCACGCTCTGTCTTTTTCGTGCGCAGATTGACCTTCTCCAACTTGAATTCCAATTTGGATTCGATCAAAACAATGTGTGTAAAAAGAGAACTGCTTTCAGCTTTGTAAAACAGTTTCATGGAAACCCCTTCCTATTATTATTTTTCCATCAACACATGCGCTGATGATTGTTGAATAACGACATGTCGTTTTTTTACAACAAAACGTAACGGGAGAGTGTGAGGCCTCTTGCAAAATACTCCTTATGTAGGATTTTTGCGTGAAATTTGGGCGATTTTGGCGGCACACAATCAAATTTTCATACGTTATTCCTGGGCGATCTTTTGGGTTCTAACAGCGGCGATCGGTAAAGCCATATAGCGTATGACAGATGCCGCTTTTGGCTGGGGCAGAAACCGCAACAGTACGGATTGTGAAGGCGATTTCTGGGTCGGCAAGATCGCGAGAGGCAGAGGGGTGAAAGGATAGGTCTGGGAGGCGTTTTTCGGCGCATGACTTATAGCGGTTAATTAATCATTGCTAAATCTGTTGATAAGAAAAATTTCATTAGTGACAGGTTTCGTATTTTTCATGATACCGTCGATTTAAGTTATTTCCCCATGGTGAGCGTCTAATGGATATTTAAAAATAACAATAGGAAAAGGTATGAAGGGGAACTATTGCAAAGTGAAGTTGATTAAACTACCCCTTTATTTATCGCATGTAATAAATGAGGGGTAGTTATGTTCAACGGTTTTCGTAACGCGCGTGCAATATTAATTAGCAGCGACGTTTCCAATTATACGTTACATCTCGTCGACATTTTTTCTATCAGTGATGGAAAAATAAATACGCTTCCCGAGTAACTATTATCACCACATCAAGACACAGAGAATACGTCGATAAAAATCGGATAAGCCGTAGGCTGCTTACGCCTAGGCGTTAGGCGGCTCATGTTGGCTAATAGTGCGTATTGTCTGATTCGATTCATTATCATGAGGTTACTATGAAAAAGAACAGGTTATTATTTTTTATAGCCTTGGCTATTCTTCTCGGGATTGTTGTCGGCGGTGCCTGTCATTCTTTATTAACGGAGCAGGAGGCCAAAGAGGTCGTATCCTACTTTAATTTAGTGACCGATGTTTTTCTGCGCCTGATAAAAATGATTATTGCGCCATTGGTATTCGCCACCTTGGTTTCTGGTCTTGCTAGCATGGGGAGTTCTTCTTCCGTTGGCCGAATAGGGCTGAAGGCGATGGTGTGGTTTATTTGTTCTTCCGTGGTTTCTCTTTTTATTGGCATGATGTTAGCAAACATCTTCGAGCCAGGCGTTGGAATGAATCTCGCTATTCCAAGTACGCCAATAGCGGTAGATACCGGCGTGAATACCGGTGGATTTACACTGAAAAGCTTCATTGCCCATATATTTCCACGCAGCATCGTCGAAGCGATGGCGAATAACGAAATATTGCAGATTCTGGTGTTCTCCATGTTCTTCGGTTCCGCACTGGCTTTTGTGAAAGGCCAGAATAAACATGCTGTCACGATGGAATCGATGATAGAGGAACTGGCGAAAGTGATGTTCCGGGTGACAGACTATGTCATGCGGTTAGCGCCTCTGGCCGTATTTTCCTCGCTGGCGTCGTCTATTACGACTGAAGGGCTGGGGCTTCTCCTCGACTTTGGCAAAGTCATTGGTGAGTTCTACCTTGGTCTGGTGCTGCTATGGGGGCTCATGTTCGGGGCTGGCGCGCTGTTCCTCGGTAAGAAAGCAACCTGGGGCCTGATCAAACTGCTGCGTGAACCCAGTATGCTGGCGTTTGCCACCGCCAGTAGCGAAGCGGCCTATCCAAAAACGATGGAAGCGCTGAGCGAATTCGGCGTTCCTAAAAAAATCACCAGCTTTGTACTCCCGCTGGGGTATTCCTTTAACCTTGTCGGTTCCATGATCTATCAGGCTTTTGCCATTCTGTTTATCGCACAGGCTTACAATATCCACTTAAGCTTGACGGAGCAGACCCTGATTCTGCTGACGCTGATGATCACCAGTAAAGGTATGGCTGGCGTGGCACGTGCTGCGGTCGTGGTAGTCGCTGCCACCTTGCCGATGTTCAGCCTACCGGAAGCGGGCATTTTGCTGATTATTGGTATCGATCAGTTCCTGGACATGGGCCGCACGGCGACCAATGTGATTGGTAACGGCATGGCGACTGCGGTTGTTGCCAAACTGGAGCGAAACCATGATCTGGAAGAACAAGACCATGAGCATTCCGACGAAGAGGCACCCGTGATGGCTACCGGGAATATCTAAATTAGCGTCAGGTTAATACACTGAGACAGGCGGCCTTCGGGCCGTTTTTCTCTTTTCTCTTCGCTCTCTTCCGTACGCGGCCGTGACTGTTTGCCATCCCCTTCACGTTCCCATTGGCGTTTATTCTGGTTTGCTTCTTTTCAATAGCTAACGGCTATCGCTGCGTTCATATCGCATTGTTGCAAAAACGTTATTTTTTGTTTGTGTTATCTTTAAATAAGACCGCAAGCTCAGGCTGGTTATTGATTAATCGCCCGATGCAGAATAACGAATAGCAAGTTCATTTGGGAGGAAGCATGTCATCACACCTTCGCGACACTTGTCTGGACACACTGACGGTACAGAAGCAGATTTACCATTACTACAGCCTGCCGACGGCGGCGAAAACGCTCGGTAACATCGATAAATTACCGAAGTCGCTCAAAGTGCTGTTGGAGAATTTATTGCGCCATCAGGACGGTGACACGGTAGGGCAGGCCGACCTTCAGGCGGTCGTAGACTGGCTGAAAACGGGCCACGTTGATCGGGAAATTGCCTATCGTCCCGCGCGCGTTCTGATGCAGGATTTTACTGGCGTGCCCGCCGTGGTCGATTTGGCGGCAATGCGAGCGGCGGTGAAACGGCTAGGCGGTGATGTAAATAAAGTTAACCCGCTGTCGCCGGTCGATCTGATTATCGACCACTCGGTGACGGTTGACCACTTCGGCGATCGTCAGGCACTCGTGGATAACACGCAGTTGGAAATGACGCGTAACCGCGAGCGTTATGAGTTTTTGCGCTGGGGGCAAAATGCCTTTAGTTACTTCAGCGTCGTGCCACCGGGAACCGGAATTTGCCACCAGGTGAATCTGGAGTATCTCGCCAAGGCCATCTGGTACGAAAAGCAGGGCGACAAACAGTTTGCCTATCCCGATACGTTGGTGGGAACCGATTCGCATACCACGATGATTAACGGTTTGGGCGTGCTCGGTTGGGGCGTCGGCGGGATAGAGGCCGAGGCTGCGATGCTGGGGCAGCCTGTTTCGATGCTGATCCCTGACGTGGTCGGCGTCAAGCTAAGCGGCAAGATGCGCGAAGGGATCACGGCAACCGATCTGGTCCTGACGGTCACGCAGATGCTGCGTAAACACGGCGTAGTCGGTAAGTTTGTGGAATTTTACGGTGATGGCCTGGATTCACTGCCATTGGCGGATCGCGCGACCATCGCCAACATGGCACCGGAGTATGGTGCGACTTGTGGCTTTTTCCCCATCGACCAAATTACGCTCGATTACATGCGGTTGACCAACCGTGCGGAAGAGCAGATCGCGCTGGTGGAAGCCTACAGTAAGCAGCAGGGGCTGTGGCGTAATGCGGGTGATGAACCGGTCTTTACGAGCCAGCTCGCACTGGATTTGTCGACGGTAGAAACCAGTCTGGCAGGGCCGAAACGCCCGCAGGATCGTGTGCCGTTAGCGGGCGTGCCGGAGGCTTTTCAAGCCAGCCGGGAGCTGGAAGTCAGCACGGTGAAGAACCGTTCTGACTATGAAGAATTCACGCTGGAAGGCGAAACGCACCGTTTACAGCAGGGGGCCGTCGTGATCGCCGCGATTACTTCCTGCACAAACACCTCTAACCCGAGCGTGCTGATGACGGCCGGGCTGCTGGCAAAAAATGCCGTAGAGCGCGGTCTGAAAACCAAGCCGTGGGTTAAGACTTCGCTGGCACCCGGTTCGCGGGTTGTAACGGATTACTATGCTAAAGCGGGATTGACGCCGTTCCTCGACGAGCTGGGATTCAATCTGGTGGGCTACGGCTGCACCACCTGTATCGGTAACTCCGGCCCGCTGCCGGATGCGATTGAAGCGGCGATAAAAGCAGGGGATCTGACAGTTGGCGCGGTACTGTCAGGCAACCGTAACTTTGAAGGCCGCATCCATCCGCTGGTGAAGACGAACTGGCTGGCATCGCCGCCGCTGGTGGTCGCGTATGCGTTGGCGGGGAATATGAACGTCGATCTGACGCAAGAACCGCTGGGTGAAGATCGTGACGGAAAAGCCGTTTATCTGAAAGACATCTGGCCGTCGACGAAAGCGGTGGCGGATGCGGTATTGAACGTCAGCGCGGGCATGTTCCACAAACAGTATGCTGCGGTGTTTGAAGGCACGCAGGAGTGGCAAGACATCGAAGTCGACAACAATCCTACTTATCAATGGCCGGAAGAATCGACCTATATCCGTCAGACGCCTTTCTTCCTGGATATGGGGAAAGAGCCTGAGCCGGTTCAGGATATCCACAACGCGCGCATTCTGGCGATGTTGGGCGATTCGGTGACAACTGACCATATCTCACCGGCAGGCAACATCAAGCGCGATAGCCCGGCAGGGAAATACTTGCTGGAGCGCGGTGTCGAAACTGCGGAGTTCAACTCTTACGGTTCACGACGCGGTAACCACGAAGTGATGATGCGCGGGACGTTTGCCAACATTCGTATCCGTAATGAAATGGTGCCCGGTAAAGAGGGCGGCTATACCCGCCACATCCCGTCGCAGAATGAGATGACGATCTATGATGCGGCGATGCGTTACAAGGACGAAAGTGTCCCACTGGCGCTGTTTGCTGGGAAAGAGTACGGCTCCGGCTCCAGCCGTGACTGGGCCGCGAAAGGCCCGCGCTTGCTGGGCGTTCGCGTAGTTATTGCCGAATCGTTCGAGCGCATTCACCGTTCTAACCTGATCGGGATGGGGATTTTGCCGCTGGAGTTTCCTGACGGTGTGACGCGTAAAACGCTGCAATTAACCGGCGACGAGCAAATTTCGATTACGGGGCTAAATCAGCTGACGCCGGGGGCGACGGTTGAGGTCAACATCACGGATGCCAGCGGTAACACGCAGACCATCAGCACCCGCTGCCGTATCGACACCCGTAACGAACTGACCTACTACCAGAACGACGGCATCCTGCACTACGTTATCCGCAATATGCTGTAATTTTATGTCTCGCCACCGAGGGCTGAAATCCGGCTCTCGGTGGATTCGCTCAACTCGAAGAACGAGTACATTAATAGTACGCGGCTTCATCCTTCCTTAGCGGTATGTTTCGAACGCTGCCGTTCGTAAATGCTATCGCAGAGACGACGCTTCTTCGTGAATCGCTGTCTTTTTTCGATTGCAGGATATACCTGACGACGTATGTCCTGTCGTCTGAAAAGCGGTAAAAAGAAGGAGGAATGCACAGTTCGCCCTGTGTAACGACGATGCTGGGATTTTCATACAGCGTCCATTCCTGTGGCTGACCGGTTCGTGTGCTAATAGCGATCAGAGTAGGTTGATAATCCTGCGCATCGCTAACTAAAAAACAGAGATCGTTTTCCGCTTGTCTGACTGACGTCAATTCGTCTGGCTGTAATCGATCGCCTGAACCGGGACAACCGACAAGAAGAAAACTTGTCGCTATAAGCAGAAATGCCGGCAATTTTGCGGTAAATGTCATCGTTAATTCCAGGGAAAGAACTGCATGGTTTTTTGATATTGTTGTCGTATTTCTGCCTCAGAAATATCGCCATCAAGGGTCACATCTCCCCGCGCCCTCAGCATTTTCCACGCTTGATAGCCGTATGTTTTTAAAACGAAATAATCAGCGATTATTTGCGCCTGCTGCTCCATTGGGTAGCATCTTAATGCGTGACGACCAAGTTTGTAGCGATAGCTGACAGCCCAGCTCACTAAGCCTCTAAATATGACATTCATACCTCGCTCACGCTGCCAGACATGGCTCACTGTATAACGTTCATTCTTGGCGGTTAAGAAAGATATATTAACCCTAACGCACCAGCACACGTTTCTTCACATTAAATACTCGAATCCTCAGATGAATTGTGGTTATGTTGTCGTGATGCTAACTACATGGGGAATAAGTAAAAACTATCGCCCAGCCACGCCCCGGATACAGCGTCAATGTCGCTTGAGAATGACGGGGATATAACAGGAGGTTATATGAATCAGTTGATCAAAAAATGCTTTAAACACTCGCTGCTGTTTCTCACGCTGTGTGCAACAGGCGCGATGACATCAGCCTTTGCTGCTCAGGTTCCCGCGGGTGTGGAACTGGCGGATAAACAAGAGCTGGTGCGAGGTAATGGTTCAGAGCCTGCGTCGTTGGATCCGCATAAGGTGGAAAGCGATGTGGAAGGCCACATTATTAACGACTTCTTTGATAATCTGGTTCGCGTGGGCGATGACGGCACCATTCAGCCGCGACTGGCCGAACGCTGGGATAATAAAGACAACACGGTGTGGACGTTCCACCTGCGGCCTGATGCCAAATGGTCCGATGGTTCACCGATTACTGCGGATGATGTGGTATACAGCTGGCGACGCCTTAGCGACCCTAAAACGCTGTCACCTTACGGCACCTACGTCGCCAGCATGTATGTGAAGAACGCGGCGGATATTCTGGCGGGCAAGAAAGCGCCGGATTCGCTAGGCGTGAAAGCGCTGGATAGCCACACGGTTGAAGTCACGCTGGAACACCCGCTGTCGTATTTCCTGGAAATGTCGGCGTATCATGTTCTGGTACCGCTGCCGAAAGCGGTTCTCGAAAAACACCCTGATAACTGGACGCAGGTCGGGAATTTCGTCAGCAGCGGCCCCTATACGCTGAGCGAATGGGTGGTTAACGAACGTATCGTCGGCAAGCGCAATAGCCAGTATTGGGATAACGCGCATACCGTCATTAACAAAGTGACGTACCTGCCGATCAGCTCGCAGGCGGCGGAGCTGAATCGCTATAAATCCGGCGAAATTGATGTCACGGGCATTTTGTCGCCCGTTCAATTTGCATCGCTGAAAAAAGAGTATCCGCAGGAGGTGAAGGTATCACCACAGATCGGAACCTATTTTTATCGCTTCAATACGCAAAAAGCGCCTTTTGACGATCCCCGCGTCCGTCGCGCACTGGATCTCAGTTTGGATAAAAATATCATCGCAAACAATGTGCTAGGTATGGGGCAGACGCCTGCTTACAGCTTGATTCCCAAAAATATAGGGGGATTCCAGCGTAAGGATCCCGAGTGGGCAAACTGGACGCAGCAGCAGCGTAATGACGAGGCGAAGAAACTGTTGAAAGAGGCTGGGTTTGATGACAAGCATCCACTGAAATTCAACCTGCTTTACAACACCTCTGAGTCGCATTTACGCGTGGCAATTGCAGCCAGTTCAATGTGGAAGAAAAATCTTGGGTCAGAAGTGACGTTGCAAAATCAGGAATGGAAAACGATGCTGGATACCGTACGTACCGGTAACTTTGAGGTGGTCAGACAGTCCTGGACCGGGGATTACAACGAAGCCAGTACGTTCTTGAATACTCTGGAAACGAATGACAGCAACAACAACGGTAAATTCAGTAATGCACAATATGACGCGTTGTTGAAAAAGGCGCTGACGGCGAAGGATAAGCAGGAGAAAGAGGCGATTTATCAACAAGCCTCGGATATTTTAGATAGCAACATCCCTTTGTTGCCCATCTACTACTATGTCCAGCCGCAGATGGTTAAGACCTACATCGGTGGTTTTTCTCCCAACGTGCGTGGTGATTATTACACGCAAGACATGTACATCCTCAAGCACTGATCCCAATAAAACAGCCGGTTAAAAAACCGGCTGTTAGCATTGAAAGAAACGATCCTGACGCGAACGGGATCGTTACTTCATATCGAGCAGGTGCCCCATTTTGGCAGCCTTGGTCGCCAGATAGTTCTCATTCTTCGGGTTGCGCCCGACGATTAATGGCACGCGCTCAACGATATTGATGCCTGCTTCGTTGAGTATTTTCACTTTCTGCGGGTTGTTGGTCAGCAAGCGAACTTCATCAACGTCGAGCAGCTTGAACATATCGGCGCACAGCGTGAAATCGCGCTCATCGGCGGCGAACCCAAGCTGATGATTCGCTTCTACCGTATCAGCCCCTAGATCCTGCAACGCATACGCGCGGATTTTATTGAGCAGCCCAATATTACGGCCTTCCTGACGGTGGTATAGCAGCACGCCGCGACCTTCTTCGGCGATGTGGCTCAGTGCTGCTTCAAGCTGGAAACCGCAGTCGCAGCGCAGACTAAACAGGGCATCCCCCGTCAGACACTCGGAGTGCACGCGGGCAAGTACGGGAACTGAACCGGAAATATCACCATAAACCAGAGCGAGGTGATCGTGGCCTGTGGCGATCTCTTCGAAACCGACCATCAGGAAATCGCCCCACGGGGTGGGCAACTTGGCTTCCGCCACCCGTTTTAGCTGCATACTTTTCTCCAAAAAATCTGTATCCAAAAAGCCGTGTCCAAAAACGCTGTGTTCACAAACAAGAATGCTGAGGCGAATCCTACTGCGACCCATCGCGCTTGACCAGCAAAAAAGCCTGTTTAAGAACATCACAAAAATTGAATTACAACGTGGCCTGACCATCGTCTGGTTTCAGGTTCGTTGACAGAACTGAGCGCTATTTTACGCCATACTTACAGTTCGTGTCGGATTTTCTGATAGAATTGTGAAAGTTTTGTTGCAAGGCATCATGCTGAATTATTGGAAGAAACTATCTGCATTACGGGAAGAGACTATGTACGAAATTGCCAAACGAACAACCATTGGCGCAGCGCTATTACTGATTATGCCAATGATTATCTGGATGAGCGGTTGGCAGTGGCAACCGGAGTACGACGGACTCTGGTTACGTGTACTCTTCTGGATTACCGAAACGGTGACCTCGCCGTGGGGCATTCTGACCAGTATCGTGCTAAGCATCTGGTTTCTCTGGTGCCTGCGTTTTCGCCTGAAACCTGCACTCGGCCTGTTGGTTATCATGGCGATTACGGTGCTGATTGGGCAGGGAATCAAGTCGGCGATTAAAGAGTGGGTGCAGGAATCACGGCCCTATGTAGTCTGGCTGGAAAAAAATCATCAGGTGGATGACAGCTATTTCTATTCGCTGCCGCGCAATGAGCGTTCGGAACTGGTGAAAACACAGTTGCAGGACCAAACGCAGATCCCACAATGGCTGCGCAGCCACTGGCAGTTTGAAACTGGCTTTGCTTTCCCCTCTGGGCACACCATGTTTGCCGCAACCTGGGCGCTGCTGGGCGTCGGGCTGCTGTGGGCGCGTCGCCATTATAAAACGGTGGTGATCCTGATGCTATGGGCTAGCGGCGTGATGGGCAGTCGTCTGGTTCTCGGCATGCATTGGCCGCAGGATTTGGTGGTGGCGACGTTAATTAGCTGGCTGCTGGTGGTGGTCGCCAGTTGGCTGGCGCAGCGCTGGTGCGGTCCGCTCTCGCTCCAGTATGAAGAAATCAAAGAACAGGCGGAGGAGGATGCCGCCGAAAATAAATCCTCGTAGCCCTTGAGTTGTCGTTCCTGTTTTAGGTTGTACTCCAGAGTTAATCCCCAGTAGCACGTAATCTGCGGATGGCATTCGTCATCCGCATTTTTTATGACGCCGCCTTGTCCATCACCCTGCGGACCGTTGCTGACGTAACATTAAAAATCGCTCCCGTCTCTGTTTCTTCCCGACTCTTACCGCTATCGCCTCGCGCAAAATGTAAACAATTTGTGAGCTGCTTCGCTATTCCTGTTTTTGCTGTTGGACAATTTTTCGGTTGGTTGTAAAACTTCATTTGAATGTTAATTCAATATTGAATATATATTCAAACAGGAGAATAACAATGAAACCTTACCGTCTGAAATCCTCCCTGCTGGCTATCATGTTTTCCTTCTCTGCCGGTGCGTTTGCCGCAGATAACGGGTTGATCGCCATAATTACCCCTTCACACGACAACCCATTCTTTAAAGCCGAAGCCGAAGGTGCCAGAACCAAAGCCATCGAACTGGGCTACACCACGCTGGTGGCGTCTCATGACGATGACGTCAGCAAGCAAAATCAGCTGATTGAAACCGCGATTGCCCGCAAGGCGAAAGCCATCATTCTGGATAATGCCGGGGCCGATGCGACCATTGGCCCGTTGAAAAAAGCGAAGGCTGCCGGTATTCCCGCTTTCCTGATCGATCGTGAAATCAATGAAACCGGCGTGGCCGTGGCGCAGATCGTTTCCAATAACTATCAGGGCGCGCAGCTCGGTGCGGAGAAATTCGTCGAGCTGATGGGGCAGAAAGGAAAATACGTCGAGCTGATTGGCCGCGAGTCAGACACCAATGCGCACGTCCGGTCGCAGGGCTACCACGATGTGATCGACCAGTATAGCGACATGAAGCGAGTCGCCAGACAAACGGCGAACTGGAGCCAGACGGAAGCCTTTACCCGAATGGAAGCCATCTTGCAGGCAAACCCAGATATCACCGGCGTGATTTCTGGCAACGACACCATGGCGTTAGGTGCCGAAGCCGCGCTGAAAGCGGCGGGGCGTCACGACGTGATTGTGGTGGGCTTTGACGGCAGCGACTACGTGCGCGATTCCATCATCAATAAAGGCAATATCAAGGCCACGGTGCTGCAACCCGGCTGGCAACAGGCGCAGATGGCGGTCGAACAGGCGGATTACTACCTGAAGAACGGTAAGGCACAGCACGAAGAAAAACAGCTGATGGACTGCATTCTGATCGACGACTCTAACGCGACCAAACTCAACACCTTTGCGTTGAAACCGTAATTAAGGCGACAGGAGCGTCAGCTCCTGCTGATAAAGGAGTCGTTATGCTGTTCGATGAACGATACCGCGCCAGTTGGATTGGGCTCTGCGCCTTGCTGCTGTCGGCCTGTACGGTGGTCGAGCTGGATGAAAACGGTAAGCCGATCATTCCGGTCGATCCGGCTTCTGTACCGGGCTATAGCACCATGACGCCAGAGAACATCGCGACAGCGCTGTGGCAGCCGAAGTTGCTCCCAACTGCGCAGCAGCAGGCGCTGTCCTGGAATGACGTGAAGAAAACGCAGGCAACGCTGGAGGGTTCAGGACGTAAAGCGGTCTACGCACGGCTTCAGGGTACGGTCAGCGGGATTGACCGGGAAAGTCGCGAAGGAAAATTGATGCTTGATGTGCAAGGTGACGCCGTCACGCTTCAACTTGGGCCGATCGTCAAAGGTAATGCCATTCGCGATGCGGCTGGGTTTATTCGCTTTGATGACTTCAAAAATCAGGTGCAGTTTGCCCAGTTGGCCCGCGCGCTGAATAACAAAGCGCTCGCGTCGTTGCCGGAGCTGAATGCGGGCGTGCAGGGTAAACCTGTCAACGTACTGGCGGCGCTGGTGATAACGAAACAGGGCATCAGCGAAGCGGTGCCGATGACGCTAAACCTGACTGAAACGAGCGGCGGAGGGACGCAGTGATGGAAAAACCAGACGCTTCTCTGCAATCAAACGCGGTGAATCGACCCGATATCGTCATGGCGACTCGCGGCATCACCATGCTGTTTCCCGGCACCAAGGCGCTGGATAACGTCGACTACAACGTTTATCGCGGCAAGGTCAACGTGATTATCGGCGAGAACGGGGCGGGTAAATCGACGCTGATGAAGATTCTGGCCGGCGTGCAGCAGCCGACGTCCGGTCAGATTCTGTTGAATGGCGAAGCGGTGCGCATCGCGGATACGCGTGATGCGGCGGCAAAAGGCATTGGCATGGTGCATCAGGAACTCAACCTGTCCGAGAACCTGAGCGTGGCGGAGAACATCTTTCTGGGGCGGGAGCTGCAAAAGGGTGTTGCGCCTATCGATTATCTGACACAGGAGCGGATTGCGGCGGAGCTGATGGCGCGTCTCGATCAGGATATTTCGCCGCGTACCGAGGTTGCCAGCCTGAAAGTTGGTCAGCAGCAACTGGTGGAAATCGCCAAAGCGCTGGCGGACCAGGCCGACATTCTGATTCTGGATGAGCCAACTTCCGCGCTGAGCAAAACCGAGGTGGAGATTCTGTTCCGCGTGATCCGCGAGCTGACCCGCCAGAATGTGTCGATTATCTACATTTCACACCGGCTGGAAGAGCTGATGGCGATTGGTGACTACATCACTATCCTGCGCGACGGGTGTTTTCAGGCAGAAGCGGCCGTTAGCGACATCGACGTGCCGTGGATCGTGCGGGAAATGCTCGGCGGTGACCCTGTCACCAGCTTCCTGCATCCGGGCAGAACGTTTGGTGCGCCTGTGTTGGAAGCGGAACACCTTACCTCCCTCAATGATGCGGGGCATCAGGTGGTTAATGATGTGTCGCTGATGGTGCGTGAAGGGGAAATCGTCGGTATTTACGGGCTGATGGGAGCGGGTCGCACCGAACTCTTCGAGTGTTTGCTGGGTATTCAGAATGATTATCTGGGCAAGATTTATCTCGATAGCAAACCGGTGAATCTGCGGCTTGCTACCGCGCAGCGCATTCGTATGGGCATGAGTCTGGTGCCGGAAGATCGCAAGAAAACCGGCATCTTTCCGCTCTCGTCGGTGGCCTCCAATCTCACCATCGCCAGCCTGTGGCGGCGGCTGAAATACGGCATGGCGATCTTCCAGCGGCAGGAGCAGGAGGTGGTTGCCAGCACGATTGGGCAGTTGGCGATCAAAGTCTCTTCGCCCGAGGTGGAAATTCAGGCGCTCAGCGGCGGCAATCAGCAAAAAGTGGTGATTGGTCGCTCGTTGCTGACCAGCCCCAAGGTGCTGCTGCTGGACGAGCCAACGCGGGGCATCGATGTGGGTGCCAAAGCCGACGTCTTTGAAATGATGGTCGGGCTGTCCGAACAGGGCATCGGCGTGCTGTTCTCCACTTCGGATCTGAAAGAAATTATGGCGGTATCGGACCGTATTTTGGTGATGTCGAATGGCAAGCTGACGGCGAATATCGTACGTCAGTTGGCCAGCGAGTCGGCATTGGTTTCGGCAAGTGCACAAGGGTTCTGACATGAAAACGACTCACCTTCCGGCAGCGTCAGGCGCGCTATCACCGGGTAAGTTTGTACGCTCACGAGAGAGCATCCTGCTGTTGATTCTCAGGCTGCGCACGTTTATCGCGCTATTCCTGATTCTGGGGTTCTTTGCTTTCACGGTGCCCGGATTTTTGGCCACCGGCAGCCTGATCATCATGGTGAAGCACATTGCCATCAATGCGTTTTTGGCGCTGGGGATCACGTTTGTCATCATCACCGCCGGGATTGACCTGTCAATCGGTGCCACGCTAGGGCTGTGCGGCATGGTGGCGGGCTACATGATTACTCAGGGAATTGTGCTGCCCATGTTCGGCGTCGCGATTTTTCCCAGCGTGTGGGTCATCGTGCCTGTCGTGCTGCTGATTGGCGCGCTTATTGGGGCCATTAACGGCTGGATTATCACACGGTATAACGTCGCGCCCTTTATCTGCACGCTCGGAACGATGTACATCGTGCGTGGTGCATCGATGCTGATTTCCGGTGGGGAAACGTTCCCCGGCTTGGGCGGTAATCCGCAACTGGGCAACACCGGTTTTGAGCTGATTGGCTCCGCCACGATCCTAGGATTACCGCTGGCTATCTGGCTGATGTTGGTGCTGGCTGTGGTGATTGCCTACGTAGCGCGCCGCCTGCCGTTCGGCCGCCATGTTTATGCGATTGGTGACAACGAACGTGCCGCTGAACTTTCTGGCGTCAAAGTGCGTCAGGTTAAAGTCTGGGTCTACACCATTTCCGGCTTCTGCGCGGCTATCGCGGGCATCGTGGTGTCGTCTCAGTTGGTCGCCAGCCATCCGGCAACTGGTACTGCCTTTGAAATGAACGCGATTGCTGCCGTGGTGCTTGGCGGAACGTCGCTGGCAGGCGGGCGCGGTACGATTTTGGGCACGCTGATTGGCGCGTTTGTTATCGGGATTCTTGCCGACGGGCTGGTGATGATGGGCGTAAGTGAATTCTGGCAGATGGTGATTAAAGGCATCGTCATCATTGTGGCGGTGATTATCGACCAGATGCAAAACCGTATGCAGCACAAGGCCGCAATTGTGTCACAGAAGGCTGCGGCGGAAGGGACATAGTTAAGCGTAGAGACACATTAAGCATAAATCGTACGTTAAGCGTAACTAGCACGGGGCGTTGAGTTGTGGCGAGAACGATGTCGGTAGGCATACCGATGCCCGATTTGAACGCAATTTTTTTTGATTTGATATGAATAAATATTCGTTTTTGAGTAAAAATTCAAGCGAGGTGAGGTATGAATCCGTACGCATTGTCGGTGGAGGCGCTGACGAAAAAAGCCCGCGCCATTCGTCGCCGCATTATTCATCTGAATGCCAATAGCCCGGCTGGCGGGCACACGGGCGCCGACCTGTCACAGGTCGAGATTCTGACGGCGCTGTATTTTCGCATTCTGAACTGTGCACCAGATCGCCTTCAGGATCCGCAACGGGATATTTACATCCAGTCAAAAGGTCATGCGGTCGGCGGCTATTACTGCTGTCTGGCGGAAGCAGGCTATTTCCCAGAAGCGTGGCTGGCAACTTACCAGCACCCTGATTCGCATTTGCCGGGGCATCCGGTCAAGCACAAAACGCCGGGGATTGAACTGAACACCGGCGCGCTCGGGCACGGGCTGCCAGTTGCCGTCGGCATTGCGCTGGCAGCGAAGCGCGATAACAGCCCGCGTCGGGTGTTTGTCCTCACGGGAGATGGTGAGCTGGCGGAAGGCAGCAACTGGGAGGCGGCGCTGGCGGCGGCACATTACCAACTGGATAACCTGATCATCATCAACGACAAGAACAAGCTGCAACTGGCGGGAACGACCTGTTCCATTATGAAGACCGATCCGCTGGCGGAAAAGTGGCAGGCTTTTGGCCTTCAGGTCACGGAATGCGCGGGGAATGACATGCGCTCGGTGGTGGAAACGCTGGAGAATCTGCCACGCAACGGCAAGCCGAATGTGGTGATTGCGAATACGGAGAAAGGTGCGGGCGTGTCGTTTATTCAGGGGCGGGCTGAGTGGCATCACCGCGTGCCGAAAGGCGAGGAAATTGCACTGGCGCTGGAGGAATTAAAAGATGAGTAACGCAGAGCATCTGGCAACCGTCATGGTCGAGCAGTTCATCAAGGCCGTCGAACAGGGGATTGATGTCGTTCCGGTGTTGGCGGATTCGACCTCTACGGCGAAAATTTCACCTTTCATACAGCGTTTCCCCGAGCGCATCGTCAACGTGGGGATCGCAGAGCAAACCATGGTGGGGACGGCGGTAGGACTGTCCATCGGCGGCAAGATTGCGGTGACCTGTAACGCGGCTCCGTTTTTGATCTCCCGTGCGAATGAGCAGCTCAAAGTCGACGTCTGTTACAACAACAGCAACGTCAAGCTGTTCGGGTTGAATGCGGGCTGTAGCTACGGCCCGCTCGCCAGCACGCACCACAGTATTGACGACATCGCGGTGCTGAGAGGGTTTGGCAATATTGAGATCTACGCGCCGTCCAGCCCGGAAGAGTGCCGCCAGATTATCGATTATGCGTTTGAACATCAGGGGCCGGTCTATATCCGCCTCGATGGGAAACCGCTGCCTGCCTTGCACGATGAGCAGTATTGCTTTGTGCCAGGGCAGATCGATGTGCTGCGCAAAGGTCGCGATATCACGCTGGTCGGGTTGGGGTCGACCGTGCATGAAATTGTGACGGCGGCTGAATTATTAGCAGAAAAAGGACTCTCTGCAACGGTGGTTAATCTTTCCTCTATCCGCCCGTGCAATACTCAGCAATTGCTTGAAATTCTGAGTGAAACACCTCGAGTCATCACAGTTGAGGAACATAACGTCAACGGCGGTGCAGGCAGTCTGGTAGCGGAAGTGCTGGCGGAAGCGGGCCGCGGAATTCCTCTTGTGCGGTTGGGGATTCCCGATGGTCAATACGCGATTGCCGCCGATCGGAGCGCGATGCGGGCGCATCACGGGCTGGACGCGACGGGCATTGTCAACGCAGCACTGCGTCTTTGCCCGGGAGGCTGATGATGTTTACGCCGGTTATTTTGGCCATTGATGAAGGGACGACGAACGCCAAGGCGATTGCCGTCGATGAGCGGGGGCGCATTCTGGCTAAAGCGGCGGTCGCTTTGCAGGTAACGCACCCGCAGCCGGGCAGAGCCGAGCAGGACGCGATGGCGATCTGGCATGCGGTTTGTCAGGCGGCAGAAGCCTGTCTGTCGTCATTATATCGGGCTCAGGTGGTGGGCGTGGCGATCAGCAATCAGCGTGAGTCGGTGCTGATTTGGGACAGGCGAACCGGAAAGCCGCTGACGCCGCTGGTCAGTTGGCAGGATCGCCGCGCCGAGAAATTCTGTCAGGCCTTGCAGGGCAGTGAGGAAGCACGTCTGATCGAATCCCGTACCGGGCTACAGGTCGATCCGCTTTTCCCTGCCGCTAAACTGCACGCCATGCTGGCGGAACTGCCGGACGGTGTCGCTCGGGCGATGCAGGGGGAGCTGTGCATCGGAACGGTGGACTGCTGGCTTAACTGGCAGTTTAGCGGTGGACGGGCGTATTCCACCGACTATTCCAACGCGGCGAGAACCCAACTGTTTAATATCCACCGTGGCTGCTGGGATGAGGATCTGCTAGCGCTGTTCGGGATTCCCAGTGTGTGCCTGCCGGCCGTCACGCCGTCCTCGGCGTTACACGGTCACACTGGAGTGACAGCTATCAGCGGGCTGGCCGCTGGCGTACCGATTGTGGCGCTGATTGGTGACTCTCATGCAGCGCTGTACGGTCAGGGCATTACCCAAAGCGGTGAAATCAAGGCGACGTACGGCACCGGTTCGTCGCTGATGACCACCATCAACACGCCACATCAACAGGCCCCAGGGCTTAGCACCACAATTGCCTGGCACGATGGCGAACTGCGCTACGCGCTGGAAGGCAACATTACCCACACTGGTTCAGGATTTGCCTGGATTGGTCAGATGCTGGGCATTCCTTCCGTTACACAACTTACCGAGCTGGCGCTCAGCGCCGAAGCTAATCAGGGCGTCTTCTTTGTTCCGGCTTTATCCGGGCTGGGCGCGCCCTATTGGGATGTGCAAGCGCGTGGATTGCTGTGCGGTTTATGCGATGCCACCACGCCCGCCATCATCGCCCGCGCGGGAATTGAAGCCATTGCTTATCAAATCGCCGACGTCTTTTTCGCGATGGAGCAGGCATCGCAGGCCGCGTTACCCGCTTTGCGCGTTGACGGCGGCGCAACACAAAATCGCTGGCTGATGCAGTTTCAGGCCGACCTCTTGCAGCGTCCGTTGATTCGTAACCATAACGCGGAAGTGTCGGCGCTGGGAGCGGCTTATCTGGGCGGAAAAATGCTGGGGTGGTGGGAACACAGCGAACAGATTGCCGCACTACCAAGAGAAGTCGAGGTTATCGAACCGTCGACGACTAATCACGGGGTTTTGGAGAGCTATCAACAGTGGCGTACGGCGGTGGCACGTGCGCGTCTGCGGCCCGAGCCATAACCATTTTTAACCGTAAGACATTTTTAGCAGTAAGAAATGTTAGCAGTAAGACCCTATCCGATACGAAAGAAAAGATAAGCAGCTCAATATCATCAGAAATCAATGAGGTGACTTTTATGGCAACGTATAACTACCCTGAATTTGGTGCCGGTTTGTGGCATTTTGCGAATTATATCGACCGTTATGCCGTAGATGGCTACGGCCCGGCATTGAGCACGATCGATCAGATCAAAGCGGCGAAAGAGGTCGGCGAACTTTCCTATGTCGACTTGCCTTATCCCTTCACGCCGGGCGTGACGCTCAGCGAAGTGAAAGATGCGCTGAAAGATGCAGGGCTGAAGGCAATTGGCATCACGCCGGAAATTTATCTGCAAAAGTGGTCGCGCGGTGCCTTTACCAACCCCGATCCGGCGGCTCGAGCGGCGGCGTTTGAATTAATGCACGAATCTGCGGGCATTGTGCGTGAACTCGGCGCGAATTACGTCAAAGTCTGGCCGGGTCAGGATGGCTGGGATTATCCGTTCCAGGTCAGCCATAAAAATCTGTGGAAGCTGGCGGTGGACGGCATGCGCGATCTGGCGGGGGCTAACCCCGATGTGAAATTCGCCATCGAGTACAAACCGCGTGAGCCGCGTGTGAAAATGACCTGGGATTCTGCTGCGCGAACGCTGCTGGGGATTGAAGATATCGGGCTGGATAACGTCGGTGTGCTGCTGGACTTCGGGCATGCGCTGTATGGCGGCGAATCACCGGCCGATTCTGCCCAGTTGATTATCGATCGCGGTCGGTTGTTCGGCATGGATGTAAACGATAACCTGCGCGGCTGGGATGACGATCTGGTGGTCGGCACGGTGCATATGACCGAGATCTTCGAATTCTTCTACGTGCTGAAAATCAACAACTGGCAGGGCGTCTGGCAGCTCGATCAGTTCCCGTTCCGTGAGAACCACGTTGAGGCGGCGCAGTTGTCCATTCGTTTCCTGAAACACATCTATCGCGCGCTGGATAAGCTGGATATCCCGGCGCTTCAGGCGGCGCAGGAAGCGCAAAATCCGTTACAGGCGCAGCGGATTGTGCAGGATGCGCTGCTGTCATCCATCAACGTTAACGAGTAATTTCGTCACGGTGCGTCAGGCGTGGAGCAGGGGAAAATCATCCTGCGCCTGACGTTACCGTTTTGCTCATCAGGAGCGATAAGTTCGTTAGATCAGCGTCTCGGCGGTTAATCGATCGGTAATCAACACATCAACGTAATGACCTGTCAACGCGCCGCGAATCGCGGCACTTTTCTCGACACCGCCCGCTAATGCCACCACGCGTGGACACTGACGCAACTGCGGTAGCGCCATACCAATCACCGGATCTTCATCATCCTGCAACACCGGCTCGCCTTCCGCGTTGTAGTAATGCAGGCACAAATCGCCCACGGCACCGCGTTCGGCCAGCTGTTGCAACATCGCTTCGTGATAGTAGTTACCGGAATTTTTCAGCAGTTGCGATGGCTCCAGCACGCCAATACCGACAAGCGCCAGACTCACTTCGCTGAATTTATCAACTACGCTGGAAACCTCATCGCTGGTCACCAAACGGGCGCGATCTTCCACCGAGCGTTCGATGCTCTGCGCGGGCAAAAGGTAAGCGGGGCAACTGAGCTGATTGGCTAAGGTTTGCGTCAGGATCGTCGCCTGCACATTGCCGTTCGGCCCCACGCCGCCCAACAGCTGGATGACCCCCTGCGCCTTGACGCTTTGTGGATGCAGGCTGTCCACCATCGCCCGCAGCGTGCTGCTCCACGACGAGATACCAACCAGATCGTCAGGGCGGATACTGGTTTGGACATAGTGTGCGGCCGCAGAGCCAATTGCCTGCTTGATTTGTGTCAGCGTGGCGTTATCGGCGACATCTACCACGATAGCCTGATCGATGCCGTAGCGCTTCTGAATCGCCGCTTCCAGCCCCATGAACATGTTCGGGGGTTGAATTACGCTGATTTTGACCACACCTTCTTTAACACAGCGCGTGATAGCGCGGGAGACAAAAGACTGTGACAGATGGAGTGAGGCAGCAATTTCTGCTTGTTTCATCCCTTCGCTATAATAGAGCGTAGCGATCTTGACCAATAATCGCTGTTCGTCCTGCTTTGACATGACTTTTCCCCTTGCTGGCTTGCTGCTGTCATTTTTATTCAGCACAGAATAAATAACAAGCGCAGACGGCAGCGGAGCACGACTCTTGATTTCCCTGTCCGCGCCGGACATGGTAATTTAATGGGGTTTGTCGCCAAAATTTGGCATAATTCATCCGGTTAATGGATATCACAGGAAGGACAATGTGAAATATTTGCTGATTTTTTTACTCGTGCTGGCGATATTCATCATTTCTGTCACACTGGGTGCGCACAACGATCAGGTTGTGACATTTAACTACCTGCTGGCACAGGGGGAGTATCGTATCTCCACACTGCTTGCCACGCTGTTTGCCCTGGGTTTTTCCCTTGGCTGGGTTATCTGTGGTCTGTTTTATCTGCGTCAGCGCATTGCGCTTGGCCGTGCACAACGTAAAATCAAGCGTCTGGAACAACAGCTTTCTACCTCCACCGAGGAGAACGTGGCGCCAGTGCAGACGGTCACCCACTAAGGAATTCTCTCTATGTTAGAACTGCTGTTTCTGTTGCTGCCCGTGGCCGCCGCGTACGGCTGGTACATGGGTCGCAGAAGTGCGCAGCAGGACAAAGAGCAGGAATCCAACCGCCTGTCCCGTGAGTATGTCACTGGGGTTAACTTCCTGTTGTCCAATCAGCAGGATAAGGCGGTTGAGCTGTTCCTCGACATGCTCAAGGATGACAGCAACACTTTTGAAGCCCACCTCACTCTCGGTAACCTGTTCCGTTCGCGCGGCGAAGTTGACCGTGCGATTCGCATCCATCAGGCGCTGACCGAAAGCGCATCGTTAACCTTTGAACAGCGTCTGCTGGCGGTGCAACAGCTGGGTCGTGACTACATGGCCGCTGGGCTGTATGACCGCGCCGAAGAAAGTTTCAACCAGTTGGTGGATGAAGAAGATTTTCGCCGCAGCGCCTTGCAGCAGCTCTTGCAGATCCATCAGGCGACCAGCGATTGGCCGACGGCAATCGATGTGGCGGAAAAACTGGTCAAGATGGGAAAAGACCAGCTTCGCGTGGACATCGCGCATTTTTACTGTGAATTGGCGCTGTTGGCGATGGGCAGCGACGATCTGGATAAGGCGCTCACGCTCCTGAAGAAAGGGGCGACGGCGGACAGTCAATGCGCCCGTGCGTCTATCATGATGGGACGCATCTACATGGCGCAGCAGGATTATTCACGCGCCGTGGAAGCCTTACGACAGGTTCTCGATCAGGATAAAGAGCTGGTTAGCGAAACGCTGCCGATGCTGCAAGAGTGCTATCAGCATTTAGATAAGCCTTTGGATTGGATGAATTTCATCAAACGCTGCGTAGAAGAAAATACCGGTGCGACGGCGGAATTGATGCTGGCCGACATTCTCGAAAGAGAAGAGGGGGCCGAGGTTGCACAGGCTTATATTAACCGGCAGCTTCAACGTCACCCTACGATGCGCGTGTTCCATCGCCTGATGGATTTTCACCTGCATGAAGCGGAAGACGGACGAACAAAAGAAAATCTCCAGGGATTGCGCGACATGGTCGGCGAACAAATTCGCACCAAACCCCGCTATAGCTGCCGCAAATGTGGCTTCACGTCGCAATCGCTCTATTGGCAATGTCCTTCCTGCCGCACCTGGGCTAGCATCAAGCCGATCCGTGGGCTCGACGGCCAGTAACATTTCACGATATCGAGCTGGTGTTGTTTACCGCAATTTAGTTACAACATACTAATAACTGCATGTAATTTCGGTTCCAGCTAGCTTCTTTAATCGCATTGGTCTTCAGGCGGCTGGGATTTCAGGGGCGGGGCATGTAGAATGCGGCGGGAATTTTGGCTTCGCAAGAGACTGGGTGACGAATGAAAAACGAGAATCTACAGCAAAAGAATCAAACGGTATCATCCCCGATTGTGGTCGCGCTGGACTATGCCAATCAGCAGGCAGCGCTGTCGTTTGTTGACCGTATCGATCCGCAGGATTGCCGTTTGAAGGTAGGCAAAGAGATGTTTACCTTATTCGGCCCACAGTTCGTGCAGACGCTACAACAGCGCGGCTTTGATGTGTTTCTCGATCTGAAATTCCACGATATTCCAAACACCGTCGCCCACGCCGTTGCGGCCGCCGCCGATCTTGGCGTGTGGATGGTGAATGTCCACGCCAGCGGTGGTTCGCGCATGATGGCGGCGGCGAAAGAAGCGCTGGTGCCGTTTGGTAACGATGCGCCGCTGCTGATTGCCGTGACTGTGTTAACCAGCATGGACGAAGACGATCTGCGTGGGCTCGGCATTACCGTCAGCCCGGCGGAGCAGGCCGAAAGGCTGGCAGTGTTAACGCATAACAGCGGGTTAGATGGCGTGGTGTGTTCCGCGCATGAAGCGCAGCGGTTGAAGCAGGTATGCGGACAGGCATTTAAGCTGGTCACACCGGGAATTCGTCCCGCTGGCAGCGATGTTGGCGATCAGCGCCGCATCATGACGCCGGTTCAGGCGCAGCAGGCTGGCGTCGATTATATGGTGATTGGACGTCCGATCACCCAATCAGCGGATCCGGCACAGACGCTGCGTGAGATTCGCGCTTCATTGTTAAACGGTGCGACATCATGAACATGCGTCGTGACGAAAATAGCCAACTGGTTTACTCCACGGAAACCGGACGTATTAAGCCAGAAGAAGAACAAGTCGCTCGGCCAAAAGGTGACGGCATTGTGCGCATCCAGCGTCAGACCAGCGGGCGCAAAGGAAAAGGCGTATGCCTGATTAGCGGTCTCGATCTTGATGATGCTGCGCTGGATAAGCTGGCGGCTGAATTGAAGAAGAAATGCGGCTGCGGCGGGTCAGTAAAAGACGGCGTGATCGAAATCCAGGGAGATAAACGCGATCTGCTAAAACAGCTTCTGGAAGCAAAAGGCATGAAGGTTAAGCTGGCTGGCGGCTAAGAAGGCATGACGAGTATAAAAAGCAGCAGGTTTACTCCCGTGAACCTGCTGCCCAAAATTCGTTATTTATCGACCTGACGGCCAATCAGCCCGCCGATAGCTGCACCGCCCAGTGTTCCTAATGTTCCGCCATCCGTTAAGATAGCCCCACCGACTGCACCCGCACCGGCACCAATCGCGGTATTACGATCACGTTTGGACATGTTTGAACAGCCCGCGAGCGTTACAGCAAGCGTAATTGCCAGCGCGGCTGTCGCAAAACGTTTGTTTAATTTCATTTTATTCCCCTTTCTGCTCTTGGCCTCACGTTTCTTGTGAGGAAAATATCGAACAACGTACTTTTTGCGGTATTAAATAAAGAAACAGGCCTTTTACTGCTTGATGACAAGTATAATCATCGGAAAAAACTGCAACAGGTAAAAAATCTTAATTCCCCTGCGTTATGTTAACGATAGCAATAATTGATAAAATTGGCTGTTTTTTGCCCAATTCTGTGGGGTGTCTCTTTCTTTTTCCCATAGCAGAACACCGCTAGGTCTTTAGCGATTTAGCCCATAGCGACGATCTCGTCAGGCCGCGAGAATGGTGTCATCGCGCCGAGGGGAGGCTGATTATGTTAGAAACGCTAAAAAAACAGGTGTTGGAAGCCAATCTGGCCTTGCCGCAGCACAATCTGGTGACGTTTACCTGGGGAAATGTCAGCGCAGTCGATCGGCAGCGCGGCCTGATGGTGATCAAACCTTCCGGCGTGGAGTATTCGGCCATGACGCTGGAGGATATGGTTGTCGTTGAGCTGGAAAGCGGCAAGGTGGTGGAGGGGACGAAGAAACCGTCGTCGGATACCGATACCCACCGCGTGCTGTATCTGGAATTTGCCGATATCGGCGGTATTGTGCATACCCATTCCCGCCATGCCACGATCTGGGCGCAAGCCGGTAAAGATATCCCCGCCTGGGGAACGACGCACGCGGACTACTTCTATGGTCCGATTCCCTGCACGCGCCTGATGTCGGATGCGGAAATCAACGGGCGCTATGAGTGGGAAACGGGAAGGGTGATCGTCGAAACTTTCCGTCAGCGTGGCATTTCTCCGGTAGATGTTCCTGCCGTCTTGGTTAACTCGCACGGCCCCTTTGCGTGGGGTAAAGATGCCGACAACGCGGTGCACAACGCCGTTGTTCTGGAAGAGCTTGCCTACATGGGGATTTTCTCACGCCAGTTAACGCCTCAATTGGGCGAGATGCAGCAAACGCTGTTGGATAAACACTACTTACGCAAGCACGGCAAGAACGCGTATTACGGACAATAAACCGCAGCGATTCCTTCCTCATGCCCTGTAAACCACATAGCGCCGCAAATACGGCGCTATTGTTATTTTTGGGGCTTGGGTGGCGGCCAGGGATAGCACGCCATAAAAAATCCCTCCGCGAGGGAGGGATTTAAGGGGATACGTCGATGGTGTTTAAGGCTGAGCGCCGTCTCGTAAGACAAACGGGCTCTCTTTTGCCGTTGGGACATCGCTATTCATCGCACGACGAATGACGAAGAAGGCGGAGATCAGCATTGTCACCGCCACCAACATGAAGAACCCGCACAGCGCGGCGTTGATCTGATTACTGAAGACGATAGTTTCCATGTCTTTAATCGATTTGGCTGGTGCGATCAGCGTGTTCTGTTCAATACCTGCGGCGAAGCGTTTTGCCTGAGCCAGAAAGCCGATGCTCGGTTTTTCATGGAAAATTTTCTGCCAACCCGCCGTCATCGACGTAATAAACAGCCAAACGGTAGGCACGATAGTCACCCACGCATAGCGCTGTTTCTTCATCTTAAACAACACCACGGTGCCGAGAATCAACGCCATCGAGGCCAACATCTGGTTACCGATACCGAACAGCGGCCAGAGCGTGTTGATGCCGCCCAGCGGATCGATCACGCCCTGATAGACGAAGAATCCCCAACCGGAAACGGCAACGGTGGTACCTGCCAGATTCCCCAGCCAGGAGTGGCTGTTCGCTAATCTGGGAATCGCAATACCGACCAGATCCTGCACCATGAAACGACAGGCGCGCGTTCCGGCGTCAACCGCGGTCAGGATGAACAGGGCTTCAAACAGAATCGCGAAGTGATACCAGAAGGCCATCATCGCCCGGCTGTTAAAGATCTCGGTGATGATGTAGGCCATGCCCACCGCGAAGGTCGGCGCACCGCCGGCGCGGGAGAGGATAGAGGCTTCGCCAACGTCATTGGCGATGGCACTCAATTCCTGCGGGGTAATCACAAATCCCCAGTTATTGATGGCTAACGAGGCGCTCTCAACCGTGGTACCGATCAAAGCAGCGGGTGAGTTCATAGCGAAGTAGATGCCCGGTTCGATAACCGAGGCACAAATCAACGCCATAATCGCCACGAAGGATTCCATCAACATTGCACCATAGCCGATGAAGCGGATATGGCTTTCACGTTCAACCAGTTTCGGCGTGGTGCCGCTGGAAACCAGCGCATGGAAGCCGGAAATTGCGCCACAGGCGATGGTAATAAACAAGAAGGGGAACAGCGTACCGGAGAAGACTGGGCCGGTGCCGTCAATAAAACGAGAAACTGCGGGCATTTTCATTTCCGGCATGGCGAACACAATACCGAAGGCTAACCCGACAATGACCCCGATTTTCAGGAACGTAGAGAGATAATCACGCGGTGCCAGCAGCAGCCAGACGGGCAGGACTGAGGCCACGAAGCCGTAAATGACCAGAATCCAGGTGAGCGACGTCCCTTTCAATGTGAAGAACGGCCCCCAGTAAGGGTGTGCCGCGATGTTACCGCCGTAGACAATCGCCAGCATCATCAGCACAAAGCCGATGATAGAGACTTCAGCGATTTTGCCCGGACGTAAAAAGCGCATGTAAACGCCCATGAAGAGCGCGATAGGGATGGTGGCGGCAATGGTGAACAATCCCCACGGACTTTCTGCCAGCGCTTTAACGACGACCAGCGCCAGCGCCGAGAGAATGATGATCATCACGCCCAGTGCGCCGAGCATCGTGATAATACCCGCGAACGTGCCCAGCTCCTGTTTTGCCATCTCACCCAGAGAACGACCGTCCCGGCGGGTTGAGATAAACAGCACCAGAAAATCCTGCACCGCACCCGCCAGCATGACGCCGACCAAGATCCAGATCGTACCGGGGAGGAAGCCCATCTGTGCGGCGAGAATCGGCCCGACCAGCGGCCCGGCCCCGGCGATGGCGGCGAAGTGGTGGCCGAACAGAACCCATTTATTGGTGGGAACGTAATCCAGACCGTCGTTATGACGCTCCGCCGGTGTCAGTCGGCGATCGTCGAGCTCAAACACTTTTTTGGCGATAAACAGGCTGTAAAACCGATAGGCGATGCTGTAACACGATACCGCCGCGATAACCAACCACACGGCATTGACGTGTTCACCGCGGCTTAGCGCCAGCGTGGCGAACGAAAAGGCGCCCGCCAGGCCGACTAGCAGCCAGATCACAATGCTCTTTACGTTACTCATAACAACGGCTCCTTCGTTATTCAGAAAAGGTATACCGTAATACTTCAAGCTGCATGTGCGTTGGCTTCCCTTACTCACCCCAGTCACTTACTTGTGTAAGCTCCTGGGGATTCATGCGGTTGCCGCCTTCCTGCAACTCGAATTATTTGAGGTATATGGCGCGGGTGTTAATGCAATTTAACAATAGTGGGTTTAATGGCGAAGAGAAGGGAATGGATGAGAAAATGTGAGCGAAGGTGAATTTTTGTAAAGAAACTTAAAGGGTAAACAAGGGCTAACGAAATGCGCGGCGATGTAACCCGCGCATTTCTGAGTGCTACGTCTATTTGATCAATGGCATTCTAAAGATTCTGTCAGCGGGCTGCTGCGTTTATCGACCACACCGACCGCGATAGCAAGAACCAGCGCACTGAGCGACAGAATTCCGCCCGCCCAGTTTGGCGCCGTGAAACCGAAGCCGCTGGCGATAACGCTCCCACCCACCCAGGCACCGAGGGCATTACCAAGATTAAAGAGCCCAATATTGACCGCTGAGGCTAGCGTGGGCGCGCCTGCGGCCCTTGCTTTGTCCATCACCAGTTTCTGAATGGGAGAGACGGTTGCAAAGCCAAACGCTGCCATCAGGAAGATGCACAATACCGAGGCAATCTGGCTGCTGGCCGTCAAATGGAAGATGAACAAAATGGCAGCCTGCCCAAACAGCGTGATATACAGCATCGGCATGAGTGCTTTGTCAGCGAAACGCCCGCCCAGCCAGTTTCCAACGAACAAGCCCAAACCAAATACCATCAACAGCCAGGTAATCGATCCTTCTGAGAAGTGGGCTACTTCCGTCATCATGGGCGCGATATACGTAATGGAGGTAAAAAAGGCCGCGGGTCCAAGGATGGTGATGCCCATGGATAGCAGGACTTTTGAGTTGCCGAATGCGGCAAACTCATGCCCGATATGCTGTGCTTTGGGTTTGGCGGTGGAAGGAATAAGCACCAGTACACCGATCGCCGTGGCGACCCCAATCACCGTGATGGCGTAGAACGTGGCTTGCCAAGAGAACTGATGGCTAATCCAGGTTCCCACTGGGACGCCGATAAGGTTAGCCACCGTAAGGCCGGAGAACATAAAGGCGATGGCACTGACGCGTTTCTCTTTCGGTACCATTTCAGCGGCGAGTACAGAGCCAATGCCGAAAAAGGCACCGTGTGTCAGCGAGGTGATAATGCGTCCGACGATAGCGACCCCTATAGACGGCGCGAGAGCGGTGACCAGATTCCCCAGAACAAAGAGCCCAGCAAGGAAAACCAACATGGTTTTTTTGGGTAATCGGGAGCCCAGAATAATGAGTACCGGTGCGCCGACAAAAACCCCAAGCGCATAGCTTGTTGCCATATACGCCGCCACGGGGATCGTCACCCCATAATCCGTCGCGATGGCAGGCAAGAGACCTGCAATGATGAATTCCGTTGTTCCAATTCCAAAGGCACCAATAACCAGAGCCCATAAAGCAATAGGCATGATATCCCCTATGTCTAACAATTTTTTCATGTGCTAAATTATGCCTAATGCTATTAGGGAAAAAAAACAAAATGACTAATGAAACAGGAAAAACGAATGTGCTTAGGCAAGAAAAGCATATCCCCGCAAAACTGGATGACGTGGACCGAAAAATATTAGCCCTTCTTGCAGCCGACAGCAGCCGGAGCTATGCCGATTTAGGGGAAGCGCTGCACCTTTCCGCGCCGTCCGTGCATGAAAGAGTGAAGCGGCTAAAAAAGGACGGAGTCATCAAGGGCACCGTTGCAAAGATTGATGGCTGTAAGGTCGGTCGAACCTTATTAACCTTTGTGCTGGTAAACACAAAGAATGTCGTGAGCACCAAACGTTTACTGGCACTGAGTAACTTGCCTGAGATTGAGGAATTTCATACCGTTGCCGGAGATTGTGGCGTCATGCTCAAGGTCCGAGCTCGTGACACGGAAGGGCTAGAGGAACTGTTAGGTAAGCTACAGGAAGTGGAAGGTGTCGACGGGACGCGTAGTTATATCGTTCTGTCGACCTTCGTTGAACGCGGTCCTGACCCCAGTTTGTAACGCGTCCCTGTTTGTTGTCAGGGACGCAAGGGCTGTGCAACACGGGTCTTAAGGCAGAACGTTCCCGGCGGCGCGGTAAATTTCGTACCATTCTTCGCGGCTGAGCGACAGGGTAGACGCCGCCGCGATGTCGCGGATACGTTCCGGGCTCATGGTGCCGATAATCACCTGCATCGCGGCAGGGTGGCGCAAGATCCACGCGGTGGCAATCGCGGTATTGGTGACGCGATGTTGCTCGGCGATGCGATCGAGGGTGGCGTTCAGCTTAGGGAATTTCTCGTTATCGAGGAAAACGCCTTCAAAAAATCCGTACTGGAAGGGCGACCAGGCCTGAATCGTCATGGTATTCAGACGGCTGTATTCCAGAATTGCGCCATCGTGATTCACCGATGCCGGGTTCGTCATATTCACGTTAAAGCCCGCATCAATCATGCCCGTGTGCATGATGCTGAACTGCAACTGGTTGGCTATCAGCGGTTGGCGTACGGATTTTTTCAGCAGTTCAATCTGCAACGGATTCTGATTACTGACGCCGAAATGGCGCACTTTTCCGCTGCTTTCCAGCTCATCGAAGGCGGCCGCGACTTCATCGGGTTCGAACAGCGTGTCCGGGCGGTGCAGCAGGAGCGTATCAAGATAGTCCGTTTTTAAACGTTTCAGGCTACCTTCGACGGAGGCGATGATGTGCGCCTTAGAAAAGTCAAAAAAGCCCTGACGAATACCGCATTTGGATTGCAGAAAAATGGCGTCCCGGCGGATGGCGGTCTTCTGTAAACCGGCGGCGAAAATCTCTTCCGACAAACCTGAGCCATAGATATCGGCGTGATCGAAGAAATCGATGCCTGCTTCGACGGAAGCATTGAGGATATCAGCCGCTTCATTCGTGCTTTTCTTCGCCATTCGCATACAGCCCAACGCAATGTTGGAAGCCTGTATCGCGGATGTACCGATTGTCATTTTCTTCATCGGGAACACTCCTGTGATGAGGGTTGCATGTCCGCCGAGATAGCTCGGCGGCATGGCACTTAGGCAGCAGGTTTTGCCACGATGCTGCGGGTTTCCAGACGAACTTCCGCGATGACCACGTCCAGCGTATCCCCCTGGCGATAGACGACTTCGTCTTTCACTGAGAGGGTGCCCATTTCCTGACTGCACACCAGCTCATCGCGCACGGCGTGGATAAAGGAGGACGGGATAAAGGCTACTGCGCCGTTATCCAGCAGACGAACGCGCAGGCCACCGCGTGTAACGTCAATGATTTCCGCATTGAAGCGACTATCCGTACCGGCTTTATCTTTGAGGTAGCGGGCGTACAGCCAGTCGCCAACATCACGCTCAGCCATACGATTAAGGCGGCGACGTTCGGCCAGTTGCACCGTGACATCGTCCTGCGGTTTTTCCGCGGCCTGTCCGGTGATAACCGCTTTCAGCAAACGGTGGTTCACCATATCGCCGTATTTACGGATCGGCGATGTCCAGGTGGCGTAGGCTTCCAGCCCCAGACCAAAGTGCGGCCCCGGCGTGGTGCTCACTTCCGCGAAAGACTGGAAGCGGCGAATGCGGCTGTCCAGGAACTGCGTCGGCTGGGCATCCAGCTCGCGGCGCAGCGTACAGAAGCCCTCCAGCGTCAACAGCGCTTGCGCGTCAGCTTGAACGCCGTGGGTATCCAATACGGCAACTGCCTGTTCGATCGAGGCAGGATCGAAGCCGTTATGGACGTTATAGATGCCGAAGCCCAGCTTATCGCGCAGCACAATGGCCGCACAGACGTTGGCCGTAATCATGGATTCTTCAACGATACGGTTGGCGATGCGGCGATGTTCAACCACGATGTCCAACACGTCGCCTTTCTCACCCAGCAGGAAGCGGTAATCCGGGCGATCTTTAAACACCAGCGCGTGGGTGGTGCGCCATTCGCTGCGAGCCAGACAGAGGCGGTGCAGCAAACGAATTTGTTCAGCAACCGCGTCGTTTTGCGGCTGCCATTCGCCTTGATTTTCCAGCCAGTCAGAGACGTTGTCATACGCTAACTTGGCTTTGGATTCGATCCAGGCGGCAAAGAAGTGAATGTCGTCACCCAGCGCGCCGTCGACGGCAATCGTCACGCGGCAGGCAAGGACAGGGCGACGCTCGTCCGGGCGCAGGGAACAGATATCGTCCGACAGCGGGCGCGGCAGCATCGGGATGTTGAAGCCGGGCAGATAGTTGGTGAAGGCGCGCTGGCGGGCAATGTTGTCCAGCTCGCTACCCGCCGCGACATACGCGGTCGGATCGGCAATCGCGATGGTTAATTGCAGCGAACCATCGCCGTTGTCGTGGACGTATAGCGCATCGTCCATATCTTCCGTGCTGGCGCTGTCGATAGTGACAAAGCTCAGCGCGGTGAGATCTTCACGGACGAGTTCGCCATCATGGCGCTCAGTCGCTTCAACCTCTGGAGCCGTGCGCTCCAGATTATGACGTGACAATGTCACCCACCACGGCACCAGCGGGTCATCGCCCGTGGTGATGTACTGCGTCAGTTCAGCATGAAATCCACGGTCGCCCTTCAACGGGTGGCGGCGCATTTCGGCGACGGCCCAATCGCCTTCCTGAAAATCGTGCGTGACATCGCGCGCGGCGCGGCAAGGAATGGCATCTTTCAGTAGCGGGTGGTCAGGTGTAATGGATAAGCGGTCGTCTTTTTTATGGATGCGCCCCACAAATCGGGTCAGGAAAGGTTCGATCAGCGTTTCTGGCTCGACAATTTCCCGCTCTTTTTCCGTATGCAGGGTGGCGGTAATCCGGTCACCGTGCATCACTTTTTTCATGTGCGGAGGGGGAATGAAATAGCTTTTTTGTCCGTCAGCTTCAAGAAAGCCAAATCCTTTATCGGTGCCTTTGACGACACCTTCAACACGCGGTGTCTGAGAGTGAAGTTGCTGTTTTAGCTGTGCAAGCAGCGGATTATCTTGAAACATAGCGTCCAGAAATACGGTTGTGAGTAGCTCAATTAGCAATTCACAGTTTTACTCGAATCGGGTGCTGGCGGCAAGAATAATCGGGGGTAACGTGGACGCAGAACGGTAGCAGAAGCGCGGATAAACCTGAGTAAAGTCAACGCTGATCTGAGCGTATCCACCTGCCGTGCACGCCATTGGTTTTGCAATGCGAGTTATGATGTAGAACCTATCTCAGTAGGCGTTATTGGTGCAGCCAGTTTGGACTCGGACAGCGCGGAAAAACCGGAGCGTACACGTAGTACGTGAGGATTTTGAGCACTTCCCAGGTTCAAAATGGCAAATAAAATAGCCTACTGAGCAGGTTCTTAGGCGATACGCAACAGAGATTCCGCTTGCATACTACGACGAACGACAACCGGCACAGACTTAGAGGTCGGCGTGTGCGTTTCATCCCCAAAGCTGGACAGCGGCACCAGCGGGTTGGTTTCCGGGTAATAGGCCGCCAGATTGCCGCGCGGAATCGCGTAGCTCACCAGCTTGAAGCCGTTGACGATACGGGTAATGCCGTCATTCCACAGCGTTTCGATATCGACCAGATCGCCATCTTCCAGCCCCAGCGCGCTGATGTCATCCGGGTGCATGAAGAGCACTTCCCGCTGCCCGTACACGCCGCGATAGCGGTCATCCAGACCATAAATCGTGGTGTTGTACTGATCGTGTGAGCGCAGGGTTTGCAGCGTAAAGGGCACATCGTTTCCTTGTAGCTGCGGAAACAGCGTATCGGGCAGTTCGGCATGGCTGAATTGCGCTTTCCCGTTGAGGGTATTGAAGTGCAGGTCAGCAGCGGCGTTACCGAGATAGAATCCGCCCGGCAGGTCGCAGTTGGCATTGAAATCGGTAAAGCTGGGTATAGTCGCGGCGATATGGTCACGGATACGTGAGTAATCGTCCGCCAGCGCCAGCCAGTCGAGTTTTTCATGACCGAGCACCGAATTGGCAATCCCGGCAACAATCGCCGTTTCCGAACGCTGCAACGGTGAAAGCGGCTGTCCGACGCCCTGCGACGCGTGCACCATGCTGAAAGAGTCTTCGACGGTAATAAACTGTGCGCCGCTGGCCTGCATATCGAGGTCGGTACGGCCGAGCGTCGGCAGAATCAATGCATCGACCTTGCCCGTCACCAGATGGCTGCGGTTGAGCTTGGTGCTGATGTGCACGGTGAGATCGCAGCGGCTGAGCGCTTCTTCGGTACGGGCTGAATCCGGTGCGGCGGCGGCGAGGTTACCGCCTAGCGCGATCAGCACTTTTATCTCATCGCGCAGCATCGCTTCCAGCGCTTCTACCGTGTTGTGGCCTGCGGCGTAAGGCGGTGTGAAGTCATAATGTGCGGCCAGACGATCGAGAAACGCGGCCGTTGGTTTCTCATCGATCCCCATGGTGCGGTTGCCCTGCACATTACTATGGCCGCGTACCGGACACAGCCCCGCACCCGGTTTCCCCAACTGCCCGAACAGCAGTTGCAGGTTCACGATCTCCCGCACGGTGGCGACGGAGTGTTTGTGCTGGGTAATCCCCATCGCCCAGGTGCAAATCACGCGCGGCGACTGCTGATAAATCGCCGCCACATAGCGCAACTGCGCTTCGCTCAGGCCAGACTGCTGTTCGATTTTCTGCCAGCTTGTCGCGTCGACAACGGCCAGATACTCATCTACCTGCTGGGTGTGCGTAGACAAGAAATCCTGATCGAATAAGCCCGTTTGTCCGTCGGACAGACGCTGGCGATGTGTTTCCAGCAGCGCTTTTACCATGCCGCGCACGGCAGCCATATCGCCGCCCAGATTGGGTTGCAGGTAGGTTTCGCTAATGGTACCGGACAGCGGCGTGAGCAGCTCCAGCGGGTTCTGCGGATTGGCAAAACGTTCCAGACCGCGCTCGCGTAGCGTATTAAATGAGACAACGTGCGCACCGCGATCGGCGGCGTGGCGCAGGCTGTGCAGCATGCGTGGATGATTGGTGCCAGGGTTCTGCCCGAAGACGAAAATAGCGTCAGCGTGTTCGAAATCATCCAGCCGGATCGTGCCTTTACCGACGCCGATACTCTGTTTCAGACCGATTCCGCTGGCCTCATGGCACATATTCGAGCAGTCAGGGAAATTGTTGGTGCCCAGCATGCGGCCAAAAAGCTGATACAGATAAGACGCTTCATTGCTGGCACGGCCAGACGTATACAGCTCTACCTGGTTAGGGTGTGCCATGTTACCGATGTGGCGAGCGATCAGCGCAAACGCCGCGTCCCAACTGATAGGAACATAGCGGTCGCTGGCACGGTCATAGCGCATCGGGTGGGTTAAACGGCCCTGATACTCAAGGAAATAGTTACTTTGCTGGCGTAGCGTCGTGACGCTATGGGCGGCGAAAAAATCCAGATCGACCGCTTTGCGCGTTGCTTCCCAACTGACCGCTTTCGCGCCGTTTTCACAGAAACTGAACGTGCTGCTGTTGTCATCACCCCAGGCACAGCCGGGGCAGTCAAATCCTTTCGATTTATTGACCCGCAACAAGTTTCGGATATTTTTCAGCGCTTGCTTGCTGTCGAGAACAAAACGCGTGGTGGCTTCCAACGAGCCCCAGCCGCCAGCCGCATTGCGGTATGGCTTGATGGATGGTTTGAATTTCATGTTCTAATCCGCAGGTGATAATGTTTTTTTTATGTGAACAAAATTTTAAATATTTGCTCTTGAGGAAAGTTTAGGTGCCGTCGGCGATCGCGTCTAATCAAATGCGGCTATGGTGGGATAGAGGCGGTTTATCGATGGTATACCCGTCATACTTCAAGTTGCATGTGCGTTGGCTGCGCTCACTCACCCGAATCACTTACTTGAGTAAGCTCATCGGGACTCCCTCACTTGCCGCCTTCCTGAAACTCGAATTATTTAGGGTATACTTGTCGCTTACCCACTATAGAGCCTGACGATGGATATTAAGCAACTGCAATACCTGTGCAATCTGGAGAAAGAGCGCCATTTTGGCCGGGCAGCGGAAGCCAGTTTTGTCAGTCAGCCAACGCTCTCCATCCGATTGAAAAATCTGGAGCGAGAGCTGGATCTGGCGCTAATCAATCGGGGTAACAATTTTGAAGGCTTTACCGCTGAAGGTGAACGCGTGCTGGCCTGGGCGCGGGAAATCGTCTCGGTTTATCAGGGGTTAAAGCTGGAAGTCGCATCGCTGAAACGTGGTGTGAGTGGCGTATTGCGCATCGGCGCGGTGCCGCAAAGCAGTATCGCGCTGTCTAGCCTGCTGGCAGCGGTGAACAAGGTTTACCCGCAGCTGGATTTTCAGATCTCGCTATTCAGTGCGGATCAACTGCTGGAAGCGCTGAATGCGCATTCGGTGGATGTCGGCATCGGCTTTTTTGAGTTTTCGACGCTACAGGAGCTGCACTTTCAGGCGTCGCCGTTGACGGAGCAGGGCATTGATCTGCTGTTCCACCCGCACTATTTCCCGCAGCTGGTGGGGGAGACGCCGCTGCCTCTCGCTGCGCTTTCTGAGGTGCCGCTCTGTCTGGCGGAGGCCAGCCGCTACTTCCGTCGTTATCTGGATAGCCATTTCCGCGAAATGGGCGTTTCGCCGTGGGTTAAGGTGGAAAGCTCTTCCGTCCTGCAACTGATCCAAAGTGTCTATGTCGGGCTCGGGTGCGGCATTGTGCCCCACGGCAGCCTGATTCCGGAAATGACGCCTGCGTTAACGCTCCGGCCGCTGCAATTTCCGCCGATGCGTCGTCGTGCGGCTGTCGTCGTCGCCCAGGCTGGCCGAGCGACGCCGCTGGCGCAGAACTTCTTTGACGCGGCGCAGGTGTGGTTGCAGGCTCAGTCGTAAAGGCTTTCATCCTGTATCGGCGCAACGGATTTGCTGGCGCGCAGCCGTCTGACGGACTGGCGAACCACCAGCGTACCATTGAGTAGCAGATTGCCTAGGGGGGCTTCGGGGCGGATTAGGCGATATTGCAACAGCCTGACGGCCTCTTCGCCCAGCGCCTCACGCGGCACATGTACCGATGTGAGCGGCACGTCGTGAATGGCCGACAAATTGAATCCATCCATGCTCATCACCGAGACATCTTGCGGCACGCGCAGTCCTGCTTTGGTCAATGCATTGACCACCCCAACCGCGATGAAATCACCGCCGGCCAAGATCGCTGTAGGTCGTTTATCCTGCGGGCAGCGGGCTAAGAAGGCCGTCATCGCCTGTTCGGCATCCGTCGTGCTGAAATTATCTAACGCCAGCAAATTATCCTCAGAGGAAAACGGCAGATTATGGTGCTGATAGGCATCCCGGATGCCGTCCAGACGCAGCTCCATCGTGTAGCGACGCAGGCAAAGCAGCGTCAACACGTTATGGTGCCCTTGTTCAAAGAGATAGTGGGCGGAGAATTCGCCTATCAAACGATGTGCGGGTGCCACACCCGGCAATCGCATCTTACGGTCAATGCAGTTAATCAAGATGCAGGGCTTACCGCTGTCCGCCGCCAGCGCGTGAATATAGGGATCGTCGATGCCGATCAGCAACGCCGCCTCCGTGGCCGGATCGCGCATTTTGTCTAAAAAGAGCGTCGCATCGCTGTCGTTTTCCTCCAACCCACAGTAGCGCACTCGCACATCATGCGGCTTCAGGGCATCAATGATGCTCTGTACCACCTTGTGATAGAAGATGTCGGACCGAATATCAAAAGCGCGCGGTGGGGCGAAGATAGTGAGTCCGTTCAACAGCAGGCGGCCGTTGGCGAGATCGGCCAGTACGCCGCACTGGCGGGCGCAGTTGAGAATGTCCGTTTTTGCCTGCTCGCTGGTATTGGACTGACCAGATAGCACGCGTGAGACCGTGCTGATCGAGTAGCCCGTCCGCTGCGCAATTTCGCGTATTTTCAGGTTTCCTTTCATTTTGTGATCCCGTTCACCTTCGGAAATGACAAAGTTTTCATTGCTATCTGTTACCTGTTTTCAGGCGCTATAAGCAGGTTTTTGTCTGCATTTTGACCATAGCATGAAAATGTTTTCAAAAAAGTGAGTGTTTCACGATTTTCAATTGTTCTACTCTCGATTTGGTAAACCAATTTCAGTGGTTAGAGGCAGTAAAACAGGATTTAATTCAATAAATACAATGATATGAAAATGGTTTGATTGTTCGATAGGCTATAAATACAAGAATGCCGTCGAGATATCAGACCAATGTAACCCTACTTTCCTGTAAAGGAGTCACCATGAGTCTCGACATCAATTCGTCCTCCATCGCTACCAAAGGTAAACGGACATTCAGAAACCTGCGTTGGTGGGTGCTGAGTCTGTTCCTGCTCGGCGTTACCGTGAATTACATCACCCGCAATTCGCTGGGTATTCTGGCACCAGAACTGAAAACCAGTATGGGCATCACCACCGAGCAATATTCCTGGATTGTTGGTGCATTCCAGCTGGCGTATACCATTTTCCAACCGATTTGCGGTTGGCTGATCGATGTCATCGGTCTGAAAATGGGCTTTATGATCTGCGCGGTGATCTGGGCGCTGATGTGCATCTTCCACGCGGGTGCGGGAAGTTGGTTGCATCTGGCGATCTTGCGTTTCTTTATGGGCGCGTCCGAAGCGGCAGCGACACCGGCGAATGCCAAAACGCTGGGCGAGTGGTTCCCTAAAAAGGAACGGCCGATTGCGGCAGGCTGGGCCGGTGTCGGTTTCTCCATCGGTGCGATGCTGGCACCGCCGATTATCGTTGTGGCGCATGCCTATCTGGGTTGGCAGGGTGCGTTTATGTTCACCGGTGGGTTGGCGCTGCTGTGGGTGGCGCTGTGGTGGCTGTTCTACCACAACCCCGAAGATCACCCGAATTTAAGCCGCGAGGAGCTGGATTTCATCCGTCAGGACAATGAGGCACCTCCGGTCAAACTGCCTTTCTTCACCGCACTGAAAACCGTCTCAAAAAACAAACGCTTTTACGGTATTGCGATTCCCGCATTTATGGCGGAACCCGCGTGGGCTGTGCTCAGCTTTTGGGTGCCGCTCTATCTGGCGAATGAACGCGGTATGGATCTGAAACAAATTGCGATGTTCGCGTGGCTGCCGTTTCTTGCCGCCGATCTCGGCAGCGTCGCCAGCGGCTACCTCACCCGGCTTTACGTTCGCTGGTTCGGCTGCTCGCGCGTTAACTCAATCGTCGCGAGCTCGGTTACGGGCGCGTTTCTGATGCTGTCGCTGGCGCTGGTCGCCGTCAGTAAAGATCCGTGGGTGGCGATTCTGCTGATTTCCATCGGTGGGTTTGGCCATCAGGTGATTTCCTGCATGTTGAGCGCACTGGTGGTGGAATCGTTCGATAAAGGGCAGATGGCAACGGTGAACGGGATGCGCGGTTCATTTGCCTGGATTGCCAGCTTCCTGTTCTCGCTGCTGATTGGCGTCACCGCCGACAAAATTGGGTTTAACCCGCTGTTTGTCGCGATGGGATTCTTCGATCTGATCGGTGCCATCTTCCTGATCGCATTTATTGCTGAACGTCGTGGGAAAACGCGGTCGCAGGCATAACGGCTCATTTATTTTTTCCTGAAAAGGATGCTGTATGAAAACGTTGAAAAATTGGGTGTTCCGTCATCAGAGCGCCGACCATGTTGAACTGCTGGTTGACGACAAACATGTGTTTTGCCTGTACGTGCTGGAACCGATGCTGGCCCGCGTGCTGGTTAAGCAGAATGACGAGCTGAAGCTGAACCGCACCTGGAGCATCGCGCCGCAGCAGGATGTCCCCTGGCAGGGGCGCAGTCGTGAGAGCAGCGACGGTTTCAGCCTGCCGGGATTCTCGCTGGAACAGCTGGACGATGCGCTGCGTATCAGCACCGCACGGATGCGAATTACGATTCATCAGCCGCTGTGGCTGGCGTGGGAGTACCGTGATGAACAGGGAGAATGGCAGCCGTTTGCCGCCGATCGACCCACCAGCGCCTATCTGCTTAACTCACACGGTGACGGCGTGGCGCACTATCAGCGCCGTTTCCCGACGGAGCGCTATTACGGCTTGGGTGAAAAAGCGGGCGATCTTGAGCGCACTGGACGCCGGTTTGAGTTCCGCAATCTGGACGCGATGGGCTACAACGCGGCGAGCACCGATCCGCTGTATAAGCATGTTCCGTTTACCATTACCCGACGTGACGATGTCAGCTTCGGCCTGTTTTACGATAACCTGAGCACGACCTGGCTCGATCTCGGCAATGAGATCGATAACTATCATCTGGCTTATCGGCGCTATCAGGCGGAGGCGGGCGATCTCGACTATTACCTGTTTATCGGGCCGCGCGTGTTGGATGTCACGAAAGCATTTGTGCGCCTGACGGGGAAAACGCTCTTTGGGCCAAAGTGGAGCCTCGGCTACAGCGGTTCCACCATGCATTACACCGACGCGCCGGATGCGCAGCAGCAGCTGATGAAATTTATCGCGCTGTGCCGGGAACATCATATCCCGTGTGATTCGTTCCAACTCTCATCGGGCTACACGTCGATCAACAATAAGCGCTATGTGTTTAACTGGAACTACGACAAAGTCCCCCAGCCGGAGGTGATGTCGCAGGCCTTCCACGATGCGGGCCTCAAGCTGGCTGCCAATATCAAACCCTGTTTACTGCAAGATCACCCGAAATACGACGAGGTGTCGGCGCAGGGGCTGTTTATCCGCGATTCCGAATCCGATTTGCCAGAGCGCTCCAGCTTTTGGGATGACGAAGGTTCGCACCTTGATTTCACCAACCCGGCAACGGTGGCGTGGTGGCAGGAGAACGTCACCCGACAGCTGCTGGAGAAAGGGATTGATTCGACGTGGAATGACAATAACGAATATGAAGTCTGGGATGGTGAAGCCCGCTGTCACGGATTCGGCGAAACGATGGCGATCAAACATATTCGCCCACTGATGCCGTTGTTGATGATGCGCGCCTCGCTGGAAGCACAGCAGCGCTTTGCTCCGACGCTGCGCCCTTATCTGATCTCGCGTTCCGGCTGTGCGGGCATGCAGCGCTATGTGCAGACCTGGAGCGGCGATAACCGTACCAACTGGCAGACGCTGCGTTACAACACGCGGATGGGAATCGGGATGAGCCTGTCCGGCCTGTTTAATGTCGGGCACGACGTCGGCGGGTTTTCGGGCGATAAGCCGGACGCCGAGCTGTTTGTGCGCTGGGTACAAAACGGCGTGATGCACCCGCGTTTCACCATTCATTCCTGGAATGACGACCATACGGTAAACGAACCGTGGATGTATCCCGCGGTAACGCCTGCGATTCGCAGCGCTATCGAACTGCGCTATCGCCTGTTGCCGTATTTTTACACCTTGCTGTGGCAGGCCAGCGCGGACGATGAGCCGATGTTGCGCCCGATGTTCCTCGACCACGAGCATGACAACAGAACGCTGGAAGAAACCGACGATTTCATGCTGGGACGAGACATTCTGGTTGCCAGCGTGGTGGAAGCGGGGCAGCGCCAGCGGACAGTCTACCTGCCGGCGAATACGTCAGGCTGGTACGATTTTCATTCCGGCCAATGGTTCAGCGGCGGACAGACGATTGTGCTGGATGCGCCGTTGGAACGCCTCCCGCTGCTGGTCCGCGCGGGCGCGATGATTCCGCTGTCGGGACGAACGGCACACGTCAGCTCGCAGGAAGATAATCAGCGCGAATTCCTGCTCTTCCCGCCTGTCGCTGGCGGCACGGACAGCGGGCTGCTGTTTGAAGACGACGGCGAAACGTGGCAATGGCGTGAAGGTAACGCGCTGTGGCTGCGCTGGGAAATTCGCGCGGATAGCCAACGGATTGACGTGACGTTTACGTCAGAAGGGCGATACCAGCCCGCCTGGCAGCATGCGACGCTATGCCTGCCAGCGGGCGAGCAGCGTCAGCTCTACATTAACGGCGTTCACACGAATACCTATCAACACCAATAATCATCTCCATTTCTCTATACGCTAAATAATTCGAGTTGCAGGAAGGCGGCCAAAAGAGGGAATCCCGATGAGCTTACTCAGGTAAGTGATTCGGGTGAGCGAATGCAGCCAACGCACCTGCGGCTTGAAGTATGACGCGTATATTGCGCCTCGGTATTATTGTTTACCGGGGCGTTTTTTTTGTTATGCAGAATATAAATAATATCCGATTGGTTATCTTCAGGATAAGGAGATGTTAATAAAGTGAATGGAATATTAAATATAAAAAAGAGTTGTGCGAATACCCTTAATAAAAGCGGATCTACAAAATAGTTTAAATAGTAAGAAAACATTTTATAACATCAAAAAAAATAGATACTTGGTAAGTAATAAGTTCGCAAATTATCAGCCAGAAGAATTAACGATTAAAAACAAACATGGCCTTTTCGAACAAGATTTTTATTTTAAGTGGAGTATTCGCTATGAAGAATAATCACCATGATCTATTTGCCGCTTTTACACTCCCCAACGGCGCAACGCTGAAAAATCGAGTACTGATGGCACCCATGACCACCTGTAGTGGGTTTTATGATGGGAGCGTGACCAAGGAGCTGGTGGAATATTATCAGGCCAGGGCAGGCAGCATCGGCACCGTGATTGTAGAGTGCTGTTTTATTGATGACAAAGGGTTGGCTTTTCCCGGTGCGATAGGAATCGACAACGACGAGAAAATTGACGGATTGGCTAAAATTGCGACGGCGATTAAAGAGAAAGGCTCGACGGCGATCCTGCAAATTTATCACGGTGGCCGGATGGTCGAACCGCGTTTTATCGGTGGCGAGACGCCCGTTGCCCCGAGTGCTATTGCCGCGCCGCGCGCGGGTGCTATCGTTCCGGTCGCGCTGTCGGGCGACGAGGTTGACGCGATGATCGGCAAGTTTGGCGATGCCGTTCATCGCGCCATTCAGGCGGGTTTCGATGGCGTGGAAATTCATGGCGCGAATACCTACCTGATCCAACAGTTCTATTCTCCTCACTCTAATCAGCGCTCAGATAAATGGGGCGGCAGCCGTGACAAACGCGCGGCATTTCCGCTGGCGGTGTTGGATATCACCCACGAGGTCGCAGATAAATACGCCGATCCTTCGTTCATCATCGGCTATCGTTTCTCGCCGGAAGAGATCGAAGAGCCGGGCATTCATTTTGATGATTCTCTCTATCTGCTGGAAAAATTAGCGGCACGCGGGCTGGATTATGTTCATTTCTCTATGGGAAATATTCTGCGCTCGTCCATTATCGAAACAAACGATCCGACGCCGCTGATTAAAAAATATGTTGCCCGCCGTTCCGCAGCATTAGCCGCAGTTCCGGTTATTGGCGTAGGAGATATTGTCAATCAGGCAGACGCCGATGCGGCGCTGGAAAATGGTTATGACCTGATTGCCGTCGGCAGAGCCTGTATTGCTTATCCAGACTGGACAGATCGCATTGCCGAGCAGGAAAAACTCGATCTTTATATTGCCAGCGATAAGCGTGAAGCATTAACGATTCCTGAACCGCTGTGGCGCTTTTCATTAGTTGAAGCCATGATCCGGGACGTGAATTTAACCGGTAAAAAATTTAAATCCGGGGTTTATCAGGAACGCATTCAGGATGAATGTGGCGAACTGCGAATTCATGTTCATTTTGAGCAGAATCGGGTCGCTGATATCGCGCTGGAGAATAGCGAGATTGATGATTCACTGAAAATCAGTTTTGAGATTATCCGTGAGCGCATTCTGGATACCAATAGTCCCCACGTTGATGCCGTAACGGGCGCAACGGCGCAGAGTGAAGCGATTAAAAAGGCCGTCACCAAGGCGATGGTGAAATCGAGCAAAGACGCCATTATTGCCGATGGCGGTAACCCAGACGCGCGTCGCGAAGCGCATGTGGTGGTGATTGGCAGCGGCGGCGCGGGTCTGGCGGCGGCGATTCAGGCCAGCGAAGAGGGCGCACGCGTCATCGTCATTGAAAAGATGCCAGTCATCGGCGGCAATACCATCAAGGCCTCTGCCGGTATGAACGCGGCGGGAACCGTCTTCCAGCAAAATAAAGGTATCGAAGATAGTCAGGCGCTGTTCTATGACGAAACGCTGAAAAGCGGCAAACAGAAGAACAATCCTGCGCTGGTACAATACTTCGTCGATCATGCGTCTGACGCGATTAACTGGCTGGCGCAGCACGATATTGAACTGAGCGACATCACCACGACGGGCGGCATGAGTGTTGACAGAACGCATCGCCCTGCCAACGGTGCGGCGGTGGGCGGCTATCTGGTCAGCGGGCTGATTAAGAACCTCAATAAATACAATATTGAGGTGCTGCTGGAAACGTCGGTAACTGAAATTGTGCAGGAGAAGGGCAAAGTTAGTGCCGTCAGAGTCATCAATGATGATCAGGAAGAGAGCCTGATTGCGACAAAAGCGGTGATTGTTGCCACGGGCGGTTTTAGTGCCAATCAGGCGATGGTGGAGTCATACCGCCCAGACCTGAAAGGCTTCGTCACCACCAACCACAAAGGTGCAACGGGTGGTGGCATTCGCCTGCTGGAACAGATCGGCGCGGATACGGTGGACATGGGGGAAATTCAAACCCATCCGACGGTTGAGCAGACAACCTCTTATCTGATCTCCGAATCTATTCGCGGCGGCGGGGCTATTCTGGTGTCGCCGCGTGGAGAACGCTTCTTTAACGAAATGGAGACGCGGGATAACGTCTCGTCCGCCATCGTCAACCTGCCGGAAGAGTACGCGTACATCCTGTTCGACGAGCAGGTCAGAAACCGCAATCGGGCGGTCGAAGAATATGTCGCACAAGGGCTGACCGTCAGCGCGGACAGCGTCGCGGAACTGGCCGACAAGCTCGATATGCCGCCAGCGGCGCTGCACGCTACGCTCGAACGTTACAATGCCTTTATCGCCGACAAACACGATGAAGACTTTGGCCGTACCACGGGGATGCGCGATCCGCTGAATCAGGCACCGTACTACGCGATTAAGGTGGCACCGGGCGTACACCACACGATGGGTGGCGTCACCATCAACGAGAAAGCGGAAGTGCTGAACCGCTATAAAGAGACGATCTCCGGGGCTTATGCCGCCGGGGAGGTGGTTGGCGGTATTCACGGCGCAAACCGCATTGGCGGCAACGCCGTAGCGGATATCATTATCTTCGGGATTCAGGCGGGGATTCAGGCAGCGGCCTATGCGCGGGCACCGCGTCGTTCTGATGCTTTTCCGACGAAAGCGCGCAAGGCAAAGTTTGCGAGAACTACGTCAAAAACCACGGCGAAAACGGCTGAAAATCAACCGATTCTGGTAGCCGAGTAAGTGATAGAACCGTAGTGCTAATGGCGTGCGTCTGAAAAGGCGCTCGCGATTTTTCCGACCGTTTCCTTTCCGTACCGCCATTCGATCATGGGAGTCACCGTATGCCTTCTGTCGATAACGCTTACGTCTATTCCGTTCACCTGATGGGCAGCCCCATTCTGCTCAAACTGTTTGTCCATGATGAAATCGCTGTCAGGCAAGTTTTCCAGCGCATCAAGCAGCTCGAAGACCTGCTAACTGTCAATCGGGCACAGTCGGAAGTGATGGGCATCAACCATGCGGCAGGGAAAGAATACGTTTCGGTCAGCCCGGTTGTTTTTGAGCTGATTAAGCGCGCCAAAGCGGTGAGCCTGATTGAAAACAGCGGCTTTAACGTCGCGATTGGTCCTGTCGTGAAACGATGGAAAATCGGTTTTAGCGGCAGCACGGTGCCTGACCAGGAATCGATACAGCGGGCGCTGGCATTAACGCATCCCGAGCGCATTATTCTCAGAGAGCAGGACTGCGCCGTGATGCTAGAAAGCGCGGGAATGGAGATCGATCTGGGCGCGATTGCGAAAGGCTATATCGCCGATATCGTCCGGGACGTTCTGCATCAACATGCGATTCAGGATGCGCTGATCAATCTGGGAGGAAACGTGCTGGCTATCGGCAGCGCGCTGACGGATGAACAAGGGCTATGGAGCGTCGGGTTGCAGAAGCCTTTCGCGGATCGCGATAGCCTGCTGGGCATTATTAAAGTGAAGAACAAATCCGTGGTGACATCCGGCGTCTATGAACGCTTTTTTACCGTGGACGACCGTATTTATCATCATATTATCGATCCCCGGACGGGGTATCCGCTGGATAATGAACTGCACAGCGTGACGGTTATCTCGAACGACTCTCTCGACGGCGATATCTACACCACGCTGCTCTATGGTATGGGCGTCAGCGCCGGCATTCACTTTCTACAAAACCAGCCGGATATCGAAGCCATCTTTGTGACAAAAACTAAAGAGATTGTTTTTTCTTCGCAGCGGCATTATAGGTTTGAATTGCTGGATGAGGATTATTCGGTGACGATGTTGTAGTCATTATCATTCAAAGAATAAATAAATGGATGACCAATGAAAATCAGTCATCCATTTTTATAATGTTACTAATGTCGATGTGTTTTTAATTTTTAACAGTGATGGTTGGATCCCATTGGAAATAACCGTAGAGTTCTTGATTTCCGCCGTGTGGACGATAGTACAAGGCGAATTGTACCTGATAATGCTCTGTCCCTAACTGACTTATTGTTGCCTGAGCATACCAGTGTTTTTGTTCAGTGAACGTAACAGGAAGCGGTGAGGTATTATTTGTTTCCCGAGGTTCTGCTTCTAAACGTCCGCTATTAACAAATTCAACGCCAGTAAAAACCGTGTCTCCCGCATATCGCGGTAGCCCATAAATCAATACGCTTGAGTCTGAATTGGCAGATTCTGAAAGGCCTGTCCAGCGAATAACATCATCACGATTTGCTTTAATGTTGAGATCGCCAGTTCCTTCCCCTGATACGACAGACTGGTTAGGGGCAACCATATAGGAATATTGATGACCAATTGGCGTTGGGTGGGCTTGATCCTTGCTGGCAGCACTGAATGAAACGTCGCTCATAACACGGTCTGTGTCGATAATAACAATAACGTTAATGACATTATTGGTTGAATTCAACTCATTACTATTACTCATGGAACGTCCTTATTTTAATAATATACGCAATGGGAATTGCTTAGCAGGCGATTTAATTTGGTTGAGGAAGGAACTAAATTCACTCAGTTTTTATAATATTTATTTTACTTTGTTTTTACAAGTGCGAGTTAATTTTATTATTGAAAATAATTAACTAGCAATGAAATAAATTATTAAATGAATAGTTTTAAATTTCTTGATTTATTATTCAATCATTTCAATTGAAATGATTATATTAAATGTAACTGATGAAATTGAGCTTGCCATCAATAGCTTGAGTGACAGGAGATTTTTCTTGAACAGCAATTCAGGAAGATAAGAGGGGAATTATGTACGTTGTAGGTGAGAAGTAGCCTATCCGAGATAGGCTACTTTTGATGACTTACTTCAGTTCCAGCTCGTTCATTGCAGCGATGCTGAAACCGCCGTCAACGTGCAGGACTTCACCGGAGATACCGGCTGCCAGATCGGAACACAGGAACGCAGCAGAGTTGCCCACGTCTTCAATGGTAACGACACGGCGGATTGGCGTAACGGCTTCGCAATGCGACAGCATTTTCTTGAAGTCTTTGATGCCGGATGCAGCCAGTGTACGAATCGGGCCCGCAGAGATGGCGTTGACGCGCACGCCCTGAGCACCCATGGCGTTCGCCATGTAACGTACGTTTGCTTCCAGAGACGCTTTTGCCAGACCCATAACGTTGTAGTTAGGGATGGCACGCTCAGCACCCAGGTAGGACAGGGTAACCAGCGCAGAGTTCGGGTTCAGCATCTTACGGCAGGCTTTCGCCATCGCGACGAAGCTGTAAGAGCTGATATCGTGAGAAATGCTGAAGCCTTCACGGGTAACGGCATCAACGTAGTCACCGTCCAGTTGGTCGCCTGGTGCGTAAGCAATGGAGTGCACGAAGCCATCAAAGTTCGGCCATACGTTAGCCAGTTCGGTAAACAGTGCTTCGATGCTGGCATCTTCAGCGACATCACACGGCAGAACGATGCTGGAACCCAGTTCGCTGGCAAAGCCTTCAACGCGTGCTTTCAATTTGTCGTTCTGATACGTGAAGGCCAGTTCGGCACCTTCGCGCTGCATTGCTTGTGCAATACCGTAGGCAATAGAACGGTTGCTGGCAACACCTGTTACCAGAATGCGCTTACCGGTAAGAAAACCCATAGCAGTAATCCTTGTGATCATTGTTGCTGCGATCGCCACCTCTGTACCCGTAAACATACGTGGCAAGTGGCGACCGAGATGAATAAACCGCGCAATTCTACCATGTTGGGGACGGTAGGGGTACTCCGAGCAGTATCCGCCTTTTTCCACAGCCCTGTGGCTGTCGCGGGGATGCTGCCGCAGTGCGCGGAGATTAACGTTGTGCGCCGTCGCGTCGCCAGGCGTCGGCACTGAGCGCTTCGCCGAAGTGGCTGGCAATCAAACGTTTCGTCAGGTCATGGAGCGGGGCGGACAACACATCGGCGGTACTGCCGCGTTCGACCACTTCGCCAGCCTGCATCACCAGAATCTGGTCGCTGATGTGCTTCATCATGCCCAGATGCTGCGTCACGTAAATATAAGAGATACCGTGCTTTTCCTGTAACTCCAGCATCAGATTGATAATCTGTGACCGCATAGACATATCCAGTGACGCCAACGCCTCATCGGCGACAATCACTTTCGGTTGCAGGATTAGCGCCCGTGCCAGACCGACGCGCTGTTTTTGCCCCGGCGCGAGCGCATGCGGATAGTAATAGGCGTGATCGGGACGTAGCCCAACCTGATGCAGCGCCTGATTAATCGCTCTCTCGCGTGCTTCGGCGCTGAGATCGGTATTCAGCCGCAGCGGGACATCCAGCAGTTGCCCGATGCGCTGGCGTGGATTGAGCGCATTGCTCGCATCCTGAAAGATCATGCGGATGCGCTGGCTGCGGTAGCGGTAATCGCCGTAGTGCAGTGGATGATCGTCGATAACCAGCTCGCCGGACGTCGGCGCGATCATGCCCGACAGCATTTTAGCCAGCGTTGATTTCCCCGATCCGTTCTCGCCGATGATGGCGAGCGTTTGCCGTTCACGCAGCGTAAAGCTGACGGATTTCACCGCCTCAACATGCTGACGACGGAACAGCCCGGTCCGATAGCGGAACGTCTTGGTCAGGTTGCGGGCTTCAAGCAGCATCTCAACCATCACGGTTCCTCCATGTTGAGCGGGAAGTGGCAGGCATATAAGTGGTTCTTAACGGAGAGCAGCGGCGGCGTTTGCATACACTGTTTTTGTGAATACGGGCAGCGTGGGCCGAGCCGGCAGCCAATCGGCAGGTGCTCTAACGACGGAATCGCCCCGTTCAGAGTGTTCAGTCGGCTTTTGTGCGGCAGAGAACGACCGAAATCGGGCATTGCGCGAATCAGTGCCTGCGTATAAGGATGGTGCGGCGCGGTGATCAAATCTTCACAGGTGGCGCTCTCCACCGTTTGCCCGCAATAGAGCACGTTGATTCGGTCGGCCCATTTGCTCATGGTTTGCAGGTCATGGCTGATGAGCAGAATCGTGGTGTTATTGTTTTGGTTCAGGCGCGACAGCAGGCGGAAAATCTGTGCCTGCGTGGTGGATTCCATCGCGTTGGTCGGCTCGTCGGCAATTAGCAGGCGCGGTTGGTTCGCCAGCGCGATGGCAATCATCACCTTCTGACACTCGCCGTCGCTCAGCTCATAGGGATAGCTGCCCATGATGTCTTTATGATCTTTAATCCCGACGCGGTGCAGCAGTTCGATCGCGCGACGTTTGCGCCAGTTAAACCGCTGCCACCAGCGGCCTTTATACGTCCAGCCGGGAATCGCTTGTACCAGTTGACGGCCCACACTTTCGGAGGGATCGAGACAGGATTGCGGCTCCTGAAAAATCATGGAGACGTTATGGCCGACCAGCTTACGCCGCTCGCGCGACGACAGTTGCAGCAGGTCGATGTCATCGAAGCGGAAGCGATCGGCGGTCACGCGCCAGTTCTCTTTGGTGATCCCGCAGATGGCTTTGGCGATCAGGCTTTTACCTGAGCCGGATTCGCCCACCAGCCCGCGAATCTCACCTTCGCTCAGCGTCATACTGACGCGGTCGACGGCTTTTACCGCGCCGTCGGCGGTCAGAAATTCAATCGTCAGGTTACGGATATCAAGTAATGGCATAGGGAGTCGTCGCCTCTTATTCCGTTTCCGCGACGAGCGCACGGCGGATGCCGTCGCCCAGCAGGTTGACGATTAACACGCTCAGCGCGATAGCCGCACCGGGCAGCATCACGGTCCACGGTGCGGCATAAACCAGCTCCAGCGAGTTGCCAAGCAGGGCGCCCCATTCGGTCGTCGGCAACTGCGCGCCCAAATCGAGAAAGCCCAGCGCGGCGATATCCAGAATGGCAATCGACAGCGCGCGGGTAAATTCGGAGACCAGCAGCGCAGCGATATTTGGCAGCACGACGTACCACACCAGATAAAACGTGGAAGCGCCGTCGAGACGAGCGGCGATCACGTACTCTTTATCCATTTCATCGTGTACGGCGTTGTAGATAGTACGCACCATGCGTGGCAGCAGCGCCAGCCAAACAGCGAGCATCGCGTGTTCGAGCTTGGGACCGATAAAGGCGATGACCACAATCGCCAGCAGCAGCGACGGAATGGACAGCAGCGTATCCAGAATATGGTTGAGCATCGCCGAGCGCAGCCCGCGGGTAACGCCCGCAAAGACGCCCAGTACGATGCCGCACAGCGCTGCCGCGTAGGTGACGATGAGCGACGCGCCGACGGTCGGCGCTGCACCGCTCAGCAAGCGGCTTAGCTGGTCGCGGCCTAAATCGTCGGTGCCGAGAAAGAACGAGACTTCACCGTAGTGCGACCAGGAAGGGGGCAGCAGTTGGTAGCCTAAAAATTGCTGGTCAACTTCATAAGGTGCGAGAAATTTGCCGAACAGGCACAGGCCGATCAAGATCAGAAAGCCGTATAGCCCGATCATCGCCAGCATGTCCTGATGGAATGCCCGCCAGGTATCGCCTAGTCGGCTAGGCAGCCGCTTTTCGCTATAAACGTTATCGTAGGGCATACCATTCCTTGTGTTTCAACGGATTTGCCATGGCGCCCCAAATATCGGACAGGATGTTGACCGTGATGACCATTGCGCCGACCACCATCACGCCCGCAGAAATGGCAGCGAAGTCCTGCTGACGAATGGCATTCACCAGCCAGCGACCGATACCCGGCCAGTTAAAGACCACTTCGGTAATCATCGTCAGCGTCAGCATCGTGGAAAATTGTAATCCCAGTTTGGGAATAATCGGCGGCAGTGCGTTGTGAATCAGGTGGCGGCGAATGATCGTAAAACGCGACAGTCCGCGAGTCGCTGCCGCTTTTATGTAGTTTTTGCTGATAATTTCCGTGGTGCTGACGCGCATCAGGCGGATCACTTCGGTGGTCGGCCCGACGGCCAGCACGGTAATCGGCAGAATCAGATGGCGGATAGCGCTGACGATCATTTCACCGCGATGGGGTGAATCTGACAGCCACGCATCAATCAGTGCAAATCCGGTGACGGTTTTCACCTGATAGAGCAGGTCGAAGCGGCCTGAAACCGGCAGCCAGCCGAGGTGCAGCGAGAAGAAGAGCGTCAGCAGTAGCGCCAGCCAAAACACTGGCAAGGAAAAACCGATAAGCGCCAGCGTGCTGATCACAATGTCCGCGCCGCGATTCTGCATTACGCCAGCGGTAATCCCCAGTGGAATACCGACCAGCAGCGAAAGCGCAAATGCCAAGAGACAGAGCTCGATCGTGGCCGGGAACACTTCTTTCAGCAGCTCGCTGATGGCCTGTCCGTTAATGCTGGAGCGTCCGAAATCTCCCTGAAGCAGGCTGGTGAGGTAAAAGTGGTAGGCATCAAACAGCGCTGCGCCATTGAGCGGGGCGTTGGGCGTGTAGTAACTGAGGCTAAAGCCAACCAGCGTCAGCAGTGACAAGGTCACTATCAGTAACACCAGACGTCGCAAGGTAAAGATAATCACGGCTGTGCTTCCTCCACGGTGTCCGGTGCAGAAGGCTTCTGCTGCGCCTGTTGATCCTCGCGGAAGACGCCCGCGAATGAGGCATTGCCGAAGGGACTCAATACCAGCCCTTTCATGTCATAGCGGTAGGCCAGCAGTCGTAATGACGACGCCAGCGGCAGAACGGGTAACTGTTCCGCCAGAATGCGCTGTGCCTGCTGATAATAGTCAATCCGCTTAGAAAGCTGCTGTGACGAGAGCGCGTTTTGCAGCACTTCATCAAAAGTGGGATCGCACCAGTGCGCGTAGTTACTCTGGGAGCGAATTGCCGCGCAGCTTAACAGCGGTCGAAAAAAGCTGTCCGGGTCGTTACTGTCCGTTGCCCAGCCTGCCAGCGTTAAATCGTGGCTGAGCTCCATCAGTCGCGCTTCCTGAAAACGGCCTTCCACCGGAACGATGGTCACGGTGACGCCAATTTGCGCCAGATCGGCCTGTATCAGCTCTGCCGTTTTCAACGGGCTGGGGTTGTAGGACTGTGAGGCGCTGGGCACCCACAGGCGCAGGTTCAGGTTCGTCAGCTCCAGTTCCTGCAAGATTTGTCGCGCTTTCTGCGGGTTATATTCCGTAATCTGCGATTCATTGTCGTACGCCCACGACGCGCGGGGCAGAATAGACGCCGCCGTTTCTGCTGTGCCGTAATAGATCGACTGCATCAGCCTGTCGTTATTGATCGCCAGCGCGATGGCTTCCCGTACGCGGCGGTCGTCCAACGGCGGTTTACGCACGTTGAATGCCAGATAGGCGACGTTCATGCCGGGACGCAGTGAGAGACGCAGACGCGGATCGTTACGCAGAATCGTCAACTGGCTGGCTGCTGGATAGGCGAGGACATCACATTCACCGGTCAGCAGCTTGGATAAGCGACCCGTCCCGCCGGAGCCGAGATCGACAACCACCTGCCGCATGCGTGGCAGGCCGCGCCAATAATCGCCGTTGCGCGTCAGTCGGATATATTGCCCGTTGCGGTATTCATCGAGCAGATAAGGGCCGGTGCCGACCGGTTCGCGATCCAGCAGCTCCTTTTTGTCCTCTTTCGCCAGACGCTGTGCGTATTCCGCGGACAGAATCGGCGCGTAGTGCGTGGCCAGATGCCAGAGAAAAGAGGCGTCTGGGCTGTTGAGCCGGATCTCAATGCTGTATTCGCCTAGCTTGCGGATGCTTTGCACCGAATCGGCGAATTGCAGGCTGTCGAAATAGGGATATTCACCGCCGTTGACATCATGATACGGATGTTTTTCGTCCAGCATGCGCTGGAAGCTGAATATCACGTCGTCGGCGTTCATATTGCGGGTTGGGTTGAACCAGGCGGTGTGCTGAAATGGCACATCGCGGCGCAGGTAGAAACGGTATGTCGAACCGTTGTCCAAGACTTCCCAGCGCTGAGCCAGCTCTGGCATCAGACGATAGGTGTAAGGATCGACATCCAGCAGGCGATCGTAAAGCTGCGCCGCCAGCGTATCAATCGTGACGCCGCTGCGCGCCATCTGCGGGTTAAACGTGTTCAGGACATCATTGACGCAATAGACAAAGCCGCTCTGGCGAATATTTTCCAGCGGAGCAGGCGGCGTTAGCACGGACGGTGGTGCGGCCAGTGCAGGCAAAGCCAGCCAGGTGAGTGCCAGTGCGAAACAGGTTTTTCCGAACATACGGGATTTTTCAGTCAAGACGGTTATATACAGAGTGTATCGCACTCTTGGCATCCTCCCCACTCTTGTTATGTGCGTCTGGCGACTTTCCAACCGTTTGAGCCACCAGACGAATGATTGAAAACGTCATAATGAATGCTATAGTTAAGTCATAATGACGAGGAAATAACTATGAATGCAGAAATCAGTCTTAAAGTTGAAAACTTTGCTCGTGAAGCCGAGTTGCCTGATGGTGTTTTCCATGACCCGTTAATGTTCGTTAATGTCGTGCGCGGTGGGATTTCCGGCGCGATGTTGAAACGCGGGGCGGATGCCAGTGGGCTAAGCCGCAAGCTGATTGGTTCGGCGCTGTCCGTCGACCCGTCTAATATCTCCCGTTTATTCCGCCGTAAGCATTTAACGCTGGAGCAGGGGGAGGCCGCGCTGGAGACGTTTCGCCTGTGGCTGAAAGCCATGACGACGTTTGAAGATGAAGCGAAGGCGCAGCTGTGGATGGAGAGCGGCATTCCAGCCTTTGGCGGGAAAACGCCGGCGGAAATGCTGGATACGCACAAAGGGCGTCAGCTGGTTGATAACGCCTTGAATCGTATTGAATACGGCGAATTTATATGAGGCTTTACCGCATTACTAAAGCGGTCTGGCTGGAGGCGTTTTCAGGTCAAACGGGCGTAAGTTTCCAGCACGGTGCGCGTTTCAATCAGCCCAATACGCCGGTGCTATATTTCAGTGAAACGCCCGCCGTCGCGATGTTGGAAATGGGGAATTATCTTCCTTCGCCGCAGTTGCTGCCCGCCAGCTATCGTTTGGGCGTGTATGAACTGCCAGACGATGTCCCGCAAGAATCCATCACGTTAGACATGCTGCCTGAAGACTGGCATCGCTATCCCTTTATGCCGGACGTGCAGGCACTGGGATCGCGCTGCCTGAACGCTGGGCAGTCGCTGGTAATTTGGGTACCGACCAGCGCGGTTAAACCATTTGGCAGCATGCGTAATGCATTGATTAATCCGCTACATCCCGCGTTAAGCCAGCTACGCCTGATTGAGGCGATCCCGGATTTCTACAGTCATCGACTGTTTAACCCGATAGGGCACTAAGCCTGTAATCGACGGCGATGGGCCGGCAGGAACCCTATAGTCAGTATGGTAATGAGAAAAATTCTCAACAAAGTGCTTTACAGATGATACTGATAACTATTATCATCATTTTCGCACTTCGACGGTGGCTTCTCGCAGGCACTGAAGGAGAGCACGACATTGCTCACATTGCTTCCAGTATTATTTTAGCCAGCCGACGCGCTGGCTTTTTTTTTGTTCCCAATCCTTCCTGCGACGGCGTTATGTGTTTCGCCGTCTGTCACCCATAAATGCCGAGGGTGACTGCCCGAACTGTTTTCTGAATGCCGTCGTATAGGCACTGTGACTGTCGTAACCGCTGCTCAGCGCGACCTGTGTGATGGGGGCACCTTGCACCAGCAGGGTTAATGATGACATCAGGCGCAGCTGTTGACGCCACTTGCCGAACGTCATCCCTGTGCTTTTCAGAAAGCGGCGATGAAAGGTTTTTCCGCTAATCGCCAACTTTCCAGCCCAGTCGTCTGCTGTCGCGATATCACCTGGGTCGCGCATGAGTGTCTGGCAAACCGTCTGTATCTGCATGTCCTGCGGCCAGGGCAGATGAAAAGGGAGATGCGGCGTTGTGCGCAGTTCCTCAATTAATAATTCCCCTAGCAACTGCGTATAGCGCGGCGTGCTGTCGTGGCTGTCGGCATCGGTGAGTCTGGATATCAATTCTCTTGCCAACCCAGACACGCGCACGACACAGTCTGCGGTGGGCAATTTCGTGCACATATCTTCGCGTACGAAGATGCCATTTGCCTGTGAAGCGACTGGAATAATCAGGCGATGGGGAACGCCTGGACGCAACCATACTGCAGATGTCGGCGGGACCAGCCATTGTCCGGTTGGCGCTTCCACCTGCACAAGTCCACTGTCTGCATAAATAAGATGGCCTCTGCGATGGTGGTGCATAGGAACCACATGCCCCTGCGGGTAATGAATGGCGACACCCGTGACAGGTTGCTCTGAGGCTTCGGCTGCGTTTAAGTCAAGCGCGTGTCCACCGTCTCCAGGGGAAGAAAAACCCATATCGATTCACTTTGTCCAAAACAAACAATTGAATGTCTATTTTCATGTAGATGGACGAATTGTGCAAACCTAATATGGACGCGTAATGACAACCTTGAGCCTCTCGTACATGCTGCCGTCCAGCCATTATTCATGTTCGTTACGACGATGGTCTCTCGGTCGGGGTCGGTATGCATGCGTTTGCATCATGCACCATCCTGCTTCTTCCTGATCCCGACGACTGTCAGCTTTTCTTGAGTCAGGGGATCAGGTTCTATTGATTCCCTGGAGATTGTTATGTTGACCGATCCGTCTCAAAAATATCGCCCCTTTCCCTCTGTTGAGTTAGCCGACCGCCAATGGCCATCGCGGACTTTGACGTGCGCCCCTGTCTGGCTTTCTACGGATCTGCGTGATGGCAATCAGGCGCTTTTCGAACCCATGAACCGTGAACGTAAGCTGCATCTGTTCCAGGAATTGGTTCGCATCGGCTTTAAGGAGATTGAAGTTGGATTTCCCTCTGCATCGCGCACCGATTTTGAAATCGTGCGCCACTTAATTGATGCCGACCTGATTCCCGAGGATGTCACCCCGATGGTCATTACGCAGTTGCGTGATGATCTGGTGAAAGAAACGGTACGCAGTGTGGCTGGCGCGCGACGAGTGATTGTTCATTTTTACAATGCCATCGCACCCGCCTGGCGTGAGATTGTGTTCGGTATGAGCGTGGCGCAGATCGTCGAGATGGTCGAGCACCATATTGCGTTGCTGAAACAGTTAACGGCAGAGCATCCCCAAACAGAATGGGTTCTCCAGTATTCACCCGAAACGTTTTGCATGGCCGAACTGGATGTTTCCCTTCTGGTCTGCAACGCGGCCATCAGAGCCTGGGATGCGGGACCGCAGCGTCCGATGATCATCAACCTGCCAACAACGGTAGAAGTCTCGACGCCCAATGTTTTCGCGGATCAGATCGAATGGATGCACCAGCGTCTGGAGCGGCGCGAGCACATCGTGCTCTCCGTTCATCCGCACAATGACCGCGGCACCGGCATCGCCTGTGCGGAACTGGCTTTGCTGGCCGGTGCTCAGCGGGTCGAAGGTTGCCTGTTTGCAAATGGCGAGCGCAGCGGAAATCTTGATGTCGTGACGATGGCGTTAAATTTGTACACTCAGGGCATCTCACCCGGTCTGGATTTCTCTGATATCGCTGCTGTGGCTCGCGTGGCTGAAGATTGTACCGCGCTGCCTATCCATCCGCGTCATCCCTATGTCGGTGACCTTGTTTTCACGGCATTTTCCGGCTCGCATCAGGACGCTATCGCCAAGGGGTTTGCCGCACAGCATTCAGACGCGCCGTGGCGCGTACCCTACTTGCCTATCGATCCTCAGGATCTGGGTCGCACCTATGACAGTATCGTGCGTGTTAACAGCCAGTCTGGTAAGGGCGGTATCGCTTTTCTGCTGCAACGCGATCATGGCATTGTCATGCCACGTCGTATGCAAGTGGAGTTCAGCGCTATCGTTCAGGCACTGGCGGAAACCAGTGAAACCGAACTGAGCAGCGAGAAAATCTGGGACATTTTCCAACAGACTTACCTCTCTCCGGTTCTTGAGCAACCGGGTTTTATCTACCGTGCTCATCATCTGTCAGACCACCCCGAGGGGCAGGCCATTGATTTGGAACTCACTGATGTCAATGGCTTGCCACAAAACTACCGCGGAAAGGGGAATGGCCCGATCTCCGCTGCTGTGGATGCGCTGGGGTTACCGCTGCGTATCGACAGCTATGAGGAGCGCAGTCTGGGCGCTGGGGCGGATGCCGTTGCGTTAGCCATTGTGGAAGCCGCATGGCCCGGTGTCCCGGGATCGCGTTTCGGTGTTGGGCGACATCCGAACATCGTCACGGCTTCGGTACTGGCGGTACTGAGCGCCGCAGCTAGATTTCCGGCGGTCGGGGATATCGCTGGGAGATAAAACGCGCTAAGGCCACGTGACTGAATCAGGATGGTAAGCACGTTATCTTTCTGGACGCGCGAGCTCAAGGCCGCGCGTTCTGCATTCAGGTTCGGATATGAGGCCACGGAGGAGGATGAAAACGGGCTCCGACTCTTTGGCAACTGCAACAACATTACTTGCTTACTATTTCTCTATAAATAATTAATAAAATCAATATGGTTGGGATATTTCCTAAATTGTTTGCGGGAACAAAAATCTCCCTTATCATGCGTGTACCCAAGATCATGGGTGCTCACAATGGAGATAAGGAATATGTGGATGAGAAGGAATAAAATCGTCAGGAAATTGACGTTAGGGGTGGTAACAGCGGCACTGGGGATGTCACTCAGCTTTTCAGCATTATCCGCCACGCCGGTAGAAACACATGGTCAGCTGTCCATCGAAAATGGACGACTGGTGGATGAACAGGGGAAAAGGGTGCAGTTGAGAGGGGTCAGTTCACACGGTTTGCAGTGGTTTGGCGACTATGTCAACAAAGACTCGATGAAGTGGCTGCGTGATGACTGGGGAATTAACGTATTCCGCGTCGCCATGTACACGGCAGCAGATGGCTATATTTCTAATCCCTCCCTCGCCAATAAGGTAAAAGAGGCCGTTGCGGCGGCGCAAAGCCTCGGCGTTTACATCATCATCGACTGGCATATTTTGTCGGATAACGATCCTAATATTTATAAAGCACAGGCAAAAACCTTCTTTGCTGAAATGGCTGGGCTGTATGGCAGCTCACCGAACGTGATTTATGAAATCGCCAACGAGCCAAACGGTGGCGTGACATGGAACGGGCAGATTCGACCTTATGCGCTGGAAGTGACTGACACCATCCGTAGCAAAGATCCCGATAATCTGATTATCGTCGGTACGGGCACCTGGAGTCAGGATATCCACGACGCAGCGGATAATCAGCTGCCCGATCCGAATACGATGTACGCGCTGCATTTCTATGCGGGTACGCACGGGCAGTTCCTGCGCGACCGCATTGACTATGCACAAAGCCGTGGCGCGGCGATTTTCGTCAGCGAGTGGGGCACCAGCGATGCGTCCGGCAACGGTGGACCGTTCCTGCCAGAATCGCAGACCTGGATCGATTTCCTGAATAACCGCGGCGTAAGCTGGGTGAACTGGTCGCTTACCGACAAAGCCGAGGCATCCGCTGCGCTGGCACCGGGAGCGAGCAAATCAGGTGGTTGGACAGAGCAGAATCTGTCGACGTCAGGCAAATTTGTCAGAGAACAGATTCGCGCAGGTGCAGATCTGAGCGGTGGCGATACGCCAACTCCGCCAACGGAACCGACCAACCCAGGTAACGGAACAACGGGTGACGTCGTGCTGCAATATCGTAATGTGGATAACAACCCTTCCGATGATGCGATTCGTATGGCCGTCAACATCAAAAATACCGGAAGTACGCCGATCAAACTGAGCGATCTGCAAGTGCGTTACTACTTCCACGATGATGGCAAACCCGGCGCGAACCTCTTTGTTGACTGGGCGAACGTTGGCCCTAACAACATCGTGACCAGCACAGGAACGCCAGCCGCCAGCACCGATAAAGCCAACCGCTACGTTCTGGTGACCTTCAGCAGCGGCGCTGGTACCCTCCAGCCAGGTGCAGAAACCGGTGAAGTGCAGGTGCGTATCCACGCCGGTGACTGGAGCAACGTGAATGAAACGAATGACTATTCATACGGTGCTAATGTCACGAGCTACGCCAACTGGGATAAAATCACCGTGCACGATAAAGGCACGTTGGTATGGGGTGTGGAGCCGTAATCGCGTGCTGTTAACCCATTAATCCATTTACTCTGCGGGCGTTAATTCGCCCGCATTTTCTTTCCAGACCGTCACTCATTTACCGCAATATCGTGTTTCTTCAGCAATCCACGCAGTTGGTGATAGGTTAATCCCAGCAGCTCAGCGGCTTTGCGCTGGTTAAACTTTGCCTGATTCAATGCCCGATCGATCAAGCCTTTCTCCTGTTCCAGCAGCCACGGTTTCATCTCCAGCGGTAAATCCGGCTGATTGATTGCTGCACGTAGCGGCGTTTCCTGAACAGTGGGAGTGCGGCGGAAGGGATTCAGAATGATGGCATCAAGAGGCTGTTCGCTGTCGCCGTGGCGGTACACCGAACGTTCAACTACGTTTTTCAGCTCACGAATATTGCCCGGCCAGTCGTAATTCAGCAGCGTTTCGCGCGCGGCGGGCGTAAAACCGGGAAACAGCGGCAGATGCAACTCGCGGCACATCTGAATCGCAAAGTTATCCGCCAGCAGCATGATGTCCTGTTGCCGTTCACGCAGCGGCGGGAGTTGCACAACGTCAAAGGCCAGGCGGTCGAGCAGGTCCGCACGGAATTTACCGCTAGCAGCAAGCGCAGGCAGATCGTCGTTAGTCGCACACACCAGACGTACATCAACCTGTAGCTGATCTCTGCCGCCGACGCGCTCCAGCATGCCGTATTCGATCACCCGCAGTAATTTCTCTTGCACCAGCATCGGCGCGGTGGCCAGCTCATCCAAAAACAGCGTTCCGCCGTCGGCGCGTTCGAAGCGTCCCAGATGGCGTTTTTGCGCCCCGGTAAAAGCCCCGGCTTCATGACCAAATAGCTCGGAGTCGAGCAGATTCTCGTTGAGCGCCGCACAGTTGAGAGAAACGAACGGCCCTTGCCAACGCGGGGAAAGGTAATGCAGGCGGCTGGCGATCAGCTCTTTACCGGTACCGCGTTCGCCAATCACCAGCACGGGTTTATTCAACTGTGCCAACTGCGACACCTGTTCCAGTACCTCCAGAAAGCTGTTGGCTTCGCCCAGCAGGTTCTCTTTTTCCTGAAGCATGATGTTTCACCGTGTTATTTTTACTAACTGTTAGTGCATTTGACTAATTTAACGGAATGGGGGAAATAGTCAAAATTATCTATTCTTTATTTTTCAGATAGTTAAGATTAATTAAAAGTTGGCATGCTTATTGATATACCTATAGGGAGATCGCGACTGGCTCGGCTGGTCACGGTGATAAATCAGGCGTAATCAGACGCTGGAAATCATGAAGAGGATGTAATTATGGGTATTTTTTCTCGTTTTGCCGACATCGTGAACGCCAATATCAATTCATTGCTGGATAAAGCTGAAGATCCGCAGAAATTGGTGCGGCTGATGATTCAGGAAATGGAAGATACGCTGGTTGAAGTACGTTCAACCTCGGCGCGGGCGCTGGCAGAAAAGAAACAGATTGCCCGTCGTATTGAACAAGCGCACGGTCAGCAGGAGCAGTGGCAGGAAAAAGCCGAGCTGGCGCTGCGTAAAGATAAAGACGATCTGGCCCGTGCGGCGCTGATTGAAAAGCAGAAGCTGACCGACCTGATCGCGGTGTTGCAGCATGAAGCCGAAAGCGTGGATGAAACGCTGGAGCGCATGAAGCGTGAAATCGGCGAGCTGGAAAATAAATTGAGCGAAACCCGCGCTCGCCAGCAGGCGCTGACATTACGCCATCAGGCTGCGGCATCGTCGCGTGACGTGCGTCGCCAGTTGGACAGCGGTAAGCTGGATGAAGCGATGGCGCGTTTCGATCAGTTCGAACGCCGTATTGATACGATGGAAGCGGAAGCTGAAAGCCACGGATTGGGGAAACAAAAATCGCTGGATCAGCAGTTTGCCGAACTGAAAGCGGACGATGAAATCAGCGCGCAGCTGGCGGCACTTAAGGCTAAAGTTAAGCCAGCAGAGTAATAAGAGCGTAACGCCATCGGATGGGCTGTCGTTAGAAAACGGCAGCCACCGGCGTGTGAATAATAACTAAGGAGACACAATGAGTGCGTTGTTTCTTGCCATTCCGCTGACCATTTTCATGTTGTTTGTGGCACCGATATGGCTTTGGCTACATTACAGTCAGCGTAAAAACAGTGCTCAACTGGGACAAAACGATATGCAACGTCTGACACGTTTAACGGAAGAGTCCAACCGTATGCGTGAGCGTATCAGGGCACTGGAAGATATTCTGGATGCAGAACACCCGGACTGGAGAAAATCGTAATGAAAAATACGTGGTCAGGTAAAACGTTATATCGCATACCGGAAGAGGGCATGCTGAAAGGGGTTTGTGCTGGTTTAGCGCGTTATTTTGACGTGCCGGTGAAGCTCCTGCGGATAATCGTGGTGCTGTCGATGTTTTTCGGCCTGTTCTTTTTCACTATCGTGGCGTACATCATTCTGACCTTTATGCTCGATCCGGCTCCGGCGGGAATGGGGTTTGAGGATGAAAAGACGGCTCGGACACCCAGCCAACTGCTGAATGAGGCGGATGCGACCTTGCAGGCCAGCGAACAGCGCCTGCGTAGCATTGAACGCTATGTCACCTCGGATACGTTTGGCGTTCAGAACCGCTTTCGTCACCTGTAATTTGTCATCGGTTATACTCTTTCGCTGACATTATCCACCGTACGACTTGAGTCGAGAGTGGATAATGTCGCGCTGCTTTTTCGCTGCAATCTCTATGATCCGATTCCACTGTGCATCGGATGCCAGCCATTTCCTTCTTTCGCGCTGTAGCGAACATTCTGGAGCGGGACAAGTTTCCACTGACCATCACTGTCCTTCACCATCTCGCTGGCCTGTACGCGGCACTGGTAGTGCAACGTATCGGCTTCCAACTGGAACTGATATTTTTTGCCTTTTTCCGGAACAAAGCGGGTGGTAATAAGACATGAGTATTTGCTTTCAACATAAACGTTGATAATCGCTGTTTCAACATCAGGCACTAATGGTGTTTCGTAGTAGTCAATATTGTATTTCTCTCCAGATACTTTTGGCATTCCGCGATCCTGGGTGTTCTGTAAAACCCATTCACTGGAACGAATAAGACCGCCAGCGCGTTTGCCATTTAACGTCTGGTAAATACTCGTCTGTTCTGTGTTATCTACGATACGTACCCACGGGGAGTCATTGGTTTCATGGGGCGGAATGAAAAAAGAGTTGTTTGGCATAATAGAACAGCCTGAAGAGAGGAGTGTTATTATTGCCAGACTATTTCGCAGTAATTTTTTCACTTGTTTCATTCCTAATGGGTTTGAAAAGTAATGGGTATTTTACAGTAATGCTGCGCTCAGTTTTTAAGACTAACAGCTCCCCACCAGAGGTGGGGAGTGCAATATTATAAAGGTGTCATTATTTTAATTAGCGTATTTCGTTATCATTTAATGGGTTGTAAAGAAATCGCTATTTCCAGCACGATATCAGAATAACATTTATCGCCATTGGCTGATGTTCTCTTAAGTTCATCAAGTGCATAAACGATATCCACCCTGGCTCCCGGGCGGAACAGCTTCTTATCTTCATCATCGATATGGCTATAAATGCTTTCTTCAATGACAGAGCCATCATCCAGCAGCAAACTGAAACAGTTATCTACCGGAGAGGGATCTTGTCCTGCCACATAGGTTCTTGTGATCGTGCCAGATCTGTGCAGTAAACGCATTTTTCCCTGTTCAATGCTACTCCACCACTCGGATGAGCCAAAAAGACCATTGGCTCCCTTCAGGCCCATGGCTGGTCTTGATGGATCGAGAGTCAGAGCCTGCGTTAAAGCCACTTGCTCAGGGTCCCCTCTGAGTTCTTCTGAAAGAAGATAGACAATTTTCATAGGGTGTTTCGAGTTTTCAAGATTTAACAGCATAATGCTTTCCTGTTATTTAACCTGTTCAAAATGGACGATGTTTTTATTAAAAATCTCCATTCCTTTGCCTTGTCCAAGTTGTGTCGTCATCTGTCCTCCTTCAACCTTGAAGCGAGTATTGGTTTCCATCCATTTACCCGTTTGGGTGGACATATTGGGCAATTCTTTCGCTGCAGCACTGTTTGCGGCAATACCAATTTTTTCCAGTTCGGAGAAAGTGCCTGATTTAACAGTAATTTTCACTGTTATACCATCGTACTTAGAAGAGTATGATAGCACTGGAGAAACTGATGTTTCAGTGGTCGCTGGCATCACCCCTGTTCTTTCAAACTGCCTGAATTGCTCAGGTGACATCGTCCGATAAACAATTTCATTGCCATGAACATCACGTTGCTGAACGGGACTTAGCGGATTTTTAGCTGTCGTTGCAGGAGTACCAATGGTACCCGACGTCCCTTTGTTGCCTGACTGCGTTTTTTGTATGACTTTGTTGAACGCCATGCCAGCAGCAAATTTTACAACTTCCTGCGCCGATGCACCATTATCGTATAAGCTGAGGATCCCATTGATATCAACAGGCGTCATCGCTGAGGTAATGATATCGTTTTTCAGTGCCAGCTCACGGATTTTCTCATCGCTCAGTCCCTGTGCTTTCCATTCAGCAAGCTGTTCACTGCCCTTAATGGCGGCGACATAAGGATTGCCAGCGACGCCCATCGGTGTCCAGTCAATGCCCGTCTGTGTATAGATGTCACCGATGAATCCAGAGTAATCAGAATTTAACTGGCCCTGTTGCGCACCATTCATCATGGTTCTGGCATAATCTGTTACGAGATAGCCGAACTCATCAGCCGTTATTGCCCCTGATTGATACATCGCGACCAGCTTTTCACCCGCTTCTTTTTCCCGTTTACGGTACTCATTGCGGATCTCGGTCTGGCATTTACCATTAGAGCCACAGGCAGCAAAGCGTTCCTGTAGTTCATCCATACCACCGATACCGGCGGCTTTTAGTTTTTCATACAGCGCGCGACCTTCTTTACTCAGTTTTTCAACGCCGTACTTATTTGACAGCAGATTATAATCAACGGCATTTTTACCCGCGTCATGTCCTGCCACAGCGCCTGCCGAAGAATCGCTCGCCAGACCTGCTGCCATGGTGGCAGCCAGAGACGCCAGATTACTGACTTTCGCCCGTTCATCATCAGTCAGTGACTCAACCGTTCTGTTTGGATAGAGATAGTCGACGATCGCTCGCGCGGCCAGCTCACCACCTGCTGCACCAACTGCTCCTGCAGTGGCGTTGGAACCGGAAAGCTCAGCCACCACGCCGCCAACGATAGCGTGACCGATGGCATTGGCTGCGATCTGCGCGGCAGTGGGATTGTCGCTATTCTGCAGAGTCAAATCGCGCACGGTGCTGGACAGATAAGGCGCAGCACCCTGTGCCAGCGCTTTCAGTGGATCACCACCCGCCAGCGCAGTGATGGCTGCCGCTGCGGCACGAATGCCTTTATTAAGCTCTCCGCCCGCTTTATATTGATCGTTGATGTCCTTATACGCGGCGGTATTTTGTACACGTGCCCAGTACTCCTGACGCGTCTCTTTGGTCTCATCCCACTCACCAGCCGCCTTAATTCCCGCGTTGTTCGCCATAATCTGGCCCTGACTGAGGGTGATATCCACGCCCTGATTAACAACGTCGCTAATCAGGCGCAGTTGGTTCAGACGCTGCTGTTCCTTCGCTTTATCGAAGATTGGGCTGATACTTTGGTTAGCGTGCTCGACATCGCGGCTCAGCTCGCTGACATCCTGCTGCTGGTTCGCCTGATCACGGATAATCAGCGATCCTGGAGAAACGGCAGCATAAGTCGTACCGGAAGCATTCCCATCGCTGCCACCCGCACCCAGGCCATTGGCCGCCAGATTTTGCACGGCATTTTTCAGCAAATCCTGCGCGCCCAGCCCGCCAGTACTGATGCCGACGCTGCTGTGTGACACCTCAAACTCTGCACGGTTGTTGATATTGCTGAAGCCCAGCGTGCCAGTACTGAGACGGTTTTTATCTTCACTGGCGGTGCTGCCAATCACGGCACCATCCAACTGCGTGTGGTTACCGACAGTGATATCGAAGCCGCCGTCACCCGCGAAGATGCCGGTTTGTTCCTGCACACTGTTATAGGTGCTGTGGATTTTGTCCTTCGCCACGCTGGCGCTGACGCTGCCAGTCATGCTGCCAAAGGTAAAGCTGGCACCTGCTGAGCTGTTCTTTTGCTTCGAGTCGTAGTTATTAACGTCCTGCTCACTCTGCAGCGTCAGGTTACGGCCGACATTGGCGACGACCTGATCGGCACTCAGCTGTGCGCCGCGCAGGGTAGTGTCACGCCCGCTGTTGACCGTCAGCTTATTACCGGCGTCGACGGTGGTTTCTGTATGTGTCAGGCCATCGCCATTCTCATTACCGGAACCTTTACTGGCATTGGCAAACACACTGATTCCTGCACCGCCTTGGCCCGCACCGATGCTGACGCCGATGCCGCCACCGCTGTTGCTGTTTTTGCCGGTCTGCAGCTGAGTATTCTGCGCTGACAGCAGGTTGATATCGCGGTTTGCCGACAGCAACACATCGTTGCCCGCTTTCAGCTGACTGCCGCCGATGGTCAGATCGCCATCGTTGCCATTCTCTGAACCGGTCGCCACCAGGTTGATATTGTTGCCCGCCTGCACGGTGCTGCCGGAGGCGTTGACCGCTTCGCTGTGGCTCTCGCTCTTCGACTTCGAAGTACTCAGCGACAGGCTGACACCAATGGCGTTCTGGTCGGTGGTGTTCTGCGACGCCAGTACCGCCGCCTGAGCAGCCTGCACGCCTGCCAGACCGGATTTCAGCTTCTGCAGCGATGCCATACGGCCATCCTGCTGCTCATCGGCGGCTTTCGCGCTGGTGTAGGCGGTGTTGATCGCGCTGCCAATCGCGCCGGACAGCGCCAACGTCAGCCCCGTCTGTTTGCGTTCGTAAGTGGTGTCGGTGGTGCTCTGGTTATTCGCGGCATCAATGGTGATGTTGTTCGCCACCATATTGATGTCGTTACCGGCGATCACATCAGAACCCTGCACGGCGATATTATTACCCGCCACCAGGCTAGTATCGCCATCGACGCTGCCCAGCGTGCTGTTGTTGTGGGTCAGCGCCGCGGTATCGGAGGTCGAACTCTCTTTGATCGAGCCGACAAAGAAGCCAATGCCGCCGCTGCTCATCAGACCCGACTTGGTGGTTTTCTTCATCGACCAGCTGTCGCGGCTCTCTTCCGCTGCCGTGACGTTGAGGTCATTCCCGGCACGTAATGCCAGACCCTGATCCGCCGCCACATCGCTGCCGGTGATATTCAGGTTGTTACCCGCGCTGACGGCGATATTTTCCCCGCCCAGGCTGCTGCCGTTTGCCAGCGTGGCATCATAGCCGGCGCGGGTGGTCGTGGTGCGTTTCGACAGGAAGCCGGAACCTTTCACCTTCGAGTTCATATCGAGATATTCCTGGCTGCTGGCGCTGCCGAGGTTGATATCATTGGTGGCGGTCAGCGCAAGCTGCCGATCGGCATTCAGTTTCGCCGCCTGAGCGTTAATATTATTGCCCGCGTTCAGCGTGATATTGCCGTCGCTGGTGACGTCACTGCCTTGTACCTGAGTCAGCGTCTGTGCGACGTGGTTATCTTTATCCCACACCACCTTGTCGCTGCTGCCGGTGGTAATGGTGGTCATATTGATATCGCGGTTAGCGGCGATCTGCGTCTGGCTGTTTTCACCGGAACTGACCAACTGCGCGGCCTGCAGATTGACATCACGGCCTGCCTGTAGCAGCAGTTTGCCATCGTCTCCCTGGACATACATGCCCGCCACGCGGTCGATATTGTCACGGCTGAAACTGTTGCTGCCGTTCTGGCTCTCGGCGTGATTGGTCTCGCTAGCGACGGTGATATCACGTCCGGCCTGCGCGAGCAGGGTATCGGTCGCACGTACCGTGCCGCCGGTATTGGTGATGTCGTTGGTCGCCTGTAGCGATACGGATTTACCGGCGATGACTCCGCCGACATTCACGATCTCGTCGCCGGAAATGCTGACCAGTTGGGTGGCGCTGATGCGACCGCTGTTTAGCATGCCGCCGCTGACGCCGATACTGACGTTCTTACCCGCCAGCAGTGCGCCGCTGCCGTCCATGTCGCCTTGCTGCACCTGTGCATACACCTGCGGGACCAGCACGTTCTGGGTGGTGCCATCTGGCATCTTCATATCCTGCGCCACCAGCCACACCATATCCTGGGTGATCTGCTTCATTTGCTCGGCGGTCAGCGCCACGCCCGGTACCAGGTTGAATTTCTTCGCGAAGCTGACGCCGGCTTCCATCAGACCTTTGTACTGTTCTTCATCGCTGGTGTAATCCGCCAGGTAACGCTGGCCAACCAGCTCAACGATCTGCTCGCGCACCAGACGCTGTTCATAGAAACCATCGCCGAGACGTTTTTGCGTGATCGACGGATCGGTCCGCAACTGGCTCAGCATATAGTCGGAACTCAGCCAGGTTCTCTGATTGGTGAAACGCGGATCGGTTTCGATCAGATAGCTGCTGGTGGCATCCGGCAGGGTGGTGAACAGGCTGCCGGTTGGCAGAGAAGCGTCCGGTGTCATCGAGCGAATGACATCGGTGTTCTGTCCGGCCACTTCCACGCGCTGCGCGGCATAATCCGCCAGCGATGGCGCGTTGCTGGTCGCCTGGGTATTCTCCTTCATCACGCTTGGGCTGAGGCTGATGGACTGAATTTCCGTTGGCGGGGTATAGGCGGACGCTCTGGCTTTCTGGCTGTCGGTGCCTTTCTTATGAATACGATCCCACTCAATCACCTGGCCGACTTTTTCCGTCAGTTTCTGACCGGTGACTTCGGTGTTTACCAGTTCTTTGACGGCGGTCAGCAGACTGCCGCCAGCAATAATCTGGCTCTTGTCATTCAGCAGCTTATCGCCGGCGAGTGAAATCTGGCCGCCCGCAATAATTTTCGCCGGATCGCTCTGTGCGATCTGTTCTTCGCGCACCGTTTCGGTGTAGCTGTACTGATAATAGTGGTCACGACCACACACCACACCTTCAATACAGATATGACGCACTTCATTTTTGTAGAAACTGATGTTGTAGTCGTCAGGGCTATAGTGAACGCCATTATTCAGGTCGACCACCATATACTCATTTTTCTGCTTCTCTGACAGCTGTACGAAGCGGGTTACAAAATTGTCGTTGATATTGTTCAGCGCGGTGAAGCTGAGCGCCATATTGCCGACAGACTCTATTGTGGCACTGTGGTTGTTAAGGTCGCCCGCTTTGCCGCTGGCCACACCGTTTTCATCGAGATTGCCACCAATGGCCAGATCGCCACCGCTGTAGATCAGTGAATGAGTATGGTTATTCAGCGTGCCGACGCCCAGATCGAGACGCTGACGCGCCGCAATAGTGGCGCTGCTGTTATTTTCCGCCAGGTTATTCAGTGTCGCTGCGCTGATCGCCAGACCGTCACCATAAATACGACCGGTACCGATATTGTTGACGGTGCTGGCATTGATGCGGGTCAGCACGCCGTCGATCAGGCCACGGTTGCTCAGCGTATCGCTGGCGTTCAGCGTGGTCTGCTGCGCGCTCAGTTCGCCTGTGACTTGGTTATCGATGTTGCTGGCCTGCACATTCAGCTTACCGCCTGCGCCAAGCAGCGCATTGTTAATCAAGCTGTTGTTGACGTTCAGCGTCAGATCGCCATTTGCCAGCGTTTTATTGTTGTTACTGAAGCCGTTCGCGAAGCTGAGATCCATATCGCCAAGCGACAGAATTTCACCGCTGCCGTTAATCTCGCGACCGCGGAAGGTCAGCTGCTGACCCGCCACCAGACGACCCCCTTCATTGCTGATACGCAGATCGCTGCTGATGGCTGTGGCGCGGGAGAGGGCGCTGGTGTTTTGCTGATCGAGCGTCAGCTGTTTATTGGCGGAAATCTGCCCCAGGTTGTTGTTCAGCACCGGCGTGGCGATTGCCAGGTCGCTGGCGGCGGCAAGCGTACCGTTCTGGTTATTCAGTTCACTGCTGGCCGCAACATCCAGCGAGCCGGAACCGGCCGCCATGATGGTGCCGCCCTGGTTATTCAGGCTGGCGCTCTGCACGCTGAGTTTTTTGGCGTTGGCGGCGATGCGGCCATTCTGGTTATCAATGCTGTCGCTGCTGAGTTGCAGATCGCGGTCGCCGCTCTGCAGTAACTGGCCGCCACGGTTGCTGATAACCGGCGTACTGACCTGTAGCGCATTGGCGTTAATCACGCCGCGATCGTTGCTGAGTTTACCGGCCGCTGAGAGTTTCAAATCGCCACTTGCCAGCAGCTGTGCGTCGTCGGTGATGATATCGCTGCTGCTGGTCAGCGTGGCGTGATGCGCGGCGGTATCGCTGCCGCTGAGATCAATCTGGCTGGCGCTGGCGTTCAGATCGCCACCGGCCAGCGCCTGACCCTGGCTGGTCAGTTTGCCGTCGCTGGCGAGTGTCAGATTGCCGCTGTTGGCCAGCGTGCCATCGGTTTTCATCCCGGCGGCAATGGCCGCGCCTTTGCTGTTGCGGATGGTGGCGCCGCGCACGCTGGTGTTGCCTTTGGCGGCGATCAGGCCGCTGTTGGTCACCCCGTCACTGGCAGTGGTGCTGTGGTCGCGCTGGGCAAACAGGGTGCCGCTGTTATCGACTTTTTTACCGCCCAGCAGCAGATCCTGCCCGGCATTGACGGTGCCGCTGTTAACGATATCGCCATTAGCGTTAATGGTGATATCACCCGCCTGCGTGCCGAGTGTGCCTTTGTTGCTGACGCCGACCCCTTGCTCGGTCGCCACCAGACGGATTTTACCGGCATACATGCCGCCCAGTTGGGCGACGTCGATCGCCAGTGTCGGTTTGACGTCGCTGCTGTCGCTCTCCGCTGCGCTGCTGGCGCTGCTGTTATCGACAACCTTATTGTTATCGGCGGCCACTTCGTTTTTACCGGTGGTGACGGTCACATCTTTCGCCCAGATACCGGCATTCACTTTCACGGTGCGGGCAATCAGATCGGTGTAGTCCTGCCGGCTGCTGTCCATGCCAGCGCCTTCAACCACGATCTCACCGCTGCCCACGCGGTAGCCGCGCAGTTCACCGTTGGTGATTTGCGGTGTGCCGGTGGTCAGGGTGGCGCGGTTGGCATTAATAAAGCCACAGCCGTCGCAGCTGATACCTGCCGGGTTGGCAATCACCACCTGCGCCTTACGGCCTGCGACTTCGACGTAGCCATTCAGCTTGCTTGGGTCACGCGAATTGACTTCGTTAAGAATAATTTTGGCTTCGCCTTTCGCCAGCCATGGGTTACTCGCCACCCAGCCGCCCAGTTGGGTCTGTACCTGCTTGTGGGAGTTATTCAGAATCGCGCCTTTGTTATCGACGTCGAACTGGGTGTATTTGTTGTGCGATACGCCACCGGCGCTTGGCGTCTGGATATTGACCTGCGGCGTGCCGTTGGCGCTCTGCATCACATTCGGTTGCTGCCCGCCCGGTGCACTCTTGTCGGCGACAATCCCGGCCGCCAGCGCCTGTGGCGCGAGCGTGACCAGACCGAGTGCGGTCATGGTCAGGAAGGCGGTGGGTTTCATCCGGCCAATCAGCTGGCTCAGTGTATGGCCGACGCCGTTTGCGCCATTTTTGCCCTGGCCACGGTTGATTTCGGAAACCACCATTAACAGGCCGCGAGCCTTGTTGAAAATGATGCGATAGAGGTTCTTATTCACGAAAAGTTATCCCTGCTAAAAGTGATGTTAAGCAACCAGCGGCGTGTTCTGCTGCCAGAGTTTGAATTGTTGTTGGGTGACGTCATCGCCACGGAACTGCAGTACCCGTTGTCCGCGTTCCGCCCCTTTGTGGTACAGCGCACGGCCACATAAGTGGGGAAACAGCGTGCCGCCGACGATGCGGCGAAACGTCTGCTGGTCACCGAAGGGGGCGACCCAGTCGCGGAACCACAGACGGTCACCGCTGGTCCAGTCCTGTGGCTGCACGAGGATGCCGGGGCCGGTGAGGTAGCGCTGTTCCGCTTCTTCATCCATCCACGCCCAACTGAGGAAAAACATCGGCTTGTCATCGCGGCTGGCGATCACAAACTGTTGATGTTTGATGGCGGGCAACAGCAGCGTCGGCAGAACACTGAGCGGAATATCGCGGTGCTGTGCCGAATGCATCCACAGCCAGACTGCCGCGCCAAGCGCTTCTGCTTCGCTGAACTGGCCACCGAGCAGCGGGGCGGTTAACTGATAGCCATTAACAGGTATTTTCATCACGCGCCTCCTTAATACTGCCAGCTGAGGTTAAAGCCGAGGGTGACTGGGCTAGTGTGGAAGCCTTCCGGTTTGGAGAACGGCACACCGACAAACAGGTCGTAGCCCGTGTTAAAGGCGTTGCCGCGCAGACCAAGGACGCCGCCTGCCAGATGTTTTCCGACGAGGTAATCACGCGTGCCGTCAACTTCACCGTAGTCAGCGCCGAGATACAGTTCCTGGTTGGGCAGCGGCGTGCGCCAGGCCAGATCGTTGCGCACGAACCAGCCGCGGTCGGCCGTCAGGGTGCGTTCACCGTCGAAGCCGCGCACGGTCCAACGGTTACCAATCGACAGTTGATCTTGAGGTGTTAGTTTGGTGTGGTTGATCTGGCGCAGATACTGGACGTTATACCGGAAGGTCTGGTTTCCTATTGTAAACGGCATATCCAACTGGGCATTGAGTTGGATAATTTTCGCCAGTGCTGTGCCTTCATCGAAATACTCTTCCTGCGCCGGAATCGCGCCGAACCAGCGAGTGCCGCGCTGATAGCTCACCGCGGTATCAAGTGTGGTGGCGCCGAAGTAGTGGCGGTGCTGCAGGCCCAGACGCCAGGCACTGGTTTTACGCCGCTGCACATCCACTTCGGTATCGTTGACGAAGTTCTGTGATTCGCGCGTCAGAATTTCATAGCTCATCGAGGTTTTCTGACTGCCGCTGCGGTACAGCACCCGGCTCAGTTGGAAGTTAAGGTTTTTGCTGTTGCCGCTGTAGTTGTAGTCTTCATACGCGCCCGCCACATTCTGGTTGTAGTCGTAGCCGCTGGCGGTGACACCCGCCATCCAGTAACCGAACGGCACTGAGTAGTGCAGCATGTAGTTCTTGCTGCCTTTTTCGCTGCCGGATTCCAGGTCATGGTTGCCGGAAATGTAGAATAGATCGCTGAGCGCGAAGGGATTATCGATATACAGCGTCAGGCCGCCTTGATAACGACCGGTGGTTTCGGTGCCGGAGTCATCGAGCGTCGCGCCGAGACGCCACATTTTTTCCTGTTTCCAGGTCACGTTAATGTCGCTTTCGCCTGGCTGTTCGCCTGGAACAATCGCCATTTCTGCCTGTACGGTTGGCACGCGCTGCAGGTTTTCCAGTCCCTGCTCGATATCACGCAGATCCAGCAGTTCGCCTTCACGCGCTGGCATGGCGCTCCAGAGGCTCACGTAGCGATCGCTCTCTTTGGTCAATTCGATTTGGCGCGTTTTGCCTGGAATCAGGGTGATATGCAGGGTGCCGGTTTTCAGGTTTTGCGGCGGCGCCATCACGCGCGCGGTGACGTAGCCATGGTCGATCAGACGGTTTTGCAGTGCGCTCATCAGCAGGTTGACACCCTGAGCGCCCAGGCACTGACCTTTGCCCTGATCGGCCAACTGTTGCAGCGGGATACGCAGCCAGGAGGGAAAATCTTCTTTGCCAGTCAGGATAATGTGATACAGCGTAAAGCACTGCTGTTCCTGAGGAAATTGCAGCTTAGTAAAGAATGAAGAGGGGGGCTGCAAACGAACATCGGGCGTTTGTGGCGCTAATTGCTGCTGCATCGCACGCTGGCGATCCTGCTGGTTGATATTCAGCTGTTCATCCACCCGGTCCGGTGCGGCAAGAGGCGTCAGATTATTATCTGCCGCCCAGCTGCTTGCTGAGGTGGTCAATAAAATAAATAGCGCAAGTTGGCTGAGACGCGCAGGTTGATACCCGTCAGTGAACGACGCATTCCGTAGCATAATTAATTAACCTGAATTATTGATTGTTATTGGGACAAGATTTGTTACTTGGTACAATTTCAGGGTATATACGTTAACAATTTGTTTGCTAAGAGTTGTCTTATTGCTTGCTAAGAGTTGTCTTAAAATTGTCGTTTCTTTACATTTTGACGGTAAAAATACGGTATGAGGTAGGTGATCGCGGTTGAACTTATATCGGCGTGAGGCGTTTGTCTGATTTTATTATATTGATACGATATATCTCTCAGCGATATATGGTTCTCAATTACATACAGTTCTCAATTACATATAGCTCTCAACAGTATATCTCCCAACCAAAGGAGTGATAGTTCATTCGATGAGTCGACTACAGAACGAAATTAACTCTCTGGTCAATCGCGGCGTAGATCGCCACCTGCGGATTGCCGTCACTGGGTTGAGCCGCAGCGGCAAAACCGCATTTATCACCGCGTTCGTCAATCAATTATTGAACACCCACAGCGGTGCCCATTTGCCGATGTTTTCCCCCGTGCGCGAAGAGCGTTTGCTGGGGGTGAAACGCGTGCCGCAGCGCGATTTGGGCGTGCCACGCTTCGCCTATGATGAGGGCATGGCCGCGCTGTATGGTTCCCCGCCAGCTTGGCCAACGCCGACACGTGGCGTAAGTGAGATTCGTCTGGCGCTGCGCTATCGCTCAAAAGATTCGCTGCTGCGCCACTTTAAAGATACCTCGACGCTCTATCTGGAAATTGTCGATTACCCCGGCGAATGGCTGCTGGATCTGCCGCTGCTGGAGCAGACCTATTTGAGCTGGTCGCAGCAGATGGGCGGCTTGCTGCAAGGGGGGCGCACCGAGTGGGCCAAACCCTGGCTGGCGCTATGTGAGAAAGTCGACCCACTGGCCCCGGCGGATGAAAATCAGCTTGCCGAAGTGGCGCAGGCTTACACCGACTATCTACATCGCTGTAAACAGGAAGGGCTGCACTTTATTCAACCGGGGCGGTTTGTGCTGCCGGGCGATCTGGCGGGCGCGCCGGTGCTGCAATTCTTCCCCTGGCCGCAGGTGAATCAGATCGGTGAAGCTAAGCTAGCGCAGGCGGATGAGAAAACCAACATCGGCATGCTGCGCAAGCGTTTTGATTATTACTGTCAGTCGGTCGTCAAAGGATTTTATAAGGATCACTTCGTACGCTTCGACCGGCAGATTGTGCTGGTCGATTGCCTACAACCGCTCAATAGCGGCATTCATGCGTTTAACGATATGCGGTTGGCGCTCACCCAACTGATGCAAAGTTTTCATTACGGGAAGCGCACGCTGTTCCGGCGTTTGTTCTCGCCTTGCATCGACAAACTGATGTTTGCGGCGAGTAAAGCGGATCACATTACCGCTGACCAGCATGCCAATCTGGTGTCGTTGCTTCAGCAACTGGTGCAGGAAGCGTGGCAGAACGCGGCGTTTGAAGGCATCGATATGCGCTGTGAAGGCATTGCGTCGATCCAGTCAACGCAGAGCGGGGTCGTTGATCATCAGGGCCAGAAAATTCCTGCGCTGAAAGGGCATCGACTCAGCGACGGTCAGCCGCTGACGGTCTACCCCGGTGAAGTGCCCGCGCGTTTACCGGGTGCGGCATTCTGGCAAACGCAGGGCTTCCATTTCGATCAATTTCGTCCGCGAGAAATGACGGTAGACACACCGTTGCCGCATATCCGGTTGGATACGGTCATGGACTTTCTGTTAAAGGATAAATTGCGATGAGCGAACCACTGAAACCACGAGTTACGTTCGATGACGTTTCACCGCAAGAGCCACAGCCGCAGCTGCGTGCCGGGTTGGCGTTTGACGAGCAGAGCGGCACGCCGTTTTCCCCGATCAGCCGCGAAGAAGAAGTACCGGAAGAAGGTGCTGCGGAAGAGGCGATCAGCGCGGCGCTGCGACCAAAGCGCAGCCTGTGGCGACGTATGGTGATGGCGGGAATCGGGCTGTTTGGCGTCAGCGCGTTGGCGCAGGGCGTGCAGTCTCTGCATAACGCCTGGGTGCAGCAGGATTGGATCGCGCTGGGCGGCATTACTGCAGGCAGCCTGATTGTGGCGGCGGGCGTCGGCTCGTTGGCCGTCGAGTGGCGACGCCTCTATCGCTTGCGCGAGCGCGCGGAAGAGCGTGACGTGGCCCGCGATCTGTTGCATAGCCACGGCGTGGGGCGTGGGCGTGAATTCTGCGAAAAGCTGGCACGGCAGGCGGGGCTGGATAGCGGCCATCCGGCGATACAGCGCTGGCAGGCTTCCCTCCATGAAACCCACAACGACCGCGAAGTACTGGAGCTGTATGCACGTCTGGTTCAGCCCGTGCTGGACAAGCAGGCGCGGCGTGAAATCAGCCGCTCGGCTGCGGAATCCACATTGATGATCGCCGTCAGCCCACTGGCGCTGGTGGACATGGCATTTATCGCCTGGCGCAACCTGCGCCTGATTAACCGTATTGCCGCGCTGTACGGCATCGAACTCGGCTATTTCAGCCGCATTCGCCTGTTCCGGCTAGTGCTGGTCAATATCGCGTTTGCTGGTGCATCGGAGCTGGTGCGGGAAATTGGCATGGACTGGATGTCGCAGGATCTTGCAGCGCGGCTATCAACCCGTGCTGCACAGGGCATTGGCGCAGGGCTGCTGACCGCGCGTCTGGGCATCAAAGCGATGGAGCTGTGCCGCCCGCTGCCGTGGCTGGATGACAAACCGCGTCTCGGTGATTTCCGCCGCGAACTGATTGGCCAGGTGAAAGAAACGCTGCAAAAAGGGCGGTAGGGGTGAAGACGATGGTGCAGGCAGTGTGCCATCGTCGTTTTATCGTTGCTTAACGAGGAAATGCAGTATAAGCCGCGCGCTATTTTGGCAGACAGTACCGTTGTTACAAAATCGTGTGTAGGATAAAAAACCCTCATTTCTGTATAACAGGACGTTTTTATGATTCCCGGTAAAAAATTGACTCTGGCGGCACTGTCGCTGTCGGCAGCTATTCTCTGCTCACCTGCCAGCGCACAGCTGGTACTGGCACCTGCCGATGCGGAACGTTACGCGCAAAACAGCTTCCCTGAATATCTCGAATTACTCACGTTGCCAAATGATGCTGCCGTGCCTGCGGATATCCAGCGTAATGCCGACTGGCTGGAAAAGGCTTTTCAGAAACGTGGCTTCACCACACAGCAGTTGGCAAATGGTGATAAACCGCTGGTTTATGCTGAGCTGGGCACGCCAAAAGCCGATCGTAAAACCATTTTGTTCTACATGCATTTTGACGGACAGCCCGTGAATCCGTCCGAGTGGCAAACGCCGCCGTGGCAGCCCGTGCTGAAAGAAAAAGATGCTGCGGGCAAATGGCAGACGCTGGCTGAGTCACGTCTTCTGAAAGGGGATATCAACCCAGAGTGGCGCCTCTTTGCCCGGGCATCGGCCGATGATAAAGGGCCGATCGCGATGTTTCTTGCCGCCATGGACGCGATGAAAGATAAGGGCGTTGAACCTGCGGTCAACATCAAAGTGCTGCTGGATTCTGAAGAGGAAAAAGGCTCGCCCGGCCTGACGACGGTGATGGTCGACAATCTGACGCTGCTGAAAAGCGATGGGATGGTGATTTATGACGGCGCGATGCCATCCAGCAATCGTCCTGGCATCAACTTTGGCAATCGTGGCTCAATCCAAATCGATATGACGGTTTTCGGTGCAAACGCGGCGGCACACAGCGGCGGCTATGGCAATGTCATTCCGAATCCAGTGCAAAATCTGGCTACGCTGTTGGCCAGTATGAAGGATGCGGACGGTAAGGTCACGATCCCCGGTTACTATGACCGCGTCACGCTTAGCGAGAGCGATAAAAAACAAGTCTCAGAGACCGCGCCGCCCGCAGGTGCGCTGGAGAAACGCTTTGGTGTTGCTCAGTTAGAGAAGGTCGCCAGCAATGCGGCAGAGGCGGTGCAATATCCTTCGCTGGATATTCTCGGCATTAAAGCGGGCGACACGGGCAAAAAGGCCTCGAATGCGATTCCGTCAACCGCGACGGCCAGCGTGAATATTCGCACCGTGCCGGAGACGCCGCCGGATGATATGTATACGTTGTTACGCCAGTATATCGCCAGCAAAGGCTTTCATATCATTGCTGGTGAAGCGCCTACGCAGGCCGAACGTGAGCAGTATCCGCATCTGATTTCCCTTAGCCTGACGGCCTATCCGAGCAGCGCCTATGCGGCCAGAACCGAGATCGATTCCCCGCTGGGGCACTGGGCGGTTGCGACTACAACCGCACCGCGTGGCATCGCACCGGAGAAGAATCGTATGATGGGTGGGACGCTGCCGATGAGCGGCGCGGTCAGCGTATTGAAAGTGCCTTACGTCATCGTTCCTCTGGTGAATGCCGATAATAATCAGCATAGTTTTGATGAGAATTTACGCCTCGGTAACTATCTGGAAGGCATTCGAACCATTGTGGCGATGGCAACGACGCCGCTGTCTTAACCCCGTTTCATCACTGACGTGGAAAAAACGTACAGATGTGTCAACTTTTGCTGCCACCTTACTTCATCCGGTGCAAACGAAAGGGTATTATCAGTAGCAATAGCCATATCGTGTCTCTTGAAGAAGGTAGCCGTTGATGCATCTGGAAGTGATTTGTGAAGACCGCATTGGTATGGTCCGTGAACTGTTAGATCTACTTGCGTCACGCAATATTGATTTACGCGGCATTGAAATTGCGTCTATTGGTCGTATCTACCTCAATTTTGCCACCCTCGATTTTGATGATTTCCGTCTGCTGATGACGGAAATCCGCCGTATTGAAAGCGTCAGCGATGTGCGTACCGTGGCGTTCATGCCGTCTGAGCGCGAGCATCGGGCGTTGAATGCGCTGTTGGAATCGATGCCTGAACCGGTATTCTCACTGGATATGAAGGGAAAGCTGGAACTGTTTAACCCCGCGGCGCTGGCGCTGTTTGAACAATCGGCAGAGACCATCAGCGATTTGACGATTGGCAGCATGATTCCCGGTTTCAATTTCGCCAACTGGCTGGAGAAGAGTAGCGCTGTCGTGGCGGAGCGTGTGGTGATTCGCGGTCAGGATTTCCTGCTGGAAATGACGCCTGTCCGTCTGGAAGATGATGCCGGTAAAGTGGCAACGGCGGGCGCATTGGTGATGCTGAAATCGGCTGCTCGCATGGGCCGCCAGTTGCAGAATCTCGCCGTGAATGATGAACATGAGTTCGATCATATCGTGGCCGTTAGCCCGAAAATGCGTCAGGTAGTCGATCAGGCGCGCAAATTAGCGATGTTGGACGCACCGTTGCTGATCGTCGGTGATACGGGAACGGGCAAAGATATGCTGGCGCGAGCCTGCCACCTGCGCGGACCACGCGGCAAGAACCCTTTCCTGGCGCTGAACTGCGCGTCGTTACCCGATGATGTGATGGAGAGTGAACTGTTCGGCCATGCGCCCGGCGCGTATCTCAATGCGCAGGAAGGCAAAAAAGGCTTCTTCGAACAGGCGAACGGCGGTTCGGTTCTGCTGGATGAAGTCGGTGAAATGTCGGCACAAATGCAGATTAAATTGCTGCGTTTCCTGAATGACGGGACATTCCGCCGCGTCGGTGAAGATCACGAAGTCCATGTCGATGTGCGGGTGATTTGCGCGACCAAGAAAAACCTGTTGGAGCTGGTGCAGCGCGGTGAATTCCGGGAGGATCTTTATTATCGCCTTAATGTACTCACGCTGATATTACCGCCGCTGCGCGAACGTCCGGCAGACATTATGCCGCTGGCCGAGCTGTTCGTGGCGCGCTTTGCCGACGAACAGGGGATTCCGCGCCCCAAACTGGCCGCAGATGTGGAGCATTTCCTGCCGCAGTACGGCTGGCCGGGCAACGTTAGGCAGCTACGAAATACCATTTATCGCGCACTGACGCAGTTGGAAGGTAACGAACTGCATATGCAGGACATCGACCTTCCTGCGTTTTCGATTGATGCCCCGCAAGATGAAACCCTGCTTGATGGTTCTCTGGACGATATCAACAAACGTTTCGAGCGCTCCGTGCTGACCCGCCTTTATCAATCTTATCCAAGCACACGTAAACTGGCGAAGCGGTTAGGTGTATCGCACACGGCGATAGCCAACAAACTGCGGGAATATGGACTCAGCCAACGCAAATCGGCAGGGGACGATGAAGAGTAAATAACAAAACGGCTGCTTGCGCAGCCGTTTTTCATGTAATTCAGCGTAGCTTATCTTATTTCAGAACAGCCAGTGCTGCATCGTAGTCTGGTTCAGTGGTGATTTCGTTCACCAGCTCGCTGTGCAGCACGTTGTCGTTTTCATCCAGTACGACAACCGCACGAGCAGTCAGACCTTTCAGCGCGCCATCGGCGATAGCAACGCCATAGTTCTCTTTGAACTCACCGCCACGCAGAGTAGACAGCACAACAACGTTATTCAGACCTTCCGCGCCGCAAAAACGGGACTGCGCGAACGGCAGATCGGAAGAGATACACAGAACAACGGTGTTATCCAGTTCAGAACCCAGTTGGTTGAATTTGCGCACGGACGCGGCACAAACACCGGTATCGATGCTTGGGAAAATGTTCAGGATTTTGCGCTTGCCAGCATAGTTGCTCAGCGGGGTATCAGACAGATCTTTAGCCACCAGAGTAAATGCTGGGGCTTTGCTTCCTTTGGCTGGGAATGACCCTGCTACTGGCACAGGATTGCCTTGAAAATGTACGTTCTGTGACATGTTTGCGTCCTTAATTACAGGTGATTAACACGCTGCTCAGTTTAGGGCAACATTAGCAACATTGGTATAAAAATTACGATTAAAATTGCTGGCTTAGCAGCGCGACCATCGCTTTCAGATAGCACTCGCTGGCGGCATCTGCCGAGATTGGCGGAAGCTCAGCGGTAATGCAATGAAGCGAACGATCGGCGCACCAACTTCCGAAAGAGCCAGGCGTGTCGTAACCGATACTCGATACTAACGGCAGTTCGCACCGCTGCGCCAACCATTGACCCAGTTCGGAACGATGTGGGTCCTCAATACAGGCGAGTGGCTCATGAAAAGAGACAACCCAGTGAGGATTAAGTTTCTCAATCAGCGAGCAAAGGGCTTTTGTTTCCGGCTCTGAACCTGCCGTTTCGCCCGTGGATAGCTCGACATCGCGTTCATCTGCGGCGCTATTCCAGCGGTAGACCGTCTTCCCCTGCTGCCAGTTACTGGTCGGAAAATTGCGATTGAGATCGACACCGTTAGCGTTGGCACGCAGGCCCAACTGACAGCCATCCGGGTTCACTGCAAGAATCACGTGATGGCGGCGCTGGCCTGAAAAGAGGGTGCGTAGCGCGCAAGACAGCGCCACGACTGCGGCGGTTTCATCGCCGTGTGTTCCGGCAATAATCAGCCCACTCTCTGAGGGAGCTAATTCGGCTGGGAAATACAGCAGCGGTGCGCCCAGCAGCGATTTCCCATACGGTTCGCCCAGCGACGGTAAATTGCCTCGTTGTTGGCGCGCCTGAAGAGGAATGATCGGGTTTTCCATGTTGTCACCCTGTGGTTACCTATGCGTTTCATCATAAAAAAATCGGCCCAGAGACGCAAACGGCGATGCGGGCTGACAAATTGCGGGGGTATCGCTGGATGATAGCGCTGATTTCTGACTATTATATTCTTCAATCAATTCATTACGCTTTCAGGTCAAATCATCATGCACTATGGATATTCTGCATTTTATGCCGCGTTGATGGCGGCCATGACGGGCAATGCCGTCGCGGCGCAGGTTCCGGCGGGAACGGTTCTGGCTGAGAAGCAAGAAATTGTCCGCCACATTAAAGATGAACCGGCTTCCCTCGATCCAATCAAAGCGGTGGGGCTGATGGAAGCTCAGGTGGCACGCGATCTGTTTGAAGGGCTGGTCAATCAGGATGCGCAGGGGAACATCGTCCCAGGCGTAGCGCTGCGTTGGCAGACGACCGATAACCGTACGTTTATTTTTACCCTGCGTGATAATGCCCGCTGGTCTAACGGTGAACCCGTTACGGCAAAGGATTTTGTCTACAGCTGGCGTCGTCTGGTCACTCCTGAAAACAGCTCATCATTCGCCTGGTTTGCTCGACTGGCGGGGATCCAGAACGCCGAGCAGATTCTCGCGGGCAAACTGCCTGTCGATCAGCTTGGTGTGACGGCCGTCAATGATCACACGCTGAAAGTGCAGCTCAGCAAGCCCGTACCTTATTTTGTCAGCCTGACGGCGAATTTCAGCCTGTTTCCAGTGCATCAGGCCACGATAGAAAAATTCGGGAACGACTGGACGAAGCCGGGCAATCTGATTGGCAATGGTGCGTTTAAGCTGGATCAGCGCGTGGTTAATGAGAAGCTGGTGCTCACGCAGAATCCATATTATTGGGATAACGCTAACACGCGCCTGACAAAGGTGACCTTTGTTCCGATCAATCAGGAATCGAACGCGACGAAGCGCTATCTCTCTGGGGATATTGATATCACCGAGTCGTTTCCTAAAAACCTGTACCAAAAGCTGCTGAAAGACTTGCCCGGCCAGGTTTATACGCCGGATCAGCTTGGCACCTATTATTACGCGTTTAACACGCAGCGTGCGCCGACCAATGACGTACGAGTGCGAAAAGCGCTGTCTTACGCTATCGATCGCAAAGTGATTGCGGAAAAAGTATTGGGCACGGGGGAAAAGCCGGCCTGGCACTTTACGCCGGATGTCACCGCGGGCTTCAAACCGACGGAAAGCCTGTTGCAGCAGTATTCTCAGGATGAGCTGGATGCGCAGGCAAAAGCGCTGATGGCCGCGGCGGGCTATGGTCCAAATAACCCGCTGAAATTATCGCTGCTGTATAACACGTCGGAAAGCCACCAGAAGATCGCGATTGCCGTGGCCTCCATGTGGAAGAAAACGCTAGGCGTAGACGTGCGTTTGTCCAATCAAGAGTGGCAAACCTATATCGACAGCCGTAATAGCGGTAATTTTGACGTCGTGCGAGCGTCCTGGGTCGGTGACTACAACGAGCCGTCAACATTTCTCTCACTGCTGGCTTCGCACCACAGCGGGAATATCGCGCGCTTTAAAAACGCGAATTACGATCGCGTTCTAGATGAAGCGGGGAATCAGACTAACCCGCAGGCGCTGAATGCGGACTACAACCGAGCAGAACAAATCTTGATGGATGAAGCACCAATTGCGCCGATCTATCAATACACCAACGGACGCTTGATCAAACCGTGGGTGAAGGGCTACCCGATTACTAACCCTGAAGACGTGGCCTACAGCCACATGCTTTACATCGAAAAGCATTAAGTACCGTATTAAGGCATCGAATGATGTGGCGATAAAGCCGGAGCGATCGTGATGGCCGCTCCGGCTGGCAGAGCGCAACACTGATAGCCAAAAAGCTGATAGCAAAACCGTTGGAGGCAAGACGTGGAATCCCTGGCAGGAAAAGAGTTGCAACACAGCGGTGCGGTTCATGCGTATCAGTTGGATGGAAAGGGGGGCGTGACTCCGATTGGCGAGCAGGATGTGGTTAACAGCGAGAAACCTTGCTGGCTACACCTGGATTCTACCTTGCCTGCCAGTGTGCGCTGGTTGAATAAAACGACACTGGTGCCGGATAGCGTACGCAATGCGCTGGCGGGGGAAAGTGCTCGTCCCAGAGTCACGCGTTTGGGTGAAGGTACACTAATTACGCTGCGCAGCATTAACCTAAATGCCAATGCACGGCCGGATCAACTGGTGGCCGTTCGGGTATTCATTACTGACAAGCTGATTATTTCTACCCGACGCCGTAAAGTTCTGGCTATCGACGAGATTCTTACCGATCTGAAGGAAGGCAATGGCCCGACGGACAGCGGAAGCTGGCTGGTTTCTATTGCGGAATCGTTGACCGATCATACCAGCGAGTTTATTGATGATTTGCATGAGAAAATCATCGATCTGGAAGAGGATTTGCTGGAGCAAAAAATTCCGCCGCGCGGCGAGCTGGCGCTGATTCGCAAACAGCTTATCGTGTTACGCCGTTATATGACGCCACAGCGCGATGTGTTCTCGCGTATTTCTGGCGAGAAACTGCCCTGGATGCAGGATGACGATCGCCGCAGAATGCAGGAAATTGCCGATCGATTAGGGCGTGGGCTGGAAGATCTGGATGCCAGTATTGCGCGCACCACGGTGCTGTCGGATGAAATCACTGCGTTGATGACCGAAGCAATGAACCGCCGCACCTATACAATGTCGCTTTTGGCGATGGTTTTCCTGCCGACGACGTTCTTAACTGGCTTATTTGGCGTCAACTTAGGGGGAATTCCCGGCGGCGATGCACCGTTTGGTTTTGTCACGTTCTGCCTGATGTTGGTGATATTGGTGGGTGGCGTTGCATGGTGGTTAAAACGCAGTAAATGGCTATAACGACTTGCGGCGAGTGGGTGCGCAGATAATCACAAACTGTCGCGAATGGCTAAAAAACCACGCGTAAATTGAGCAATATCAACATTTTTTACCCTGTTGTGCGGCACTATCATTCCCGCAGGTGAATGCAACGTCAAGCGATGGGCGTTGCGCTCCATATTGTCTTACTTCCTTTTTTGAATTACTGCATAGCACAATTGATTCACACCATGCCGACAGTTTTGTCGGCTTTTTTTTGCCCCTCGATCCTGACCTTTTCCGTCATCCTTCAAACGACGTTGTAAAATGCCTTTGGCATTTTATTATGGTGGGCTATCGCGCCACCCCCCTTCGGGCCGTCGCAAGCGACGTTGTAAAATGCCTTTGGCATTTTATTCATTAGCTTACTACGCTTAAAGGGAAGGGTTGGCGCTAACCGACCAGCCGTAACGCATGTCTGTACTGCTTCAGTAGCTGGATTTGCCTTAACATTATCCAACACCGAGGAGGAAAATATGCTCACTCAAGATGCGACGGATTATCTGCAAGCTGACACGGTTCCGGTTGAACCGATTCCCATTATACCGAACGATCCGACACCTCGTCCGCTTCCCGATCCACCGCCCATTCCTGATCCGCCGCCGACAGGGCCGGAACACGAACCTGTCACTGAACCACCGCAAAATCGATAGCGGCGCGCTACGCGGCAGAAAATGGCACTAAAAAAGCTCCGAAAGGGGCTTTTTACTTTCTGGCTCGACTATTAATCATGAACTACGAGACTGTCTTTCGGGGCCTGGTCTCGTTCGTTCAAGCCATAATCACGCATGATTGACCCGACACGCAAACGGTAGTTAGCGAATACTCCATGACGCCCCTCGCTTTGAGCATGGCGATGTTCTTCCTTATTTCGCCATGCACGGACAGCATCCTCATCGCGCCAGAACGACAGTGACAGATACTTCCCTTTCGTCGTAAGACTTTCAAATCGCTCAATGGAAATGAAACCGTCGACTAGATCTAATTCGGGTCGCAGTGAAGCCGCGATATCGAAATAGCTACTTGCTTTGTCTTGCACCGGCCAAACCTCGAAAATCACCGCAATCATTTTTCTTCTCCGTGACTAGAGATGCGACGCTCCAGATTGGAGCGAACCTCGGGCCATTCATCATCAATGATGCTGTATCGTACGGAGTTACGTTTTCTGCCATTGGGCATAATCCGTTCATTTCGGACGATGCCCTCCTGAACCGCGCCAATACGAAGAATTGCGGCTTGAGAACGCTCGTTCAGCACGTCAGTAGTGAACTGAACGCGAACACATTGAAGCTGCTCAAAGGCGTATCGCAGCAGTAGGAGCTTGCTTTCTGTATTGGCGGCGGTTCTTTGCCAACTCTGTGAATACCACGTGTGGCCGATTTCGAGTTTGTGATTCTGTCGGTCAACTTTCCAGAAGCGCGTCGAACCAATGACGCTTTGGTCAGCGGTGAGGGTAATAGCAAACGGCATGACGGTGCCTTCGGCTTGCCCCTCTAAGGCTTTGTTGATGTAGGCATCAACAGTATCAGCAGAAGGTACAACGGTGAATGGCAGCGACCAAAGTTCCCCATCCGCCGCAGCATCAACAAGTGACTGAGCATCAATGTGAAGTAGTGGGCGCAGCGTAACGAGAGAGCCTTGCAGGGTGGGAGTCATATTTGTGGCCTTACAGTTGCTTTAATGTTGGTAAATGACTACGACGATCATGCAGAGAATTACCTATTTTGCGCCATTTTCACTTCAAGGTCGTCTTGTTTGTTGTCAACTATTGACTAAATTCTGGGCGCTACGTACTAACCAGAAAATCTGTGTAGTTCAGCGAAATTCGGCGCTGAAGTCATCGTGAAATAAAAAACACGGTGGTGAAACAGCAACCGCTGCTTCTTGCCACCGTGTCTCTATTCTTTATGGTAATGCCATTCCCTCACAGGAATGTCGCGCTTATTTTATTTCCAGCACATCAAGGCGGGTCACTGATGGCGCGTCGTCGTCATCTTCCGGCTGCCAGCCAACAGGCTGCAACGGCAGTTCTTCACGGTCAAAAGCCAGATCGCCACCATCCACCACGTCGCTACCGTGACGAATGCCTTTAAAATCGAACAGCGCATGATCGGCGAGATGAGAAGGCACAACGTTCTGCATGGCGCTGAACATGGTCTCAATACGGCCAGGATAGCGTTTGTCCCAGTCGCGCAGCATGTCTTTAATCACCTGACGTTGCAGGTTCGGCTGCGACCCGCACAGGTTGCACGGAATAATCGGATATTGGCGGGCTTCAGCAAAGCGCTCGATATCTTTTTCGCGGCAATAGGCGAGAGGGCGGATGACGATATGCTTACCGTCGTCGCTCATCAGCTTCGGCGGCATGCCTTTCAGTTTCCCGCCGTAGAACATGTTCAGGAATAGCGTTTGCAGGATATCGTCGCGGTGGTGACCGAGGGCGATTTTTGTTGCGCCGAGCTCCGTCGCGGTACGATACAAAATCCCGCGGCGCAGACGTGAACACAGTGAGCAGGTGGTTTTCCCTTCTGGAATCTTGTCTTTCACAATCCCGTAGGTATTTTCTTCGACGATCTTGTATTCCACACCGATGCTATCAAGGTACTGCGGCAGAACGTGCTCCGGGAACCCCGGCTGCTTCTGATCCAGATTCACCGCAACCAGAGAAAAGTTAATCGGTGCGCTCTGTTGCAGATTGCGCAGAATTTCCAGCATGGTGAAGCTATCTTTCCCGCCGGACAGGCACACCATGATGCGGTCGCCTTCTTCGATCATATTGAAATCAGCGATAGCTTCGCCGACGTTACGCCGCAGGCGCTTTTGCAATTTGTTGAGGTTGTATTGTTGCTTCTGGTTAATTTGTTGATTTTCTGACATTTTTATCTGTGCTCGTTGCAAAAGGCGTTGCGGATGGAAAACGGTTCAGCGCAGACGCTAACACGGTCTGCACGATCATGGCGTGTATGGTACGGATTACGGCGACGAATGCCAGATCGTTTTACAGCGGTGTACCACAATGATCCCATGGTGCTGCATGCGTAACTGATTTTTTGCTCACCGTTTCGTACTCGCGGTAGAAAAACGAAGCGTAAACGCTGAGTTTCAGTAAGGCCATATTCTCTCTGATGATAGACAATCTCGTTCGTGCGCTTGTTCCCAGTGATTTTCATTGTAGATTGAAGCGCTTCCTGTGCCGGTCTAACTAAGGAGGCTGTGAAAAGATATGGAGCACACGACGCGGGAAATTGAGGTGTTGAATGCACAGATGATGCAGAGTATTCAGGGACAGATTGATTAAATAGATATTTAAAATCAGTTTATTAACTGTGTTTATGAAATTAGGCGAATGCTTTAGCTTGGTCAGATAAATCTCTATCATTGCATGGCTGTATAAAAATACAGTGTTGGCATTTTTTGATGGAGAACTTCAATGATTAAATACCGTTTATATGCTCCAAATGATGGAGATACAATGACCGTGGATGGTGGCGGTGGTTGGGACTCACCAGTGAACGATGACCGCAAAGGTGGTAATGACAGGGACAATGGCAAAGGTGGTTCTGCCGTTGATTTTAGTAAAAATCCAGAAAAGCAGGCTATCGTTAATCCCTATTTGGCAATCGCGATACCGATGCCGGTCTACCCTCTTTATGGAAAGCTAGGGTTCACAATAAATACGGCGGCAATTGAGACTGAACTCGCAAATGTCAGAGCAGCAATTAACACTAAACTTGCAACACTCAGTGCAGTGATTGGCAGATCACTTCCGGTCGTTGGGCGGGTATTTGGTGTTACTGCCGCTGGAATGTGGCCTTCTAGTACCGCTCCCAGTAGTCTCGATTCTATATACAATCAAGCACATCAGCAGGCTTTAGCCCAGTTAGCTGTTCAACAGGGAGTATTAAATAAAGGGTATAACGTTACAGCAATGCCTGCAGGTTTCATCAGCAGTTTGCCTGTCAGTGAAATCAAATCATTGCCAACAGCTCCCGCCAGTTTACTGGCACAAAGTGTGATTAATACCGAACTTTCCCAGCGTCAGTTGGCTCTTACTCAGCCCACGACGAATGCACCAGTCGCGAATATTCCCGTAGTTAAGGCTGAAAAAACGGCAGTACCTGGCGTGTATTCAGCGAAAATTATTGCTGGTGAACCTGCATTCCAAATCAAGGTTGATAATACCCAGCCTGCTTTGGCAAAAAATCCTCCGAAAGTGAAAGATGATGTCCAGGTCTCTTCTTTCCTTTCCACGCCGGTGGCCGATACTCACCATGCATTTATTGATTTTGGCAGCGATCATGAACCTGTATACGTATCTCTTTCAAAAATCGTGACAGCAGAGGAAGAGAAAAAACAGGTTGAAGAGGCCAAGCGCCGTGAGCAGGAGTGGTTGTTGCGTCATCCAATTACAGCTGCGGAGCGAAAATTAACTGAAATCCGCCAAGTGCTCTCTTTTGCTCAACAGCTAAAAGAAAGCTCTGTCGCAACCATTTCAGAAAAAACTAAAACTGTTGCGCTTTACCAAGAACAGGTGAATACCGCTGCAAAAAATCGCGACAATTTTTATAATCAAAATAGAGGTCTGTTAAGTTCGAGTATAACTGGGGGGCCGGGATATCCTATTTATCTTGCTTTATGGCAAACGATGAATAACTTTCATCAGGCTTATTTCAGAGCAAATAATGCATTGGAACAAGAGAGTCATGTTCTGAACCTGGCTCGTTCTGATCTGGCTAAGGCTGAGCAATTGCTTGCTGAGAATAATCGACTTCAGGTTGAAACTGAGCGAACGCTTGCCGAAGAAAAAGAGATAAAACGCAACAGGGTTAATGTATCAACATTTGGCACAGTGCAAACTCAACTTAGTACACTGTTGTCAGCATTTTATGCTGCTACATCTGGATCTACTGCATCTATTTCCCAAAGTGTTCCTTCGGGGGCATTAGCCTCTTTTTCATATAATCCACAAGGGATGATTGGCAGCGGTAAGATTGTTGGGAAGGATGTCGATATTTTATTTTCCATCCCAGTAAAAGACATTCCTGGATATAAGCCTCCTACTAACTTTGACGATTTAGCTAAGAAAAATGGAAGCCTGGATCTTCCCATTCGTCTGGCATTTTCTGATGAGAATGGAGAAAGGGTTCTTCGGGCATTCAAAGCGGGTAGTCTGCGAGTCCCTTCGAGTGTCAGAGGTGTAGCGGGCAGTTATGACAAAAATACGGGTATTTTTAGTGCAGAAATTGACGGTGTTCCATCTCGTCTTGTACTGGAAAATCCCGCGTTTCCTCCGATTGGAAATGTCGGCAATACGGGTAATACTGCACCTGACTATAAAGCATTACTGAATACCGGTGTTGATGTTAAACCTGTCGATAAAATTACGGTGACAATAACGCCAGTTGCTGATCCAGTGGATATTGATGACTATATAATCTGGTTGCCAACTGCGTCTGGTTCTGGCGTGGAACCCATTTATGTCGTGTTTAACAGTAATCCGTATGGTGGGACGGAAAAAGGAAAATATAGCAAACGTTATTATAATCCAGATAAGGCTGGCGGTCCGATCTTGGCGCTGGATTGGAAAAACGTTAAGATTGACCGAGCAGGTGTGGACAATGTTAAATTACACACAGGGCGTTTCAAAGTGTCGGTTGAAAACAAAGTGATGATTGAACGTTTGGAAAACATACTGAATGGTCAAATCACAGCCACGGATACTGACAAGCGATTCTATACGCATGAATTAAGAGAGTTAGACCGCTACAGAAATCTCGGCATCAAAGACGGCCAAGTGCCTAGTAGCATTCAAGAAGAAAGCTCTGTTTGGAACGACACACACACAGCGACGCTTGAAGACTACAAAATTAATGAGAAAGAGCAATCGTTGTACACTGATGCTGCTTTGCAGGCAGCCTACGAACAGGAACTCAAAGACGCATTAGGAGGGAAACATGGCTAATATGAAAGAAGTTATCCAAAATGAAACATTGGAAGATGTGCTTACCGTTTTTGCATTAACATCGGATTATAAACAATTGGATAGACTTTATACTTATACTAATTTCGACGTTATATCCAGTGGCGAGCTTTCCGCTAAATACAATGAGCTTTTCCACAAGGGCATCCTTGAGGATAAAAATGGCACAGTTGTAAAAGGGCCTAATTGGGTGGCTCCAAAGTTTGTAACTGATAAAAAATACGGTTTCTAACCTAAAGTTAATTACTTGCATTCTTAATTAATACGCGCTAAGTTTGCGAAAGATACCGGAGTATGCCTTAAAAAGCTGCTCCGGTTTTTTTATACCATAAAATCAATATCGGCCACCTTCGGGTGGATTTTTTGTTGGTGCCGATAAGCGTTTTTGTTAGAGCGCTTATTCGCATGGGCAGCAGGAAAATAAGGGCGATACCACCACGCTGATGCCGGGCGTAATTGCACAACCACAGACGACTACGATTCAACAGCCAACTGATGCTGATGACAGCAATAGCACCGTGAAAAGTATTCTCAGCCGGGATGGTAAACACACTATTCCTTATGATGTGCTGGAAGCGGAACGTGCACAAAAAGCAGCAGATCTGCTGGCGAAAGCAACAGCTTCGTCATCACTGCCTGCTTCACCGTCAGATGTTGGTTCAAAGACGCAGCACACTACATCGCCACTGGAGCAGGCTGCCTTTTGCTCACTTTTTACTGCGGTCATCCTCTTTGTTTTATCGATCGCGAAATGAAACCATTTTTGGCAACGGTGTCGCTTATTACTATCCTGATAGAGGTGTGTTCAACCAAAAGAGGAAGATATCATGAGTAAAGGTGCATCAAGAGGAGCATCGTCAAGTCACCCCCAACAGGGAGGGAACTGGCCAAGCACAACCGGAAATCCATCGGGTGGCAATAGAGGTAATGCTCCTTCATCTTCAGGTGGAAATTCAGGTAAGGCAGGAGGCAGCTCTGGCAAAGCAGGGAAGTAGGAGATATACAACCACGCTACGGCTAGTGAATTAAATCCACTAGCTGTAGCGTTATTTATTGCGTTATTGCGGCAGGACTTCTTCAATTTTAGTAATGTGCGCATCGCCGCTCAGTGGCTTATAAATATGAATTTTGACAATTCTTAGTGGTGCTTCTGGTGATGTTACCGTACCCTTGGTCAGGAACGAGTAGTTCGTGCCTGAAACCACCTGTGTTGCAACAAATAGCGGTGTATAAGACACACCCAGTAAATGTACGGTAGATTTAAAAAGTGATTGATCAGCATCATTCAAATCACGGAAAGCAGTCCATCCACCAGCAAGTTGATCTGACATTATTTCACCTAATTTAATTTGATTGATAATCTATCTTTGTATTGCCCTGTTAATATATTCGCAGGGCAGTGAAATGAGACTGGGTGATTTAATTTTCTTTAGCAAGAAGGAACGCCATTCTCTTTATATGAATAATGTGAAACCATATCAAAAAATAAAATAATAATATTTATTTTATTTTCCAGTGAGTAATGCATTTAAAAATAAAATTTATAATCATTGAAATAATTATATGTGTAATTATATATTTTGATATAAACATCAAAAAGCTTATGCAACAAGCCATCGAATAACCACGTTACGTTCTAAGCGCGGTTTCTTTTCCCCCTCATCATGATATTGCCATCGAAGGCTGTCGTTCATTTCTGCTGTCGCTTACTCGCCTGGAAATGCAAACCGAGTCGTACTCAGTGCTGACCAACAAACTGCCTGATTAGTAAAGTGCTTTAAAATAATAGAATAGACATTAAACGTAATATATCTCTCGCGCTGTGACAGCTGTCATTGGCTGAGCGGAAATTCCCACCATGCTCACGAATCAATTTAATAAAGAGGGAACAATGGAAAAAGAAAGCAATGAACGTTTGAAAAATGAACATGCATCAGAAGACATTAATAAAAAAGAGGAGGCCGTTGATAAAGAGAATCGCACCGATGACTCAAATAAAAGACGGCCTGGATGTAATCGTGAAAAGTGTTTCTGTGCACGGTAAAAAATTTAAATTTTTATAAAAGGATAAAAGTAATGGGACATACTTATACAATTAGAGATTTAACCACAGGAGCTGAAATTCAGGCTCCTGATGATGTTTGTATTTTAGATTCACTTGAAGAGGCTGGTGTTGATTCACCTTATTCATGTCGTGCTGGAGCATGCTCTTCATGTGCTGCGCTACTGATTATCGGTCTCGTTGATCAATCGGATGGTACATTTTTAGATGATGAGCAGAAAGTTAGATTTATATTAACCTGTTCAGCATATCCTCAAAGTGACTGTATTATTCGAACAGGGGTAGAAGAGCTCCTGTACGATGAAGAAAAAGCGCACAAAGTCTTCTTTGAAGACTGGCAGAATTGGAACTGATTCCGGCTTTTTTAAGCTTGGATCTTTAAAATGGCAAAATATGTTCCCTTCATAAAGAAGGGGACATTATCAAAACATGTGGCGTTCCCCAGAACGGCACGCTGCAAAAAATTATGTATATCGACTTTCCCATAAACGCGGCCCCAAAAACGGATGTCCAACTTTTGGGGACAGACCATAATGTTTGTGCTTTATCGCTGTCCTACTTCCCATATAACCCACCATTTCCTTGATCTTTTCCCCGTTTACCCGCATTGAGCCCTGTGTTGTAGGCGCGAGGTGTGGTAGATATAGTCCTTGTCTGAAAAGTCTATTTGATGGGTGTTGATGCCAAACGTGGTGTCAGAACCTTCGCTCCACCCCGATCCGAGGCCAAAACATGAAATTATTGCCATGGCTATGTACTGCCGCTGTGCTTCTGCTGGCGGGATGCAGTAATCATAGTGAGAACACTGCCGCTACCCAGCAAAACACCACGCAAAATGATGACACAAGCACCGTGGTGTTGCTGAAAAGCAGTTCGCCGATTGACGTTAACTGTACGTTGATTGGTGGAACGATGGCGATTTCCCGACAGCTTGATGGTGCGAGTGTGGGAGCCTGTCAGTTAGCTAATGGTAAGCGTTGTAGCGAACAGTCGCTGATGAATGGAAGCTGCCCGGCAGGGTGAGGATTGCGGCAGTCAGCACTGCCGCAGGAAAACTTAATATGTAACCAGATTTGCGCAAGACGCGTTCTGGCTGATGTCTTTCAAGTTCTGTAGCGTGGTTTGGGAAATGCTGATTAGCGCTTCTTCCGTCAGGAACGCCTGATGCCCGGTAAACAGTACGTTGTGGCACGCGGATAAGCGGCGGAAAATATCGTCCTGAATCACATCGTTGGATTTATCGGCAAAGAAGAGATCGCGCTCGTTTTCATAAACGTCCATTCCCAGCGCGCCAATTTTCTGTTGCTTCAACGCGTCGATAGCGGCCTGTGAGTCGATCAGTCCGCCACGGCTGGTATTGACGATCATGACGCCGTTTTTCATTTGCGCAAAGGCCGCCTGATTCAGCAGATGATGATTCTCTGGCGTCAGCGGGCAGTGCAGAGAGATGACGTCTGCATTGGCATACAGCGTTTTGAGATCGACGTACTCCGCCCCTAATTCCAGGGCCTGCGGGTTCGGGTAGGGATCGAAGGCCAGCAGTCGCATGCCAAAGCCTTTCAGGATGCGCATCGTGGCGATGCCGATTTTTCCGGTGCCAATAATGCCCGCCGTCCGGTTGTGCATATTGAAGCCAATCAATCCTTCCAGAGAGAAGTTCGCGTCGCGAGTACGCTGATAGGCACGGTGAATGCGGCGGTTAAGTGTCAGCATCAGGCCGACGGCATGTTCAGCGACGGCTTCGGGGGAATACGCAGGAACGCGTACCACGTTGATACCCAATTCCTTCGCGGCTTCCAAGTCGACATTGTTAAAGCCCGCACAGCGCAGCGCTAGCGTTTTAATGCCCAACGCAGCCAGTTCGGTTAACACTTCGCGCCCACCGTCATCGTTCACAAAGATACAGACGGCCTGACAGCCCGCGGCGGTTTTCGCGGTGCGCGATGTCAGCATGAAATCAAAAAACTCCAGCTCATAGCCAAACTGCTGATTGACCTGCTCCAGATATTTACGGTCATACTGCTTCGTGCTGTAAATTGCCAGTTTCATTGATAGTTTCTCCGAAAAATCCTTAGGTTAAGCTATCAGAAAATCGGGCGGTGACAAACCGTTACCTGACTGACAGTAACGGTTTGAAATTGAGAGGCAATAATAGCGTAAGAACGATTTTACCGAGACGTGCTGAAAACTGACACGGCTTCGGACATTGTGGAGATCTGCTGTTCCAGACTGTTAATAGCAGAACTGGAATGTGTTGCCAAAATGGTGTTCTGGCGCGTCAATTCATCAATGTTGTTCACCGCCGAGTTAATCTGCCCCAGCCCTTGCGATTGCTCTTGTGTTGCCAGACTGATTTGATTCACAAGCTGCGTTACCTGTTGCACCTGAGTCAATATATTGTGCATCGACTGGCTGGTGTGGTTGACCAATTTATCGCTGGTGTGAATGTTCGCGATTGTGGTGTCGATAATCGCCGCGATGTCTTTGGCGGCAGCGGCGCTACGCTGTGCCAGAATACGGACTTCTCCCGCAACCACGGCGAAACTCTTGCCCTGTTCTCCAGCGTGAGCGGCTTCTACTGCCGCATTGAGCGCCAGAATGTTGGTCTGGAACGCCAGATTATCCAGCACGCTGATGATGTCGGTGATCTCTTTGCTGGAACGGGTCATGACTGCCATGGTATCCGTGACCTGATTAACCGCTTTCTCACCCGCATCGACGGCCTGATTGGCATCGTTCGCACAGCGTGTCGCCAACTGCGAAGCCGAGGCGTTACTTTGGATCGTCGCTGTCAGTTCTTCCATTGATGACGCGGTGGATTGCAAACTTTGCGCGGTATCTTCACAGCGCTGGCTTAGCGTGTAATTGCCAGAGGCAATCTCACCACAGGCGTGGCGCAGCTCGGCCAGCTTGCCGTTGACATCATCGACAAACGTGCGGAAATTCATGCCGGATTGATTGACGGCGCGTAATAACATGCCAACTTCATCCACGCGATTAAGTTGAAACGAGTTATCCGCCTGCCCAGATGCGGAATTAATAGCTTGGCGTAGGATCTTTTCCAGTGGTTTTGCCAGGTGTTGAACTAATAATTCACTGGTTATTACCGCGCCAGCGAGTAGCGCCAAAACAAAAATTAATAGCGGTGTGGTGAGTGGAAGAGTAGCCAGTAAGAAAAGTAGTGCGAATAGCATGAAAAGGAATACGTAGCTTCTTATCCGCCAACGTACGGGAATAACGTTAAATAAGCTAAGAAATTTTAGTGGTCCTTTATATATCAGTAGTCCCTGAAAGAGTCGGCGGTTCTTTAATTTATTCTCATTCATTTGATGGTAAAGCGCTTCAGTTTGCCGAATTTCTTCCTGTGAAACTCGGGTTCGCACCGACATATATCCTGTTATTTTTCCTTCTTTCATTAGTGGCGTCGTACTGGCTTTTACCCAGTAATAATCACCATTCTTGCGGCGGTTCTTGACGACGGCCGTCCAGATTTTACCTGCCTTCAGCGTCGCCCACATGTCGGCAAATGCCTGTGGGGGCATGTCTGGGTGACGCACGATATTGTGAGGTTGGTGGAGGATTTCCTCAAAGTCGTAACCACTGGCATCAATAAAATCGTCATTGGCATAAGTGATATGGCTATCGGTGGTGGTAACCGACATCAGCTTGGCTTTTTCATCTAATAAATACTGAATATCACTGACCGGAAAATTCTTACGCATTTATTGATCCTTTTAGTATAAGCAAGCATAAACGTAATGTTTTTAGATCCATTAACTAACGGAAAGCGATGAGTGCTATTTAATTAACGGCAATCTTCACGAAATACTTAGCGAATAGACTTATATATTCTGATTAGTTTCGTCCGTTATTTTTTCTTTAGGAAATCTTTATTTTTTTGAGAAAAATAGTTGCCTAACCCAACTCGTTGCCAGAGTACGCGCCGATGATCAAAAACATCCATTTGTTAAGTATATTATGACTCTGCGAATTTGCACTGTGGGCAACGGATGTTGAAGAAAGGGAAGAATGATGAGGAAACAGGGCGATGGACGCCCTGTTAGGGGCGCCCGTGAAGAGGAGATTCGCTAGCGGGAAAGGCTGAAGACAGAGGCGGCCTGCACCATGCTTGATATCTGCTGTTGCAGGTGATCGGTGGCTGAATGCGACTGGCTGGCTAACGCGGTGTTCTGATGCGTGAGTTCATCGATGCGGTTTACCGCTTCATTAATTTGATCTAGCCCCTGAGATTGTTCCTGTGTTGCGAGGCTGATCTCATTCATCAAATTGGTGACGTGCTGAACCTGCAGCAGAATATTGCTCATGGATTTATGCGTGTGTGAAACTTGCTGTTCGCCGGTACGAATACTATTCAGCGTTTCGTCAATAATGGTCGAGATATCGCTGGAAGAAGAGGCGCTGCGCTGCGCCAACGAACGTACTTCACTGGCTACCACCGCAAAGCTCTTACCCTGTTCTCCGGCATGGGCAGCTTCAACAGCGGCGTTCACGGCCAGAATATTGGTCTGGAACGCGAGATTATCCATCACGCTGACGATATCCGTAATCCGTTCGCTGGAACGGGTGATCGTCTCCATCGTATCGGAAACCTGGCTGACGGCCTGCTCACCAGAGTTCACCGCCTGATTCACATCCTGCGTATAGAGTGAGGCCTGAAGCGAGGCTTCCGCATTACTTTTTATTGTTGCAGTCAGCTGTTCCACGGAGGCGGCGGTTTGTTGCAGACTTTCTTCCGTCTGCTCGCAGCACTGTGCCAAGGTATGGTTGCCTTGCGCGATTTCATTACAGGCGTTTTTCAGCTCGCTCAGATTGGTGTTCACATCGTCCACGAAGGTACGGAAATTCATACCGGACTGGTTTACCGCCCGCATTAACATGCCTATTTCATCCACGCGATTAAGCTGCGTCAGGTTGTCCGCCTGTCCGGCGGCGGAACGCATGGCCTGAGCCAGAATTTGTTCGATAGGACGGGCAACATGGTGCACCAGAAGCTCACCACTGACAAAACAGCAGGCGATAAGCAGCGGGAAGAGGACTGAAGCCAATGCGGTTCCCGCCAGCAGGGAATAGGCAGCGATGAGCGGAAGCAGGCTAAAGAGCAGAAAATAGCTGCGGATACGCCAGCGTAACGGCATGGTTTTAAAAAGACTCAGGATGCGCAATGGCCCAGTATAAATAAGCAGGCCATGATGGAAGGTGCGATATTTCAATTTACCTTCGTTTGCACTGGCATAGAGCGCCTCAGCCTGGTGAATCTCTTCGGGTGAGGCGGCGGTCCGCACGGACATATAACCGGCAATTTCACCGCCTTTTCTCAGCGGCGTGGTGCTGGATTTTACCCAGTAATGGTCGCCATTTTTGCACCGATTTTTCACGATTCCCGTCCAGATATTGCCTGCGCGCAGCGTTTTCCACATATCCGCGAAGGCGGCTGGTGGCATATCCGGGTGTCGGATAAGATTATGGGGCTGCCCCATCAGCTCATCAGTGGTATAGCCGCTGACATCAATAAAATCTTTGTTCGCGTAGGTAATATGACTTTCTGGCGTGGTGACCGACATGAGTCTGGTTTTTTCAGAAAGAGGGAGTTGGCGGTCGGTTACAGGGGTGTTATTACGCATAAAGCAGTCCTTGATATGCTGTGTCCGAATACTGATTTAACATGAGGCATACCCACAACAATAAATCAGCGGATAGCGGTAATGGTTCAGGTCGCTCATTGCTTTTTTTAAGGCGGTCGGGCAGAAGGAGATAATCCTGATATCCACCCGTAAACGCTTTGTTCATGATGAGATAACTTGATTCATTACAAAATATAACCTCAATTAAACATTTTACCACGAAAGGGTAATGAGTACGTATGCACAATAGTAGTAAATGTGAGTTGGATGGGATTGTTTGTTAACAAAAAGAGCGATTTGTGAATGAATAATCGGCAGAGTCATACAGGACGAATTTTTGCCGCTATTGAACAGGATGATTAACTCACGCTAATGATTAAAAAACGTGCACTTTCAATTGCTTTCCTGTTCGTCGTATTGCTGTTTCTTTCCTGGCGAGCATTACCGCAGTGGCTGCCGCGCCTTGCCAACATCTGGCTCCCGGCGGAGATGTCTTTGACCGTGAATGGGACGCCTGGCTGGCAGGGCAGTGGGCTGCATAGCGCGGGGTTCAGTCTTACGGCCGGGGAGTGCACGCTCGTTGACGTACGGAATATGACGCTACGCTGGCAGAGTTGGCGATGGCATGTCGATATTGATGCCGTGACGTTAAACAGCGACTGCCTACAGTCTGTGCCAGCAAGCAGCAGCACCGAGCCAGCGGCGCAATTGGCGCAATGGCAGCAGCGGTTGCCTGCTGCCGATATTCAGGTGAAGACGTTTACGCTACAGCCCTGGCAGGATTACGCCGGACAGGTGCGACTCAGCAGCGACGGCAAGCGGCGACAAACGCTGGACTATCAGGGCGATCAACTGGCGTTTAAGGCAGAACTGAACGAGAAACGCCTGACCCTGCATGAGAGCATGCTCGCAACGCCGGCGGGGTTCGTGCGCCTGCAAGTCAGTGGTGAGATGGAACTGGCCGAGACGCTGGATGCCGCGCCGGTGCAGGGGCGGCTCACCGGAAAACTGAATTCAGGACAAACGCCGGATCCGCTTTCGCTCCTGCTGGACTGGCATCATCAATCCGGTGAGCTGGTACTGAATGCGGCGAATGATGAGACGCCGCTGATATCGCTGCCGTGGCAGTTGACGGATGAGGTGATTCAGGTGACTAACGGCGTCTGGCGCTGGCCTTATGCCGATCAGCCGCTCTCTGGGCAGGTTGCCATAACATTACAGCACTGGCGACAAGGGCTGGATGCCACCACGATTAACGCGCGGTTGAACATGCTGACGCAAGGGCATAATGGCAAAGCGAACGCCGTGTTGGTGCTGGGGCCGGGCAATATCGGCCTGCTCAACAGCGAATTGCGCTTTCAGCTTACTGGGCAGGCAAACTTACCCACACTCTCCCTGACGGCGACGCTGCCGGGGGTGTTGCAGGGCTCGATTCTCAATCCCGAACTTTCTCTTTTACCTGGGGCGCTGCTGCGTGCCTGGGGAACGCCTGCGCCGCACATTGATCTTGAAGAAGCACGCTGGCCGCTGGCGGGCGTCCGAGTCAGTGCGACGGGCGTGAATGGGCGACTACAGGCGATTGTGAAGGCGCGGGAAGCATACTGGGGGCGTTTCAGCCTGCACCTTGACGGTCAGGCACAGGATTTCTGGCCGGATCAAGGGCAGTGGCAATGGCGTTATTGGGGCAATGGTCAGCTACCGCCTCTGAAAGGTCAGTGGGACGTGGCCGGCCGAGGCCAGTGGCAGGATACCCTGATTGAAGTCACCCAACTGTCGAGCGGCTTGGATCAGTTGGGTTATGGCATTGTGACGGTACACCAGCCCCGCCTGACGATCACTGAGCCGATCCGGTGGCAGCGTGCCCGTTCAGGCGAACACTTTCAGGGGGCGCTGCAACTGGCCTCAGAGCGGACGCATTTTAGCAATGGGGGCTACTTGCCGCCTTCGTTGCTAACGTTGGCTATGCAGGGGCGTAGCCCAGATGATTTCCAGCTACAGGGACAGCTACAGGCGGAAGATATCGGACCGGTCAGGCTGCGTGGCCGCTGGGATGGGGAACGACTGCGTGGTGGTGCGTGGTGGCCAACACAGCCGCTTAAGGTGTTCCAACCCCTGCTTTCTCCGTTGCTAAAAATGAACATTCGTGCCGGACAGTTTTACGCGCAGGCGGCATTCTCTGCAGCACGTAAAGAAGGATTCAGCGCGGGCGGGCACTGGGTCGTGAAAAATGGCGGGCTGTGGCTACAGGATGGTGAAGTTAGCGGCGTCAACTTTGTTCTGCCTTACCGTCTGAAAGATCAGCGTTGGCAATTGGGCGTAAAACAGCCTGTCGCGCTGCGAATTGACGTGCTGGATAACCTGTTTCGGATGAGTAATATCCGCGTCGATCTCCAGGGATTTTACCCGTACAGTGAGCGACAGCCGCTGGTTATGTCTCAGGCCGATATGGATGTATTAGATGGGCATATCAGCCTGTCCACGCTGCGCTGGCCGCAGCGGGAACCCGCGTTGTTCACCGTGAAGAGCGCGGATCTCAGCGAGCTAATAACGGTGCTGAAGCAAAAGCAGTTTGCTCTGTCCGGGCGCGTGAGCGGCACGCTTCCGCTGAATTTTAATCACCCGACCACGCTGATTGAAGGTGGGCGTATTACCAATGATGGCTTCCTAACGCTGCGGCTGGATAACCAACTGGCTGATGAGCTAGCGAGTAAAAATCTGGCCGGCGGGGCGGCGGTTGGCTGGCTGCGCTATCTGGAGATTGGGCGTTCCTATGCCACGCTTGACCTGACTAATCAGGGAGAATTGACATTAACGTCGCAGGTGCAGGGGAAAAACCCGCAGCTCAGCGCGAAACGCCAGGTGATTCTTAACTATCGCCATCAGGAGAATCTCTTTCAGCTATGGCGTAGCTTGCGTTTTGGCGATAACTTGCGGGATACGCTGGAGCAGCAGGCCAATGAATAAATTCAAGGTAGAACAATGAACAAGTGCGAGACATTGCTGGCGGTAGGTTGCACGGTCGCTTTTCTGACGGGATGTGTGCCGCGTATCGAAGTGGCTGCGCCCAAAGAGCCGATCACCATCAATATGAACGTGAAGATCGAACATGAGATTCACATCAAAGCGGATAAAGAGGCGACGCAACTGCTGCAAAGGTCGGACAATGCGGCTGGCGATGAGATAAAGAAAAGCGCGCCGGAAGGCGCGCAATAGTCAAGCCAAGTAAACCAATGGCAAGGTCGGTAACACTTATTCGTATGAACAAGGATGCTTTATGCGGTGACCAGCTGAGACAGCTGAGTTTTTGCCGCGTCGGTGGCTTTCTGTGCCACATCCGGGCCGTAGCCGTAACCTTCAGCGAACACAAACTCAAGGTCGGTCAGGCCGAGGAAGCCCAGGAAGACACGCAGGTACGGTTCCAGCAGATCGGTTGGTGTGCCTTTATGGATGCCGCCACGGCTGGTTAATACGATAGCGCGTTTACCTTTCACCAGACCTTCCGGACCTTGCTCGGTGTAGCGGAACGTCACACCAGCACGGGCAACCAGGTCGAAGTAGTTCTTCAACTGAGTCGGAATGTTGAAGTTATACATTGGTGCAGCGATCACGATAATGTCATGCGCCTGCAATTCCGCGATCAGCTCGTCGGACAGTGTCAGGGCTTCTTGTTGACGCGGGGTCAGGGCAGCATCGGAAGGACGCAGTGCGCCGACTAATTCGCCATCAAGAACCGGAATCGGTTGAGCTGCCAGGTCGCGGACGGTGATACTGTCGTTTGGATGTGCAGACTGCCACTCGGCAGTGAAGTGATCGGCCAGTTGGTTTGACTGAGAATAACCTGCCAGAATGCTTGATTTCAGAACCAATACTTTGCTCATTGCCAATTCCTTTATTGATTAGAAGTGGGCGACAACATAACGCCCCTTGATGCGCCACATCTTATGCGGTGATCTGCAAAGAGAAAAGTGCAAATATTCGAGGTCTTTATTCGATTTTCTTGAATAAGACAAAATGGTGCTATTAGAGCCGTTTATGACAATGTGCTACTATCCACGGCTTAAAAATTTCGTGCCTTGAAAGTAGATTAGGCTCCACCGAGCCAGATTCGGCGGCGAGCATCGCCCCGGCAGAGACAAGAATTAGAGAAAACGATTAAGGAAGAGCAACGTGAAATCACCTCTCAGTGCATTATCTACGCAGTTAAGTGAGCTAATGCTTCGCGATCGGCAACGTCTGCGCCGCCGTTTACAGGGCGCGGCGAAGGTCAGCAGCCCGCAGGCTCAGGCGGCGATCGCTCAGGAAATTGAGGGGGAAATCGCTGCTGCGCGCCAGAAAGTCGAGAACCGGCGGGCAAGTTGTCCGGCGATTCACTATCCCGAACAGCTGCCCGTTAGCCAGAAAAAAGACGAGATACTGGATGCGCTGCGTCACCATCAGGTGATTATCGTCGCGGGTGAGACGGGATCGGGTAAAACCACGCAGCTGCCGAAAATTTGTCTCGAACTGGGGCGCGGGGTGCACGGCCTGATCGGCCACACGCAGCCGCGTCGTCTGGCTGCCAGAACCGTCGCCGACCGCATTGCTGCTGAGCTGGAAACGCCGCTGGGCGGGAGCGTCGGTTATAAAGTTCGTTTTAACGATCAGGTGGGTGACAATACGCTGGTCAAACTGATGACCGACGGTATTCTGCTGGCTGAAATTCAGCAGGATCGCCTGTTGATGCAGTACGACACGCTGATCATCGATGAAGCGCACGAACGCAGCCTGAATATCGATTTCATCATGGGCTATTTGCGCCAACTGTTGCCAAAGCGCCCTGATTTAAAAGTGATTATTACGTCGGCGACCATCGATCCGCAGCGCTTCTCTCGTCATTTTAATAATGCGCCAATCATTGAAGTGTCCGGTCGAACCTATCCGGTGGACGTGCGCTATCGTCCCGTGGTGGAAGACGCCGATGACAGCGAGCGCGATCAGCTACAGGCGATTTTTGATGCGGTCGACGAACTGACGCGTGAAGGGCCGGGGGATATTCTGGTCTTCATGAGCGGCGAACGTGAAATTCGCGATACGGCAGAGGCGCTGACCCGTCTGGACTTGCCGCATACCGAGATCCTCCCGCTGTACGCGCGCCTGTCGAATCAGGAACAGAACCGCGTCTTTCAGTCACATCACGGCCGCCGCATCGTGCTGGCGACCAACGTGGCGGAAACCTCGCTCACCGTGCCGGGGATTCGCTATGTCATCGATCCGGGCACTGCGCGCATCAGCCGCTACAGCTTCCGCACCAAGGTACAGCGCCTGCCGATTGAGCCTGTCTCGCAGGCGTCGGCGAATCAGCGTAAAGGACGCTGTGGCCGTGTCGCCGCCGGGGTGTGTATTCGTCTCTATTCCGAGCAGGATTTCCTGTCGCGGCCTGAGTTTACCGATCCCGAAATTCTTCGCACCAATCTGGCTTCCGTTATTCTGCAAATGACATCGCTGGGGCTAGGCGATATCGCCGCGTTTCCGTTTGTTGAAGCGCCGGATAAGCGCAATATTCAGGACGGCGTGCGGCTGCTGGAGGAATTAGGCGCGATTAATCTGGCGGAGAACGGGCATTACCGCCTGACGCCGCAGGGGCAACAGCTGGCGCAGTTACCGATCGATCCGCGTTTGGCGCGAATGGTGCTGGAAGCGCGTAAAACCGGCTGTGTGCGTGAAGTGATGATCATCACCGCGGCGCTGTCGATTCAGGATCCGCGCGAAAGGCCGATGGATAAGAAGCAGGCATCGGATGAGAAACACCGCCGTTTCGCCGATAAAGACTCCGATTTTCTGGCTTTCGTCAATCTGTGGGATTATCTGCGCGACCAGCAAAAAGCGCTGTCTTCCAGCCAGTTCCGCCGCCAGTGCCGCACAGATTTCCTTAACTACCTGCGCGTGCGCGAATGGCAGGATATTTATACGCAGCTGCGTCAGGTCGTGAAAGAACTGGGCCTGCCGGTCAATAGCGAACCGGCCGATTACCTGAGTATTCACTGCGCGCTGCTTACCGGCTTGTTGTCGCATATCGGGCAGAAAGATATTGAGAAACAGGAGTTCAGCGGCGCGCGTAACGCGCGGTTTGCGATTTTCCCTGGCTCCGGGTTATTCAAAAAGCCGCCTAAGTGGACGATGGTGGCTGAGCTGGTAGAAACCAGCCGCCTGTGGGGGCGCATTGCCGCACGTATTGAACCAGAGTGGATCGAGCCGCTGGCCCAGCATCTGATTAAACGGAGCTACAGCGATCCTCACTGGGAGAAAGCGCAGGGCACGGTGATGGCGCAGGAGAAGGTGACGCTCTTCGGGCTGCCGATTGTCGCGGCGCGCAAGGTGAACTACAGCCAAATCGATCCGACGCTGGCGCGTGAAATGTTCATCCGCCACGCGCTGGTGGAAGGCGACTGGCAAACGCACCACGCCTTTTTCCGCGCCAACCTCAAATTGCTGGCGGAAGTGGAAGATCTCGAACATAAATCGCGCCGCCGCGACATTCTGGTGGATGACGAAACGCTGTTTGCTTTCTATGACCAGCGGTTGCCGCACGATGTGGTGTCGTCACGCCATTTTGATACATGGTGGAAAGCCGCCAGCCGGGATAATGCCGACCTGCTTAATTTTGAAAAGAGCATGTTGATAAAAGACGGCGCGGAGAAGGTGAGCGCGCTGGATTATCCGAACTTCTGGCATCAGGGCAGCCTGAAATTACGCTTGTCTTATCAGTTTGAACCGGGCGCGGATGCGGATGGCGTCACGGTACATATTCCTTTGCCTATTCTCAATCAGGTGCGTGAAGAAGGTTTTGAGTGGCAGATTCCCGGCGTGCGCCGCGAACTGACGATTGCGCTGATTAAGTCATTGCCTAAGCCGTTACGTCGTAACTTCGTGCCCGCGCCGAACTATGCCGAAGCGTTTCTGGCCCGTACCACGCCATTAGAGAAAGGACTCTTGGATGCGCTGGAACGTGAATTGAGGCTGATGACGGGCGTCACGGTGCCACGCGAGGCGTGGCAGTGGGATCAGGTGCCCGATCATCTGAAAATCACGTTCCGCGTCATCGACGAGAAGAATCGAACGCAGCGCGAAGGCAAAGACCTGAATGCGTTGAAAGATCAGCTCAAAGATAAAGTGCAGCAAACGCTGTCATCCGTAGTGGATGACGGGCTGGAGCAGCGCGGTCTGCACGTCTGGAGCTTCGGTTCGTTGCCGGACTGCTATGAGCAGAAGCGTGGCGGCTACTCGGTTAAAGCCTATCCGGCGTTGGTGGATGAAAAGGATAGCGTGGCGATTCGCCTGTTCGACACGCCGCATCAGCAACAGCAGGTGATGCGGCAGGGGCTGCGCCGTCTGTTATTGCTGAACATTCCGTCGCCGATTAAATATCTGCATGAAAAGCTGCCGAACAAGGCGAAACTCGGCCTCTATTTCAACCCGTACGGCAAAGTGTTGGATCTCATCGATGACTGCATCGCCTGCGCGGTGGACAAGCTGATTGAATCATCCGGTGGTCCGGTCTGGCAGGAAGAAGCCTTCCAGCAACTGCATGAAAAAGTGCGTGCGGAACTGAACGATACGGTGGTGGATATTGCCAAACAGGTTGAGCAAATCCTGACGGCGGTCTTCACCATTAACAAGCGTCTGAAAGGGCGTGTCGATATGGCGATGGCGCTGGCGTTAAGCGATATCAAGAGCCAGATGACCGGTCTGGTGTTCCGCGGTTTTGTGACCGAAAACGGCTGGCAGCGTCTGCCGGACGTGCTGCGTTATCTGCAAGCGATAGAGCGCCGTCTGGAGAAACTGGCGCAGGATGTTCACCGCGACCGGGCGCAGATGCTGAAAGTGGAGCATGTTCAACAGGCGTGGCAGCAGTGGTGGAATAAGCTGCCTGCGGAGCGACGTGACGACGACGATGTGAAGGCGGTGCGCTGGATGCTTGAAGAGCTGCGCGTTAGCTACTTTGCCCAGCAGCTAGGAACGCCGTTCCCGATCTCGGATAAGCGCGTATTGCAGGCGATGGAGCAGGTGGAAGGGTAATTCTCTCGGTATCACATCAGGTCGGCAAGGGCTGCTTTTTTATCTCAAGGTAAGCCGACCTGATCGCTTCTTCACCATACTGCTGTTCCAGACGTTTTATGATGAAATGACCTTTCGCCATGTTTTGGTAGTGGTGAATAAACAGCGTATTAATGGCGGCACCGCTGGCGGCACCAATCACCGGGACAATCTGCGCGGCCATTTTTTCCGTCATGGTTACGCCCAGTCTGGTCGCGACCGCATCAATCAATTTTGCCAGCGTTTTCCCTGCCTGTGAGGTGCTCATTCTAGCAGATGCTTTCCCGGCGCTTTTCTTGCCAGCAATGCCGATTAATTCTCGGCTGGCATGTCGGGTGATATCGGCCAGAACGGCGCGTGACGTGTAATAGGCAGAATCGGCAGCGTCGTCGCTTTCTTGTGTCCCGCCGAGCGCAAAAACCTCCACACAGGCGGCTTTGACGGAAAAATCAGTGAGGGAGAAACCTTCGCTGCGGGCAATATCCGCCACGGAACGCATCATGATCGTGGTGCTAATAGGCAGTTCGACCAGCAAACCCGCCGCGCCAAAAAAACCACTGACGGCACCGGAAGCGGCAACAACCAGCTTGTGTGTCTTTGGCGATGCCACGCGATCAGGCGCATCGTCTAACGTATAGAGTGCGGCGTCTACCGCTTTGTAGAGTGCGGAATGAACCACATCCTGTATTTTATTTCTCACCAGGGCGGGTAGCTTCGACAAACTCCATTCAATCGGTTTTCCAACCAGATTCGCCGCCTGTATGGTGAAAGAGGGGGCTTCCAGCAGCGCGATGGCCTGTCTGATGGCGAGCGCATCCTGTTGAGTAAGAAGAGTCATAGGCGTTCTCCGTACCGTTGGTTGAATAGCCCGCCTGACGGGGGGTTATGCTGACGTTTGTGACGAGCGCGTTGTTAACCAGGTGGTGAACGCATCTGGAGGGATGGGCCGGGAAAAATAGTAGCCCTGTACTTCATCACATCCAAAATGAGCCAGGTATTCGAGCGTTTCCTTATTTTCTACGCCTTCCGCCAGCACAATGTAATTCAGTTTGTGCAGCATGCTGATAATGGATTGCACAATGACGCGGCTTTTGCGGTCAGTTTTTATATCTTTAATCAGCGATTTATCCAGCTTTATCACCGTAGAGGGAATATTGCGCAGATAGCTTAAGTTGCTATATCCCGTACCGAAATCATCAAGCGCGATAGTAAATCCAAGCTGTTGCAGCGTTTGGATGGTGGCAAGCGTTTCCGTACTTTCGATGATTTTCTGCGTCTCGACACACTCGATGTCAATGTCCTGAGGGGTGAGGCCGTGGTTCTCCAGAATGGTGATGAGACGTGGGATAAAGTCATTCTCGGAAAAATTTCGGGCAGAAACGTTAATCGACACGGGGAACGTTAGCCCCTCCTGACGCCACTGCTTCACCTGGCATGCCGCTTCTCGGGTAACCCAGTCCGTTAACGGACGCATCAGCGTTGTGCCTTCCGCGAGCGGAATAAATTGATCGGGATAAATCTCACCTAACTCAGGGTGTCGCCAGCGAATCAGCGCTTCGGCACCAATCACGGTGTTGGTCTTGATACTTAATTTCGGCTGATAAACTAAATAGAGACCAGACTTATTGTTTTGCAGCACATCGGCCAGCTCGTTGAGTAAGGTAAAAGCGATTTGCTGTGCCTGATCGGCCTCAGGGTCATAAGCTAACTGGCGGATATTTCTGGTGATGGCGGCGCGCAGTGCGCTCATCGATTCACGCAAGATTTGCTGCGGGTCTTTGGCCGGAATCTGGAATTCGGTGTAGCCAACAAAAAGTTCCAGTTTGAGCGGAATATGGCTGGCGATACTTTCATGGATCCGCTCAGCACAGGCGTCAAGTTCCGCCAGAACATGCTCTTTCTTATCGGCCTTCACCAGCAGGGCGAAACGGCCTACGGCAGCAGAGTACAGATTGTCTGATGAATTTAAGCTAAGACGCAAAAAGACCCCGATATCTTTCAGCAGGCCTTCTACGGTCGGCATACCCAGCGCACATCCCATTTCATAGGCGTAAGAAATGTCGATAGTATCAATCAGAATAAGCAGGTAGGGCTCGTGAATGTCGGTAATGTGACTAATGTCGTCAATCAGACGCTGCCGATTGGGTAACAGTGTGACTGCATCAATCAGCCCAATCGCGTTGCGGTATTCCATTAACACCATCGCAATGGTCGCTAAGTCATGCAGTAGTCGTAGTTGGAACTTGCTGAAGGTGCGTGGAATATAATCGATAACGCTAAACGTACCGATGGAATAGCCATCTTTGGTTTTCAGCGGTACACCGGCGTAAAAACGGATAAAAGGTTCGCTGGTTACGTAAGGGCTGTCTTTAAAACGGTCGTCCTGAGTGGCATCGGGGCAGATAAAGGATTGGCCCGTTTGTACGGTAAAATGGTCGAAGGAACCGATTTTATCCATGTCATCCAAAGGAAAATGGGTTTTCGCTTTAACATGAAGAGATTTGGAGCCGGTTAGCGTCACGAGGGCCGTCGGGGTGTTAAGGAGTTGGCAGGCCAGTTTCGTGAGTTTGTGAAGGATATCGTCTTGAGATATATCGGTTTTTTGTAATTCGTCGAGAGTCTGCATGCGTTTTTTTTCGTCATGGCTCAAATGTTTTAACATGTAGACTCTTCCTTTCCGCAATAATAATCGCGACAACATCAATTTAATTTAACGGCGACACAATAACATAGAGGCTAAAAATTGAGGTAACTTATTATATCGACTTTATCTTTCCGTTAAGGTTCAGGCGCTTTTTTGTCTTAAATCATGTTTTCGATTTTCAGTGTGTTGTATGGATTTATGATATTTTCCCGTAAGTTACAAGTAGAGATAAACGGTCTGACTGAGAAAAGGCTCTGTAAATAAAAGAGCAGTCTAATTATAAAAAATGACCGTTTCCAGAAGATAAAAATAGCAACCTGATAATTGTTATACTCATTGTGGGGTGACAATATGGATGATTAACCTATCTCTCTGATAAGAATAGAACAGATATTTTTTTATACCATGAAATCGGCGGAAAACGGTGGTGCCAGGCGGTATCCTGAATAACGATTTCCGCCTGACGGTCTGTTGCTGCGGGGCGTTAGCGTTATTTGGGTGAGCTTGGTTTTGGTAAACTTAGTTTTGCTAACGTTTCTAACTGCTGACGAATGGCGGTAACGGAAACGGCGCGATTATCGGCTCTATCGCGTTCACTGGCATCGGGAGCGGAGCTTTGGATGCCCATGAGCACCCAGCCTGCTGCTGAATTCAGCATCAGCGGGGAACCGCTATCGCCAGGCAGCGTGTCGCACTGGTGCGACATCACGGCGGTGTGAACCCAGCCGGTGATCAAACAGTTTTGATGGCGATAAAGCGTTTCCTGATGATCCTCTGGGTAACCAGCCTGCGTGACGCGCTGACCGTTGTCCTTCAAGGCCTGCATCAATTCCTGGCGGCTGCCTTGCCAGAGCGGGAGCGGGCGAATGTCAGGCGGCGTTTGCTTTAGCCGAATCAGCGCATAATCCAGTGGTGCTGCTGACGGAGGAACGATCCACCCTTCGCCGTCGGCTTTCAGTTTTTTAGCGAGCGTTTTATTCGCCAGCGCTTCAATTTCCGTTGTTTCATACCGCCAGCCATTTTCTGTCGCCAGAAAGCGCAGCGCGACGGGCTTATCTATCTCACCTTTCGGTGGCGTAACCACGCAATGCCCGGCCGTCAGCGCCAGATGCGGGGAAATCAACGTCGCGGTACAGAGGTTGCCGCTGGCGGTTTCCAACTGTCCAATGGCTTGCCACGGCCAGACTGCCGTGTCGGGAACGATATCCCGATCGTCATGGTTAAAAAATAAGATTTGCTGCTGCTTCTGCGCGGCGGTGTCTGTCGGTGAGGATTCAGCCCAACTGAGCGGGGCGATAAATGATAATGAACATAACAACCAGGCTGATATGCGCATGCAGTAAATAAACCTTATGAGAAAAGTCATCTTGAAGTGCTAAATATAGCGCGTTGAATTAACTATAGATGTATTTGTTGGTGAGGGGCGGGAAATTAAAATGTTATCGAGTGTAAAAGGTGTCGCATGACATCACCGCGCTGTGTTTGGGGGGATTATCAATCGTCAAAATGGTTTTCTAAGATACTCGATTATTTACGACAAACCGTTCTGTGGCTGTTTCACCATGTCCCCATATGTTAAACGCTACGCCGCAGTTTTACGTGGCGTAGCGTTTTCGCATTAGTAAATGACATCTCGCAGTACCATAAGCCTTATTCGTAGCTGACGGTCACGATACGTACATTTGAACTCAAGGTTTTCGCGCTCACAGAACCGATGTTTTGTGGTAAAGCCGCATAGTGTGAGCCGTTTTTCATTTGTAGCGTTTGTACTCTCCCTTGCCGTTCGCAACTGACAGTCACATTGCTTGACTGTGTCGTAATATCGCAAACGGGCTCGACGATGGCACCGACAAAGCGAATGATGCCTGTCGACGAAGAGGATGAGGCGAAGGTATACGGTGTTGCAGCCATAATGCAGAGCAAGATGGCTGTTTTTTGCAGGATTTTTTTCATTATAGTGCTCTCGGTATTGCCTGGTGTGTAATGGTATAAACGGCATCAAATGATAAAACTTTATTACACCTAAACCTTTGTTGAGTGATGTTCGTCCAGTTTGAATAATCATTTTTTAAATCAGTTAATTACATCACTCTAAGGCTGCGCGCTTTTGCCCCGCTTGATTGGGTATTTCAGCGCAATGTCTATCGTTTCTCCATTAGCTACTTACCCCCCAATACCATCGTTTTTTCTTTCTCCTGTGTGATCCGCTTTTTTATTTTCTATCTCTCAATGACGCCCTCGCGTTTTTATCGCAGTGGTTCGCTTTACGTTGTGAAATCAACCATGAAACATCATAAAAAATAAACATACGGGCTCATTTGGCCCATTTCATGCGCTCGTATTTTTTATGCGAGGATTCACTGCTGAATAAAAAACAAACGTATATCCCTGATTGTTTTTGTTTTGTGATTTTAAATTTCAATATTTTTGTTTTGTTGGTTTTTAATTCTGTTTTTTTACTTTTTCTATCAGGCAGCAACCAACTTTTACAAATTAATAATCATGAAAAATATTTATTAACGCATCGCGACGGAACGTGCCCAAGCATTTTTCTGCGTCTAAGGACGTCAGAAGAGACCCTGACTGATGCACTGAGGAAAAAGATCGAGATGTCGCTTTAGCGACAGAGCCACGATTGTTTTGTTAATGCGGTCGTTAACTTTTATCTGTTATCAGGAAATATAAGTTATGCATAAATCTCTACTCAATACCTTGATTGGCGCCTCATTATTGTCATCCAGTGTGACCGTTTTTGCGGCCACCGTTGCGGGTGGAACGGTTCATTTTAAAGGTGAGATCGTTAACGCTGCTTGTGCGGTCAGTACCAATACGGCCGATCAGATTGTGAATTTGGGCCAATACCGTACCGCGCGTTTTACGGGGGTGGGAACCTACTCTGGCAAAGTGCCGTTTACCATCAACCTCGAAGATTGTGATTCCAGTGTTTCTACTACGGCAGCTGTCGCTTTTACCGGTACCGCTGATACGACTGACAACACCGTTTTGGCCGTCAGTAACATTGGTGGCGGAGCATCCGGTGCGGCAGGCGGCGTGGGTATTGAAATCTCCGATCGTACTGGGGCGGTTCTGACACCAAATGGCGCTGTTTATTCAGCCCCGCAAACGCTGAACGATGGCAGCAACGTACTGGCGTTTAATGCTCGCTATAAAGCGACACAGGCAACCACGACGCCGGGCGCGGCAGATGCCGATGCCACGTTCACCATCGATTATCAATAAAGATGCCTTAGGGAGGAAATAAAGCCAGGGACTGGCTTTCGCTGTGTCTTTAGATCCAATTCAACAACACTTTATTGTGAGGTTGCGTGTGCAGAACTCATCTCTCTTATTTCAATCTTTCACCTTTGGTCTGGTACTTTTTGCTTTATTGATTGTTCATCAGGCACAGGCGGGGGGGATTGCGCTGGGCGCTACGCGGGTGATCTATCCCGCAGAGGCCAATCAGGCTTCACTTTCTATTATTAACAGTGATGAAAATAACCGCTTTTTGATTCAATCCTGGGTAGAAGATAAAGACGGGAATAAAACCAAAGATTTTCTGGCGACACCTCCGCTTTTTGTGGTGAAACCCAAAGGTGAGAACACATTGCGACTGATGCATGTTGGCACACCTTTGCCTACCGATCGCGAATCCGTTTATTGGGTCAATGTCAAAGCGATTCCGGCGGTTGAGAAACGATCGCTGGAGGATAAGAACGCGCTGCAATTGGCGGTGTTATCCCGCATTAAACTTTTTGTTAGACCCGCGAATCTTCCAACGGGGGCCGATAGCGCACCCGCGACGCTACGCTTCCAGCAGTCAGGCTCGGTGCTCACGATCACCAACCCCTCTCCCTATTTTATTACGTTGGTCAACCTCCAGTCTGGTAGCCAGAAACTTCCCAACACGATGGTGCCGCCAAAAGGTTCGACATCACTGACGCTGTCTGGGCAAGCATCAGGTGCAGTGAGCTTCCAGACCATTAACGATTACGGAGCCATGACGCCGCGCGTCACAGGTAAAGGGCTATGAAACAGTGAGGTACAGGCTGGCGTCAAGCTGCATTACAGCGATTGCCTGCGCTTTTCACTATCATAGATGAGGAATTTTGTATGCGTTCAGAACCGATGAAACCGCAGCGTTCCGCCGCCCCTTATCGCGCAGTCCGTCCATGCCTGCGCTGGTGCCCGGCCGTGATGCTGTACATGGCATTCCCACTCGCTGGCGATGCTGAAACCTTCTTTAATCCGACATTTTTATCGGACGATCCTTCAGCTATTGCCGATCTTTCTCGCTTTGATAAAGGTGAAGGGCAACCGCCGGGCACCTATCGGGTAGAGATTTATGTTAATGCAGACTATGCGGTTTCTCGTGATATTGCGTTTCAACTACGCATGCCATCCGATAAACCGGCCAGTGACGATACGGGTCTTGAGCCTTGCCTGACGATAGCGTTGCTGGAACAGCTTAATGTCAATCTGCAATCGTTTTCTTCCTTACGTGATGAACCCGCTTCCGCGTGCATCAACGTGCCTCAGGCGATTCCCGATGCCAGCGTGCGCTTTGACTTTGAACTCCAGAGATTGAATATCAGCTTGCCGCAAATCGCGCTGAAAAATGCCGGACGGGGATACATTTCGCCGGAGGAGTGGGATGAGGGCATCACGTCAGCGTTATTTAATTACCAGTTCACGGGCAGTAATACGCACGGTGATGCTCGCAGTGACAGCTATTTTCTCAATCTTGATAGCGGAGTGAACTGGAACGGTTGGCGACTGCGCGATTACTCTACCTGGCGTTATTCCCGCTATGCAAACCAGCGTTATAACGAATTCCAGCACGTCAGCACCTATTTACAGCGAGCCATTATTCCCTGGCGCAGCGAATTGACTCTCGGCGACAGTAATACAGTCGGCGAGGTTTTCGATAGTTTGGGATTTCGTGGCGTACAGATTGCGTCCGATGACGCAATGCTGCCGGACAGCCTGAGAGGGTTTGCACCAACGATCAGGGGGATTGCCAAAAGCAATGCCCGCGTCACCATCCGACAGAATAGCTATGTGATTTATCAGGCTTATGTTGCGCCTGGTGCGTTCGAAATTACCGACCTTTACCCAACGTCATCCAGCGGCGATTTACAGGTAACCATCACTGAGAGCGATAACTCGACGAACAGCTTTGTCGTGCCGTATTCCGCTGTGCCGCTGCTCCAGCGTGAGAACCGGATGAAATATTCCGCGATGGTCGGTAAATACCGTAGCAACAATCCGCAACAAGAGCAGCCCTTATTTGGTCAAGGTACGTTGATTTGGGGGCGTTCGGCCGGGGTGACGTTGTATGGCGGCACACAACTGGCTGAAGATTATCAGGCGCTGACGTTAGGCTCGGGGAAGAATCTTGGCGACTGGGGCGCATTTTCAGCCGATCTCACGCAGGCTTATAGCACGTTGTCGGATGGTAGCAATCATAAAGGGCAGTCACTGCGTTTCCTGTATGCCAAATCGCTGAACGATCTGGGGACGAATTTTCAGATTCTGGGTTATCGCTATTCAACCAAAGGTTTTTTTACGCTGGATGAAGCCAGCTATAAAAACATGAGTGGTTATACGGTCGACTTTACTGATGTTCAACCTGTGGTACGCGACTACTACAACCTGAATAACGCGAAAAAAAGCAGGATGCAGATGAATATCACCCAACAGTTAGGAAAGGGAATGGGGTCGTTATTTTTAACGGGAAGCCGGCAGGATTATCGGCATACCGATGGTACGAACGATCTGCTGCAAATCGGCTACAGCAATGTGTACCGCGGTGTGAGCTATAACCTGAGTTACAGCTATAACAAAAATCAAGGGCTGGAAGAACGGAACCAGCTGTTTGCTTTTAACCTCTCTGTTCCACTGAGTCAGTGGCTCAGTGGACATCGTGAAGGAATTAACCTGCGGCGTTCACAGAATATGGCTTACGGCACCTACAACATGACGTCGGACAATCAGGGACGCACGTTACAGCAGGTGGGGCTCAGTGGCACGATGCTATCGGATGGCAATCTCAACTACAACGTCTCCCAAGGGTATGGTAATCGCGGTATTGGGAATAGTGGGAACGCGGGGCTTGGCTATCAGGGCACCTATGGCAACAGCAACGCCAACTACAACTATACGCGCAACACCCGTCAGCTTAACTATGGGGTGAGCGGCGGTGTGGTGGCACATGCCGATGGAGTCACGTTTAGTCAGCCGTTGGGCGATACCAACGTATTGATCAAAGTTCCCGGTACCAGCCGTATCAAAGTGGAGAATACCACCGGTATCCAGACTGACTGGCGTGGCTATGCCGTTATTCCTTACGCCAGCGTTTATCGCAATAACCGCATCGCCCTCGACGTCAACTCGTTAAATCAAAACACTGAGATCAACAATACTGTCGCCAACCTTGTACCGACGCGAGGGGCGATGGTTCGTGCCAGCTTTACCGCCTATCAAGGTGGGCGGGCGCTAATTTCGCTACAGCAGCGTAATGGCCGACCGATTCCTTTTGGTGCGCTTGTCTCCCGTGTAGACAGCGATAGCACCGGTATTGTTGATGATGATGGGCAGGTCTTTCTGTCTGGGCTAACCCCTGAAGGCGAGCTGAAGGTTGCATGGGGAAGTGGTTCACAGCAGCAATGCACGCTTCGCTACGCTCTTCCAGACGGCAGTGAAAACCAACCGATATCCTATGCGAAGGCGGTATGTCAATGAAATTATTAATGAAAAATAGCAGTGGCGCAGCGCGAAGCGCTATGTGGTGGCGCGGCGTTAGCGTGGCGGGTTTGTTGGGGATTGCCAGCCAGGCCAGTGCGATACAATGCACGACCTCAAGCGGTTCACCTTTAATGTATGACTACACTTACGCGCTAGCTTCCAGTCAGAACAATGTCGGGTATGTTACGGGGTGGAATGAAAAAAACGATGCCGGTTCCTACGCGATAAGTGGTCCATGTAATAACCGGGATACGGTCTACTATTCCGCCCAACCCGGTCCATCGTTGGTTTTGGCGTCAACGGAAAGCGGCGTGAACTGGTTTGATATTACCGGCAATGATTATCTCCAGGTGGCATCGCGTATTTTTGTTTATAACCGAACCTCGGCGGGTATCTTTCATAATGTGCCGTTTACCGATGTGAACAACAACTGTGCAGGACTGTGCGGCGGGAATGCGACAACGGGCAGTCGGGTTCAGGTCAATTTCCGCATCAAACGCAAGTTTGTCGGGATTTCCAACATCCCGATGACACCTATTTTTTATCTCTATGGCAATCAGGGTGGTAGCGGGCAAAGCGTGGGGTCACCGCTGGTGGTTGGCTATATGAGCGGTTCGGTCACGGTTCCTCAAAGTTGTGTTTTGAATGCGGGTCAAATCATCAGCATTGACTTTGGCGGGATTTCATCAGGGCTGTTTAAAACGGCGGGTGAAAAACCGGAAGGGGTTTCACCGGTGACGCGGACGATTGGTATCGCCTGCAACGGTATTGATGCGCAGGCGAGCATGTCGATGCGTCTTCAGGCTGATAAATCGTCTGGCAATATGGTGGTTTCTGATAATCCTGACGTCGGCTTTATTGTCACGGACAATGGAAGTAACCCATTGACGCCCAATGATATTGCGAGCGTGATTCCTTTTACGCTGGATGAGGCTGCAAGTGCTAATGTGGCGATTACTGCGTATCCGGTCAGCGTGACGGGAACTAAGCCTCAGGAAGGCGTCGCGACAGCAAATGCCTATCTGCGCGTCGATTTTTACTAAAAGGGAGAATCGATGAACCGATCTCAGGGGGTGATGACTGGCGCGGTGCGTACGCGAGTAACATGGGCCGCGCATTTCGGCTGGGTTTCTCTGTTCTTTATAACGTGTGCCGTGCATCCAGTCCGTGCCGATCTCGGGCTGACCAATATGCGGCTCACCGCGACGTTGTTGGCGAACAGCTGTAGCGTCAGCACAGGGACGCAGGAACAAACGGTTGACCTCGGTACCTGGCCAAGTAAGCAGTTTGCGGTAGGCTCGCAAAGCCCCAATCCTACACGTTTCGAGATTGTACTGGAGAACTGCGGCGTCGCGGCATCTGGCGTCGAGATCACGTTTTATGGCAGCGCGCCAGCGGGGGATAGTACGCTGCTTGCGCTTAACGCCAGTAGCAGTGCGACTAATGTTGCCGTGGCGATACTGGATAGCGAACGCCGGCGGTTGGCGCTTGGTCAACCGACACCCGTTTATGCGCTGTCGGCAAACGCTGCGCGCGTGCCGCTAGTGTTTTATGGGCAGTATGTTGCGATTGGTACGCCCGTCACGGTCGGTTCTGCAAATGCGGATGCAACATTTACCTTAACCTATCAGTAAACGTTGGAAGACGGTATTGAAGAGACGTGACGGGTCAGGCGACCCGTCGTAAGTGATTATTTAATTATATTCTGTGAGGTGGCGTAATTTACCGCGTTCCAACGTGAGTAAACCTTGTTGTTGCAGTTGTTTCAGCCCCCGTTTTATCGTGCTTTTTGATAGTGATGTCCGTTGAGAAATATAGGACAGCGCAGAAAAGCGGAGTTTGACATCGGGGGGAAGCTGATTCAGCGAACGTAGCATTTTATGCACGATAGAAAGTGAATCGCCATGATTCCCAATACAGTGGTCGATCAGTGCATGAAAGCCGGTGTTGACGATCGTTAAGACATCATCGAAACGTTCATAAGCCGTAATGATGCGCATGGCGGTATTGAAAGGAATACTACGAATTTTCCCATAGTCGACCCTTTCCAGATAGAGTTCGCCACCATCAAGTGTCACCATGGACCAGCCAATGATAGCAGGTGATAAGATAACAGAAATAACTTTATCATCGATGGATTGCTTCATTAAGAATGTTCCTTCATCCAGGAAGTAAATAACTTGCTCCCCTGATGGATAAAAGAAATAGAGCCGTTTCCCTTTAATAACCTTGGTTGGGATTGCGATATTGCTGTGTGGAGAAAGTATTTTTGTGATGCGAAAAATAGATGTATTTAATTCTTTCATTTAAAACCTGTACATGATGGAGTTATAACGCGTCCATTTCGTCTTATGATGAATGTCAGTTCCTTAAAGGTATGTAATTAATTGTGCGGTTTTGAAAGTCAATCCATATTCGACTAAATATATTATTGTCTTTTTATCAATAAAGGCCTCATTAGTTTAAATGGCTATGTAGTTAATGTTTCATTAGTACCATGAAATGACAGGCAACACCGCAATGCGGCGTTTTTTTATGTCATGATATCTTAGGGAATTAAACCTTGTAGTTAGTGTGCTTTATTTTTAATAATAAATTTAAGTTGAGATTCAATGTTAATTATTATTGATTTCGAAATTGTAGTTTAAGATTTAGATAATTCAATTGTTATTGGATTATTTGTCATTGCAGGTCAGGTATGTATTTGTAAGGTATTGATATTATTCGTTTTGGATGGTTGTTTTGTCTGGTTTGACCTGTCAAGCGAGAACGAAAACTATTAAATTATACCAAGAAATAACACTGTTAATGAGACTTGTTATCAAAGCGGCGTGAGGCTTTCTCTACGTATGGTTTCGATATTGAAAATACGGGGATAGTCGGGCGAGAGAGGAATTCTGAGGATTAGAGAAAAAAACTCAGGGTGATAATGCCACAGAGCAGAACGAGGGATAACATAATTTCAAATGAGTAACGACGCATCATTTTCCTGTCCCCCGATGAAATAAACACCCGGTAAACCGGGTGTTTGATGATTGTTCTACGGCAAGCCCTTAGAGATAGGATTCAAATAGGGCTAACTGAAAGTGACGCCTTCCCCGTGGGGAAGGCGTGGGTGCTTACCGATTACGCTGCTGGCGTAGTGGTCGCTGGTTTTGCCGTTTTCGCTTTTTTCACGTGTTTCTTGGCAGCTTGCGCTTTCTGAGCAGGGGCTGGTTTTGCTTTCTTCACGTGTTTCTTAGCAGCCTGTGCTTTCTGAGCAGGGGCTGGTTTAGCTTTCTTCACGTGTTTCTTAGCGGCCTGTGCTTTCTGCGCAGGGGCTGGTTTAGCTTTCTTCACCGGTTTTTTATGGTGAGCGGCTTTAGCCGGCGCAGACGTGGTCGCTGTAGGCTGAGCTGGTGCGCTGGTTACGGTATCCGCGGCAAACGCTACAGAGGACAGACCCAGTGCCGCACCTGCGATCATAACTAATACTTTATTCATCTTCATTTCCTCGTTATCTCATTCACGTTTCGTAGCCCTCAGTTGGGCCGGTAGAGAGAGAATAGGAGAAACAGCGGGCGGCTTCAGTGAGTGATTGGTTTCGGCGTGTAACCTAATGTACAAGCCAGAAAAAGTGGGAAAGGTAGGGAAAACGGCGGGGTTACCGCCGTCTCGGTGCTAGTGCTGAACGGCGATTGCGGCCTGCGTTGTTGCGGTTTTTACCGGCCAGCAAAAACGGAAACGGGCCCCGCCGAGCGGGCTGTCATCCACGGTAATGCTGCCGTCATAAGCTCGGGCGATAGCATGAACAATCGCCAGCCCTAGCCCACATCCGCCGCTGCTGTTCTCGATACCCGCTTCCAGACGGACAAACGGTTCAAACACGCTTTCCCGGCTATCGGGCGGAATACCGGGGCCGTCATCTTCGACTTGCAGACACGCGATATGCTCGGCGTCGGATGTCAGGCTGATATGCAATCGGCTGTGGCAGAAGCGCAGCCCATTGCCGATCAGGTTATTCAGCACCCGTTCCATCAGGCGTAGATCGAGTGCGCCAATCCGTGCCGAATGGGGCATGTCCAGCGAGATGTGTTTGTCAGGGTGGATCAGGCGGAAATCGTCAACTTTTGCCTGTAGCCACGAAGGAATATCGATATCGGCAAGATGCAGCGTCACCTGCGGGCGGTCGAGTCTGGCATATGTCAGTAGCTCGTCAATCAGCGCTTCGAGTTGACCAATATCCCGGTTTAACGCCTGCTGTTCGTCTTCTGTCAGGTTGTCGCTCATGGCCAACCGATAGCGCAGCCTGACCAGCGGCGTACGCAGTTCGTGCGCAATATTGTCAATCAGCTGCTTTTTGCTGTTGATGAGCTGATTCAGGTTATCCGCCATGCGGTTGAAGGCGACGCCAAGCCGGTACAGGCTTGAGGTGCTATCGAAGTGAATGCGTTCCTCCAGATGACCATCCCCGAGGCGCTGTGCGGCATTCTCCAGTTTTAGCATGGCCTGCCAATGTGGTCGCATCCAGAGGAAAACCGGCAGCGCCAGCGACAGCCCGATGAGCATCACCAACAGTAAATCCAGCAGCCGCATTTCGTGCAGGAAGAACAAATAAGGAATAGGGCCGACGGCAAGAACGTAGTGGCTGCGGGGAATGCGTTGGATAAACGTGTATTCATCATCCAGCGCGATAATTTCTCCCTGATTCAGACGCTGCCGATTTTTGGGGCTCAGTGCATATTTGCTCACCGGTTCGATGTGCAATTTGAATGACAGGTTTAAATCAAGCTGGCTGATGGTTTTATGCCAGTCGCGAGGCGGAATCGCGCGCAGCTCATTACGAATGAGATACAGCGAGCTTTTCATCAGGTCATCCATGGACTGACGTCCAGCGCGTTCGGCCGTGACTTTATAAACCAGCCCGACCAGAAGTGTCATGACGACAAAGCAGGCGAACAGCAATAGAAAAAACTGGACGAACAGCTTTCTCATAGCGTAACGCTCTCCCAGGTATTGGGGGCAAACAGATAGCCTTTGTTGCGTACCGTTTTAATACGGAACGGCTCCAGCGGGTTGTCGTACAGTTTCTTACGCAGGCGGGAAATCGCGACGTCAATGCTGCGATCCATGCCGTCGTAGGTCACGCCGCGCAGATTTTTCAGCAACGCATCCCGGTCCATGATGTGGCCTGCATGGGTCGCCAATTGCCAGAGCAGATCGAAATCCGCGGTGGATAACACGATGTGCTCTTGCCCTAATGTCACTTCCCGATTGACCGGATCGATACAGAGCAGGCCGAAGTGCAGGGATTTGTGCACCTGTAACGCGGCGGGCGCAGCGTTTTCTGTCACGGCCTGTGGTGCCGCAGCGTATTGCCGCAAATGCAGACGCAGACGGGCGAGCAACACGGCGGGTGGTGTAGTTTTCAGAATGTAATCATCGGCACCCATTTCCAGCGCCAGAATATGATTCATATCGCTGTCCAGCGAGGTCAGCAGCACAATCGGGCCGCTGTACTGTGGCCGCAATTCTCGACAGATCGTCATGCCGTCTTTGCCGGGCAGCATGATGTCCAGCAGCACAAGGTCGGGCTGCTGCTGTTCAATAAAGGCCAATGCCTGATCGCCCCGCGCTTCAACCTGAACATCAATGTCATGCTTGCCGAGGTAAGCGGCGATCAATTTTCCCACCTCGGTATCATCTTCTATAAAAACAATCTTATGCATGGTATCTACGTTATCCCCAACTCACTGTTGATAGCATAGCCTGATGATAGGCGATAAACGAGAAATGAAGCGTAAATGGGTGTTAAGTGTTTGTTTACTTGCCCAAATTAGATAAGCTGCCGGGCGTGCTTTTTTTAGGCGATACCGCACCTGACTCTCGGCGTTTACCGAGAGCAGTCACGACATAATGACCGATTATTCCACTGGGAACCGCGCTGAAGATGAAACCGATTGACCAGATAAACAGCTGGATGCAGGAAGCCTTACGCCCTTATTTCGGGCTGGGGCCGCTTTCGTCTGAATGGGATATTTTAACCGTACGTGACGGCTATTTTATCTGCTTCGATGGCGATACGATCCGTAAGCGCATTACCGCCACCGAGTTAACTTATCAGGAAGAAGACGTCATTATTCACACGCGCGGACGTGACGTTATTCTGCCGAGAACCGCGCGCGGTAAAGAAAAGAAACTGACGTACACCAGCGTTTCCAGCGTGATGGCCGATGGCATTGTGTTTTCTGCGGGTGTCAGAACGCTGAATGCGGGAAGCTACGGTTATATCAGCGCCAGCAATTACCGCAATTCCATCGGACTACCGCTGCCGGAATGCCGTCATTTGACCAGCAAAGCAGAGATTGTCGACTGGCTACACACTTATCGCGAACGGTTACCGTCTGATTATGCGCACAAGCTGGAACGGCTGATGAGTATGAAAAATCAGCAGCATAAAACGGTTCCGGGCGACATCTTTCGGGTCGAAATAGACTTACATACCGATGGGTATGTTTTGGTTATTGGTAACCTGCGTCAGATGCAAAAGGATGAGCTATTTGCGGAACACAGCATCTGGAATGATGTGATGACGATGCCGCTGTTTGTCCGACCTTATCTTCTTCGCACAACCGAGCGTAATCTCCCTCTGTCAGAGATTGTGGCATCGTCCTTGTCTGAGAAGTGCTGGATTGTTATGGATAACTCGTTTCTGCGCGGTAACTATGAGTATGTGGGATCGAAAACGTTGTCGGAAGATGACATCCTGTTCCCGGTTGGCTATGGCCCAAGCATCAGTGCACAGAAAAGCGACTATCGTCTGTCGTGGGGGCCTTGCTCGATCAATAAAGCCAGTCAGGATACCGCTTTTAAGGCCGGACGTAGCTATATGAACAATGGAGCCTATAGCGGCGTATCGGCCGAATGTTTCGCTGATAAAGGCTTCCCTGGCTATGACAAAACGCTGCACAACCCGGAACATCGTGAAGCATGGGAGCAGGCACTGGCCGAGTTTGGTTTTCCATCGGATACAACCTACGATGCTTTTGCCCAGCGTACTGGCGGGCTGACACGTGCGGCCTATCTGGCGTATGTCGCCGACAATAAAGCGTACCAGCGTAAGACGCGAGTGAAGAAAAAAGAGACGAAATAATACCTGCTATCTCGGTGCACGTGCTTTCGGGCGCGTGCATGCCAGTGGGCTGCGGTAGTGCAATAATTATCGCTATTAATGTATATAAAATACATTAATGTGTCACTGGTGGTTATTTCTTTATGTAATCAAATAGTTACTCACATGGTTTTTTAATCGATATTGCTTAATAAAATGGAGCTAATTTATTAACCGCAGAGAATTATAAAAACGTGCTAATTTTAACTGTGTGTTTTTGAAAGAACTGGACACGAAAATTTCATCTGGTTACTATCGCTGGCCTGGATTTAAATGCTCTTTTGAGCATTAACTGACATTGGATTGCGATGCGTTTTTCAGGATTTAAAAAGATAACAACAACCATTTTTATGATGGCTTTTATCTCATCGTCTTTTTTATTTTCATTAAATGAATTATTGGTTAAGCATCAGGAAAGCAAATTAACCCTGCGCTCTGAAAAGTTACGCTTTCAGGCTGAAATGTTAGCGGAGCAGGCACTGTCTGCGTTGGGTGATATTAACGCTATTGATGATGATATTTGTTCGCCAAACTATATTGAACAATTAAGAATGATAAGATGGCGTCATCTCAATATTGAAGATGTTGCTTCTTTAAAAGGAAATCGTATTTATTGCAGTGCCTTTTGGGGGGAAGTGAATCCTCCTCTGAATATTACTGTGAAAAATGAAACGGAAAATAATAAACCAGCATTAATTGAAGTGAAAAACAATAGCAAAACGCTGTATAACAATATCGGCCTCTATCAAGGTCATGCTGCGGTATTTGTCGCGCGGGGAACTTATGAAGGTATATTGAATACGGTCACTGATGGATATTTCGTTATGACATCAGTGGATAAGTCGCAAAAGTATTTTGAATCGAATTCGAAGGAATATGTTGCTTCGGGCAATCCGTTACTGAGTAAAATATTTACCGCCAACGCCAGCCTGTGTAGTCCCCAATGGCTGTTTTGCGTGATGGCTCAAAATGCGCGCAGCGGGCTGCTGTCGCTTACACCTGGCCTCCTGTCTTTTGCTATGATGGCTGCATTGATGCTGGGTGGGTTTCTGACTTTCTTCTGTTTAAATATTGTCGATAAAAGACAATCGCTGAAATCCCGCTTGAAGAAATCCATCAAGAGAGGGGATGTTTTTCTTGAATATCAACCGATGGTGAACGCGATTGATGGGAAAATAGCGGGTCTTGAGGCGCTAGTCAGATGGCGTGATAGCGTACATGGCTTTGTTTCTCCTGAGGTCTTTATAAAGGTTTCGGAAAAAATCGGGTTTTACTCAAAGATATCTGATTTTGTAATAAAAACTTCAGTGAAAGAAATGGCTGCTGTTCTCAATGAAAACAGAGAACTGACACTGTCTATAAATATAACCGATCATGAAATTAACGAACCGACTTTCATAAGCCGATTGATTGAGATATGTGCTTCACATGGTGTTGAGTCTGCTCAAATAAAATTGGAAATATCAGAACGCTGCCAGCTATCGCAAAAGGAAATCCAGCTTTTTGCTGAACATGTCGCAAAAATGAACATCAAACTGGCGATTGATGATTTTGGCGTGGCGAATTCCAACTTAGCATGGCTTACCGGTTTCAGATTTGATGAAGTTAAGCTTGACGGTTCGTTAATGAAAAACCTGGACAACAAGAATAAAGAAAAGATATTGCATGCAATTTGCTCGCTCATTAAAGATATGGGGAAGGACATTGTTTTTGAAGGCGTTGAAGATGCTGAGCAATTAGCGATTGCCAGAGAAATTGATGCAAACTGCTTAATTCAGGGGTGGTTTTTTTATCGCTCACTGTCAGCAAAAAATATTGAAAACCTGTTAATCACTCAGGGGGGAAATCACGTAGTGTGTCCCTGATTTTTATGTTTGTCCTCCTCACGTTAAGAGCATTAACTTAACGGCCGCACAAGATGTAAGAGAAGACATGGCGAGAAATATCCGGCCATGTCTTTGTAGCGGGGCTTTAACGCAAAGCCTACCCACTATCAATGCTAGGTGTTTTCTCAGCATTGAGAAAAATAATGAAAATTGGCCGAATAAATTCGTTCGTTGGTGCGTTTACACGTTGTCTACTTTTAGGAGAACCCTGTTATGACGCGCATCGTTCCCGTTTTGGCCGCCGGGCTGCTCATCAGCCCACTGTTGCACGCTATGCCTCTCAACTACACCATTGCCACGGATAAAACCGCCATCGCGCTTTCATGGCAAGCATTTGGTCATCTTTCACAGGCTTCTCTCGACGGCGTGACGGGCAACATCACACTGGATGCGGAAAAGGAAATAAATGACCGTATTGATGTGAAAATCCCCATCACGACGCTACAGGCTTCCAACAGCCTGCTGACTTACCAGTTAAAAAGCAGCCTGTTTTTTGATGCTGAGCACTATCCCGATATCACGTTTACCAGCAGCAGGGTGGTCGCACTCGGTCATGGCCATTTTCGGGTTTTTGGTTCACTGTCGGTAAAAAATATTCAACGCCCAGTTATTCTGGATGCCACGCTCGAAGAACATGACGGAAACGCATCTGGCGAAGACGCGTTGTCTCTCCATGCCACCACGGCGATTTCTCGATCGGCTTTTAATATGGATCGCTTTACCGGGGTAGTTGATGATCGCGTGGCAATCAGTATTGATATCCAGGCGAAAGCACGACACACCGCATAAACATTTCCCGCTACTCAAGAGGATCAGCGAGTGGCGGGAGCATCAATGACTAGGCCAGAGAAGTTTGCAGCCTGAGCGCGCTTTCAGTCAGTTGCGGTACAGGGTTACGGCCAATTAATACGAACTGATAGCCACGATTGTGCCACCAGACGACATGCATATCATGGCGTTGTTCATTGTTAAGTGCAGAAGCAGTTGCTCCCCGATCGGGAGAAATGCACAACGCCATTGGGCCATATTCGGCGTGCATCCAGGCAATCTGTGCAATGGCGGTGCTGTCGTAGCGCAGCATACGCACTATTTTCAGCTCCGCGCCTTGAAGCGTCAGCTGCCGTTCATTGAGTGGCAGCCCAATCTCTTGAGTGGCACGAGACAGCCCGCGCTGTAAGGTGGGTAAGGAACTGTCCGCATCAAGCAGGGTTTCGGGGCTGTACAGTGACATGTACTGCGCTTCAAGATCGCGAATTTTCTCACTGTCGTTGCGAACAATCGAAACAGGACGGGCAAGGTAGCCTAGCCCTGAGCCAATCACCAAGAAACTGAGTGAGGCTGCAATGAGCGAGCGGCGACTGACACCGACATGCGATGGCGGTTCTACGGACGCCGGATGCGTCGTCAGCAGTTCCTCAAGCCGAGCCTGCATTTTCGCCTGAGGCGCTTTGTTGAGTAACGGCGCGAAGGCCTCTTCAAGATCGAGATGGCTTTTCATCAGCTCGGCGGTGCGCTCGGCAAGTTGTTCGTCTTTTTCCAACTGTGTCGCGAATTGTTGTGCATCGTCGTCATCCATCTCACCATCCAACCAGGCAACGATGGCTTCATCACTGTAGGGGGGCGTAAAACACATGGGTTTCAAGACCGTTTCTCCTTTGCAGCAGGCAGAGCATCAGCTGGTTTTGCCAGCGTACTTCGTGCGGTGGCCAGACGGCTCATAATGGTGCCGATGGGTACCGATAGCGTGTCCGCTGCCTCCTGATAGGTAAATCCTTCGACATAAACTAAAAAGACGGTATTGCGCTGCGCTTCTGGAAGCGCGCTGACGCGCTGCATGATTTTCTGGTAATGCCGACAATCATCATTCTGCTCTTGGGTATCCGGGGCCAATAGGGCTTCGCTTTCGACAAACCCTTGCCCCAGACGCACGCGACGAGCGCGCAGTTCAGAAATCCATATCGAATGAAGAATGGAGAACAGCCATCTGTCGATTCGAGTGCCCGGTGTAAATTGCCCGCTCTTTTCGAGTGCACGAACGCAGGTAGACTGGACGAGCTCTTCGGCCACCTCATGGTTGCGCGACAGCACCAGTCCATAGCGCCACAGGCGCGTCAAATGAGCAGTAAGCTGCTGGCGAACGTCGCTGGTGGTGATTGACTTATCCTCACATTGATACTCAGGGAATTAACGCAAAGCCCGTCCACCATCAACGCCTAGCGTTTTCCCGGTGACGTAACGGCTGCTGAGCAGGTAATCCACCAGCCGGACAATTTCTTCTTCACCGGGGGCAATTTTCATCAATGACTTTTCCAGTGCCTGCTGACGATAGGATTCGTCATCCTTTTCATTAAACAGGATGAGACCGGGGGCGATCGCGTTGACTTTCACCTCGGGTGCCAGCTTGCGGGCAAACGACCGCGTCATGTTATCCAGCGCCGCTTTGCTGGCGGCATAGGCAATGTGCTTATCGCTGCCTTTTTCTACCACGTAATCCGTCAGATGAATGATATCTGCACCCGCGATGCCTTGCCCACGCAGGCAGGGTTCCAACAGCTGGTTGAGTAAATAGGGCGTATAGACATGAATTTGCAACATATCGGCCAGCGTTTTTTCTGGCGGTGTGGTGGGGCTTTCAGGCTCCCAGCGGCTGGCATTGTGAATAATGGCGCGCAGCTGCGGCGTGAGCGCCTGGATTTGCCCTGCAAACGCATAGATGTTTTCCGTGGTGGAAAAATCGGCGGTCAGACAAACGGCACCATCTTGCTGTAGCGTCTCCAGTTCAGGATAAGGCGTGCGATAGCTGATGATGACCGGAATCGACTGGGCCAGAAACGAACGCGCCAGCGCCAGGCCAATACGCCGTGCGCCGCCGGTAATTAACACGGGAGCAGAAGAAAAAGTTGTCACAATTAGGTCTCCTCAACACGCTAGTCAAAAGGGGGCAAAGCGTGACAATATACCTGAATTAACCACCATATTGTTTACGGTTTTATACCCATCAGGGTAGTGTGCGGCAAACCACTGGCGAAGAGGAGAAAAGGGAATATGGAAAAGTCCCCTGAGTCTACAAGTTCCAGTGAGCCACTCTGTCTGGACTATACGGATTATTTAGCAGCATTGTGCAAGAAACGTTGGCGTTTCGTGGATGCGATGTACGGCGTGATGCCGATTTTTGGCATGGTAACCAAGATGGCTCCGGCTCGGCAGAGTGTGCCAACCGAGCGGCTGAAGGGACTGGCACTACAGGTGCTTTCTACGCAGGTGAGTGACGAAACTAACATCATCAGGCTGATTACGCTGGCACGCCAGCAAGGTCTGACCGCGTTTGATATCCAACTGCCTTATTCGCTGACGAACGAGCAACTGAGCGCCATTAGCTGCGAATGTGACGTGGCGCTCGATTTAACGCTGCGGGACGAACGCCTGTCCGTCCGATTCAAGATGCCAGCCGTGCAGCATTAGCACGGCGTGGCCCGCACACTATCTCTATTCTGTTTCCGCTACGCTGAGCGCACCGTCGTCGCCTCAATCGCCTGTGCGAGTGAACCGTAGAAGCTGAGCCGCCCTTCAATCGGATGAACTTTCGCCCGCGCCAGCGTTTTTAACGGCTGGAAGGGAATATCGGTGATGATGAGCTGTTTACCTTCGGATAGCGTTTCACTAAAGCGCAGGAACGCATTGAGTCCGCCAGCATCCAGCACCGGCACCGCATCCCACTGTAAGATGATATTTTGATAGCCTTCGCTGCGCACGGTCAGATCGTTGAAGATGCGTTCCGCCGCAGCAAAGAACAGCGGGCCGTTAACGCGCAGTACCAGATGATCCGGGATTTTAGTGTCCGGTAGTTCGCTCAGACGGGTCATCTGCGCGATGCGACGCATGAACAGCAGGGATGCCAGTACGATACCGACGGTAATCGCGATCACCATATCGAACAGCACGGTCAGCGACATACAGAGCAGCATCACGATAATGTCGTCTTTCGGCCCGTGGCGTAGCAAATCCACCACTTTGTGTGCTTCGCTCATGTTCCAGGCGACGATCAGCAGCAGCGACGCCATTGCCGCCAGCGGCAGATAAGACAGCCACGGCGCAAGGATCAGCAGCGCCAGTAACACCAGCAGCGCATGGATCACGGCGGAGATCGGCGAGTTTGCCCCCGCGCGCACGTTAGCGGCGGAGCGGGCAATCGCCGCGGTTGCGGTAATGCCGCCAAAGAAAGGTGCGATGATGTTACCGAAACCCTGACCCATCAGCTCCGCATTAGAATTGTGTTTTTTGCCCGTCATCCCGTCCAGCACAACGGCACACAGCAGAGACTCAATCGCCCCCAGCATCGCCATAGAGAACGCCGCAGGCAGCAGCGCGGAAATACTTTGCCAGTCCAGCGTCATCGTTTTCCCATCCGGCGACGGAATATCCCACGGCAGAATGAGCTGCGGCAGGATAGGTGGAATCCCTTGCCCCTGCGAACCGTCCGCTAGCATATAGCTGAATCGGGAACCGATGGTGGCCACATTTTCACCAAACAGTGACATGATCCCCATCACCGCGACGCCTGCCAGCAGCGCAGGCAAATGACCGGGCAAGCGAATACCAAGTCTGGGCCAGACGATGAGAACCAGCAGCGTCGTTGCGCCAATCAGCGTATCAGCAAGATGTAGGGTCGGCAGCGATTGTGCCAGCGCCGCTACTTTTTCGACGTAATGCTCGGGGACTACCGCCATCTGCAAGCCGAAAAAATCCTTGATTTGCATGGTACCGATGGTGATAGCGATCCCGGAGGTGAACCCCAGCGTCACGGAAAGCGGAATGTATTCAATCAGACGGCCAAAGCGGCAGAGCCCCATCAGCAGCAGAAATACGCCGGATAGCAAGGTGGCAACCAGCAGGCCGGATAGCCCAAACTGTTGCGACACCGGATACAAAATGACGACGAAGGCGGCCGTCGGGCCAGAGACGCTGTAGCGTGAACCGCCGCTGACGGCGATGACAATCCCCGCAATGGCTGATGTATATAGCCCGTACTGTGGAGGGACGCCGCTGGCAATCGCCAGTGCCATCGCCAGCGGTATAGCGATGATGCCGACGGTCACGCCAGCGATAATGTCGTGGATAAAACGTTGTAGCGTATATTTTTCGCGCCAGCACGCATCGATCAGTGCGCTGAACGGCCTGACGCCGTTAATTCCGTGCGTTTTCATCTAAGCAGAAACCAAAGTAAGGAGGTAAATCAATATGGCGGGCCTGCCGGTCCGTCGACGACAGCCTTACGATACGCCGGACGCACTCAGAAGATCCAGATATACATCAAGAGAAGTGGTTTTTGGCGAGGCCGACGCGGCGAAAACCGCGTCGGCAGGGGAATTACAGCGTGATGGTGATCAAATAGGCGGCAAAGAGTGCCAGATGCGCGCTGCCGCTCAACACGTTGGTTCTACCGGTGGAGAACGTAATGTGGCACAGCACCAGTACCGACAGCATCACGACAATGTGCGGCATATCCAGACCGAAGTTCAGCGTGCGACCGGTCAGCATGGCGATGATCGTAACGGTAGGGACCGTTAGTGAAATGGTTGCCAGCACGGAACCGAAAAACAGGTTCATGGCACGCTGTACCTGATTTTTCAGGACGGCGCGGATTGCTCCCAGCCCTTCAGGAGAGAGGATTAACAATGCGACCAGGAAGCCGGTAAACTGCGTCGGTGCGTTCATTTCGGTCAGCAGCGTTTCCAGTGGCATCGAGTTTGTTTTAGTTACCGCGATAACGGCAATCAGGTGAACCAGCAGCCAGGCAGTGTGCCACAGTGAGCTGTGCGCGGACGGTTTACCATGGTGTGGATCGTCGCCATCGCCTTCGTCTTCATGCTCATACACAAATAGGCTTTGGTGCGTACGCGTTTGAATCAGCAGGAAAACGCCGTACATCGCCGCAGAAATAGCGGCAATAATCAGCGATTGCGCTACGCTGAAATTACCACCAGGTAGGGCGCTGGGAAAAACCAGTACGATCACAGCTAATGGGAAAATCGCCATCAGGTATTGCTTGATACCGCTGAGGTTGACGTACTGTGTGGCGAATTTACGGCCGCCGAGTAAGAGGGCAAAACCGACCAGACCACCGGTGACAATGACGATGATGGAATAGAGGGTGTCACGCATCAGGTCCGGGCCAGCGTCACCGGTTGCCATCAGTGCTGAAATCAGGCTGACTTCAAGAATGACGACGGATAGGCTGAGGATCAATGAACCGTAGGGTTCACCCAGACGGTGTGCGAGCACGTCGGCGTGACGTACCACGCTGAAGGCGCTGAACAGTATCCCGGCTAGCGCGATGGCGTTGATGCCGAGAATGGCGACAAAATTTTGTGAAGTGCCCCACATGTAGAGCACGGCCAGCGCAATAACAGGAAAAATGAGTGAGTATTCATGATGGCGAGTTTTGACCACCTCAGCATGAGACTTCATTGCGGGAGTTCTCCTTATCCAGAGGAATGATACGGCAAAATATCCCCGTTATATTTCAAGCCAGCATACTGGCAGCTCAAACTATTTAGGGCATAAAGCCATTTATTGTGGTCGTAAAATCCTTTATTCAGGTCGTAAGCCCTTTATTAAGGGGGTAGAACAACAATAAACAGCAAAAGGTTACTAGAAAGTAGTTATAACGTAATAAAACGAACAATATGATAACAGATTGTCATGCTGATGCGGGAAGTTTTACGGATTTTTACGCTTTGATATGAAATTCAAATGAAAAGGGAGAATCTGCGTGTCTTCTCCCTATCATGATAATATCAAATGTATTTTTTGTGGTTATTCGTCAGGATTGTCCATAATATCGTGACGTTTATGATGATAATCCTCTTCATTTAGCCCTTCTCGCCAATAAGGGACGGCATACATCTGATTTCGTTCACACCCGCGTTCACGACGCACGTGGCGACGAAGCTGAACCACGATGCGATCTTCACCCGCTAACCAGTAAAATGCATTTTCAGCCGTCGGAAGTGCCTGAAACTGCTGCAACAGTGCATCAGTCACGTCCGTTCCGCCGATAATCCAATGCAGCTGAAGTTGTGCTGGTTTAGCGATATCAAGTTTATCCGCCTCGCTGTCGACACGGATGACCGCATGCCCCGTTGCGTCATCAGGCAGGTTCTCCAGCAGCGCCATGAGTGCGGGGAACGATGACGGATCAGCAGCCAGATAATAAGCGGCCGCTGGCGGCAACATCGGGAGCGGGCCACCGGGTTGCGAAATGCCGACCCAGTCGCCGGGCTTGGCCTGACGGGCAAAGGTGACGGCAGGCCCGGCGTGTTCATGCAACGCGAAAACCATATCCAGCTCCGCATCCTCCGGGCGCACCGCACGGACGCTATAGGTGCGAACGATGGGGCGGGCTTCGCCCTCTGGCCAGATCGGGCCGCGTTCGCCAATCGCGGGCAGAGCCGGTTTTTGCTGTCCAGCCTGAGGCAGAAAGAGTTTGATGTGTGCACCGTATCGCTCGGTCGGATAATCGCGCAGCGCGTCGTGATGGAAAGTAATGCAGCGTAAATGAGGTGAAATATCGTGGATGTGTTTAACCTGAACTAAAACAGGCTGACGCGGCGTTGCCATTCAGTGTCTCCGTGGATAGTCGATTCCAAATTAAGGATGATAATAACATGAGATGATAATTATTATCATTTGATGTCTGCCCGTTATTATTCTTGTCGCCGCCGATACTTTTTATTGGAGTCGAGTGCTTTCTCGTCGAGCGTACGGCAGGCTCCTGACGTCACAAAAATGAGGTTTGTATCAGGAATGCGTCAAGTCTGGCGGTGAGTTGCCGATTAGTTGATATACCCGTCATACTTCAAGTTGCATGTGCGTTGGCTGCATTCAGTCACCCGAATCACTTACCTAAGTAAGCTCATCGGGATGCCTTCTCTTGCCGCCTTCCTGAAACTCGAATTATTTAGGGTACAAAATCGGAATCTTGCGTGAGTGAAACATTATCACGAACTTTTTCAGTCTTTGTGACCAGTATCAAACTTGATCGCAAAGCCATAAATGAATAACCTCAATATAGATAGTGTTGTAAAATTAAGCAGATGAAGCAGTTAGGTTTTTACACGCAGGGCGAGAGCCGATCTGACGAGCAGTAAAAGAGTAAGGTTGGGGGTAGTAAGTAGTGTTAACACGCGATTTTTTGCAGAAAGCAGATTGTAGAACGTCTTTTGGTTGTATTGAAGAAACCTTACTGCTCACCCCGCAACAGCGGGCTGACTCGTTGGACAGGACGCTGGCGCTCCGGCCAAATAGCTGTCCTGTCTGGGTGTTTGGCTATGGTTCGCTTATGTGGAATCCGGTTTTTGACGCCGAAGAAACCTGTCTGGCCACGTTGGCGGGGTGGCAGCGAGCCTTTTGTCTGCGCCTGACCATCGGTCGCGGCACGGTAACGCAGCCGGGGCGGATGCTGGCGCTGAAACCCGGTGGGCAAACGACGGGGTTGGCTTTCCGACTGCCGGAAACCTCATTGCGTGAAGACCTGGAGCTGCTGTGGAAGCGTGAAATGCTGACGGGCTGCTATCGCCCGCTCTGGTGCGAACTGCATCGCAAGAACGGCGCACCGCTGACGGCGCTGGTATTTGTCTCCGAGCCGGAGCATCCCCTCAACGAAAATGATACCTGCATTCAGAGCGTTGCCCCGCTGATTGCGCGCGCGAGCGGTCCGCTTGGCACCAATGCGCAATATCTGTTTGCACTCGAACAAGAGTTGAAGCATCACGGAACGGAAGACGAAAGCGTGAGCGAATTGGCACAGCGGGTGCGTATCCTGCAACAGTCGTGTTCTGCGGCAGCAGGGAACGGTTAATAACGAAACCGCGATGAGTGGAAGCATTGAGGTGAACGACGAGCTCGCCGTTCACCTTGAGACAATGTGAAGCGACTGACTTACCAGCCGACGCCAACACCCATGGTGTACAGCGTGTCGTCAACATTCCCCTGATTACTTTCGATACGGGTACGTGACACTTTCATGCTCATAGAAGACCAGTCGGTCAGCTTGAAGCGCAGACCTGCATCCGCTTTCAGATAGATTGGCGCAGTGCCATCAAATGAACGACCCAATTCACCGTTGGTGAAGGCTTCAACCGATTTGCTGAACAGGTAGCGGTTGTACGCCCACTTAATCGCACCGGAGTAGAAGTCATCATCGCCCTGATCGCGGTAGACGAAGGTTTGGGAGTTGACCAGCGATGTCAGTGAGAACGCGCCTAAATCGTTATCCCAGAACTGATAACCGGGACCGAGACCGAAAGAGCGGTTGATTTTAATGCTTTCAATCCAGTCGCGTTTGTACTGATAACGACCCTGCCAGAACCAGTTCTCATCCACGAACTTATCCAGTGCATATTCGCCAGCCGCATTCTTGGTGCTCTCGACTTTATCCTCTTTTGCCAAATGGTAGCTGGCATCAAGGTTGTGTCGCCACGTATCGTGACGCGCTTTGGTGTTCAGCGTCACATCGTAGTTGTCGGTTTCTGTCGAACTTTTCTTGTGCGACATGCCAGCGTCAATGTTGCCTTTCCAGGCGAAATCGGTCACCAGCGGCTTCTGCGCGACAATGGACGTGATTTCAGAAAGTGGCAATGTCTGCGGACCGGCGGCTTCGTTAGCCAGCGACGGGTTCGCGACGATGGCGCGGTTTTCGCTCGCTTTGATCGTCGGATACAGAACGCCTTTCTCGTAGCGTTCGCCTTGAATCACCAGGCCATGGTCGGATTCAAAGGTTTTCACCTTATCCCAGGCTACAGAAATAGAGCCAGCATAGTCGGTGTTGATAAAGAGTTTTCCGCCGTCAAGCAGCGTGATTTTCCCTGTAAGCTTGTCGCCGTTGTTCAGCCAAATGGTGTCAGCGCGGCTCTGTGTAATGCCAGCAGAGAGGGCGATAACCAGGCTGAGGGAAGAGAGTGCGTGTTTGGATAGTGTCATTATTGCCAAGTAAACAGTGGTGACAGGTAGTGAGATGTCCGTCAAAGACAAAGACGTACAGCCGATGATAACGAACCGGTTTAGTCCGGAACGGCAAACATTAACAGGAATCGTAGTGATGCTCTACCCGAAAACGAAAATTGATTAGAATGTAAATAGTTATAAAAGTGGCTATTGATGATTAACAGCTATAACGCGATATCTGTCACATTTTTGGCTGGCGGAAAGGGGATGAGTCGTGTGGGGATGATGCTCTCTGACCCCGCTTGTTTTAGGTCAGAGAGCGTGTGCGATAGATGACGCTATGCGGTGCGCTGCGTGCGGGAAGTGTTGTTGTTGCTCAGGAAACGCGCGGTCAGGAACGTCCTTACGCGGAACACGATCCGTTCCTGGAAGAGAACACAGAGCGTCACGGTGCTGAGCAGGAAAATGATATAGCCCGTCATGGACAGCTGCACCTGACCTGCCGCGGTAATGCATTGATCCCAATCGCTGAAGCAGGCCATCGGGTTACCGCGCACCAGCTGTTCCAGCGTACGGAACAGATTAAAGAGCGGAACGTGTAGCGCAAAGATAGACAGCGAGGCAGCTCCCAGTCGGGGCGACCAGTGCCGCAGCCATTCACTGTTAGGTTCACGCGCCAGCGCGCTGAGACAAACCAGACCGACCTGAGCCGGCAGGAGCAAGCCGTTGTGCAGCAAGAAGTACCAGTAGGCTTCGCCTTTTGTGAACAGCCAGGTAGCGACAAGGAAATTCACACCGATGAAGAGGGCGAGTGCGTAGCGCTGGCCTTTGGTCAACGGTAAGCGATCTTTCTGACGATAATGGCGGAACAGGGCATAGCCCAATATCCCGGCCAGGAATTCCGGCAGACGGAAGATCGGCCCACGCTGCAACAGCCCGGTATACGGCATACCGAACTGCTGTTGCCAAATTACCCAAATCGGCGGCAGCAGATACAGCAGGCAGACGATCCCCATCCACAGCCACGGATGGCGGCTGTTCAACAAACGCGGTGCCAACAGCGGAAACGCCAGATAGAAAAAGAACAGCGTGGAAAGCGACCATAACGGGGCATTGAAGGTCAGGAAGTAAGGATTCCATGCCTGCAACATCAGTACCTGCAATAACCCGTTGAACGCCAGCTGTGCATTCGTCATGTAATGGCGCAGCGTTTCGGGGTCGGCTGCGGGATCGTTGGTGTCATAAATCACGAAACGCGCGCTGGCGACTTGTCCTTCCGGCGGCACGGCCAGCCACTGCATTAGCGTGACAACGGCAATCGAAGACAGCAGGGCAATGATATGGATGGGATAAAGATTAAAGAAGCGTTTGGCCCAGAACTGGCGAACAGGTTCGCGCAGACGTCCGTCCTTTATATAGACATGGGCTAGCAAGAAGCCAGACAGGACAAAGAACGTGCTGGTCGCGAAGAATCCCATGCTGGTGAGCTCGCTCAGGAAGGGAATGCGCTCACGCTGGGGATAAACGTGTACCGTGTGATAAATCATGACGTAGCAGCCGAGCAAAAATCGTAACCATTCCAGGCCGATAAACCGCTCCTTACTGACCTTTTTCATGTTGTTCCTCAACGTTAAACTCGGAGTAAAAGCCGAAAAATGCGATTACTAACTAGTTTAGACGAGAGCAACGTCACATTAATTAGGATAATGGCTATAAATGCCGGTGCCGTTTAGCAACCGTTTAGATTGGGCGGGGCGTTGATGGTATTTCCAACAATTATTTTCATCAACCTTGTTGTCATCAACTTTGTTTCATGAACTACGGCGGCATCCTCGCTCACGCGAGGATAATCTCGGACGGAAGGGCGCCAGAGCGCCTTATCCGTACCGCTGACAATAGCGGTATTTTGTGACGATTTGATTAAATCACTTTTTCTTGTAATACCCAAACAGCTGCTTCGACCCGTGATTTTAGTTTCATTTTTTTCAACAGGTGTTTGACGTGAACCTTAACGGTACTTTCGGTAATCGTGAGCTTGCGGGCAATCACTTTATTGGATAATCCCTGAGCCAGCAGCTTCAGAATATCGCGTTCGCGCGGCGTGAGTTGTTGAATGTCCCGGTCGCTGCTGTGGCGGCTTTCGCGCAGGCTGGCGGCCAGAATCGGCGTCAACGTTTCACTCAGTACCATTTTTCCTGACGCCGCCTGATGCAGCGCAGCCAGTAAATCTTCCGGCTCCATATCTTTCAGCAGATAACCATCGGCACCATTTTTCAGGGCATTGACAACATCGTCTTCATGGTTGGAAACGCTAAAGACGACAATGCGGCCAGACAGCGATTTTTCCCGCAGACGATTCAACGTTTCCAGACCATTCATGCCGGGCATGTTCAAATCGAGCAGAATCAAATCCGGGTCCAGCTGTTCCGCTAGCTCGACACCCTGTTCGCCGTGACTGGCTTCACCTGCCACCTGCAATTCTGGGTCCATGCTGATGAGTTGCTTAACGCCATTCCGCAACATGGGATGGTCATCAATCAGCAGTAGGGTGGCGGCATCTTCGTTAATCATGAGTTTCTCCTGTTAATGGCAGCCGGTGACGGTATTCGGAGAGGAAGTTGACATTGACTTCAGTGCCCCCCGACGGCCGGCGTCGAACAATGCATTCGCCGTGCAAACCCCGTGCACGGTCGCGCATGATAATAAGTCCATAGTGGTTGGCGCGGCTGGCATCATCCGGAATACCGATGCCATTGTCGGCTACGCTGAGTTCGATGTAACCCTGACGCAGTTGCAGGGTGATATCGACCTGTGTGGCCTGCGCGTGTTTATAAATATTGCTCAGCGCTTCACGCACAATTTGCAGGACGTGAATACCTTGATGCGCAGAAACCGACTGCGGCGGCAGGCGGTAATGTAATTCGATAGGATAGCCCAGTCGCTTACTGAATTCATCGACCGACGCGCGCAGCGCGGCAAGTAAGCCGGATTCCGACAGCTTCAGCCGGAACGTCGTCAGCAGCTCACGCAGTTGGCGATAGGCAGTGTTTAACTCTTCCCGCATTTCCGTCAGCAGCTGCTGCGACGCGGGTGGTAAATCGCCGCCCTGCATTTGCAGGCAGCTCACCTGAATTTTCAGGCAGGAGAGGGACTGGGCGATAGAGTCGTGCAGCTCACGGGCAATCGTGGCGCGTTCCTCCATCAGCATCAACTGCTGCTGATGGTTCGATTGACGCTCCAGCGCCAGCGTGCTGGTTAACTGTTCCAGTAAGGTATTCAGTAACTGATTTTGATCGCGGCTCAGAACGGTGTTGCCCGGCAGCGTGGCTAACACGACGCCATATTGTCCGTGCTTGTCGTGCAGATCCCAGCAGTGAGGCTCACCCGGCAGTTCCTCCCGTTTTGCCTGCATCCCGCAACTCTGACAGCTGTTATCCGGGCAGTGGTCCGGCTGTGACTGGCTGCAATCGCTAAACTGGTGAAACTGTTCCTGATTGTTATCTTCATACAGCCGTAATTGAATATTGCGCAGCGGCGTCAGCGTCGGTAGTTCGTTCAGGATCGGCATCAGGCGGCTACACAGCGGCGCACCAGTATGCAAGCGTCGACTGGCGCGATAGAGGAAAGAAAGCAGATCGTTTTTCTGTTGCAGGTCGGCTGTTTTCTCGGCGACGCGCAGTTCCAGACTGTGGTACATGGCGGAAAGTTCATCCGACATGCTGTTCAGCACCTGTCCCAGTGTGCTCATTTCGTCATGGCCGTTGATGGCGACGCGCTGGGTGAAATCACCTTGCCCGATAGCTTGTCCCATCGCAACCAGACGTCGCCACGGCGTCAGCAGTCGACGGCGCAGGTAAAAGAAGGTGGTAACCAGCAGAATAAACATGATGCCGATGAAGATGCGCTGCACCAACGTGACCATCCTCAATCGCTGTTCGGTTTTATGATCGATGGCGGAAACCAGATCGTCGAGCTGTTTCACGAAGCGGGCGACATCCGCCGAGGCATCCGCAGAATTTGTTGCCTGCCGCAGATGCGGTTGCAGGTTTTCCAGCCAGAAAACGCGCAGCGCAGTGAATTGTTCACTAAGCCCTTCCCGACGTACTGCCTGCTGTAGGTCGCTGCTGATTTCGTCTTCTTCCAGTTCTTGCAGGTAAATTTCATTCTCGGCAGAGAGCGGCACCATCGAGAGCAGGCGGTAACTCTGCATACGCAGCGAGCCCGCTTTATTAATGGCGTGCGCGTTCCCTTGGATGCTTTGAGACATCCAACTGGAAACCGACATACCTGCAATACCCAGCAAACCGAGTAGCAGCATCAATAAGGCAACCTGATTGACGAGCGACAGCGGCAGCAGGAAACGTTTCAACATAATAAAGCGACCTCTGCTGGAGGAGTAGAAAACCAGTACCGGGAAGGATAACCCTTTTGGCATTTTTCCCGATCCTACATGATAACCCCATACCTACTAGTGAGTACCACTGAATATCCACGCCTTGAAAGGGGATATGACAGTACGAAAAAATAGAGATATAACAGCTTGAATTATCGTTGCTTATTTTTCTATTTTTATTACTCATTAAGGAGTGTGGTTATTTTTACACGGTTTTTTTACCTGACAGCGCGTTGATTTGCATCAACTTTACCTGCGGTGTAATCCCTAATGTTGCGCCTTAATTCTACCGCGTTTTTATTTATTGAGGTTTTTATGACGCAGCCTTCATCACCCGAGAAAGTATCGCAAAGCACGCTGATAAGGGAATGGAATCCTGAAGATACAAAATTCTGGCAATCTGGCGGACAACGGATAGCACAGCGTAATCTTTGGATCTCTGTACCGTGCCTGCTGTTGTCGTTTTGTGTCTGGATGATTTTCAGCACCGTGGCCGTTAACCTAAACAAGGTTGGATTTAGTTTTAGCACAGACCAGTTATTTTTACTTGCCGCGCTGCCTTCCGTCTCCGGCGCGCTGTTGCGAGTTCCTTACTCCTTCGTTATCCCCATGGTTGGCGGTCGCCGTTGGACGACGTTAAGTACCATCATTCTGGTTATCCCGTGTATCTGGCTTGGGTTTGCCGTACAAAACCCGCAGACGCCTTACAGCATTTTCGTCACGATTTCTCTGATGTGTGGCTTCGCTGGTGCTAACTTTGCGTCCAGCATGGCGAACATCAGTTTCTTCTTCCCAAAATCACGTCAGGGTAGTGCGCTAGGCATTAACGGTGGATTGGGCAACCTCGGCGTGAGTGTGATGCAACTGCTGGTGCCGGTGGTGATTTTCCTGCCGATGCTGGGATTTTCTGACAACGGCGTGGTGCAACCTGACGGCACACAGATCTGGCTGCACCATGCTGCCTGGATGTGGGTGCCGTTGCTGGTGATTGCCGCAACCGCTGCCTGGTTTGGCATGAACGATCTGCCTATGGCTAATGCGTCGATACGTAAGCAACTGCCCGTTTTGAAGCAAATGCACCTGTGGATACTCAGCTTCCTGTATCTGTCCACGTTTGGCTCATTCATCGGTTTCTCTGCAGGCTTCGGCATGTTGTCCAGAACGCAGTTCCCAGACATTGTGATTCTTTACTACGCGTTCTTCGGGCCGCTGCTGGGCGCGCTGGCGCGTCCGGTTGGTGGCATGCTGTCTGACCGCTTTGGCGGTGTAAAAGTGACGCTGATTAACTTCATCCTGATGACGATTTTCTCGGTGCTGTTGTTCCTGTCTCTACCGAGTGCGAACTCTGCGGGCTCATTCGGGATGTTCTTTGGCATTTTCATGATGCTGTTCCTGACGGCCGGTCTGGGTAGTGGGTCCACATTCCAGATGATCGCCGTGATTTTCCGTAAATTAACGGCAGATCGCGTGAAAACACAAGGTGGAAGCGATGCGGATGCACAGCGTGCGGCAGCCACGGACACCGCAGCGGCGCTGGGCTTTATCTCAGCCATTGGCGCTATCGGTGGCTTCTTCATTCCTCAGGCCTTCGGAATGTCGCTTGAGTTAACCGGTTCACCCACCGGAGCGATGAAGGTGTTCGTAGTGTGCTACGTCGTCTGCGTATTGGTGACCTGGCTGTTCTATGCCAGAAAGAAAAACTGATTCGCCAGAAAGAAAAGCTGATTCCTCTCGATAACGTTCGGGGACTAACAGTCAGAAAGATCGGTGTCCCTTTCTCAGCGCCTCCTACTTTTCGGGGAGGCGTTTTTTTGTGCTGCATTCAGCTACCCCCTTTACTGAATCTGCACGATTTTTCGTCGCCTTCCGACTACTACCTCTAAATAGTCGTGTGTATGAATTCAGTATAAACACAAAACGAATGGTTTTATTTTTATCTTTTTAAATCAATTAATTATGTGTTTTTTCTGTAATAATTCTTTAGTGGTAGTTGGCGATATACTCCGTTTTTCACAGGGTGACACTCTTGATCGTTATCAAGTTTGGCAACGCGGTTGCTGGATACCCTAGCGCCAACTTGAGCGATGTGTCGTAAGCAAAAACAGATGTCTGCTACGAGCATTTCATAACGACAGGGGCCAGCAGGCTTCGCAGCAGGAGAGTCCGGATGAGCAAATTCCTTGACCGGTTACGTTACTTCAAACAACTGGCCGAACCGTTTTCTGATGGTCATGGCCAGACCCTCAATACCAATCGTGACTGGGAAGACGGCTATCGCAGTCGCTGGCAGCATGACAAAATCGTACGTTCTACCCACGGGGTAAACTGTACCGGTTCATGTAGCTGGAAGATTTATGTGAAAAACGGTCTGGTGACGTGGGAAACGCAGCAGACTGACTATCCGCGTACCCGTCCGGACCTGCCTAACCATGAACCTCGCGGCTGCCCGCGTGGTGCCAGCTATTCCTGGTATCTCTACAGCGCTAACCGCCTGAAATACCCGATGATGCGTAAGCGCCTGCTGAAACTGTGGCGTGAAGCGAAACTGACGCACAGCGATCCGGTTGATGCCTGGGCATCCATCGTCAACGACCCCGAGAAGACCAAATACTACAAACAAATTCGTGGCCGTGGTGGTTTCGTTCGTTCTGACTGGAATGAAGTCAACGAACTGATCGCTGCCTCTAACGTTTACACCACCAAGACCTTCGGTCCAGACCGCGTGATCGGTTTCTCACCGATTCCTGCGATGTCGATGGTGTCCTACGCTGCGGGTGCCCGTTACCTTTCTCTGCTCGGCGGCGTGTGCCTGAGTTTCTACGACTGGTACTGTGACTTACCTCCAGCGTCACCTATGACCTGGGGTGAGCAGACTGACGTACCGGAGTCTGCCGACTGGTACAACTCCTCTTACATCATTGCCTGGGGCTCTAACGTTCCGCAAACCCGTACGCCGGATGCCCACTTCTTTACGGAAGTTCGCTACAAAGGCACTAAAACCGTTGCGGTCACACCGGACTACGCTGAAATCGCCAAGCTGTGCGACCACTGGTTGAACCCGAAACAAGGTACCGACAGCGCGATGGCGCTGGCAATGGGCCACGTTATTCTGAAAGAGTTCCACCTCGACAAACCGAGCCAGTATTTCAGCGAGTACGTTCGTCAATACACGGACTTACCAATGCTGGTGCTGCTGGAACCACGTGAAGACGGTTACTATGCGGCCGGTCGTATGCTGCGTGCTTCCGATCTGGTGGACAACCTCGGCCAGGACAACAACCCGCAGTGGAAAACCATCGCGATTGACGATGAAAGCGGCAATCTGACGGCTCCACAAGGGTCGATCGGCTACCGTTGGGGCGATCAGGGCAAATGGAACCTGGAACAGCGCGACGGCGTGAGCGGCGAAGAAGTGAAACTGCGCTTGAGCCTGCTGGGGTCGCACGACGATGTGGTTGATGTCGGCTTCCCGTATTTTGGCGGCGCGGTCAGCGAACATTTCAACAACGTTGCGCTAGAAGAAATCCTGCTGCACAAACTGCCAGTTAAGCGTCTGACGCTGGCTGATGGTAGCGAAGCGCTGGTTGCCTGCGTGTATGACCTGACGATGGCGAACTACGGCCTGGATCGCGGTCTGGGCGACGACAACTGCGCGCGTGATTACGACGATGTGAAAGCGTACAGCCCAGCCTGGGCCGAAGAGATTACTGGCGTTTCTCGTCAGAACATCATCCGCATTGCGCGTGAATTCGCGGATAACGCCGATAAAACGCACGGTCGTTCCATGATCATCGTTGGTGCTGGTATCAACCACTGGTACCACATGGACATGAACTACCGCGGCATCATCAACATGCTGATTTTCTGCGGCTGTGTCGGTCAGAGCGGTGGCGGTTGGGCGCACTACGTCGGACAAGAAAAACTGCGTCCGCAAACCGGTTGGACGCCGCTGGCGTTTGGTCTGGACTGGCAGCGTCCGCCTCGTCACATGAACAGTACGTCGTTCTTCTATAACCACTCTAGCCAGTGGCGTTATGAAACCGTCGCGCCGCAGGAACTGCTGTCACCACTGGCAGATAAATCCCGCTTTACCGGCAGCATGATTGACTTCAACGTGCGCGCCGAGCGTATGGGCTGGCTGCCGTCTGCACCACAGCTGAACGTTAACCCGCTGGATATCGCAGAAAAAGCGCGTGCCGCTGGTATCACGCCGCAGGAATATACCGTTGCTGCGTTGAAATCAGGTGACATCAAATTTGCTGCTGAACAGCCGGATAGTCCGCAAAACTACCCGCGCAACCTGTTCATCTGGCGTTCTAACCTGCTGGGTTCTTCCGGTAAAGGCCACGAATACATGCTGAAGTACCTGCTGGGTACGGAGCACGGTATTCAAGGGCAAGATCTGGGTACCGCGGGCAGCGTGAAGCCAGAAGAAGTGGAATGGCGCGACCAAGGCGTTGAAGGCAAACTGGATCTGGTGGTGACGCTTGATTTCCGTATGTCCAGCACCTGCCTGTACTCCGACATTGTCCTGCCAACGGCAACCTGGTACGAAAAAGACGACATGAATACCTCGGATATGCATCCGTTTATTCACCCGCTGTCTGCGGCTGTCGATCCGGCGTGGGATTCCAAAAGCGACTGGGAAATCTACAAAGGCATCGCGAAAGCCTTCTCTCGCGTCTGTCAGGGACACCTGGGTCAGGAAACCGATCTGGTTACCTTGCCAATTCAACACGATTCCCCGGCAGAAATGGCGCAGCCTTTCGGCGTGGATGACTGGAAAAAAGGCGAATGCGACCTGATTCCGGGCAAAACTGCACCGCACCTGATGATGGTGGAGCGCGACTACCCGAACCTGTACGAACGTTTCACCTCGCTCGGTCCGTTGATGGACAAGCTGGGCAACGGTGGTAAAGGCATCGGCTGGAACACGCAGACCGAAGTCGATTTCCTGAAAAAGCTGAACTACACCAAAGCTGACGGTGCGGCGGTGGGTCGTCCGAAGATTGAAACGGCGATCGATGCGGCAGAAGTGATTCTGTCTCTGGCTCCGGAAACCAACGGTCAGGTGGCGGTGAAGGCGTGGGAAGCGCTGAGCAAATTCACCGGTCGTGATCACACGCATCTGGCACTGAATAAAGAAGACGAGAAAATTCGCTTCCGCGATATTCAGGCGCAGCCGCGCAAGATTATCTCCAGCCCGACCTGGTCTGGTTTGGAAGACGAGCACGTTTCCTATAACGCCTGTTATACCAACGTTCATGAGCTGATTCCGTGGCGTACGCTGTCCGGCCGCCAACAGCTGTATCAAGACCATGAGTGGATGCGTGCCTTCGGTGAAAGCCTGCTGGTATACCGTCCGCCAGTCGACACCCGTGCGGCTGAGCCGGTGCTGAATAAGAAGCCTAACGGCAACCCGGAAAAACCGCTGAACTTCCTGACGCCGCACCAAAAATGGGGCATTCACTCCACGTACAGCGACAACCTGTTGATGCTGACGCTGGGTCGCGGTGGCCCGATTATCTGGCTGAGCGAAGACGATGCTCGCGATCTGGGTATTGCGGATAACGACTGGGTAGAAGCGTTTAACGCCAACGGTGCACTGACGGCGCGTGCGGTGGTCAGCCAGCGTGTGCCAGCGGGTATGACCATGATGTACCACGCGCAGGAACGCATTATTAACCTGCCGGGATCGGAAATTACCCAGCAGCGCGGCGGTATTCACAACTCGGTAACCCGTATCACGCCGAAACCGACCCATATGATCGGCGGCTATGCCCAACTGGCTTATGGCTTTAACTACTACGGCACCGTTGGGTCAAACCGCGATGAGTTCGTCGTAGTTCGTAAAATGAAACGCATCGACTGGCTGGATGATGAAGGCCAGGACTATGTACAAAAAGCGGTACAGCAGGAGAAAGCCTGATGAAAATTCGTTCACAAGTGGGCATGGTGCTGAATCTGGACAAATGCATCGGCTGTCACACCTGCTCCGTCAGCTGTAAAAACGTTTGGACCAGTCGTGAAGGGATGGAATACGCCTGGTTCAACAACGTCGAAACCAAACCGGGCGTGGGCTATCCCCATGCCTGGGAGGATCAGGAAAAATGGAAGGGCGGCTGGATCCGTAAAATCAGCGGCAAGCTCGAGCCGCGTATGGGTAACCGCATCAGCGTGTTATCCAAGATCTTCGCTAACCCGGATGTGCCGGAAATCGACGACTACTATGAGCCGTTTGACTACGACTATCAGAACCTGCGTAAAGCGCCGGAAGGTAAGCATCAGCCTGTCGCGCGTCCGCGCTCGCTGATTACCGGTCAGCGGATGAAGAAAATCGAGAGTGGCCCGAACTGGGAAGACGATCTGGGTGGTGAATTCAGCGTGCGCTCTAAGGATAAAAACTTTGAGCATATGCAGAAAGAGATGTACGGCCAGTTCGAAAACACGTTCATGATGTATTTGCCGCGTCTGTGCGAACACTGCCTGAACCCAGCGTGTGTGGCGACCTGTCCGAGCGGCGCGATCTACAAACGTGGCGAAGACGGTATCGTCCTGATCGATCAGGACAAATGCCGCGGCTGGCGTATGTGCTTGACCGGTTGCCCGTACAAGAAAATCTACTTCAACTGGAAGAGCGGCAAATCAGAAAAATGTATTTTCTGCTACCCGCGTATCGAAAGTGGTCAACCGACGCTCTGCTCAGAAACCTGCGTCGGGCGTATCCGCTACCTGGGCGTGCTGCTCTATGATGCTGACCGCATCGAACAAGCGGCTTCTGTGGAAAACGAGAAAGATCTGTACCAGAGCCAACTGGATGTGTTCCTTGACCCGCACGATCCGAAAGTCATTGAACAAGCGCTGAAAGACGGCATTCCAAACAGCGTCATTGAAGCGGCACAGCAGTCGCCGGTATACAAAATGGCGATGGATTGGAAGCTGGCGCTGCCGTTGCATCCAGAATACCGCACGCTGCCGATGGTATGGTACGTGCCGCCATTGTCACCGATTCAGTCTGCCGCGGATGCAGGCCAATTGGCGCACACCGGCGTACTGCCGGACGTCGAAAGTCTGCGTATTCCAGTGCAATATCTGGCGAACCTGCTGACCGCAGGCGATACCGAGCCGGTCTTGCTGGCGCTGAAACGTATGCTGGCGATGCGTCACTACAAACGTGCAGAAACCGTGGAAGGCAAAATCGATACCAGCGCGCTGGAGCAGGTTGGGCTGACGGAAGCGCAGGCGCAGGAAATGTACCGCTATCTGGCGATTGCGAACTACGAAGATCGCTTCGTGATTCCATCAAGCCATCGTGAACTGGCGCGTGAAGCCTTCCCAGAAAGCAAAGGCTGCGGTTTCAGCTTTGGCGATGGTTGCCACGGCAGCGATACCAAATTCAACCTGTTCAACAGCAAGCGTATTGATGCGATTGATGTCAGCAGCAAAACGCGTGATATGAACAGCAAAGTCATGCGGGAGACGAACCATGATTAGCCTGCGGATTATTGCCCGCCTGCTGGACTATCCCGATAGCGAGCTGTGGGAAAACCGGGCTGAGCTGATCGAAGCGGTAGAGCAGGCTGATGCTTTACCGCTGCGTGAGAGCCATCAGCTCATGCAGTTCATCAACACGCTGTGCGCGCAGGATCTGTTGGACAAACAGGCGGAGTATAGCGGCCTGTTTGACCGCGGTCGGGCGACCTCGCTGCTGCTGTTCGAACACGTTCACGGTGAGTCTCGCGACCGTGGTCAGGCGATGGTCGATCTCATGCAGCAATATCAGGATGCCGGTCTGGCGCTGGATTGCCGTGAGCTGCCGGACTACCTGCCGCTGTATCTTGAGTACCTTTCTCGTCTGGAGCCCGCGCAGAGTCGCGCGGGTTTACTCGACATCGCGCCGATTCTGGCGTTGATTGGCGCGCGTTTGCAGCAGCGTGACAGCAGCTATGCCGTGCTGTTCGATCTGCTGTTGGCGCTGTCCGGTAGTGACCTGAAAAGTGACGATGTCACACATCAGGTCGCTGACGAAGCGCGCGACGACACGCCGCAGGCGCTGGATGCTGTATGGGAAGAGGAACAGGTTAAGTTCCTCGGCGAAGAAGGCTGCGCATCGGCCCAACAAACGCAACACCAACGCCGCTTCGCTGGCGCGGTGGTGCCGCAATATCTGAATCTTGACGCGACATCGGCGGGAGGGCAACGCTAATGAGTGCAATCACGAACTATTTTAATGTGTTCTTTTTTGACATCTATCCCTATCTGGCGATGGCCATTTTCCTGATTGGCAGCTGGTTGCGCTATGACTACGGCCAGTACAGCTGGCGTGCCGGTTCGAGCCAAATGCTGGATAAGAAAGGGATGCGTCTGGCGTCTAACCTGTTCCATCTGGGGATTCTGGGCGTCTTTGCCGGGCACTTCCTCGGTATGCTGACGCCGCACTGGATGTACGAAGCCTTCCTGCCAATGGATGTAAAACAGAAAATGGCGATGTTCGGCGGTGGTGCGGCAGGTCTGCTGACGTTTGTCGGTGGCGTGCTGCTGTTAAAGCGCCGTCTGACAAACCCGCGTATTCGCGCTACGTCCAGCGTTGGCGACATTCTCATTCTGTCTCTGCTGGTGATTCAGGCTGGTTTGGGGCTGCTGACCATCCCATTCTCTGCACAGCATATGGACGGTAGTGAAATGCTGAAGCTGGTCGGTTGGGCGCAGAGCGTGGCGTTCTTCCAGGGCGGAGCGTCTGAGCATTTGGCGGGTGTCGCGCTGATCTTCAAACTGCATATTGTGTTGGGGCTGACGCTGTTTGTTCTGTTCCCGTTCTGCCGTCTGGTTCACATCTGGAGCGCACCGGTCGAGTACCTGACGCGTCGCTACCAGTTAGTGCGTAACCGTCGCTAAGTATGATAAAAACGGCAGCGTTGTCATAACGCTGCCGTTTTAACGCCTTCCTTTTCATCTTTCCCCGCCAACAACGCTCGTCATCAGCAGTTCTTCGTTGATTACTTACCTCGCGCCGTCGTCCATTGCACGGCGAAGACGCTGGCTAATACGATGGCCAAACCCAGAAACGCTGTACCGCTCATAGACTGTGAAAGCAACGCCCAGCCTAGCACCACGGCGGTCAGCGGGCTCAACAGCCCCAATGAGGCAACGGCAACCGTCGGCAGGCGAGATACGCCACGAAACCAAAGCCCATAAGCGAGTACGGCACCCGCAAGACAGAGATAGGAATAGGCGGCCCACTGCGGCAGAGTTAAAGTAGGCAGCGGCGCATCAGCGATCCATGCAACGGGTGCCAACATCAATCCGCCGAGGAAGAGCTGCCAGCCGGTTAGCGGCAGCACGGGCAAATCAAGTTGCCAGCGACGCGTTAACCAGACGCCAGTCGCCATACAGACCGCCCCCAGCAGCGCGGCGGCAATCCCCACGGGTTCAAATGTCGTCTGCGGCGACAGCAGCAGAATAGCCATGCCCGCCACACCGATGATCGCCGACCACAGCGTCGCCAGTCTGGGTGCGCGATGATCCACTGCCCAAACCAACACCATCACCAGCAGCGGTTGGATCGCGCCAAGGACTGCTGCGAGTCCGCCAGGCAAGCGATAAGCCGCGACGAACAGCAGCGCTTGAAAGACCCCGATATTCAGGGCGCTGAGCACGAGCACGCGCCACCAGTCTCGCCGGGCGGGGAAGCGGCGCGTGAATAAGAGCAGCAGCAGACCTGCAGGCAGCACGCGGATAAGCGCTGCCGTGAAGGGGCGATCCGGTGGCAGGATTTCTGATGTCACGATGTAGGTCGACCCCCAAATCGCGGGAGCCAGCGCCGTGAGTATGACGTCACGCCAATAGTGTGGTGAGGATGTAGTGTTCATGACTTTACCTTCAATTCAAGATATCATGATAGTGTTGATTAATTACCTTGAAGTCAAGATAAATGAAAAATCAAACCAGCGAACGCGAATATGATGCGGTAGATGCCATCCTTGAACAGTGGCGGCGCGAGCGGCCCGATCTGGATGCCAGCCCCATGGGACCGATTGGACGCCTCAGACGATGTGCCGCGTTCATCGAACTGCGTCTGGAAGCCTGTTTCTCTCGATTTGAACTGAGCAGTTGGGAGTTTGATATGCTGGCTACGCTGCGGCGTGCAGGTGCGCCACATTGCCTTAGCCCGACGGAACTGTTTTCCGCGCTGATGGTGACCTCTGGCACCATGACTCACCGACTCAAGCGCCTTGAAACCCGAGGATTTATCGAACGTGTGCAGAACGAACAGGATGCGCGCAGCATGCTTGTGCAACTCACCAGCACGGGACTTGAGCTGATTAACCGCGCGGTTGAGGCACACATCGAGAATGAACGTCAGGTGTTATCGGTGTTGCCTGCCGAGGTGCTGGCTTCTCTTGATGCTAACCTTGCAGCGCTATTGCGGGGGCTGGAGAATCACGCCGGGCGCGCTGCGCCTAAAGAGACGAAGTCGTTAGAGACAAAGTAATTCGCCGGACGAAACCTCAATACGTTATTACAAAAGGAACTGGGCATGTCTGAATACCGTGCGTCAATCTGCTGGCAGCGCAATGGGCAAGATTTTATTGATAACCGCTACAGTCGACTGCATCAGTGGCAGTTTGACGGTGGTATTACGCTGCGTGCCTCGTCATCACCTCATGTCGTGCCGCTGCCTTTTTCGCTGGAAGATGCGGTCGATCCTGAAGAGGCGCTGGTGGCCTCGCTGTCCAGCTGTCATATGCTGTGGTTTCTTTCCATTGCGGCCAAAAAGCGCTTCTGTGTCGATGACTATCAGGATCAGGCGGTGGGAACGATGGGCGTGAATGCAGCAGGAAAAATGGCGATGCTGGACGTCACGTTGCGCCCACAGGTGACATTCAGCGGCGAAAAACAGCCTACTTCCGAGGAATATGCCACGTTGCACGAATTGGCGCATGATGCCTGCTATATCGCCCATTCGGTGAATTTCCCGGTGAACTGCGAGCCGACGTTGGGAACGAAAGGCTAAACTGAATAGGGTGACGACGCGCCGATATCATCGCGAGTCACGCGAAAAGTACCGCCCGACGCGTTCAGATCGGGCGGTGTGACCGATTACGGCCAGCCGAGCATCACCAGCCGGTAATACGTTGCCAGGTTTCCTGCTCATTCCTGTGCGATTTCAGTACCTGATAGTGTTGATGCATCGCAGCCGTGGCGCAGGCGTGGTTAGGTAGTATCCGCAGCCGTGTGCCGACGGGGAAATTGTCGACTGAAAGTCCACTGTCGGCGGGTAGTGCGATAATGCCGTGTTCCTGATTGGTGATCGTCACGCAGAGGTCGTTGTAAGGGCTGCCATAGAGATCACACACCAGCCCGTAACCGTAATCTTTTGCCTGAGATGCGGTGCCGCGATCGCGGGAGAGCGCCATCCAACCCGCATCGATAAACACCCAGCCTTTCTCGCGGTTGTGCCCAATCACAGTGCTGACGACTGACAGCGCGATATCATCCAGCGAACAGACCCCGACGTTTTTCATCACCAGATCGAACGTGGTGAAAACGCCTGCTCTGACTTCGGTAATGCCGGTTAAATCCTCGGCAAAGTGCGCCGTCGGCGTAGCTCCGACGCTGAGCACAGGGCAGGCAATTCCCCGCGCTCGTACACGTTGTCCGGCGGTATTGATGGCTTTGCACTCGGCGCGTGCGGCCGCTCTGATCGCCTCGTCCGTGCGGCAGGCGTAAGATTCTCCCGCGTGCGCCAGCAGGCCAGTGAGCGTCGCGCCGTTGCCGTCGATCTGCTTCGCCAGTTCAAGCAATGCGTCGCTTTCCGGTGGGATCCCGCCGCGATGCCCGTCACAGTCGATCTCAATAAAGACCGAAAACGTCACGCCATTGGCGCGTGCATAGTCAGTCACCGCGCGTGCCTGTTCTGCACTATCCAGCAGGATATGAATATTCACGCCTTTACGGATTAAGTTGGCGATACGCGGCAGCTTGTGCGGGGCGATCCCCACGGCGTAGAGCAGGTTGGTATAACCTGCGGCGGCAAAGGCTTCCGCTTCTGCCAGCGTCGAAACCGTCGCGGGTGACGCAGCATCTTTGAGAAGATAGCGACCGGCTTCAATCGAGCGTAGCGTTTTGAGATGCGGCCGAACCCGGCTGCCCAGTTTTTCCGTACGCTGATAAAGCCTGTCGATATTGCGCTGAAAGCGGAACTCATCAATCAGCAAAAAGGGCGTTTCCAGCGCGTTAAGCCATTCAATATTGTTCATTGTGCACCTTCACTTTGTTTAGCCTGCTGCCAGGCGGCAAGAATGCGCTGGCCGATATATAAGTCCTGAATGGATAAACCGGAACTGTCAAACACGGTGATATCATCCAGAGTCTGTCGTCCTGCTGCTTTTGCGCTAATGACATCGCCGATGGCGGTCAGCGTCACATGGGCGGGCGCGTGCTGGAAGTCACCGATCATTCGGGACTGGGAAGGCAGATCGCAAAACAGGCGGCCTGCGGTAAACAGCTCTGGCGGCAGTTCCTGCTTGCCGACGGCGTCCGATCCCATGCTGACAACGTGTGTTCCCGCGTTAACCCACTCGGCCTTAAAAAGCGGCGCGCGTGATGGCGTTGCGGTTACGATGATATCCGCCGCGCGACACGCACTTTCGGCATCGCTGACTTGCGCATCCAGTCCGGCTGCCTTGAATTCTTGCGCCATCTCCGCGGATTTGCTGCTATCGCGTCCGACAATCAGCACAGTACGAATTGGCCGTATTCTTGCCAGCGCGGTGCACTCATAGCGAGCCTGATGACCGGTTCCGAACACGGCGAGAACCGAGGAATCGGGTCTTGCCAGTAAATCGGCTGCAACGGCGTTGGCGGCGGCGGTACGGAAGGCGTTCACCTTTCCGGCCTCAATCGCGACCGCTATTTTCCCGATTTGCTGATCGAACAGCAGAATGAGGGAATTATGGCGGGGCAGCCCGTTAGCGGGGTTTCCCGGCCAGAACGAACCGACTTTTAGTCCCGCGAGTTCATGGGTTGCCGAGGCCTTGATGCTGAAGGTGTTGACCGGATCGGAACCTTGCCCATGCACCACCGGGAAACTACGTGCTTCCGGTTCGCTGGCGGCGAGCAGGGCTTCACGAATGGCATCATAAGCCAGCTCATGGCTGATGAGCGCCGTGGATTCTGCTTCAGAAATAAAGATCATGGTTTTTCCTTAGGCATTGCCGGTCAGAAATGCGCCGTAGCGGCTGATATCGACGTTCCCGCCGCTGATAATAATGCCGATGCGTTTACCGCGTAGCGATTCCCTGAGATTACGCGCCGCCGCAAAGCCGAGGCACCCTGTCGGCTCAACGACGATCTTCATGCGTTCGGCGTAAAACCGCATTGCCTCAATCAGGTCGTCATCCGTCACGGTCAGAATATCGTCGACGTTCTGGCGAATCAGAGGGAAGGTGTAGTTGCCCAGATGCTGGGTCTGTGCGCCATCGGCGATGGTTTTGGGCGTATCGATATGCACAATGTTGCCGCTGCGAAAGGATTGCTGCCCGTCGTTGCCCGCGAGAGGCTCGACGCCATAAATTTTGCAGTGTGGGGACAGCTGGCGGGCAGAAAGTGCGGACCCTGCTAGCAGCCCGCCGCCGCCCAGACTGACGAACAGGGCATCCAACTCACCGGTTTCTTCCAGCAACTCTTTTGCGGCGGTGCCTTGCCCGGCAATAACGTGCGGATGGTCGTAAGGGGGAATAAGCGTCAGACCATGCTTTTGCGCCAGATCTCTACCGATTTGCTCACGATCTTCGGTATATCGGTTGTATTCCACCACGTTCCCGCCGTAGCCTCGCGTTGCGGCGACCTTTGCTGCCGGGGCATCGTGCGGCATGATAATCGTTGCCGGAATGCCGAGTAATTTGGCAGACAGGGCAATCGCCTGCGCATGGTTGCCAGAAGAAAAGGTGACGACGCCAGCGGCTTTCTGCTCGTCAGAGAACTGCAACAGCGCATTCATGGCACCGCGAAACTTAAATGCGCCCATGCGCTGGAAGTTTTCACACTTGAAGAAAACCTCTGCGCCGAACGTGTCATTGACCGTGCGCGACGTCATCACCGGCGTTTTATTGGCATAGCCATCAATACGTTCTGCTGCGGCTACCACATCGTCGAAAGTGGGGAAGCGTAAGTCGCTCATAGCTGGATAATCCGATGTTAGTGATTATGAACACCGGAACCGTTGGTCCGATGCTGTCGAATACCTTATAAACAAAATATATAAAATTAGATAAATTGTCTAATGTGATTTATCTTTAACTTCTCGGTCGACGTGAGGTGCATCGCGTGCCGCTGAAAAACATCGGAACGAGTACGTATCACGGAATCAGGAGCGACCGCTGACGACACCGCGTGTGATACTAAATCAGGTGTACTTACAGTACACTCAGCGCCAGAAAACGCGCTTGCGCAAGCATGGGTAGAGGAATGGGAGAGGAATATGTCTGCATCTGGAGAAGGTCTGCTGCTGACGCAGTTAGATGCGATAGCCAAAGGGTTAAGCGAAACGTTCGCGCCATTCTGTGAGGTGGTTGTGCACGATCTTAAAAACCCGGACCACGCTATACTTTCCATTCACAATAACCTCTCTGGCAGAGAGGTGGGCGCACCCGCGACGGAACTGGGCCTTGCCCGCATCGCCTCGCCCGAATTTCCTAACATTTTAGCGAACTACGCCAACCAGTTTGCTGACGGACGCCCGGTAAAAAGCACCTCGGTTGGCATCAAAAATGCGCAAGGCGAATACGTCGCCGCACTGTGCCTGAACGTTGACATGACGCTATTTCGCGGCATGCAAAATGCGCTGGCGCAGTTCACTCAACTCGCTTCGGACTCCGTAACGGAGCATCTGGAGCCAAACGGCGCAGCGGCGATCAGACAGCACATCGATCACTTCGCCGCCCGGCTTGCCACTACGCCACGAGCGCTAAAAGCGCAGGACAGAAAAATCCTGCTTCAGGAACTGAAAGACAACGGCCTGCTGGAAGTCAAAAAATCGATGGAAACCATCGCCCAGCACCTCGGCGTATCAAGGGCGTCGGTGTATTTGTATGCCAAGGAGTAACGGAATATTTTTATGCCACCTTGTGTAATGCGTAAGTCACTGATGTGATATGGGGCGGCTTTTTTACCCAAGATGAAAGGCTGGCGATCCAGGTCGGTCAGGGAATGTTGCGCATTGCATTGTCAAACGTCGCTTTCTATACTGTATAAAAATACAGTTACCTTGCTGAGCGATGAAACGATATCTTCCCGAATCCTGTCCCGATAAGCAGGAATTAAATCTTTATGCCGATACGGTGCCCGCCGGGTTTCCCAGTCCGGCGAATGATTATGTTGAACAGCGCATCGACCTCAATACGCTGTGCGTTCGCCATCCCTCAGCAACCTACTTCGTTCGCGTGTCCGGTCAGTCCATGGTGGATGGGGGGATTCATGATGGCGATCTGGTGGTGGTTGATAGCGCATTACAGGCGCGTCATGGCGATATCATTATTGCTGCGCTCGACGGCGAGTTCACTATCAAGCAATTGCAACTGACACCGACCCGCGCATTGGTTCCTATGAATGTTGTCTATGCCCCGATTCCGATTAATGAGTGCGACAGTCTTGATATTTTTGGTGTCGTGACTTATGTCATACATGCGACACGCTGATGTACGCCTTGGTGGATGTGAACACGTTTTATGCTAGCTGTGAAAAAATTTTTCGCCCTGATTTAGCAGACAAGCCAGTTATTGTGCTTAGCAACAATGACGGCTGTGTCATTGCTCGCTCTCATGAAGCAAAACGGCTGGGAGTAAAGATGGCCGCTCCGTTATTTCAGCTCGGTGAGCTCATTCAAAAACACGACATCGCCGTTTTCTCCTCCAATTACGCGCTGTACGCTGACATGTCGGCTCGGGTCATGAGTATTTTAGAAGAGATGGCACCTGCGGTGGAAATCTACAGTATTGATGAAGCATTTTTGAATTTGTCCGGCGTGGATCGCTGCACGTCGCTGGCGTGTTTTGGCCATCAGGTCAAAGAAAGAATAAAGCGCGAAGCGCATTTGACTGTCGGTGTCGGTATTGCGCCGACCAAAACGCTGGCCAAGTTGGCTAACCATGCGGCCAAAATCTGGCATAAAACACAGGGCGTGGTAGATTTGTCCAGCCCGATCCGTCAGGAGAAACTGCTGGCAATTACGCCCGTTGGTGATGTTTGGGGGATCGGGCGGCGACTGGCGCGCAGACTGGAATCAATGGGCATCGAGAGTGCCTTGGCGCTGGCTCGCAGCGATCTCGCCTATATTCGGCGAAATTTTAGCGTTGTTGTAGAAAGAACGGTACGCGAATTGCGCGGACAATCCTGTCTGGAAGTGGAAGAACCCTCGACGGCCAAGCAGCAAATACTGTGTTCCCGTTCATTCAGCTCGCGGATTACCGAGTATGCTCACCTGCATCAGGCTGTGTGCCGTTATGCCGAGCGCGCGGCAGAGAAATTACGCCATGAGAAGCAGTATTGCTGTCAGGTTTCGGTGTTTATCCGTACCAGCCCCCATGTCCCACGGGGGGACTATTATGGCGAGCAGGCTACCCGCGTGACACACGTCCCGACTCACGATACGCGAGACATTATTGCGCTAGCGATTGAAGCACTGAACTGCATCTGGAAACAGGGATACCGTTACTGTAAAGCCGGAGTAGTGTTGTCCGATTTCTATCAGCACGGTGTGGCACAACTGGATATGTTTGACGCGCGTAAACCCCATGCAAATAGCGCCAGTTTAATGGCGGCTATCGATCGCATTAATCAGTCTGGCAAGGGGAAAATTTGGTTTGCGGGTCAGGGAATTAACCCCAACTGGTCAATGAAACGAGAGCGGCTTTCGCCCGCTTATACTACGCGAGCGGAAGATTTGAAGGTCGTTAAATCATGATATTGCCTGAGAAAATACCTGATATTTATCAATATCCAGAACATCTGCGTACTGAATTGGATGGGCTGCCTACGGCTCCGGGAGTGTATGTTTTTCACGGTGACAGCGAAACGCTGCCGCTGTATATCGGCAAAAGTATCAACATCCGTGCTCGGGTGTTGTCGCATATGCGTACACGTAAAGAAGCAAAGCTGCTGAGGCAGACCCGCCGCATTACATTTATTGAAACGGCGGGGGAAATCGGTGCGCTGTTATTGGAAGCGCAGATGATTAAGCAGCAGGTGCCGCTTTTTAACAAGCGGCTACGGCGTTCACGTCAATTGTGCTCGTTCCATTTTGATGGAAGGTTTATTGAGGTGGTCTACGCCAAAAATGTCGATTTCTCCACGACATCCTGCCTTTATGGGTTGTTCAGCCACCGCCTTGCGGCGGTGAATGCATTGAAAACGATCGCTGATGAAGAAAAACTGTGCCTGGGGGTTCTGGGTTTTGAGCATCTGCCCGCGGGCAGAGCCTGTTTTCGCCATGCATTGAAAAAATGCATCGGTGCCTGCTGTGGCACAGAGTCCATTTCGGAACATCAACGCCGGCTGTCAATCCGGCTTGAAGCGATGAAGTTGAGCTGCTGGCCTTACCCAGGCCGTATCGCTATCAAAGAAAGTCGTCAGGGAAAGACGGATTATCACATTATTCATAACTGGTTTTATTTGGGAACGGTTGCACGATTATCAGAGGTCGCAGCGCTAAAACGCGTTGCGGCAAATTTTGATAGCGATGGCTACAAAATTTTATGCAAGCCCATTGTCAGTAACGGTGTGGATATTATTTTGCTGGATGAATGAGATAGGTATGAGGTGCCAGCATTTTTATTCACCGTCTGGCGCACGTTGATAGAATCCTTGTCTATACTTGGATTCGCGTCTTATCTGTCAAGGATTGGCGTTTATATGGGTATGATGAAATAAAGGTGAGGTGGTTATGGGTATTCTGTCCTGGATTATTTTTGGCTTGATTGCGGGGATTCTGGCTAAGTGGATTATGCCCGGTAAAGACGGCGGCGGTTTTATCCTGACGGTGTTGCTCGGGATTGTCGGTGCGGTCGTGGGTGGTTATATCAGCGTTTTCTTTGGATTCGGCCGGGTCGATGGCTTTAACTTCGGCAGCTTTGTGGTGGCGATTGTCGGCGCGATTGTCGTGCTGTGGGTGTACCGCAAGATTCGAGACTAGTGCTAGATCCGTTGCCCCTGAGCAGGGGCAACGGGCTTTTTGTTGCTTCACTATGAATAAAACCAGTCGATGAGCTGTTCTGCGGCTTCATAAGGTGCCAGCGCAGAGGTGTGTAGCGAACGATGATGGGCTGCATCAATCGTGTCGGCGTAGTCGTAATTCTTCAGAATGGCTTTGAGCTTATCCTGCGAATTTACCTTACCGAACTGGTGTCGGTCAGCGTTTTCCACCCGATTTAACAGGTGTGCTTCGTCGCTACAGAGCTGAACGAAAAATGGCGTAACGCCATGTTCCGCGCATTGTGTCTTTATCGCCTCAATGTACCCGTCGTCTTTACTTCCCTCATAGCAGAAGGTCGTGATCAGATCGCGCTCATCTTCTGCAAAAAGCAGCGAAATGGCATAGAGTCTTAGCTCACAGGCGAAGCGCCTGAGTGTGCTAAATGCACTGTCAGGCGGGAGCACCGCCATCGCTAAATCATACGTCAGATGATTATGAAATAGCGTTGCCCCCATTTTCTCCGCCAGCAGGCGACCGATCGTGAGTTTCCCCACCGCAGGCGGCCCGTAGAGAAAAATAAGCTTCTTCACTGCGCCGTACTCGTCGTGCTGGGTTCGTAATAGGTGATATTCAGCGCATTGCGTGTTTTGACGGAAACGCCAGTTAACGGCACGACCGCATGCCAGGTTTCATAATACCCGTTGCGGATGATAACGCTGGCGTTGCCCATGAGCGGGAGGACGGAATGGCAGACGTCAGCATGATTCTCAGGGTTGAGAATCTGAAAGGCACCGCCCCAGCTTTCTTCCCATTCGTCGTTGAAATAGATAATCATGCGAAATCCGCGTGTCAGCGACGCGTCGACATGGGGGAGGTAGTGTGTGTCCCGGCCGCCGCGAAAGGCTACCGCTTCCATTTTGAATTCGGAAAGATCGGCCCCGCAGAAGGCGGACAGGGCGGCAGTAAAGTCGTCAGAAACCAACTCGTTGCACATTCCCTGCCAGGCGTCGGACAGCGTCGTGGTGTCGCTTACTTTGCCGGAGGCTAAAGGAATAAGGGTGCGACGATAAAAGTAACCGCCATTACGTTCACGATAGTTAAACCCGTCGGTCGGGAACTCGTGCGCAAGCGTTGACGCGATATCACGGTTACGCCATATCTGAGTTAATTCTCCCCACTGGAAAGGGGTTTCATGTCGCTTGCCGTGGATGATGCGTTCAAGATCAAAATAGTCGGACATATTTTCACTCCCTGTTGTTAATGACATCTGATGGGGGGTTAATCACACCTGACGGATAGTGGCGGTTAACGCCCATCAGAGGCTTCCCAGTGCCGTAGTCATGCGTTGAATCAGTTCCTCTGTCTCATTGGCTGAAATCGTGAAGGCCGGGGCCAGTTTTAAGTACGGGCCTGCTGCACCAACGATGACGCCATGCTGCCGTATCGCCGCCTGCGCACGGCCACACTGTTCGAGGGACGAAAACGTCATTGATAGCATCAGCCCTTTGCCTTGCACGCTGATCAGCCCCTCGGTTGGCGGAAGATGTTGTTTGGTTAGCTGGAGGATCGTCCTGCCTTTTGCCGTGACCGCATCGTAGAGGTGATGTGCATCCAGATAATCCATGACAAACAGCGCCGCGCGGCAGCCCAGCAGGTTGCCGGATTGCGTGTGGCCGTGGCGGAAAAACGGCGGCGTTTGCCCTGTGAAGCTGTCGGTAATGGCTTCAGTGGCAAGCACGGCGGTAATGGGAACGCCACCCCCTAGACACTTGCTGAAAATGACAATATCAGGCTGTGCGCCTTGTGAGACCGATTCACAGAACGTCCCTGCGCGGCCAACGCCGCAGTAAACTTCGTCACAGATCAGCGGAATGTCGTGCTTTTTGGTCAGCAGCGAGAGCTGTTGCAGGAAGCCATCAGGCAGCAGTCGTGTGCCTTCCATTGCCATAATCGGTTCAATAATGACTGCGGCGATAGTCGATTCCTGTTCTGCCAGCAGCGTTTCCCAGGCACTGATATCGCTGAGGTGTTCAGGTGAGGGCATTGTGATCGTATTGCTGGCGAGCAGAGACGGTAAAATGCCCTCGTTGATAAAGGGGCGTCTTGTTGCCATCATCGCACCGAGCGTACAGCCGTGGTAGGCGCCGCTAATCGCCACGATTTTCGTTCGCGCTGGACGAGAACGGTTGACCTGATATTGCCAGGCCATTTTTAGTGCGCTTTCAACGCCTTCGCTGCCGCTCCCAACGATGAACGTCTTGCTCAAGCCTGTACCGAGTAGCTTAGCGGCGAGTTTTTCGGCCAGCTCGCCGGGGAGTTGGGTGTTTGAATAGATATTGCAGGCATGAATCAGCGTGGATAATTGCTGTTGCAGGGCGGAAATGAATTCAGGGTGAGAGTGCCCCAGACAGTGGTTATAACAGCCGGACATGCCGTCAAAGTAGCGTTGGCCACGTTCATCATAAAGATAAACCCCTTCGCCACGCTGAATCAGCGGACGTTCGTCTTTCTCCGCGAGAGCGGTGTAAGGCGGCCAGTATGGGTTAGAGGTAGGATTCATATTGTGTCCCTGTCAGCGTGGTTCTGATGTCGTCAACGTTACTCACGATCGAATCAATCGTTCGGGTCTCTTTTTTTCCTGTGCCGGCACAGAGCCTGAAATCGGAAATTCCCAGAAAGGACAGCACCGTGCTGGCAACGATATCGGGTGCGGACATCACCTCTTCGTAATCAAGGGTGAGGATGTCATGGTGCTGAAAAGCCTGATAAAACGCGGCCTGATTTTCCAGATTGCTATCGATGAATGCCGTTAGTTCATCGACCGGCACCGCCATTTTTTCGTGCGAAATTGGGCGGCTATCATGCTTGCCGACGTACCAGATGCGATCGCGCAGGCTTTTCTTCAACGACACAAATTGCTGTAGCCGGCTTCGTCTTTCCAACAGGATCAGTTTCAGGTCGGGGATCGCCTGTAAGGCGGGCCAGATGGAGGCATCCCCCCACTGGCTATCAAGATCCCGAAACAGCACAAAACCGACCGCTTCGACGTATTCAAAATAGGGTCTGAACAGGTGGCGATGCAGGATCGTCTCTATCGTGGTGTCTTTAACGGAATAGGGCAGCAAATGTTGACCAAAGCGGTTGAAGGCTTCACCGTGCATTTCAATATTCGGGTGGGAACCTAACAGCGTGCGGAGCAGGTGGGTGCCCGCTCTGGGCGTGGAGACGATGGCAAACTTCTGATAGCGGGTTTGTGCGGCCAGAACGTCCGCATCCACGCTGCCGCCGACCCATTTGTATTTTTCAGCAAGAGCGATTTTCTCGCAAAATAGCGCAAAGTAGGGCGGCGCGTCGTGTTGAAGATCCTGTAGCGACGCCTGAACTTCGTCTCCGCGTATGCCCTGAGCACGCCAGTTGACGCCGTTGAGCCGGTACTCATGAACGAAGGCTAACATTGCCGCCAGCGTTTCCTCGCTTATCGGCATCCCGATTAACTCATTCCGCATTCGAGCCTGAAGGTGCTCTTGCGGGCACGTCAGCCAGCCATCCCAACGTGCCGCTAACGCGGATTCCGTCATTGAACGATCGGTCATGATCTCTCCTTGATTATGCGATCAGGGTGGGGGCGCTGGTGAACATGCCTCGCAGCAGCGTTCTTGGGCTGGCGGGATCGTCCGTATAGGCGTGGCGTCCGTGAGAGATTTTATCGTTACGCATGAGCAGGGCTTGCCCGCGATACAGAGGGAATGTCAGGTGATAGCGGCTACCTTCCGCGGCCAGTTGTGACATGTACTCGACGGCTTCGACAACGCGCGGATTGATACTGCGTGAATAGTCCCAGTCGGCGGTCACATCCAGCGTAAACCCGCCAATAAAGCCGCCGTCTCGATCGGGACGAAACACCGGGCCGATATGAGCGTACTGTTTCCCGGACTGGGTACCGGTTGAGCGGCGTCTGAAAATCTGTTCTTCGAGCAGAATATCCGCTAAATCAGGGTGTTCGGCCTGAAGTTGCTGAAAGGCGGAGACGCTATCGAACAGAACGGTTTCGCCGCCCTGGCTCGCATGCTGCTTACAAAGCAGAATCGATGTTTTTATGCTCCCGATCGGGATATAAGAACCATCGGTATGAAGAGAAAGGTGTGAGGTACTATTGAAAACCACATGCGTGCCGTGTGAGAGTCCGCCAATCTGATTCACTCCAGATGTGGATACGCCCTCTTTGTGTTCCTGACGATTAAAGGCGGACTGATAAATGTCGCCCAGTGAATAAAGCGCCGACATTTTTTGGAAGTCAGAATCATCGTATTTCCATTCGCTGGTAACGATAGCAAACCGATATTTTTCGATATGCGCAATAACTGCTGCCTTGTCTTCACTATCAATGACTTGTGGTGACCATCCATCAAAGCAACTTTTCATCGCTATTACTCCTGTAATTAGCTCGACTGAAAACGTACATGAATTTATATCCGTCATACTTCAAGTTGCATGTCTATTGGCTATATTACGTGCCTCCTCCATGAGCCTCGTTAATTTGGAATGATTAAATAGCTAATAATGATATGGGCGGTATTTATATGGCGCTCATGCCTCCGTCGATGGAAAGTATTTGACCCGTAATATATTTACTGGCGTCGGAGGCAAATAGGATCGCCGCGCCTTTTAAGTCTTGATCATCCCCAATACGCCGCAGCGGGGATTTTTGCGCCAGTGCATCAACGCCAAGCCGATTTAACAAGTTCTGTGTCATGGCGGAAGGGAAAAAACCGGGGGCGAGCGCATTGACGGTGATATTAAATTCTCCCCATTCGCCCGCCAGTGCACGGGTAAAGTTCACTACGGCACCTTTGCTGGTACTGTAAGCGATGCCTTCCAGCCAGCCGGGTAGATTGCCCTGTAAGCCAGCCAGCGACGCCACGTTGATAACTTTTCCATAGCGGCGGGGAATCATGCTGCATTTGCCGATTTTCTGCGTTAATAAAAACAGGCTGCGGATATTCAGGTTCATGACACGATCCCAGTCAGCAATCGCATGGTCTTCCGCTGGGGAACCGAATGCCGTACCGGCATTATTGACGAGAATATCTATCTGGCCCGTTTTGGCGATGGCTTCCTCGGTGAGGCGCTCAATATCGCGATCCTGCGCATTGTCGGCGGCAATCCATTCGGCACGAATACCCAGTGAGGAGAGATGTAACTGTGCTGTCTGCAATTCATCGGCGTGACGCGCCGAGAGGATGATGTGAGCCCCTTGTGCCCCGAGTGCTTCAGCAATTTGTAGCCCTAATCCACGCGATCCTCCGGTGATGAGCGCGGTTTTTCCAGACAGATCAAAGAAGTGCGGCGTATCCATACCGATTCCCTTATATTGAAATCTCTATCCATTAGAATGTGCCCTCAATAATTCAAGTTGCAGAATAAACGATAACGTTTCTTAAACTTGAAATAGAAAGGGATTACGCGAGCAACGGCAATTGAGTTTAAATAGATATCAGGAAAAAATTCCAGCAATATTCTGTTGCCAATAAACAGGATATTTTTGAGTTGTGATTAATCACGCATTAATTACCTAAATAAAATTTATACCCGTTATACTTCAAGTTGCATGTGCGTTGGCTGCGTTCACTCACCCGAATCACTTACTCAAGTAAGCTCATCGGGATTCCCTCGCTTGCCGCCTTCCTGAAACTCGAATTATTTAGGCTATATGCACTATAACGCTAATTATTTTTCCCTTTTCTTTATCTGTTCCCGTCGCGTTAATGGTTTATTTGTCGCCCCTGTTTCAGGGGCAACATGCTATTTTTCTGTCATTCGTTTTTCTGTGTCTTTTAGCTCTGTTAGCGCGCCACGCTTAATGCGTGATGATGCTATCCAGCGCGCGTAGGTGTTCCGGCTGCCAGGACAGATTAACTTCGGTGCCGGCTTTCCAGTGTGGCTGAATCTCGCTGGCGGGGAGTTTCACCATAAACTGCGGCTGGCCTGCCACTTCCGTCATCATCCTGACGTGATCGCCCAGATAGATGAACTGCTGAATGCGGGCTTTGACGTGCTGCATGCCGTCATCGACGTGAGCTGCGTTGACGTGAATACGTTCCGGACGGATGCAGAGGGTGATTTTTCGGCCCGGTGAACTGGGGCGGACTTTCAGCGCGCGTAGCGAAGTGCCGTCGTCCAGCGTTGCGCGATAGAATGCGCCTTCGGCCTCAGCACGCGTGGCGAGCAGCGTATTGTTTTCGCCGATAAACTGCGCCACAAAAGCGTTTTCCGGTTTTTCATAGATGTCGCTGGGGCTGTCCATCTGCTGAATCACGCCATCGTTAAACACGGCGACGCGGTTGGACATGGTCATCGCTTCACTCTGGTCGTGAGTCACGTACACCACGGTTAATTCCAGCGACTGATGTAGCTCTTTGATTTCTAGCTGCATATGCTCGCGTAGTTGCTTGTCCAGTGCGCCCAGCGGTTCATCCATCAGCACCAGCTTTGGCTCGAAAACCAGCGCGCGAGCCAGCGCCACACGCTGCTGCTGGCCGCCGGACATCTGGGCAGGGTAGCGATCTGCTAGGCTGGTGAGCTTCACGCGATCCAATACCCGATCCACTTTCTCTTTGATATCGGCACGGTTCAGACGGCGGATGGAGAGCGGAAACGCCAGATTCTCCGCCACGGTCATGTGGGGAAACAGGGCGTAATTCTGAAACACCATACCGATGTCGCGCTGGTGCGGCGGGAGATGGTGCAGCGGGGCGTCGCGCAGCATAATTTCCCCCTGCGTCGGGGTTTCAAACCCGGCGAGCATCATCAAACTGGTGGTTTTTCCCGAGCCGGATGGCCCAAGCAGGGTCAGAAATTCACCTTCACGGATATCCAGATTGAGGTTTTTGACGATCAGGCGATCGCCGTCATAGGTCTTCTGAACATTCCTGAAACTGACATAATTTCTCATTTTTCACTCTCCGGCAGTCACTGTTATTCATAAGAATGCATAAACCATGCCGGATGCTTAGTGAGCAGAAAATACCGTGCTGCATGCGTCATAACGCCGCCGTTCATCATAACGAATGCGCCGTAATAGGGCGCACCGCTGGAGGATGGCACCTTAACGGTGCGAAAGTTCGCGTATAAAAATGGTAGCTGTCAGGCGTCAGAATGAGGGGGATTCAGCGCCTGAATACAGGCCACAATTACGGAGAACGCCTGCGTCATGTGGCTCTCTTCCACGCTGGCATAGCCCAGTAATAAACCGCGCTGCGGTGTCGGTTGCAGGTAATAGCTGGAAAGCGGTTTGACCATCACGCCGCGGCGCAAAATCGCGGCGCTCAGCACAACATCATCGATGTGGGAAGGCAGACTGAGCAGCATATGCAGCCCGGCGTTGCTGTTGTCCCCGACGTAATCCGCACCCAGATGTTGTTCAATTAACGACGTCAATAGCGCGCGGCGCTTGGCATACAGCAGACGCATGCGGCGGATATGCGCGGCGTAGTGGCCTTCGCGGATAAACTGCGCGAGCGTCGCTTGCGTGAGCCAGTGCCCGCCGCGATAGAGTTCGGAATGCGCCGTCTTCAACGACTGCGCCAGAAGCGGGGGCAGCACCATGTAGCTAACGCGCAGGCCGGGGTAGAGCGTTTTGCTGAATGTGCCGATGTAGATCACTGGCGATTGCGTCTGTAGCCCTTGCAACGCAGGGATCGGGCTGCCGGAAAAGCGAAACTCGCTGTCGTAATCATCCTCAACGACCCAGCATCCGTGCTCCTGCGCCAGTGCCAGCAGGCGTTGACGCCGCGCCAGACTCATCACCGCGCCCAGCGGATATTGATGTGACGGTGTCACGCAAATCAGACGTGGGGCGGCGTCGGGCGAGAGCGTTTCCGGTGGTACCAGCCCCTGTTCATCAACATCGACGGGGGCAACGCGCAGGCCGTTAATCGTCAGGACATTACGAATTCCCCAATAGCAAGGATCTTCAATCCAGGCCAGATCGCCGGGGTTGCACAGCATTTTAGCCAGCAGATCCATCGCCTGATGGGTGCCTTCGGTAATCAGAATCTGCTCTGGCGTACACTCTACAGAACGGGCGACGCGCAGGTAATCCACCAGCGCCAATTGCAGTTCGGGGCAGCCGCCAATCGGCGAATAGGAAAGCTGCTCAGGGCGAACGCGCCGCGTCAGGCGGGTCTGAATCCGTCGCCATAAATCGTGAGGGAAGCTGGCGATATCCGGGATGCCCGGCATAAATGCGCCCCATTGTCGGGCGGAGGCACCGGCATAACCCAGCAGATGCATACCGCGCCGCGACAGCTCATGCTTAGACTCACGTATCTCCCCGGCATTGTCGCTACTTACCGGCTGCATATTGCCATCGGGGAGCTGTTCCGTGACGAAGGTTCCGCTTCCTTTGCGCGCGTCAATATAGCCTTCCGCCAGTAGCTGTTCGTAAGCCGTCAACACGGTATTGCGCGACAGCGACAACTGCTGCGCCAGATCGCGCGACGACGGCAGACGCTCGCCAGCGGCAATCGCGCCATCAAGAATCGCCAGCCGAATGCTGTCGTACAAACGCTTGTTCAGTGCGCCGTCTTGCTGGTTGGCTAAACGCTGAAGCAATAAGTCGGTCAGAAGTGAGCGCAAAAGTGGATCCTTCAAATATTCAAAACTGGCACTGGATTATAGAACCATCTCGCGTCTAAATGACATCATCATCTTGCAACTACACTAACAGTTACCGTTCGACTCACCATCGTTCAACGACTAACCGATGTGTTTGGGATACCGGAGCAAACCATGAAGAATAGCGAACTGAATCAACGCCGTCTGGCTGCCACGCCGCGTGGTGTGGGCGTCATGTGTGATTTCTATGCCGAGCGTGCGGAAAACAGCACGCTGTGGGATGTGGAAGGGCGGGAATTTATCGATTTCGCCGCCGGGATTGCGGTACTGAACACGGGTCACCGCCATCCGAAGATTGTCGCGGCGGTGCGCGAGCAGTTGGATCGCTTTACCCATACGGCTTACCAGATTGTGCCTTACGGCAGCTATGTCACGTTGGCCGAACGTATCAATGCACTGGCGCCGATTGAGGGCGCGGCAAAAACCACGTTCTTTACCACCGGCGCAGAAGCGGTAGAAAACGCAGTGAAAATTGCCCGTGCGTACACCAAACGCCCCGGCGTGATCGCCTTCAACGCGGCGTTCCACGGCCGTACGCTGCTGACCATGACGCTGACGGGAAAAGTGGCACCGTACTCCACAGGATTCGGGCCGTTCCCCGGCTCCATTTTTCACGCGCTTTATCCGAATGAGAAGCAAGGTATCACCGTTGAGCAGGCGCTGGAAAGCGTTGAACGCCTGATGCATACCGATATCGCCGCCGATCAGGTTGCCGCCATTCTGCTGGAACCGGTACAGGGCGAAGGCGGTTTCCACGTTGCGCCGCCGGCCTTTATCAGCGGGCTGCGTAAGCTGTGCGATGAGCATGGCATCCTGCTGATTGCTGACGAAGTGCAGACCGGTTTTGCCCGTACCGGTAAGCTGTTTGCGATGGAGTATTATGCGGAGAAAGCAGATCTGATCACCATGGCGAAAAGCCTGGGCGGCGGCTTCCCGATCTCTGGCGTCGTTGGTCGCGCTGACGTCATGGATGCCCCTTCGCCGGGCGGACTGGGCGGCACCTATGCGGGTAACCCGCTGTCGGTCGCCTCTGCGCTGGCGGTATTGGATGTGATTGAAGAAGAGAAATTGTGCCAACGAGCACAGCGTCTGGGTGCCGTACTGGTGGAAACGCTGGAGAAGATCAAGGCGCAGTGTCCGGCACTGGTGGCGATCCGTGCACAAGGGTCGATGGTGGCGGTCGAATTTAACGATCCACAGACCGGTAAACCTTCGGCAGAGATTACCCGTCAATTTCAGAAAAGCGCGTTGGAAGCCGGTCTGCTGCTCCTGACCTGCGGCGTGCATGGCAACGTAATTCGTTTCCTGTATCCGTTAACGGTGCCTGACGATCAGTTCAGCAAGGCGATGAGCATCCTGACGCGCGTATTAACACGATAGAAGAGAAGCTATGCAACTGGAACAGTTACTGAAACAACAAGCCTTATTCCGTCAACAGTGCCTGATTGACGGCGAGTGGCAAGACAGCCAAAACGGTGAGCGTCTGAACGTCACCAATCCGGCGACGGGCGAGGTACTGGGGAGTGTACCGTTAGTGACGGTGTCACAAACTGAGCAAGCGATTACCGCCGCTGAACAGGCGCTGGTTGAGTGGCGCAAGAAGACAGGAAAAGAACGTGCCGCGCTATTGCAGGCGTGGGCACGCCTGATTATGGACAATCAGGAAGATCTGGCTGCGCTGCTGACGGCGGAACAGGGAAAACCGCTTGCGGAAGCGCGGGGCGAAATCGCCTACGCGACCAGCTTTATCGACTGGTTTGCGGAAGAAGCCAAGCGCATTGAAGGCAGCGTGCTGCAATCCCCGCAGGGACAGCAGCGTCTGCTGGTCATCAAGCAGCCGACTGGCGTGTGTGCAGCGATTACGCCGTGGAATTTCCCCGCGGCAATGATCACACGTAAGGTCGGGCCCGCGCTGGCGGCCGGCTGCACGATGATTGTTAAACCCGCCGAGCAGACGCCGTTTACCGCACTGGCGCTGGCGGAACTGGCGCAGCAGGCCGGTATTCCGCGCGGCGTATTGCAGGTCATCCTCGGCGATGCGCAGTCGGTTGGTAAAGTGCTGTGCGATAGCCCGGTGGTGCGTAAGCTGAGCTTCACGGGTTCGACGGAAGTGGGTCGTATTCTGATGGCGCAAAGTGCGCCAACGGTGAAAAAGCTGTCGCTGGAGCTGGGCGGCAACGCGCCGTTTATCGTATTCGATGATGCTGATGTGGATCAGGCGGTAAAAGGCATTCTGGCCTCCAAGTTCCGCAACAGCGGGCAGACCTGCGTCTGTGCCAACCGGATCTACGTGCAGAACGGTATTTATCCGACGCTGGTCGAACGGCTGGTTGAGGAAGTGCGTAAGTTGAACGTCGGCGACGGTACGCAGCCGGGCGTGACGCAAGGACCACTGATTGATGCCGATGCGGTTAGCAAGGTTGAACAGCACATTGCTGATGCGCTATCGCACGGGGCAACATTGCTGCTGGGCGGTAAACGCCACGAACTGGGCGGCACGTTCTTCACGCCAACCATCGTCGGCGGGGTAACGCGCGAGATGCGCTTTGCCCGCGAAGAGACGTTCGGGCCCGTGGCACCGCTGTTCGGCTTCAGTGATGAAGCCGAAGCGATTGAGATGGCGAATGATACCGAGTTTGGGCTGGCAGCCTATGTCTACACGCGTGACGCCGTGCGCCAGTGGACGGTGCCGGAAGCGTTGGACTACGGCATGGTCGGCATCAATACCGGGTTGATCTCGAATGAAGTCGCACCGTTTGGCGGCGTGAAGCAGTCTGGGCTGGGGCGTGAAGGGTCACGTTTCGGTATCGAGGACTATCTGGAAATGAAATATCTCTGCGTCGATCTTTCACGGTAGATCGTCGGTCAGAAACGCGTGTCGATAGCCTCTATCGGCATGCGCGCACCAGACGCGCAATGTGTCTGGGTGGTGCAAGGCAATGCTGGCTTGCACCACAACATGGCAAAAATGGCGAAATGGCATCAGGTGTAAAGGGTGGTTGTGTATCCCTGATGCTTCTCCTCACCGTTCCCGCCGCCGCGGTAGTAAAACATCAATAAAATTTTTGAATTGGCACAATTTATGCTCATATTTTTTTGCGTGATTATCATGATACATGATGCATCAAAAATGCAGCACACAAAATTGTGGTTCGTATTTGACCTTATTACGTTGGCTAACACTCCAGGAGCGAAAAGATGTCCAAACTCAATAACACATCCAAAGCGAAAGGCCTCTTCAACCGTCCGGTACTGAAGAAAATAGCGGCCACGGCTTTTCTGGTGACGATGGCCTGTCAGGCGCAGGCAGAATCCGTCACAGTGATCTCATTCGGCGGTTTGAATAAGGATGCGCAGGATAAGGCCTTTTACAAACCGTTCGCCGCAGCGGGCAAAGGCACGGTGGAAGCCGGTGAGTATAACGGTGAAATGGCGCGTATCCGCGCGATGGTGGAAACCGGACAGGTAGGCTGGGACGTCGTGGAAGTCGAAGGTCCAGAGCTGATGCGCGGCTGTAACGAAGGGCTGTTTGAACCGCTGGACTGGTCAAAATTGGGCGATCAATCCCAGTTTGTTAAAGGCGCCGTCAGCGAGTGCGGAGCGGGGATCTTCCTGTGGTCTACCGTACTGACCTATAACGCGCAGAAGCTGAAACAGGCACCGAAAAGCTGGGCTGATTTCTGGAATGTGAAGGATTATCCCGGCAAGCGTGCGCTGCGTAAAAGCGCCAAGTTTACGCTGGAAATCGCGCTGCTGGCCGATGGCGTGAAGCGTGAAGATCTCTACACGGTGTTGGCGACGCCAGAAGGTGTCGAGCGTGCCTTCAAGAAACTGAATCAGATCAAATCGAATATCCAGTGGTGGGAATCCGGCGCACAGCCGCTGCAATGGCTGGTATCGGGCGATGTGGTGATGACCTCTGCGTATAACGGCCGTGTCGCGGCGGCGCAGAAAGAAGGGCATGACTTCAAGATTGTCTGGGCCGACAGCATTTACGATCTGGATAGCTGGGCGATAGTCAAAGGCTCCAAGCACAAGGCATTGGCGGAGCAGTTTATTGCGTTTGCTAACCAGCCGGAAAACCAGAAGGTATTCGCCGAAAACATCCCGTATGGCCCGACGCACGTAAAAACCACCAGCCTACTGGCACCGGCCGTCGCGGCTAATCTGCCGACCGCACCGGATAATCTGGCACAGGCCTTGCAAGTCGATACAGAGTTTTGGATCGATCACGGCGAAGAGCTGGAGCAACGTTTTAACGCCTGGGCCGCGCAGTAAAGCCGCAGTGAGTGACCGTACGTGATGATGGAGAAAGAGCCTATGTCCCAGAGCGATGTCGTCGCCGCTGTAGCGTCTGGCGGAAACGAAGAAAATTCAACCTTGAAACAGCAACTGTGGCTCGCGCAGAAAGCCTATAAGAAACGCTCTCTGCTGCTGATTGCGCCGCTGTTTCTGTTTATCGTGGTGAGTTTTCTCTTCCCGATCACCTCGATTTTGGGGAAAAGCGTCTCCAACCCGGAATTGCGTGACAATATGCCACAGACCATTGCCGCGATGCGGCTTTGGTCTGGCAACGATGTACCAGATGAAGCCGTCTTTCGGGCGCTGGTTGGCGATCTGCGCGATGCCCGCAGCAGCGGTAAGCTGAGCACGATTACCAAACGGTTAGGGTATGAAGGATCGGAATACCGTACGCTGATTACCCGCACACTGCGTAAGCTGCCCGCCGAGGGCAGCAGCGACATACGTGCTCAATTGATACGCGAACAGCCGATGTGGGGCGAGTTAGCGACCTGGCAAACGTTCGATCGCGCAGCGCGGCCTTTCACCAGCTATTACCTGCTGGCGGTGTTTGACCACAAAGTCGATGCCACCACGCAGCAGATTGTCCCACAGCCTGCCGATCAGGCGCTGTATGTCGACGTGCTGTTGCGTACGCTGCTAATGGCGGGCGTGGTGACGCTACTGTGCGTAGGGCTGGGATATCCACTGGCCTATTGGCTGGCGAAACAACCGTCTAACCGCGCCAATCTGTTGCTGATTCTGGTGCTGCTGCCGTTCTGGACATCGCTGATCGTGCGGACGGCGAGCTGGATTGTACTGTTGCAGTCCGGCGGCTTGATCAACCGTTCGCTGATGCACATCGGCATTATCGACGAGCCGCTGGTACTGGTGTTCAACCGCATCGGTGTCTACATCTCAATGACCCACATCCTGCTGCCGTTCTTTATTTTGCCGCTGTACGCGGTGATGAAAGGCATTTCCCCGAACTATGTCCGTGCGGCGATTTCGCTGGGGGCGCATCCGTTTATCGCCTTCTGGCGGGTTTACGTACCGCAAACCTACGCGGGCGTGACGGCAGGAGCGTTGCTGGTCTTTATGATGGCGATTGGCTACTACATTACGCCAGCGCTGCTGGGCGGGCCGAGCGATCAGATGCTGAGTTATTTTGTCGCGTTTTTCACCAATAGCACGATGAACTGGGGAATGGCGGCCGCGCTGGGGACGCAGTTGCTGATTATCGTGACGCTGCTGTACGTCGTGTACATCCGTGTCACGCGTACCAATGCGGAAGCCGCGGCGCACTAAGCACACCTTAATTGGGGAGATAACACATGAGACAGCAGGGTGAAGTGGTGATCCGTCTGTGGAACACATTCTTTAATTTCTACGGGGCGGCGATGCTGTTGTTTTTAATCGTGCCCGTGCTGGTGATTGTTCCGCTCTCATTTAATGCCGGTTCGTTTCTGAGCTATCCACTGACGGGATTTTCCCTGCGCTGGTATCGCGAGTTTTTCAACTCCAGCGAGTGGCTGGGTGCGCTGGGCAACAGCCTGCTGATTGCGCCGCTCGCCACGCTGCTGGCGACGGTGCTTGGCGTGTTGGCATCGGTTGGGCTAGTACGCGGTGAATTTCGCGGTAAGTCGCTGGTGATGGCCGTGCTGATTTCGCCGATGATTGCGCCAGTGGTGATTGTTGCGGTAGGGATGTTTTTCTTCTTCGCCAAACTGTCGCTGTTGAACAGCTATCTGGGACTGGTATTGGCACATGCGATGCTGGGCGTGCCGTTCGTGGTGATCACGGTCACCGCGGTATTGAAGAACTACGATCACAATCTGACGCGTGCCGCCGCCAGCCTGGGTGCCTCGCCGCTGCTGGCTTTTCGCAAGGTCACGTTCCCGCTGATTGCACCCGGTGTGTTCTCGGGGGCGCTCTTTGCTTTCGCGACCTCGTTTGATGAGGTGATCGTCACGCTGTTCCTCGCCAGCCCGCGCCAGCGTACACTGCCGCTACAGATGTTTGCCGGCATCCGCGAAAACCTCGACCCGACGATAGCCGCCGCCGCCACCATGATGGTCGGTGCCGCACTCGTCCTGCTAATCGTGATGGAGATTCTGCGCCGCCGCTCGGAGCGGCTACGGAGTGGGGGTTAGGTGGGGAACCGAGAAGTGTCCAGAGTGAGAATATTTCGTGCGCGTTGATATTTGCATGCCGTTTTTTATCGCCATTAATGTAATGCGCAAGTGGGGGCAGTTGCTATCCGGCGTAAGAAATTATGCTGAGGAGATAGCAGGCTTAGGATGAGCGGCATGGACGCCGCGAAAGCTTGCGCCACGTCGGACAAAAACGTCGAGACGTTTTTGAACAGCACTTGTGCTGGCCCGAAGGGCGAGTCCCATTTATGGGGCGAGTAAACGTGTCGCAAGCGGTCCGTTAAGCCTGATACCGACGAAGGCATCGCGCAGCGACATAATTAGCGCCGAAAAGCCAGGGTTCGCAGGGCGACGGCGATTGAGCCGCCCTGCGTCGGGCGCGTGCTACGAGGTAGCATGAAATAACAGAATTGTAGCGCACGAAACGCTATCTGATTTGGCATAAAAATGTGTTTAAGAGCGCATTTCGCCAAGAGAAAAGATTAGATTTTGCTGAAAATTTCTTCAGCTTTTTTTAAAACTCAATTTATGATGCATCAAACACCATTTTGATGTGTGCTGTGTAAAACGATTGTGTACAAAGGCTCAGGAGATTCGGTATGGCAGTGCAAAAAACACTCTTATTGACCGGCGCTAGCCGGGGAATCGGGCATGCCACCGTTAAGCATTTCCACGCGGCGGGGTGGCGGATCTTTACCGCGTCGCGCCAGGACTGGGCGGAAGAGTGCCCGTGGGCGGAAAAGCTGCTTAACCATATTCATCTCGATTTGGAAGATATCGACAGCCTGCAACAGACGCTGCCGCTGATTAAGGAAAAGCTGGGCGGGCGGCTGGATGCGCTGGTCGATAACGCAGGAATTTCACCAAAGGGTGCCGACGGGCAGCGGCTGGGCGTGCGCGACACGGACTATGCAACCTGGCTGCGGGTCTTCAACGTCAATCTGTTTTCCTGCGCGCTGCTGGCAAACGGCCTGTTCGACGAACTAAAAGCGTCACAGGGCTGCGTGATTAATGTGACCTCGATTGCCGGATCGCGCGTTCATCCCTTTGCCGGTGTGGCTTACGCCACGTCAAAAGCGGCGCTGTCCGCGCTGACGCGGGAAATGGCGTTTGATTTTGGCCCACACGGCGTTCGTGTGAATGCGATTGCGCCGGGGGAAATTGAAACCTCGATTCTGTCACCTGGGACGGACGACATCATTGAAAGGCAGGTGCCAATGCAGCGTTTAGGCAAGCCCGAAGAGGTGGCAAGCCTGATCTATTTTCTCTGCACCTCCGGGGCTTCTTATGTCAACGGCGCAGAAATCCACGTTAACGGAGGGCAGCATGTCTGACGGACAACACACGGCACGTTTTCCCACGTTTCCCTCCGAGGCGTCCAATCAGCCGGTTTTTGCCGACGTTGCAGCGCACGGCGACGAGCTGATGACGCAGGCCGCTCCGCAGGTTTCCTGTCAGCAGGCATTGGCTATCGCGCAGCAGGAATATGGCTTGTCTGGGCAGATGGCGCTGCTTCAGGGCGAGCGCGATATGAATTTCTGCCTGACGGTCACGCCCGATGAACGCTACATGCTGAAAGTCATCAATGCGGCGGAGCCCGCCGACGTTAGTGACTTTCAGACCGCGTTGTTGTTGCATCTTGCTCAGCAAGCGCCCGAACTGCCAGTACCGCGCATCAAACCGACAAATGCGGGTCTGCCAGAAACGTGCGTTGAAATTGATGGCGTACTGCTGCGCGTGCGGCTGGTGAGCTATCTTGCAGGGATGCCGCACTATCTGGCTTCGCCTTCAACGGCACTGATGCCGCAACTGGGAGGCACGCTGGCGCAGTTGGACAATGCGCTTCACGGCTTTACGCATCCGGCAGCGAACCGTTCACTGCTGTGGGATATCAGCCGCGCAGAACAGGTGCGTCCCTATCTCGATTTCGTTCCTGAACGACAGCAGCACCAACATCTTCAGCGCACTTTTGATCGTTATGACAGCCATGTCGCGCCTGAATTGACGACGCTACGCCGTCAGGTCATTCATAACGATCTGAACCCGCATAACGTGCTGGTAGACGGTTCGTCGCCTACGCGGGTCACTGGCATTATCGATTTTGGTGATGCCGTATTTGCCCCGTTAATCTGCGAAGTGGCGACGGCGCTGGCGTATCAGATTGGCGATGGCGCGGATCTGCTGGAACAGGTGGTGCCGTTTATTGCCGCATATCACCAGCACAGACCACTGACACCGGCAGAGATCGCGCTGTTACCGGATTTGATTGCGACCCGCATGGCGCTGACTTTGACCATCGCGCAGTGGCGGGCATCACGTTACCCCGACAATCGGGCGTATCTGCTGCGCAATGTGCCGCGCTGCTGGCACAGTTTGCAGCGCATCGCGACCTATTCCCATACGCAGTTTGTGACTCGCCTACAGCAAGTTTGCCCGGAGAACTCGCGATGAATCAGAGAGAAATCACGCCTGAAATGACCACGACAGAGGCGTTGCTGGCGCGTCGTCAGAAAGTACTAGGCAGCGGCTACCGCCTGTTTTATGAGGAACCCCTGCACGTCGTGCGCGGCGAGGGCGTGTGGCTGGTCGATCATCAGGGGAAACGCTATCTGGATGTTTATAACAATGTGGCCTCGGTCGGGCACTGTCATCCGGCGGTGGTAGAAGCAATGGCGCGACAAAGCGCACAGCTCAATACCCACACGCGATACCTGCACCCTGCGATTGTGGATTTTGCAGAGGATCTACTGAGCGAATTTCCTGCCGAGTTGAACAACGTGATGCTGACCTGTACCGGCAGTGAAGCCAACGATCTGGCATTGCGCATTGCCCGACATACGACGGGGGGAACGGGTGTGTTGGTGACGCGCTGGGCGTATCACGGCGTGACCAGCGCGCTGGCAGAACTGTCGCCGTCGCTGGGGGATGGCATGGCGCGCGGCAGTCACGTGAAGCTGATCGAGCCGCCGGATACCTATCGCCAGCCCGGCACATTTCTTCGCAGTATTCGTGATGCGCTTGCGCAGATGCAGCAGGAAGGCATTCGTCCTGCCGCGCTATTGATCGATACGATTTTTTCCAGCGATGGCGTGTTCTGCGCACCGGAAGGCGAGATGGCACAGGCGGCGGCGCTGATTCGTCAGGCGGGTGGACTGTTTATTGCGGATGAAGTGCAGCCGGGCTTTGGGCGCACGGGGGAATCAATGTGGGGCTTTGCGCGTCACGGTGTTGTCCCGGATCTGGTGAGTTTAGGGAAACCGATGGGTAACGGGCATCCGATTGCTGGATTGGTTGGGCGTTCCGCGCTGTTCGATGCATTTGGGCGAGATGTGCGCTATTTCAATACGTTCGGCGGCAATCCGGTGTCCTGTCAGGCGGCGCACGCGGTGCTGCGAGTGATTCGGAAAGAGCGGTTGCAGCAGAATGCCCAGCGGGTTGGTGATTATCTGCGGCAAGGATTGCAGCAGTTAGCGCAGGATTTTCCGCTGATTGGCGATATTCGGGCTTACGGTCTGTTTATCGGCGTAGATCTGGTTAGCGATCGCGAAAGCAAAGCGCCGGCAACTGAATCCGCATCGCAGGTGGTGAATGCCATGCGTCAGCGCGGTGTGCTGATCAGCGCGACGGGGCCAGCGGCAAACGTGCTGAAAATTCGTCCGCCGCTGGTGTTTCAGGAAGAACACGCCGATGTGTTTTTAACCACGTTGAGCGACGTGTTAACGCTCATCGACACCCGCACGTGGGAATAATCCATCGTGCGGGTGACGTGAAACCGGTGATTAAATGCGGAACGCCGCAACGGCATGGCTGAGTTCACCCGCACGTTCGGACAGCGAACTGGCGGCCGCGGCGGCTTCGTTCACCAGCGCGGCGTTTTGCTGCGTGACCGTTTCCATTTGTGAAATCGCGGTATTAATCTGCCCGATGCCCAGACTTTGTTCATTGCTGGCGGTGGAGATTTCGGTCACGATCGAGGCCACGCGTTTGATGTCTTCCACCACGCTTTGTATCGTGGTGCCCGCGTCGATGACGGCATGGTGTCCATGGTTTGCCTGTTCGACGGACGTCCCGATCAGTTCTTTGATCTCTTTCGCCGCGTTGGCACTGCGCTGTGCCAGCGTGCGCACTTCGCCCGCGACTACCGCAAAGCCTCGGCCCTGTTCGCCCGCTCGGGCGGCTTCCACGGCGGCGTTCAGCGCGAGGATGTTGGTCTGGAACGCGATCCCATCGATCACGCTGATAATATTGGTGATTTTCTCTGCGGATGACACCATCTGCTGCATCACGGATGTCACATCGCCCATCATCTTGCCGCCGTCAACCGCGCGCTGTGAGGCAGTGGTTGCCAACTGGCTGGCGTGAGCGGCATGGGTGGCATTCTGTTTGACCGAGGACGTCATCTGTTCCATTGATGCCGCCGTTTCTTCCAGTGAACTGGCCTGCTGCTCGGTACGAGAGGAGAGATCGATATTGCCGCTGCTGATTTGGCTGGATGCGGTCGCAATAATATCGGCGTTACCGTGTACACGCTCTACGATATCGGTCAGATTCAGCACCATTTCCCGCAGTGCGGTTTGCAGCTGTCCCATTTCATCGTTCGACGTAATGTCGATGCGATGCGTCAGATCGCCATCTGCCACTTTTCTGGCTAAATCCACAGCGTTTTTTATCGGTACGGCAATCGATATAATCAAGCGCCAGCCGGATAAGGCAACGATAACTATCCCGACCAGAAGGGTAATCACTACGGAAAATAATATATTACTGAAACTACTTTGTGATTCAGAATAGAGTTCCTGGCCTACATCAGATTGTAATTTAATCAACTGATCGGCAGTCTTTTGCAGCGGTGCGTATTCGCTTTTTAAGGTGTGATTAATAATATATTCTAATGCGTCTTTATCATTCTTCTTAATTGCATTAATGGCGGGGGTAACGACTTTATCGTTGTACTGCTTGTATAACATTGCAAACTGTTCTTCTAATAATTTCTCATCGCCCGTTAAATACGTCTTGCTGTATAAATCCCACTGTGCATCATAAATTTTTTGTGCTTCTGCAATATGCTCCAGCCCGGTCTTAACATCGCTTGGCTGAGAGAGATCAACGCTGGCGACTTCAAACATCACGGTGTTCACCTGTCTGGTGATGTTGTCCAGATAACCCAGTGCTATCAGCCGATCTTGGTACAGCGTTTTCATCGATTGGTTGGTGTTGTTGATGCCAAACAGCCCGATAAGAGAGACCACCAAAAGCAATAATGCCATTAACACCATAACCGAAATTAATTTAAGTTTAATGCTCATAAGTACCTCTAAATTACTCCCAGATAAGGAGCGGTATTCCTATATCGACGGAAGAAAGAGAATATTTATGTTGGACCTAACTAAAATTAAAAAATGGTATCAGGGGACTTGCGATAGCGCCGATTTACATTGATTTACAAACCAATTGGCATTCTATGCTGCGTGGGAAATAGTCATTAAAATATTATCCTGCCCGGAAACTTACCGTTACAGCTAACTGACGAAGATAATATTTAAGGCAGCGCCCTAATTATCGATTTTTAAAAAACCAGAGGCGTTAATTTTTAAAAAAAATGAAACAAAACCACGGTGAGGGCAATCATTCGGATAGTAAATTTCAGTTACTAATTTTCCGTTATTAACTTTCCGTTATTAACTTTCCCGTTATTAAATAGTATCCCCGTGTGACGTCCTTCTTCCCCGCGCAGGAAAAGACGGGGAAGAGGAGAGCCGTTACCGATGCTGAGCTAACTGCACGGCGTCATGTAGATTGAGGCGCTGCCAGAAATTCTGCGGGCCTTTATCGCCCGGTGCGCCGGAGAGCGGGTATCCGTCAGCCAGCGCGGTTTTCACCATCAGGCTTCTGCGCTCGGTAACGGAGAGATGCGGAAGCACGGGGTCGAGCAGGACTTCTGCACCTTCGGGAATGCTAACCGGAGACGCCGCGCCAGGTTGCGCAGGCAGACCGTACGTCATCGTGTAGCGATAAAACGTCTTCATTTCCGGCGCGGCATAGGGATCGTCCTGTGGCGCATTCTGAGCACAGGCGCTCAGCGTTGTGCCACAGGCTTTCTCTAACGCGCTGCGCAACTCCGTCTTCGCCTGTTCAAACAGCCGACGATACTGTGGATCGTTGAGGTAGTGCGCCACATTGCGCTCGGCGATCATCCGCGAACCGATCACATCTAAGGGATAATGCACGCCCAGCACGATGCGCGAATAGCCATAGCGTGCGCCGCGATCAATCAACGGCACGAAGCGCTCGGGGATCATTTCTGCTAACAGCAGCGCATCAGTGTAACCCGCGTTGGTATGCCCACTTGGAAATGCGCCGCCGGAGGCGGTGTAGGGTTTGTTATCGCCAATCACGGCGGTATCCGGCACCAGATGAATGGTGTTATTCGGCTGTAGGAAAGGGCGAGGGTAGTCGAAATGCTGTTTAGCGGCGGACGTACTGACTTCAGAAGTCTTGATTAAGGCTGCGGCTTTGCGCAGTTCACCGCGATTATAAGCGCTGATAAATGCATGACCGAGCTTTGGGCCCAATGCATCAGCCAGATAGTAGAGATATCCCTGGCCTTCGGCATCCACCAGTGCCTGTTCGCGTTGCCCCTTGGCCGCTTCGCGATTAATGCGCGTCACGATAGCCATGTTTTGCTGCAACACAGCGGTAGAAAGGTGTGAGAAGGAATCCAGCAAAGCAATGCCGGCCTGCTGGTTGGCCTTCACGGCGAAGTCATAACCGCTGGCGTTTAACCATTCAGTATCTGCCATCAGTGACGTCTGTTTCGCCTGTTCTAGCTGCGCGCGGGTCAGCTTCGGTGCATCGCCCTGGATTGCCTTGCGCAGCGCAGCCTGAATGGATTGTTCCAGTTCAACAACGCGAGGGCTGCTACTGGCCTGCGTGGTGGAGTCCACAATGGCGCGGAGACTGGCGCTATCCGGCTCAGGCGCTGCTGCAAACCCAGAAAACGGTAACAGGAAAAGACTGACTACAGGTAGCAGCTTGAGCGCGGGTAACACATGAGTTTTCGATAACACATGAGCTTTCGATAACACATTGGTTTCCGATAAAACTGTGGCCGCGGGTCGCAGCATAGGGCGATAGCGCATAGTGGCATCCTTAATTGGGAGGATAAACGTTTGTCGGTGCGGGGATCAGGCTAGGCGCTGATTGTGATGGTAATGTTTCAGGATATATTTTGAGATGCTTATCAACGCATTATCATGATTTGTTATGTTTGGTGACGTCGTGAACCTCACGTGGTAACCGGGGGCACAGTTTCTTGTCTGGTTGCTTATATAGAAGAAAAAGACATAAAAAAGGTTCTAAAAAACAGAAAGGTGATTTGCTTTTTTTATCATTGACGCAAAGCTCATTTCTCTCTACTTTAAACAGACGATTATTTTTTAATATTCCATTGATTTATAAGTAATTAATCTAATTATAACAAAAATGGCAGACATAAATAGCCCGGTTATTCCTCAACGCGAAAAGGCGATGGCGAGCCTCTCCCTGTTAAAAATGGCAAGTGAAACAGTCCTATGGGATAGGTTCAACGTCAACTAATGCGAAATGATTTTACCCACGAGCCAATGTTTACCTACAAGCAATGTTTACCTACGAACAATGGTTTTCCCAAGAACAGTGGTTTCCCTACATCAAACAGGCATACGTTTGCGTATGTCGATAAATAGTCTGTAACAGCAGGAGTGAGTCAGGTAATGATTCGGTTAGAAAACGTGAGCGTTGATTTCCCCGCCGGTAAAGCAGCACAGTCCAGGGCGGTAAACAACGTCAACCTGACCATTCAACAGGGTGAAGTTTTTGGGATTGTCGGCACCAGCGGCGCAGGAAAAAGTACGCTGCTGCGGACGATCAATTTATTGCAGCGTCCAACTGAAGGGCGCGTGTTTCTGGGCGATACGCTGATTAGCGATGCGTCTGGCCGCGAGCTGCGCCAGCATCGGCAGCGTATCGGGATGATATTCCAGCATTTTAACCTGATGCATACCCGCAATGTGTATGACAATGTGGCGTTCAGCCTGCGTGCTGCGGGGAAGAGTAAAGAAGAAATCGCCTCGCGCGTGCCGGAAATTCTGGCGCTGGTCGGGTTGCAGGACAAAGGTACAGCCTATCCGGCACAGCTGAGCGGCGGGCAGAAACAGCGTGTGGGCATTGCCCGCGCCATCGCCAACCATCCCGAAGTGCTGTTGTGTGATGAACCGACCTCGGCGCTGGATCTAGAAACGTCGGCGTCTATTCTGGCGCTATTGAAAAGTATCAATGTCCGGTTGGGTATCACGATCGTGCTGATTTCCCACGAAATGAGCGTGATTAAAAGTATTTGTCAGCGCATGGCGGTGATGACGGGCGGAAATATTGTGGAAGAAGGTGATGTCTTTACGATCTTCTCTGCGCCGCAGCACGCCTACACCAAACAGCTGGTCAGCCATACCAGCCCGGTCGAATTACCTGAACGCTTTAAGCAGAATAATAAAGGCGTCTTGCTGAAAATACTCTTCGCCGATGATTCGGTAGAACAACCGATATTATCCGACGTGGCGCAGCAGTTTCAGGTATCGGTCAATATTCTGCACGGCAATATTGAATACATTAACGATCGCGCGCTGGGGCATATTATCGCTCAGATTTCATACCGTGACGATCCGACAGCGGATAATTTAACCGCTGCTATTGCTTATATTCGACAGAATACCTTTGGGGTGGAGGTCATCAATGACTGAGTTATTCGGTGAATTAATCTTCGCCTTCGGTGAAACCTTCACGATGGTGTGTATTTCAACGCTCTGTGCAGTGATATTCGGCCTGCCGTTAGGTATCGCGATTTATGTGACCGATCGTCATTTATTCTGGCAGAACCGTTTTATCTATCTGGTTTCGACCATTCTGGTGAATATCATCCGCTCGATCCCGTTTGTGATCCTGCTGGTGCTGCTGTTGCCATTAACGCAGCTGCTGCTGGGTAACACCATTGGGCCGGTTGCGGCGGCGGTGCCGATGTCCGTGGCGGCGATTGCCTTTTATGCGCGTCTGGTGGATTCCGCGCTGCGTGAAGTCGATCCGGGCATTGTGGAAGCGGCAGAGGCCTTTGGTGCCAGCCCGACACGTATCATCGGGACGGTGCTGTTGCCGGAAGCGCTGGCTGGATTATTACGCGGCCTGACGATCACGCTGGTCAGTCTGATTGGCTACTCGGCGATGGCCGGGATTGTTGGCGGCGGTGGTGTGGGCGATCTGGCGATCCGCTTCGGCTATTACCGTTATGAAACCGAAGTGATGGTGGTGACCGTGATTGCGCTGGTGGTGTTGGTGCAGGTCGTGCAAACGCTGGGCGATATGTTATCGCGTCGGGCAAATAAGCGCGAACGCCGCTAAACCACGACAGAATAGGGTATTCAGGGCAGCAGAGAGATGTCATGAAAATAGACAAAATTGTATTAAGAAAAATGAAAATGGCGCTGAAAACGCCATTTACGACCAGCTTTGCGACGCAGACGGAGAAACACTTCTCCATCGCGGAAGTCCACGCTGGCGGACACATTGGTTATGGCGATTGCTCGGCAATTTCGCTGCCGTTTTATAACGAAGAAACCAACGTTACCGCCTGGCATATTATGCGTGACTTCCTGATCCCGATGATTAAGCAGGCTGGGGATATTGAGCATCCTTCGCAGGTGCGCGATATTTTCGCCCCGGTAAAGCGTAATAACTGTGCTAAAGCGGCAATCGAAGGCGCTATTTGGGATGCTTACGCGAAGATAAAAGGCGTACCGCTGCATCAATTACTGGGCGGCGTGCGGAATAACGTCGAAGCGGGTGTGAGTATTGGTATTCAGGAAACGCCCGATAAATTAGTCAGCGTGGTCGATAATTTCCTGAATGAAGGCTATAAGCGCATCAAAATAAAGATCAAGCCGGGAAAAGATTACGACTATATTCTGGCGCTGCGTCAGGCATTTGGTGATATCACGCTGATGGTGGATGCCAATTCTGCCTACACGCTGGACGATATCGATTTCTTTAAGCGCATCGATCAATTCAATTTGTTGATGATCGAACAGCCGCTGGCGCACGACGACATTATCGACCACCGCAAACTTCAGGCGGCGGTGAATACGCCTATCTGTCTGGATGAAAGCATTGCGTCGGTAGAGGATGCGCGTAAGGCGATCGAGCTGGGCAGCGCCAAAATCATCAATATTAAAGTCGCACGTGTCGGCGGCATCACCGAAACCAAGCTGATTCATGACTATTGTCAGGCCCACAATATTCCGGTGTGGTGTGGCGGTATGCTGGATACGGCGGTCGGTAAAGCACACAACATCGCGGTATCTACACTGCCGAACTTTATCTACGCGCACGATATCCCACCGTCTTCCCGTTACTGGCATGAAGACTTCATGCTGCCGTTTGTCGAACTGGACAAAGACAGCTGCGTCGCAGTGCCAAATAAACCGGGAATCGGCTTTGATATTAACCCTGAACTGTACGAGAAATATTGCTACGGACAGGAAACCTTTTTGTTTTAACTGATTATTGAATAAGCCTTTTTTAGTAACCTTTTTTTAGTAAAACATGTGAGCAGTAAAGCGTTATCCAACACCAGGGAATAACGTTATAAAAATAGAGAAAAATAATGAGCGATGTTGCATCACGCGTAAGGGGATGGATTTAGGGAGAAACACGGTGATGAGGTTCCCGCAGGGATGCATCGCACCGTGGTCGCTCCCGGTATCTCGATCTTAACCGTGGCGACAGACGCCCAACATAACGAGAATGCCGTTAGCAAAACGGCGAAGACTGACTAAATCGGACAGACAGGAACGCGACGATGCGATTGAAAAAACTCATTCCACTCATGCTGGCATTGGGCATCTCTCAGGCTTACGCAGCAGATTCAGGCAAAGAAATCACCATCGGCGTCTCGCCGGGGCCGTATGGCGACATGGTCACGAAAGCGATCAAGCCAGAAATGGTGAAAAAAGGCTACGAGGTAAAAGTGCGTGAATTCAGCGACTACATCCAGCCGAATCTGGCGCTGTCGAACAACAGTATCGACGCCAACCTGTTCCAAAACCGCCGCTATCTTGACCGTTTCAGCGCGGATAAAGGGTTGAAACTGGCGGAAGTGATCACCGTGCCGACGGCCAGCATGGGCTTTTACTCCAATAAAGTGCGCTCGTTGGATGAGCTGAAAGCGGGCGATATCGTGACGCTGCCAAACGATCCATCAAACTTGGCTCGTTCGCTGGATTTCCTGCAAAAATACGGCCTAATCAAGATCAATCCAGACATTACGCCGACCAAAGCCTCACTGCGTGATATCACTGAAAACCCGAAAGGGCTGGTCTTTAAACCGCTGGAAGCTGCACAACTGCCACGCGCACTGGGTGGCGTAACGGGCTCGCTGATTAACGCCAACTTCGCGATTTCTGCTGGTCTGAATCTGTCTGACGCGATTCAACTGGATGTGCTGCCGGAAGACCTGAAAAACATGATCGTTGTGCGTGCGGAAGATGCCGACAAACCGTTCGCTCAGGATCTGAAAGCCGCCGTTCAATCCCCGGAATTCGCCGCGTTCTTTGAGGATAAAAACTCCATGTTCCACGCGTTCCAAAAGCCGGAGTGGATGAAGAAGTAATTCCCCTTTCAAGCTGCCAGTGACCTATGCGCAATAGGTCACTGGCTTCCCCGCTGCAAACGTGTATTAACCCGCAAATCCCCTCTCAGGCAACATACCGTGTTAATTCAAAGATAAGAGAATTTAAAACATTGTAATTTTTTGTATAAATGCCATTCTTTGTAAGATTTATTGACATAACACAACGAGGGTTCGATGAAAAAAATACTTTCTACTGCCGTATTGGCGCTGGTACTGACGGGATGTGCTCAACAAACCTTTACAGTAAAGAATGAGTCTGTTGCCACACCTAAACAGGTGACCACGCATCACTTCTTCGTTTCTGGTATTGGTCAGAAGAAAACCATTGATGCTGCGGCGGTATGTGGCGGTTCTGATAAAGTTGTTCGCACCGAAACACAGCAGACCTTTGTTAATGGCCTGCTTGGGGTGGTAACGTTCGGTATTTATACACCTAGAGAAGCCCGCGTTTATTGCTCGCTCTAAGCTAAAGTCTGTATTTAATAGAATATAAGGCTGTCTTACGATAAAGCCATCTCCTATCGAGATGGCTTTTTCATGTCATTTTGTCACGACAGGGAGTGTTACTGTTGCCGTACCAACAGAGGGTTGCCTTGCTCCCCCAGTTCCCAGAACAGGCCGGTCATGATCGCTAACCCTTCGCGGGCGACGGATTTCAGCAGGTGTTCGTTGACCGCGTGCTGGCCACATGCCGGATAGGAGTGGGGGATCCACAGCGTCGGCAGACCGAGGATATCGGCGAAAACGTCATTAGGCAGCGATCCGCCCAAATTCGGTAACAACGCGGGCTGTTTACCACTGATGTGCTGCATCAGTGCCAGCGTCCAGTTTACCAGCGGATCTTCCGGGTTAAAGCGCGTCGCCGGAGACGTGTTAAGCACCTCAACGTCCACCTGCGTAAAGCTGTGTTGGTCGAGGTGTTGACGCACATGTTGCGCCAGATGCTGCCAGTCGGTGCCGACCACAAAGCGCAGTTGGCAAATCGCCGTGGCGTCGGCGGGAATCGCGTTCACCGGTTTGCTCGGGTTGCCAGTAATGAACGACAGCACTTCCAGCGTGTTCCAGCCAAATAGTCGTTCGGCAGGTGTGAGACCGTCTTCGCCCCAGTTTTCATCAATCGCCGGATCGTCCTCGCCACCAGCGGGGTCAATCGTGCTGAGGATTTCGCGCAGCGCCGGCGTTAGCTGAGGTGGCAGCAGAGCGTCGATCTTCATCCGTCCTTGTCCATCAACTAGACTCGCTACGGCGTTTGCCAGTTGGGTGCCCGGATTGCTCAGCAGGCCGCCCCAGTTGCCAGAGTGATAGGCCTGAGCGCGTGCCTGGATGCGCAAACGGAAATTGATGCAGCCGCGAGAGCCGAGGAACAGCGTCGGGCGCTCTGCGCTGAGGCGGGGCCCGTCGGAGGCGATAAAGATATCGGCCGCCAGCGCCTGCTTGTGCTGTTGGCACAGCTCGGCCAGCCCCGGTGAGCCAATTTCTTCCCCCATCTCGAACAGCAGTTTGCAGTTGAAGCCTAAACGCTGTCCGCGAGCCTGAAACACCTGCTCCAGCGCCATCAGGTTGATGCTGTGCTGGCCTTTGTTATCGGCACTGCCGCGTCCGTACCAGTGGTCGTCTTCTTCCACCAATTCCCACGGTTTGAGTCCGTCGCGCCAGTTTTCTTCATCACCAAAAACCACGTCGCCGTGGCCATAAGACAGCACGGTCGGCAGGCTGGGATCTTCAATGCGTTCGGCCAGTAGAAAAGGGGGATGACGTTCATCTGGCGAGGTAATCAGCCTTACGCTGAACCCCATCGCCTGCAAGGCGGGCTGGATTTCGTCGGTCAGATAGCGGTTCAGCGCGGGATGGTTACCGGCTTTCTGGCTCTCGCTGGCGTGGGCAATACGCCGGGCCAGCGTCTGTTTAAATTCTCCGCGATCGAAACGTTCACAGGCGATACGAATAAGGTCTGCGCTGGTCATGCCTTTCCTTGCTGGATAATGTGCCGAAGTTACCGATATTTAAAGAAAAAACGAGCTTTGCAACAATAATAAAAATTGCAATTAAGCTTTGCTTTTAATATAAACCTGCGAATCCCCCCGCGATGTCTGAAAGGAACGCCGCCATGCACAGCTCCGAGATTCGTTATTTTCTGGTGGTTGCCACCACCGGTTCGCTCAGCGCCGCCAGTCAGCACCTGTTTGTTGCCGTTTCTGCGATCAGTCGCCAAATCCAGCGGCTGGAAGAGCGCATCGGCGTGCCGCTGTTCGAACGCCACGCGCGCGGCATGGTGTTAAACGATGCCGGACGCATTCTGGAAAACCATGTGCGTAAGAGCATGATGGACATGGATGCTGCCGTAGCGGAGATTCAGGGGCTGAAAGCCAGTCGGCGGGCGCTGCTGCGTATCGGTTGCACGGAAGGGATGGCGTTTGATCTGCTGCCGACGCTATTTGCACGTTTCCGCCAGCATGACCCGGATACCACTTTTGCGCTGAAAGTGGACTCGGCGATGCAGGTGTCCCAGATGATCCGCAATGGTGAAGTGGATATCGCACTCCAGTTTGCGCTAGCGCCCGAGCAGGGTGTGAATGTGGAACTGTCGCTGCCCGCGCCGCTGATGCTGCTGATGTCTGACGATCACCCGCTGGCGCAGCAGTCTATTCAACTGGCGGATTTGCATCCTTTCCCGCTGGCCTTGCCGGAGTCCTCGACCACGCTACGGCAGCTGTTTGACCTCTCATGCCGCATGAACGGCACCTTTCTGGAACCGACGCTGTGCTGCAACAACTTCACCACGCTTTATTACTATGCGATGAGCACGCCGGGGGCGGTCACCGCCTGTAGTTTCTATTCCGTGATGTACAAGTGCTTACAGCAACCGATGCGCCTGAAACCGCTGAATATTAAGCAGCTTGACCAGCGCTCGCTTCAAATCCAAACGCTGGCAGGCAAAGCGCACGCGCCGCAGCAACAGGCTTTCCTTGATTTCATGATGGCGGAGCTGCGTCAGGGAGAAGCGTATTACCTGAGTCAGATTGCGGAAAGCTAAATATCCGCCTTTATTCCATCTCAATAATGTCGTGCTTTTGCTCGTCTTCGAGCTGACGCAGAACGCGATACACCTGTGCTACCGCCTGAAGCGTTTCGCGCGGAATGTAATGGCCTTCCGGCGTAGAGCGATACAGCGTGCGGGTCAGCCAGATGAAGCGAATCACCGGAATGTCCGCTTTTTTCGCCTGAGCGATGAGTTCCTGCGCCGCGCTGTCTTCTCCCTTAAACAAGATGCGCGGTAACGGCGTTTTGCCGGGGCGATAGTAAAGCCCCACCGCATAGTGCGTTGGGTTAACCAGCAGCATATCGGCGTCTTCGACCTTGGCTTTGGGGCGCGGCGCGGCGGGTTCGTTCATCAGTTCGTGCGCCAGTGATTTACGGTGGCCTTTCATGTGCGGATCGCCTTCGGAATCCTTGTGCTCGTTGCGTAAATCCTCATGGCTCATGCGCTGCTGCTTGAGGAAGAAATACTTTTGCAGGCCGAAATCCAGTGCGGACAGCACCAGCAGCGCCGTTAGCGTGGTGCGGGCAATGCGCATCAGCAGCGCTTTCACCCCTTGCCAGAAGCCGTGCAGGTCGCCATAGGCTAATTCAACCAGCGCCTCCAACTCCGGCACCACCACTTTATAAAAAACGGTCCCGATCACCACGGCTTTCAGGATATTGGTCAGCATTTCTACCAGCTTGCGCATCGAAAACATCTGCTTGAACTGGTTGATCGGGTTCAGGCGGTTGAGATCGAGCTTCAGCGCTTCGGGCGCAAAGAGCGGACCATACTGGAGCCAGCCGCCGACCACGCGCAGCAGCACGGCAATCGCGGCGGCTAGCAGGCAGAGCGTGCCTGCCAGCACGGCGGCATCGTGAAATACCTCTTTCGCCACCTGCGCAAACGGGGCATCCAGCCGTTGCAGCGGCAGTTGTACCAGCGTTTGCAGTTTCCCCATCGTGCTGTCCGCCAGCGCCAGTACACACTCCAGCAGGCCGACGCAGATCAGCAGCTTGGGCACATCCTGACTTTGTCCGACTTCCCCTTTACGGCGCGCGTCTTCGAGCTTCTTCTCTGTGGGTTCTTCCGTTTTCTCGCTCATCGGTTCCGCCTTTAGCTATTCGATGCGGTAAAAAGCAGCGGGAGCAGGTGCTTGAGATCCGGTAGCCCCTGAAGTTTGTGGTCACCTAAATATTGCAGCACCGGCAGGTAAACGATAAAAAACGCCATCCCCACCAGACATTTGGCTGGAATGGACAGCACGAACACCTGAAGCTGCGGACTATACAGGCTGAGTAGCGCAATGCTGAATTCCAACAGCAGCAGCAGCGCGACCAGCGGCCCGGCGTACACCACCAGATGGGTGAAGGTGTCGGCTAGCAGGCTGAGATACACCTCAAATCCTTGTTCGCCCGGCGCGGGTAACCACGACAGCACCGGCCAGATCTGGTAGCTGTCCCAAATCAGCTGCGTGAGTCCTTTCAGGCCGATACCGATAATCAACAGTAGAATCAGCGTCTGTTTCAGCAGATGGCCAAGCGGCGTGGCGTCCGAGCCCAGCGCCGGGTTGAGCTGGCCACCCATGAGCGCGCCGCGCTGGTTATCAAAGAGGGCGCCGACGGATTCAAACAGCCAAAACGGCATCGCCAAAATCAACGCGATGAGGAGCCCGACAATAACCTCTTTCAGCAACAGGCCGGGCAGCATCGGCCAGGATAGCGGCGTCAGCAGAAGCTGCTGCTGCACGATGGGGGCGGGCAGCAGCGTCAGGGAAATCACCACGGCGTTGCGCGTCATGCCTTTCAGCACGTTGAGTGAAAAAACCGGCACCAGAATGAAACAGGGATACAGTCGGGCGATGCCGAGTGTAATGGCGATGATAAAGTCATAAACGTGCTGAATGGTGGCGATCATGCAGGATTTATACTCCGGTGTGCGCAATCATATTGAATGCGGTGATAGCCAGCTGCATCAGCTCTACGCCAATCCAGCGCCCGCAAAGCGCCAGCGTCAGCCCGACGGAAATCAGTTTGACGGCAAAAGGCAGCGTCTGGTCCTGCAACTGCATTACCGCCTGTAACAGTGAAATCAGTACGCCGACGATCACTGCAACCAGCAATGGCGGCGCAGAGAGCAGCACGACCATCACCATGGCCTGACGGAAAAGCGTGATTATTTCCATCGTGGCCTCACAGGTAGCTGTAGAACAGGCCGTCCAGCAGTCGCGTCCAGCCGTTGACCAGCACGAACAGCAGCAGCTTTAACGGCAGCGAGAGCGTCATTGGCGCAACCATCTGCATCCCCAGCGCTAGCAGCACGTTTGAGACGATGAGGTCGATGACGATAAACGGGATATAGATCAGGAAGCCGATTTTGAACCCGGCCTGTAGCTCCGACAGCACAAAAGCCGGGATCACCAACAGCAGATTCTGCGTGTTCACCTTTTCAGATAGCGATGCAGGCCACATTTGCAGGCTGTTCTCATGCAGGTGGGTGAGGATATCGGGGTCAACGTTGCGCGACATAAAAGCTTGCAGCGGCTCCAGCCCGTAGGTCACGCTGGCCTGAAGCGACGTAATGTCGGTCATATCCAGCGGCTTTTCCTGCACGCGTTTGCTGATGTCCTGAAAGACGGGTGCCATCACAAACAGCGTCGCCGCAAGTGCGATGCCGTACAGCGCCATGTTGGGCGGCACCTGCTGCACCCCGATGGCGTTGCGGGTGATCAGCAGCACAATCGCAATCTTTAGAAAGCAGGTACAGACAATCATCATCAGCGGAATCAGGGAGAGTGCGCCCAGAAAGAGCGCAAACATCAACGGATCGAACGCGCCGGAGGTCATGGTGCCAGCTCCGGCTCGGCAGTGAGTTCTTCATCCGCTATCGGCAGTATTGGCGTCGGTGTAGAAAAACGCTGGGTAATTTGTAGCCCCAGTCGGCCTTCTACATCGACCAGATCGCCGCTCGCCAGTGCGATATCGCCGTGATACAGCCAGGCTTGGCCCGGCACCACGTCGCGCAGCGTCAGCACGCTTCCGCTGGCGAGGCATTGCAATTCTGTCAGCGTCATCGTCAGGCTGCCGCAGCGAATATGTAAGGTGACCGGCAGCGGTGGTAAATTTTCAGTGACGTTGTCACCTAATGGTGTAAGTTCAAGCACTGAGGCCTCTGAGTGGGGATCGGCTAGCATCGTGTCAGTCGCGGACGGGGGCATTGAGACAGTCTCCATGTCAGTAACGGTAAAGGTGTAGGGGGTGAGCTCCGTGAGCTGTAGCGTGCCGTGCAGGCGCAGCGTGCCGGCTGACAGCGTTCCCTCGCCAGAGGGGGTAAACCACGGGCGGTTGGGCAGAATAAGATCGCCCGTACGCAAAAGGCATAACGCGGACAGCGGCAGCACGGCATCAGCCAGCGTGAGCGGAATAGCGATAGTCATTTCTGCGGGTAGCGCGCGGCGCTGGCGGTGCCAGTCAGCACGGGAAAACAGCGCCAGCCAGACGGCGTCAGCGGCCTGCATCCGGCTGCGCACGGTTATGCCGTTCCAGCTCACGCTGAGCCAGGCGCAGAGCGCAGCGCCTTTGCCGTGTTTTTCTGCTGAATCCTGTTCTTTCTGAGAACGCTCCAGCGGATAGATTTCCCCAACCAGCGCCCGCAGCACGGGGTTAAGCGACTGGTTGTAGAGCGTCCAGTACCATTCCTGTGCCGCGTCATCGTCTTCTGTGAGAGGCAACAGCGGGCAGTCCGACAGCAGGCTGAGCACAGGAAACGGATCGGTCAGTGAGATATCGCCGATGTCGCTACGCCAACTGCTGGTCTGCGCGATGGATGATTCCTCTGCCTGCTCACGTGCATTCACCAGTTGAAGATGCAGGCGGCCAGCCAGCCCGTCGCGGATAAACGGCAGCGATAATCCAGCGGCCAGCGTTGATCGGATACGAGCGTGTTGCGCGCGCAGGGTTGGCAGCTTTAGCGGTCTGACGTGCAGTGAATGAACGTCGGGTAAATTCGGGCTCATCGCTCATACTCTCTGGCGTCAAAACGCAGGTTTATCGGGCAGTCCAGCGCGCTAGAGAGCGAATGACGGCAGGCTTCACGCCGATCTTTTAACTGGTGGTAGCTTTCCCGGCTGAAACGCAGCGAAATATCCCAGCCCCGCGGCACCAGCGCGGCTAACCGCGCATCGATATCACCCAACTGCGGCAGTTGCAGGCTGAAGGCAAACGGCGGGGCGCAGATGTTATCCATCGCCTCAATCAGCTCACATTGCAGCGGCTGCCACTGTGACGGTGTCACATGTTGTGGGCTGTCCAGTGCCTCACTCTGCAACGGCAGCGGGGCATTGATGGGGCTGCCCGGCGCTAAGGCGACAGGTGATTCCTGATAGAACGCATCTTCAAAGCCGTCCGAAAACGTGAAGGCTTCCCAGAAATCCCTATGTTGTGGGTCGGGTTGTAGATTGTGTTGCGAATCGTCTGCGCGCGCGGACTTGCCATGCAACACGGCCTGCGCGTTCTGCGTCGCCTTGGATTCGGATGACGCAATCTGTCGGTTATTCATACGTGCTCCTGAGGTAACGTAAGCAGATATTCCAGTTTCTCCACCGCCTTCTGACATTGGCGAGTGGCGTCTCGGGCGTGATCAACCTGACGCTGCTGGTCGTGGTGTTGCTGCTGCGTGGCTTGCACCTGCTGCGTTTCTGTTGCGATTTCGCCGAGTAAGCGCTGTTCGGCGGCAAGGTTTTTTTTCAGGTTCTCCAGCGTTTGGCATTGCCCCTGAGTTTCTCGGGCAAACTGATCACGCTGCGTCTGACTGGCCTGTCGCAGCACCTCAACCTGCTGCTGGTGATGGCGTTGTTGCTCCGCAATCCTTATCAACTGCTGTTCTTCCTGCCGCTGCTGACGCTCGCTGCGGCTTAAGCGCTGGCGGCGTATCGGCATCAGCAGATTCAACATGGTCTGTAACTCGGCATCGCGTTCGGCGTTATGGGACATAGCGGCTGACTCCGGCGAGCTGTTGTTGAATCACGGCATACGGCATCGGTTCACGCATCGACTGGCGCAGAAACTGGGTAATCTCTGCCTGGGCGTTGACCGCAGAATCGGTTAGCACGTCATGGCCGGGCTGGTATTCGCCCAAGCGGATCAGCATCTCGACCTGCTTGTAAGCCGCCATCAGACGCCGTACGCCGCCCGCGTTGCGGGTGTGATCGGTATCCACGACGTTACTCATGGTGCGGCTCAGGCTGGCCAGCACGTCGATAGCCGGATAATGCCCCTGTTCCGCCAGCCGTCGGGCGAGCACGATGTGCCCATCAATCAACGAACGCACTTCGTCGGCGACCGGATCGTTCATGGAATCCTGCTCGATCAGCACGGAATAGAGCGCGGTGATGGCACCGTCTTCCGTTTGCCCGGCGCGTTCGACCAAGCGCGGTAGCAGCGTATAGACCGACGGCGGCAGCCCGCCACGCCCCTGTGGTTCCCCGAGCGCCAGGCCGATTTCACGCTGCGCACGGGCGAAACGCGTCAGGGAATCAATAATCAGCAGCACCTGACGGCCTTCGGCACGGTAAGCCTCGGCGATGGCGGTGGCGGTGAACGCCGCACGGGCGCGTTCCATGCTGCTGCGGTCAGAGGTGGAACACACCAGCACGGTGCGGCTGCGCAGCTCATCGTCCAGTTCGTGATCGAGAAACTCGCGCAGTTCGCGGCCGCGTTCGCCAATCAGCCCGAAAACGATGGCGTCGCACGGCGTATTACGTGCCAGTTCGGCCAGCAGCGTGGTCTTGCCGCAGCCCGCACCGGCGAAAATGCCGACACGCTGCCCCTGACCGATGGTCAGCAGGCCATCGACGGCGCGTAATCCGGTGGGGAGCGGCTGGCTGATGCGCGGTCGGGAGGTCGGCGGTGGGGCATCGCCCAGCACTGGCTGCGTGCGGCCGGTAGTATGACCCGGTTCGACAAACGCGCTCTCGCCGCCGTCCTCCAGCGCACGACCAAATCCGTCCAGCACGCTACCCAGTAAACGTTCCGACACCTGAATGCAGTGCGGCTGATACAGCGGCGTCACGGTGGCTCCCTGTGCGATGCCGTCCAGCGCCCCGAGCGCGGAGAGAAAGGTGTTGTCTGGGCTAAATCCCACGACTTCGGCCATCATCTGGCTGTCATCCTGACGAGCCACCCAGCACAGATCGCCAATGCGTGCCTGCGGCAGGCTGCATTCCAGCAGGATGCCGCTGACGGCCATGACGCGGCCTTTTTTCTCCACGGGCGCATAGGCTGCCAGATGCTGGCGCTGCTGCGTGACCCACTGGTCGAGCAGCGGAAAAGAAGAAGGTTGTGTCTGCATTACCAGTTCACCGTTATCTGTTGTCTGCCGCTGAATTCAATCTGGTGCTCGTCAATTCTCACCAGACGCAGGTTGTCGATCTCATCGCCGATGAAAAAGCGCTGACCGTCCGCCGTGACGACGTTGGCGCGCGACCCGCTGGTTACCTGAACGATCTGAAACGGCAGTTGCTCCGTTTTCAGCTGCGTGCGGTTATCCACGGATAGCGCGGTTCTATAACGTTGGTGGAGTTGGGCGAGCATCCGTTCCAGCTTTTTTTGATCGTCCGGCGATAATTGTCCGGTGAGCGTGACGCGATCCTGATAAGCCGCCACTTTCACGGCCGTGCTCAGTTCCCGCTCCTGCAACATAATGCGCAGCGTGCTTTCCAACTGTGGCAGGGTGCCGAGCGGTTTGCGGGTATCTTGTGGCGACGGGGCGGCAGGCATCGCGACGCTCTCCTGTAGCTGCCAACTGCCCACCATTACCAGCAGCAACGCGCCGAGCAGCAGGTAGCTGGCTTTGGCCCACAGCGGCAGGCGCGGTGCGGGGGCAGGCGCAGGAATCAGCGCAGCGGTATGGACTGGTGATTCATCGGCGGTCATATCAGCAGAAGGAACGTCCTCTTCCGCCGTTGGAGGCGTTTCGCTGTCGTCAGGCCAGGGGGTATCGGCGGCCACAATGCAGAGCCAAATCTGCCCCAGCGCAAACGGCGTGCCGGGCGGCAGAGCGTCAATCTGTTCGACGGTATGGCCTTCCGCATTGCACAACGCGCCATCCTGTGCGCTGAGCGCCCAGCCGTCAGCGGTCTTCTCCAACTGGCCGTGATACGGCGCAATGCCGGGATCGTAAAGCACGAGATCGGCATCATCGGCCGCACCGATGCGCCAGGCGTTTCCGCAGAGCGGCAGCGCCGCACCGCGATGTAAACCAGTCAGCACGCGTAATTCAAACATGGTGTGTTCCTATGCGCTAAAGGGGTCGGGGGAGTCGTAAAGATCGAGACGTCCAATGACGTTGATCGACAGCGTGGATTCCAGTTCGGTGAAGGAGAGCACCGGAACGTGGTGAAATTCGTCCTGCAACAGCGTGCGCAGCGGGCTGCGTAAATCCTGTGCCACCAGCACCAGACTGCGCTGTGACGAGAGCGGCGGAAACGCCTGCCGCAGCTGACCGAGCAGCGTGGAAGCGTAGTCCTGCGTCAGAGCGAAGAAGGTTTCGTTCTGCGTCTGGCGCAGCGCATCACGCAGCAGCTCTTCGCTTTCCGGCGTCAGCAGCCAGACGGCGAGGCTGTTTTCATCGCTGTACTGGTGGCAAATTTGCGATTTGAGCGCCAGACGTACGTAGTCGGTCAGCGCCAGCGTGTCCCGTTCGTGCTGGCCGACTTCAATCAGCGCTTCGGCGATGGGGCGTACCGACCGCAGCGGCACGCGTTCGGAAGCCAGCCGTTGCAGCACGCTGGCGAAACGCGAGAGCGGCATGATGCGCTGAAGTTCCTGCGCTAACTCCGGCTGCTCGCTCTCCAGCCAGGCCAGAATGGATTTGGTTTCCTGCAAGCCGATGAACTGTGAGCCGGTGCGGTGGATGGCCTGTTCCATGCGTGCCAGAATCAGCTCATCCGAGCTCCAGCGCGGCACGTCGTCCGGCTGTTGCGCGACATGTGCGAGCGGCAGCCAGAGCCACTGGCTTTCATCCCGCAGCGTCGGGCCGGGTGTGGCAAGATCAACATCCGTCGGTTCGATTGCACCGCTGGCAACGGCCAGCCGATCGGTGACAAACGTGGCTTTCACGTAGGGAATTTCGTAGACGCAAAACTGAAATTCATCCTCTGCCAGCCGATCGCTAAATTCGATATCAAAGGACGGCAGCGTAAAGCCGAAGCGGTAGACCAGTTTGTTACGCAGGCGGCGAATATTCTGCACCAGCGCCGTTGCCGTTGGCTGCCCTTGCCAGACCGGATGAAACAGCAGCAAATAAGCGCGCGTGGGGTTAAAACGCCGCAGATCCTGATAGCCGTTCTGTTCCGCGGGCATATTGTCCGCTTCCAACTGACTGGCATCTAACTGACCCTGTTGTTTGATGCGCCAGAGCTGAAACAGACCGCTGCCGAGCGATGCCAGGCTGATAGTGACAAACACCAGCGTCGGCATCCCCGGCAACAGCGCAAAACCAAACATACCGATGGAAGAGATGATCCACGCTTTGGGCTGGCTAGTAAGTTGTTCGGCAATTTCGCGGCCAATATTGGCATCCACTTTTTGCCCGTCGGCTGAGACGCGGGTGATAATCATCCCGGCGGTTAGCGAGATCAGCAGGGCGGGAATCTGGGCGATCAACCCGTCGCCGATGGTCAATACCGAGTAAACGTGCATCGCATCGGACGCGGCCATGTTGTGCTGCAACACGCCGATGGCGAAACCACCGATCATGTTGATGAACACGATCACCAGCGACGCAATAGCGTCGCCTTTAACGAACTTCATCGCGCCGTCCATCGCCCCGAACAGTTGACTTTCTTTCGCCAAATTTTCCCGCCGCTGCCGTGCCTGATGGGCTTCGATTAATCCGGCACGCAGATCGCTGTCGATGGACATCTGTTTACCGGGCATCGCATCGAGCGTGAAGCGTGCCGCTACCTCGGCTACGCGTTCGGAGCCTTTGGTGATCACCAGAAAATTCACCACCGTCAGAATCAGGAAGATAACCAGACCAACCGCCAGATTCCCGCCCACCACGTAGTTACCGAAGGCTTCAACGATATGGCCACCGTCCTGCTGAAGCAGAATCTGGCGCGTGGTGGAAATGGAGATCGCCAATCGAAACATGGTGGTCAGCAGTAGCACCGCCGGAAACGTCGAAAAGGCCAGCGGTTTGGGCAGATACATCGCCAGCACGATCAGCAGAGAAGAGACGCAGATATTGAGCGCGATCAGCACATCGATCAGCCCGGTGGGCAGCGGAATGATCATCATGAAGACGATGGACATCACGATGACTGCGCCAACCACCTCCGAGCGCTGCATCGCGCTCAGCGCAATACGGTTCAGCCAGATAATCAACAGATTCATGGCTGCCCCTTATCCGAGTCGCGCGCATCCTGCTTTTGCCGCGATGCGGGATCACGCTGCGCCAGGTCATCATGCTGCGTGCTTTTGGCCTGCTGTTTCTCATATTGGGCGATATCGCCAATCATGCCGCGTATCAGTTGGAGCGCCGTTTGCCGGTTTTTACTGTCTCGCCACAGCGGATGCGGCAGGTCGCTAACGAGCGGCAGCAGGGCGCTGAAAAACATCGCCTGATGTTGTACCTGCGTACCAGCGACTTCCCGCCCGAGATTATGCAGATCGCGGGCATAGGCGCCGTTGGCGCTCAGACCAATCAGGCGGCGGGTTAGCTCCACGGCACCGAGCGTAAAGGCGGGCACTTTGTTCGCTAACCGAGTAAGCAGCGTCTGGCTGGATGACAGCGTATGGCTCAGGTGGCGGGAATCGTTGAGGTTGCTCAGCATCTTGCTGAGTACGGCTTTCGAAATCGACGGCGTCAGCGAGGCGATATCCGCCGCCAGCGCCCGCTGCAACGTGCGCAGCCCAATGGAAAACGTCGCGGCATCAAAGCGTTCCAGCAGGGAATCCAACAGCGCGCTGGCCGACTGCTGATGCACGATTTTCTGGTAGTACAGCTCGCGCATCGCCTGCTTTTGTTCCGGCTGGGTGCTGAACAGGGCAATGGCCGTTGCCGTGTTCAGACCAGCCCGGACTTCCGGCCCTTTCTCCTGATGCAGCTGCTGTAACGCACTTTCCGCCGCCGCGGTCAGCTCAGGCTGTTGGGGAGATTGCTGCTGGATGTGGCGCAGCAGGAGATCGCCGCGCGCCGGATCGTTGCCCGCGGCTTCCAGCACCGCTTCAAGAGACGGCGAGCCTTGCTGCATCAGCAGGTCGCGCATCCGACTCAATTGCTGATCGAGCGTACTTTGCGATGGATTTTCCAGCATCCTGAACAGTTCGGTCAGTTTCTCAATCCGTTCGACATTGGCGGTGGCGCGCGCGTCCGGCTGCTGGGCGATGTGGCGTCGGTTCAGCGATTTGCTTCTGCGTTCGGCCTGCTCGCCAAACGCCATTGCCACTTCCTCCATTGAGGTGGAGAGCGGCGAACCGGGAGGCGCGTGGTGCGAACTCGTCTGCTGCACCGCAGCCTGTGGCGCGGGATCGTCATCCACCACGACAGGACGCGGCAGGGCGCTGCTAGAGGGAAGAACCGTCGGCATTTTGATCATGATGTCATCCTGAATAAATCGGCTACGTGTCGTGGTGTGAACGTGCAGCGGTATGAATGTATTGCTGTGTGGACGCAGAAAAGAATGGGTTCCCCGACGTGAAGTCATCGGAGCAGGCCGAATTTGATGGCGGATTGGATTAAATGCCGTTCTACTGATTGCAATAACTTGCAATTTCACGCCGCTGGCGTTGGCAATAAGTGGCGTGATAAAAAGCAAAGTGAAAAATAACTGATTAAAAATCAGTGTGATAAAAATCTTTTCGGGCTGGCACAAGGCTTGCTCTTCCGTTTTTGCCAATGAGGCACAACAACGGAGAGTCAGCTAATGGAAATGTCTACTCTGAAACACATCGAACAGACCCCTTCGCTTTACCCAGCGTTATCTGTCGATTGGGAACAGGTGTTTCGTCAACACGGAAAGAAATTGCATAACTTTATCCGCAAGCGCGTCAGCAACCATGACGACGTGGAGGATTTACAGCAAATGACCTATCTGGAAGTGCTCAAACATCAGGATAAATTTGCGGGAGCATCGCGGCCGGAGACGTGGGTATTCGGTATTGCCCTCAACCTGGTTCGCAATTATTTCAAGCAGGCACGCCAGCGCGCTCAGGAAATGGGCGATGAGATGCTGGACCATATCGCGATAGAACTCGATCCCGGTGCTATCACCGAAAGTCAGCGGTCCTTGAAACGCGCGATGGATGCCATCGTCTCACTGCCTGAAGATACCCGTCAGATGCTGATGCAATTGCTGGATACCGATGCCAGCTATCAGGATCTCGCGTTGCAGTTGGAGATCCCGATCGGTACGGTGCGGTCGCGGCTGTCTCGTGCCCGAGGTGTGATCCGTCAGGCTGTTGAATCCTGACGGCATTTCACGGGACGAAAGGACGCGCCTGCACCCGCCGTTTTTCACTGACTGAGTTGGTAACCGCGTTATTTCATTATGGCGGTTGCCGTTCAGTTCGTGGTCGCACGCCGTGATATCAGGTCGCATTGATGCCGTTGCAGGGTTCCCTGTCCATCTTCTGGAATGTTGAGACGCCGTATTGCGCTACCTGCACGGCGGGTGGCTGCACAATAGTCTTAATTCAAATAAGGAGATGGCAATGATGTTCACCCAACCTTTTCGTTCCGATGAGAAAACCAAAGCCCCCGAGCTTGAACTGGTGGATTTTGCATTTGGCCGCATCAAGGACGCGATTTATATCGTCAACGAAGATCAGCGTTTTTGTTACGTCAATGAAGCAGCGAGCCAGACGCTGGGCTACAGCATTACGGAATTCATGCATTTGAGCGTTGCCGATATCGATCCCGACTGGGTCGCTGAGCATAGCTCGCCCGACTGGTTTCATGAATACGCATTGGGCGGCGGCACCACGTTTGAAACCAAGCACCTCACCCGCAATGGCATGACGATTCCGGTCGAGGTCAATCTCACGCATTTCCAACACAGAGGACGTAGCTACAACATGTGTGTAGTCAGAGATATCAGGGAACGTAAACATATCGAGCAGTTGGCTTACGCGCGAGAGCAGGAATTTCGCGCGCTGGTGGAGAACACGCCGGATTTGATTATCCGCTTTGATGCCAACCTGAACTGCCTGTACGCCAACCCCGCCAGTCTGAAACATCTGGATTTCACCGTAGAGCAACTTCAGGGCCGTATGATTACGGAACTGATGCCCGGCGTGGGCTGTGCGATCCGCATAGAACAGCTGGTGCGGCTGGTTATCGATACCCGCAGCAGTGCAGAAGGTGAAGTCATGGAAGAGTTGGGGAGAGGTGAGCAGCGTCACCATCATATTCACCATATTCGCTGTGTGCCTGAGTTCGATCAGCATGGCGCGCTGGTGTCCATTCTGACCGTCGGACGGGACATTACGGCGATTCGTTATGCGGAGAAGAAACTGGCCGATTCGCATATGCAACTGCGTTTATTGGCGCGTCAGCGTGAGATTTCACGCGAAGAAGAGCGTAAGCATATCGCGCAGGAAATTCACGATGAGCTGGGGCAACACCTGACCACGATGCGCATGAGCCTGTCGCTCATGCGCATGTGCTTTGCCAAGGAAAACCCAGACATGCAGACGCATTTGCAAAAGCTGATGCAGCTGACTGACCAAACGATCCAGGTGGTGCGTAACGTTTCGACCCGGCTCAGGCCGAATGTACTGAATATGGGGCTGACGCCCGCGCTGGAGTGGCTGTGTGACGAATTTAACCGGCACTACAGCGCAACCTGTCTACTGCGAACGTTGGGAGAACCGCTGGTGCTCAATGACGAGAGCACCACAGCGGCCTTCCGCGTCGTGCAGGAGTCGTTGACTAACGTGGCGCGCTACGCTGCCGCCACACAGGTAATCATTACGCTGGATAACCAGCAGGACTGCGTGGTGCTGTGCACCAAGGACAACGGTAAAGGTTTTGATTCCCGCGCTAAAAATAAAAATGCTTTCGGACTCATGAGCATGAAAGAACGCGGACGGATGCTGGGAGGCGAAGTGGTTATAGACAGCGCGCCCGGCAAAGGCACGTTGGTGCAGCTAACGTTTCCTAAAAATGGCTATACCCGTTAACCGCGGGATAAGAATAACGAAAGGAAGAAATGAGCGATGGGCAAACCAATACGTTTAATGATCGCCGACGATCACGTCATCATGCGTGAAGGTCTCAAGCAGATCTTTGCGCTGGATGACTCGCTGAGCGTCGTCGCCGAAGCGGGAAATGGTGCACAGGTACTGGCGCAGCTGCGCAGCGTGACCCCTGACTTGCTGCTGCTGGATATGTCGATGCCTGGCATCAGCGGTGAAGCGCTGATTTCACGCGTGGTGGCGCAATATCCACGTCTGCCGATTCTGGTGCTCAGCATGTACAGCGAAGCGCAAATTGCGCAGCATGCGTTGAAGAGTGGTGCCAGAGGTTACATCACCAAAGATAAAGACCCGGAAGCGCTGCTGTCGGCGATCCGACGCGTGGCGCAGGGCGCTCGCTATATCGACCATACGATTGCCGAGCAGTTGGTGTTTTCCCATTACACGGAGGGTGACCGAGCCGCGCACGATGTGCTGACGGCCAGAGAGCACCAAATCATGATTATGTTTGCGCAGGGGATGGGCATTAACGCCATCGCCAATGAGCTGGCCATTAGCAACAAAACGGTCAGCACCCATAAAGCGCGTCTGATGGAGAAAATGCAGTTCAGCACCAATGTGGAAATTGTGAAGTATGTCGTGAGTAAGAAGCTCATTCCCTAGCGGTGGGAATGCGCTGTGCGACAAATAACAGATAAAAGGGATTCAACTGTCGGTGAATCCCTTTTGCTGAAGCTTACATTTTCCTGACGATATCTTTTCGTTTTCCTGCTAATTGTTCAGGAAAGTAACAGACTGTTTTTGCTTATATTGGCCGTTTTTTGTAGGCATTTCCCTACAAATTCCTCTGGAATTCCTACCTGATGTTCAGCGATGCCTGATGGTTTCATTATTCAATGGCGGTAATGCTTATCATCGTTCTACTGGAGAGGTTATTGGTCGACGTTATGCGGAGAAACGCGACAGATGCACGGTAGAGCACCACGTTATGGAAGGCAGTCAGTTAGCCCCGTCTGGGCTTCAGGAGTAGTTAATGAGTTATTATTACCATCAGGACAGACAGCACGCTTCTTTGTTAGCGCATTCGTTATCAGAGCATTCACCATTAGCGCCTTCATCATTAGAAAAGCCCTCATTAGAAAACGTTCGGTCATCAGCAGACTATTTCCCGCCATCGTCGGGACATTCCACACACACAGCCGATGATATTCATTCATCGCTCTCACCCATCATTAATGTTATTGCGCCTCTCAATGTCGACATCGTGCTGGAAGGTGAAACCGGTACGGGCAAAGACACGTTGGCGAACCGCATTCATCAACTTTCTCGATGCAGTGGTCCGCTGGTGGCGGTGAACTGCGCCGCCGTGCCGGAAAATCTGGCCGAAAGTGAGCTGTTTGGCGTGGTCTCGGGCGCCTATACTGGCGCGAACCGCTCCCGCGCCGGGTATCTGGAAAGTGCAGATAAGGGAATACTGTTTCTGGATGAGATCGACAGTATGCCCATGACGCTGCAAGCCAAGATGCTGCGCGTGCTGGAAAGCCGTGGCGTAAAGCGGCTGGGAAGCACCCAGTTCACGCCCGTGGATATGCGCGTGATTGTGGCGACGCAAACGCCGCTGCTGCAACTGGTGGAAAAAGGGCTGTTTCGCCGCGATCTCTATTTCCGTCTGGATACCGTAAAGATTCAACTGCCAACACTGCGTTCCCGCAGCGATCTCATTCTGCCGCTGTTTCAGCGTTTTAGTCAGGAAGCTGCTGTGCGCCTGAAAATGACGCTGCCGCCGCTGACGGCAGACATTTACGAACAACTGCTGACCCACAGCTGGCCAGGCAATATCCGCGAGCTGAAAGCGGCGGCGGATCGCTGGGCGCTGGGGTTGTCGCCCTTGGCGAAAATCCAGCCGCTGCTGCACCCGCGTCCTTTGCAGTTGAAAGATCGCTTAAAGCGGATTGAAAAATTTCTGATTCAGGATGCGCTGCGCCGCCACGACCACTGCATTGACGATGTGATTGTGGAGCTGGGGATCCCCAAGCGGACGCTTTATCACCGCCTGAAAGTGCTGAACGTGACGGCGCGAGAGATGTGCGCAGGGGGCGGGGAAGCCTGTCAGGCATGAGAGTTGACTCTCCGCCGTTTATCGTTCGGGCTACGGTAGCCAATGACGGCAGGCCGATTTTTACCAGTCGGCCTGCTTTCAGGTTACACCGTCTCTATTTACCTCGTTTCTGTCTACACCGTTTCTGTCGGCATTTTTTCTATCGGCGGGCATGGATAGTGATGGATATCCGGTAGATCGTGCAATGCCACGGCCTTACTGAAATACCATCCTTGCATAATCGCCGACGGGCACTGTTGCAGGATGTAGGCGGCTTGCTCACGCGTTTCCACCCCTTCGATGATCACCGGAACGTCGAGTTTTTTGATAAGAGTAAATAACAGATCGGCCATGGCGGCATTAACCGTGTCCGTGCCGATGGCGTCGACAAAAATCTTGTCGATCTTGATCATATCGAACGGTAAATGGCTCAGATAATCGAGGTTGGAATAGCCCGTGCCGAAATCATCAAGCGCGATCTTATAGCCCGAGCGCCGTAGCGCCTCAAGGCCATCAGCCAGTGTCTTGTGGGACGTGCTCGACCGCTCGGTGAGTTCCAGCATGACGCGGGTTTTATCGATCGCCAATTCATCACACATTTGCTGTAGGAAGCGATGATAATCCGGCGAAATGATGTCGGAGACGGACAGATTAATACTCAGGAGAAAGGGTGTGTCCTGCGTGAGGTACGGCTGCATGTCACGCAGCGCCTGACGCGTAATGATGCGGGTTAGCTCATCTGAGTAGCCCATTTTTTCAGCCGCGCTGATAAAAAACTCTGGCGAAACGTTGTCGCCACGCTCGTTTTTCCAACGCGCCAGCGCCTCTACGCCAATAATGGTGCGCTGTGGCAGGCTGATCAGCGGCTGATAATGTACCTGAAACCGCTGGTGTTTGATCGCGCGTTTTAGCTGTGAGGGTAAAGCATGGTGCCGATCGTAGTAGAGCTGGTAGGACAGGGAAAAACTGGTCCCGAGGATCGCCCCGACAAAAAACAGCGCAGCGATGATGTACCACGGGCGATACAGGATGCCGGCAGAATCCAACTGAGCCAACACGCAGACATTCAGCGTCGCCGCGCAGGAAAACGTCTGGCGTTTTCCCATGGTCAACCACCCGTTACTCTCATGCCGTTTCTCCTTGAACATCGGGAAGTCGATGTTGCCAAAGGTCTGATAGATATGCCCCAGATTACGCGTGAGCAGCATCGCGCTGTATTCGGCGGGTGGCTGAGTGAAATGACGAAATGCGGCGGCAGCGGTGACCGTGACGACATCGTTAAGGCTCGCCATATCTGCGGTAATACGCGGATCCACCACATCTTTCATCGCGGTCCACAGCTGTACACCTTCATCGGTCGTCAGGTTCGGCGGTAACAGATAAATGGGTGGGGTGAGGATGCCCCAGCCCGCGGAACAGATGAGATAGTTGTTCTTGATTCGCCCGATATCTCGTAGATAGACGGAGTAAAAGGAGAGCAGGCGTAATTCTTTCAGATCGGCGCTGGAGCAAGGCGTGTTATTTAGCGTTAGCACGCGGTCAATGGTTTCCCGGCTTTCCCGGGCGACGGCGGTGCCTTGTTCGAGCACGTCCTGGCTATAGTGCTGCAGCTGCGTTTGTTCCAGCCTAGATAAAATTCCCTGACCAATAAACAGCGCCAGCAATGCGCTGGCAAACGAAATCAAAATAAGTCTGAACCACAATCCGGTGTTGGTAGTTAAGGTGAGCATAGCGACCATTTGGCAGCGTGACGGGAATAGTACGGCATGGGTTCAAATATCGCATCCTTGCCAGTTGCACAGCATAAAAACGTTCCTGAAAATCAGAAACAACGTACGGCCTTTCGGTCAGGTAACAACGCTTTCTATTATTCTAAAAGAAAATCCATAATGCCTAACGGCCGGAAACACAGAGAAAACTAGGCTAGTTCTTCCCCTCGCATCGTTATTGCCGAAAGAATTTCCTTTCCGTTGGAACTCACTGACCCGCTCTCCCACTTAATGAATGAACAAGATGACTGTATGTACAGCATGACAGTTCACTACCGTAAACATTCATCATATTTGGAGATATATCATGGCTTTAGGACTTTCTCAGGTTGCATCTCAGGCGGCTTCTCAGACTCTGGATACCGCGATGGCCGGTTCTCTGACTCGTGCAGCGGGCGCTCAGGCTCAGAAAATTGCGCTGGATACGGAAAACTCCATTCTGGATGGCCAGATGGATTCCGCGTCCAAATCACTGAACTCCGGGCAGAAAGCGGCGAAAGCCATCCAGTTCTGATCGTGATGCAACGAGCCGGAGCCTTGCTCCGGCTTTATTTTTATCCCGTCCGCGATGGAATCCACACCATGAAAATCAACCACGCTACTACGCTGCCCCAGCCGGGGGATGCTCCGCTGGCGGACAACGGCACGTCTTTTTCCTCTTCAGCTACTAATCAGGATGTGTCCTGGTTTAGCGCAGCCATGTCGTCGACACCGATGACGGCAGAAAGCGGCAACAGTCAGTGGCTGGGCGCGCTGGCGGAAAAATCTCAGGGACTGAACGGCGTTTTTAAATCCGCCGAACGCGATGTGAGCCAGTCGATGCGCTCCAATAATCCAAAAGATGTGCTGGATGCGACCCGAACGCTGTCGTCGTTCTATCTGGAAAGTCTGCTGAGCGCCAAACTGGTGGCGAAAAGTGTGCAAAGTCTGGAAAAACTCACCAACTTACAGTAGCGGCCTATGAAAATCGATAAGCGAGTGTTTCTTCTGCTGATCGGGCTATTGGCTGGCTGCGGCGAGCCGATTGAGCTGAATCGCGGGCTGTCGGAGAACGATGCCAACGAAGCGATTTCGATGCTCGGCCGCTATCAGATCGGCGCGGAGAAACGGGTGGACAAAACCGGCGTCACGCTGGTGATCGATGCAAAAAACATGGAACGAGCCGTCAATATTCTGAATGCGGCAGGTTTACCGAAGCAATCGCGTACCAATCTGGGCGAGGTCTTTCAGAAAAGCGGCGTGATCTCGACGCCGCTGGAGGAGCGCGCCCGCTATATTTACGCTCTGTCGCAGGAAGTGGAGGCGACGCTGGCGCAGATCGATGGCGTGCTGGTGGCGCGGGTGCATGTGGTGCTGCCCGAGCGTATTGCCCCCGGCGAGCCGGTTCAGCCCGCCTCGGCGGCGGTGTTTATCAAATACCGTGCCGAGCTGGAACCCGATGGGATGGAGCAGCGCATCCGCCGTATGGTCGCCAGCAGCATCCCCGGCCTGTCTGGCAAGGATGATAAGGAACTGGCGATTGTCTTTGTTCCGGCGGAACCGTATCAGGACACGATCCCCGTGGTCACGCTAGGGCCGTTTACGCTCACGCCGGATGAGATGCGACGCTGGCAGTGGAGCGCAGGGCTGTTCGGTCTGCTGCTGGCCGGGCTATTAGGCTGGCGCGTTGGCACGCCTTACCTGCGACAGTGGCAGCAGAAAAAAGCGGGGGCGTCGTCGTCACCATGACCACACAAGCGCAAAGCCAGCAGCATGAGTCGGGCGACCTCACTCCGCTTGCCTGGCTGATCTGGTGGGCAGAGGACTGCCTGTTACAAGCCGATCCCAGTTGGTGGAACGGGAAGGTGATATTACCCGATGCGCCGCGGCGTCGCGATTGGCTGCATGTGAACGCCGTGCAGCTTCATCGCCATTTTTCTCTGCCGTCGGTGCTGCCGCCGGATCCACTTGCTTCACTGATGCAAATGGGGGCGCTGGATACGGCGCAGCGGGAAACGGTATTGCGTCTGATGGCGCGGGTGTGTCAGCCCGTACGCAATCCAGACGGCTCGGACGCGGAGGGCATATGGTGCGAGCGGCTGGCAAAGGCGCTGCGGCCGGGCTTATGGCTACCGTCAGCGGTCACTTTTTCTGCTTTCTCGTCGACGTCACCCGCCGCGAGACATCAGGGTGCACTGACGCTGCTGCGCATTCGCTATGGTGAAACGTGCTGGCCGCGTCTGCGGCTGCTTTTTCCTCGCGATGGGTCCTGTGCTTGCCATGCCCCGACGATGTCATTACCCGCCGCCCGGCTGAATGCGCTGTGTGATGCCCTGATTTGGAAAGCATCGACCCCCACATAACCCTCCTCATTTCTATTCATTTTGCTAAGGACGAAGCATGCTGACGACGAAGACGTTTGCGACATTACCCGGCGGCAGTCGGGATGAAACGGTGATTATTCCGGCGGAGCGCGTCGCGGCGCACCGTCATAGTCGGACACTCTGGGAAGAGGCCAATGCGCAGGCCGATACGATTGTGGCACAGGCACACGAACGTGCCCGAACGCTCGGTGAGCAGGCGGTTGAACAGGCAGAAGCGGAATTCTGGCAGCAGGCAAACGCGCTATTGCAGGGCGTTCAACAAGATCGAATGGAACTGGAAAAGATCATGATTACGCAAGCCGGACAGCTGCTGCGCGATGCGCTGGCGCATTTGCTGGATAAAACGCCCGCACCGTCGCGCCATCACGCTTTACTGCGGCAGTTGCTGAAGCAACAGCAGGGAGAAAGTCGGGGAACGCTGTATTGCCATCCCGCCCAGCTTGCCGATGTACAACACTGGCTGGATGAACATACACATCTTGAGTGGCGTCTCGCCAGCGATGACGCGCTGGATAACGATGCTATGAAGCTGATTACCGCACATGGCGTGATGTCGCTGAGCTGGCGGCAGGCGACGGCGCAACTGCTTCCTCCAGGGTATCCCGCCGCAATATAAAATCATCGCCTGCTACTGGGAACTGCACGCCGGGGTTAACCACTCACTATTGAGTCAATGACGAGAACGTTTAGGTTTACGACCAAAAGTTCTCGTCAACGACCTAAACCGTGTTGTGAGGAAAATACCCTATGAGGAGAGCGTGCTATGTCCCTTAACCCCATTCAGCGTCGCCTTGACGCGCATCTGGTCGATTCGCAGCAACAGCTGGATGATATTGCGTTGAACGTTGCCGAAGGTGGAGCCAGTCAGGCCGACAGTTATGCCTTTTTTGAAGCCAGCATGGACTATTCCAATGCCAGTTGGGCGGTCGGGCAGTTGCTGAGCGTGAAACACGGCTTGGCAAAGGCCATCATCAATGACTTCAACTGAGTTGGCCGTGATGCTGGAGCGTTGGCTAAACGGCGGAACGCCGGCGCTGAAGCTGGACATTGATGGCGGGGCGGTGGCGCTTGTGCGGCAGTCGTCGGGAGTGGCGTGCAGCGCGGCCATTCCGCTGCGTGTGTTGCCCGATGAGCCGATGCTGGCGCGCGCATTACAGCTGGCCGATGCCGCCCACGCCCAGTTTCAGGATGATACTGCCATCCTGTCGCTCTCTCCGCAGGATGAACAGCTCTGGCTATGGATGCGGCCCGATGCCGATGACGTCATGCAGCTGTGTCGCAGCCTGGAAACCTTACTTAACCAACGGGACGTCTGGCTGAGCCTGCTCATGCCGCGGGCGAAAACGCCCGTTTCCGCTCCACTGAATCTAAACACGCTGGCTTTTTTGCAAGGAGAACGACATGCGTAAGGGATTAATACGTCATCGCGCGTATAGCATTTTTCTGGCGGCCTATCGCTGGTTTTGCTGGGCGGTGGTGCTGATGGGGATTATCCCAGTGAACGGGATGATTTCGCTGGCGCATGCCGCCACGCCAGCCGACTGGAACAAGGGCGCGTATGCCTATTCTGCCGAACAAACGCCGCTGTCTGCGATTCTGACGGATTTTGCCAACAGCCACGGCGTGGATTTGGTGCTGGGCAATATTGCGGACAATGAGGTTACGGCAAAAATTCGTGCGGATAACCCTACGCTCTTCCTCGACAGGCTGGCGCTGGAGCACCGCTTTCAGTGGTTCGTGTATAACAATGCGCTCTATGTCAGCCCGCAGGACGAACAGGCGTCGGTGCGTCTGGAAATCTCCCCCGATGCCGCCCCCGATATCAAACAGGCGCTCAGCGGTATCGGGCTGCTCGATGCGCGCTTTGGCTGGGGTGAATTGCCGGAAGAGGGCGTGGTGCTGGTCACCGGTCCGCAGGCGTATATCGATCTGATTCGTAATTTCAGCCAGCAGCGGGAAAAGCAGGACGAACGGCGCAAGGTGATGATCTTTCCGTTGCGCTATGCCTCGGTATCTGACCGGACGCTGCAATATCGCGATCAAAAAGTCACGATTCCCGGCGTCGCGACCATTCTCAATGAGTTGATGGATGGTCAACGTGCGGCACCGGCAGGCGCATCCGGCCCGATGCCCGTGCAGCCGGATAACGGCATGGAAGCGATGCGGTACAGTACGCGCTCGCTGATGACCCGGCTGGCAACCCGTAACAACCCAGGTCGCAACGGTGAGGGGGCAGGCCGCGTGACGCTAAGCGGCAAGATTTCCGCCGATGTGCGTAATAACGCGCTGCTGATTCGGGATGATGAAAAACGCCGCGCGGAGTATCAGCAGCTCGTCGACCATATCGACGTCCCGCAAAATCTGGTCAACATTGATGCCATTATTCTGGATGTGGACCGAACTGCCATGTCGCGACTGGAAGCAAACTGGCAGGCGCAGCTTGGCAATGTGAGTGCAGGCAGCACCATGATGATGGGGCGGAGCACCCTGTTTGTCAGCGATTTCAAGCGCTTCTTTGCCGATATTCAGGCACTGGAGGGAGAAGGAACGGCCTCCATCGTCGCTAATCCTTCTGTACTGACGCTGGAGAATCAGCCCGCGATTGTTGATTTCAGCCGGACGGCGTTCATCACGGCGACGGGCGAACGCGTCGCGGACATTCAGCCTGTAACGGCGGGTACCAGCCTGCAGGTGACGCCGCGTGTGATCGGCGAAGGGGCGCAGCGCAGCATCCAACTGGTTATCGATATCGAAGACGGCCAGGTAGAGACGGGGCGCGAAGGTGAGGCCTCCGGCGTGAAACGCGGCACCGTTAGCACGCAGGCGCTGATTGGTGAAAACCGCGCGCTGGTGCTGGGTGGTTTTCATGTTGAAGAGAGCGGTGACCGCGATCGTCGTATTCCGATCCTCGGGGATATCCCGCTTCTGGGGCAGCTGTTCACCTCGACGCGTCATGAAGTCTCACGCCGTGAGCGCCTGTTTATTCTGACGCCGCATCTGGTCGGCGATCAGACCGATCCCACGCGCTATGTTTCCTCCGCTAATCGTCAGCAGTTGAACGGTGCCATGAACCGCGTCGCGCAGCGCAGCGGTAAAACGGATCTCTATAGCCTGATTGAAGGCGCGTTTCGCGATCTCGCCAGCCGCCAGCTTCCCGCTGGGTTTCAGGCTGATAGCAAAGGTACGCGATTGGGAGAAGTGTGCCGCTCGCAGTCGGGCCTGATCTACGACAGTTCGCGCTATCAATGGTACGGCAACGGTCAGTTGCGCCTGAGCGTCGGCGTCGTGCGTAACGGCGGCACACAGCCGCAGCGTTTTGATGAGGCCGCCTGTGCCAGTAGCCGCACGTTAGCGGTGGCGGTGTGGCCGAAAACGACGCTGGCACCGGGGGAGTCCAGCGAGGTGTTCCTTGCATTGCAGCCCGCCCTAATGTCTCAGCCCGCCCGACGTAACCTGCTGACATCTCAGTAGCGATTTCAACTAAAACAGGAAAGGGTCATGAATCATAAAGCACTGTCCGTCGCGCTGATCGCACTCTTGCTGAGCGCCTGCACTTCCCCGCGACAGATCGCCAACTGCGCCTCGGTGACCTGTCGTCCACAGCCGGAAACGCGGCAATTAATCATCTGGTGGCAGCCCGATCTGCGCAGCAGTCCGGCGGATTACAGCAGAGTCAACGTGGATGAGTGAACCCGCGGCAGTATTCGACAATCAGCATGACTTCCTCACGGCGCTGGAGACCGAGACGACGGCCAGTTGGCCGGTACAGTCGGGCGTCACGCTGTGGTTTACGGCGGTGTCGGAGGATAAGGCCATGCTCACTTTAACGCTGGCGCCTGCACGACATTACCCCGGCATGCTGCGGCAAATTTTACAACGCCGCTTTCTGGAGGCGGATGCGCTGTTTGCCTGTGGCCTGAGCCTGGATGAACAGCAACATCTGCGGTTACGTCGCACGTTATCCACATTGACTGACTCGGTTGCGGCAATCGACGAACTGTGGCGTTTGGCCGGTCTGCCGCCGCGCTGAAACGTGAAAAAGTCATGCGTTTTCGTGCATAAGACGGGAACTGAGTAAGCAAGGAAATCACTTAATGGGGGAGTGTCACAATCACGCGGGCTGACCGCACATCATTGGCGCTTTCATAACCCATTTACTCATTGAGGAAACATTATGCTTAATTCTCTTGGTGGCGGAACCTCTCTGCAAATCACGATCAAGGCGGGCGGTAACGGCGGTTTATTTCAATCTCAGTCTTCACAGAATGGTGGATCGCCATCGCAGTCAGCGTTTGGTGGCCAGCGTAGCAACATCGCAGAACAGCTGTCCGATATCATGACGACCATGATGTTCATGGGCAGCATGATGGGCGGCGGCATGGGCGGTGGGCTTGGTGGTTTGGGTAGCAGCCTGGGCGGACTCGGCGGCGGTTTGCTGGGCGGTGGTTTAGGTGGTGGTCTCGGCAGTAGCCTTGGCAGCGGGCTGGGTAGTGCGCTCGGCGGTGGATTAGGCGGGGCGTTGGGTGCCGGCATGAATGCCATGAATCCATCTGCCATGATGGGTAGCCTGCTGTTTAGCGCGCTGGAAGATCTGCTGGGCGGCGGCATGTCGCAGCAGCAGGGTGGGCTTTTCGGCAACAAACAGCCGTCGTCGCCGGAAATTTCTGCCTATACCCAAGGCGTTAACGATGCGCTGTCCGCCATTCTGGGCAACGGCCTGAGCCAGACGAAAGGGCAAACTTCACCGCTGCAGCTGGGCAATAACGGTCTGCAAGGCCTGAGCGGCGCGGGTGCGTTCAACCAACTGGGTAGCACGCTGGGGATGAGCGTTGGGCAAAAAGCCGGTTTGCAGGAACTGAACAACATCAGCACGCACAATGACAGCCCGACACGTTACTTCGTCGATAAAGAAGACCGTAAGATGGCGAAAGAGATTGGTCAGTTTATGGATCAATATCCTGAAGTCTTCGGCAAACCGGAATACCAGAAAGATAACTGGCAGACGGCGAAGCAGGATGACAAATCCTGGGCGAAAGCGCTGAGCAAGCCGGATGACGACGGCATGACCAAAGACAGCATGGATAAATTCATGAAGGCGGTCGGCATGATCAAGAGCGCGGTGGCGGGCGATACCGGCAATACCAACCTGCACGCTCGCGGCAACGGCGGCGCGTCTCTGGGCATTGATGCAGCGATGATCGGCGACCGTATCGTCAATATGGGGCTGCAAAAGCTCTCCAGCTAAAGCGAAAAAACGACAGGGAGCAGGGCGGAAGCACTGCTCCTAATTATTGGCTTCAATGTGATTATTTCAATTCAAATCAATCAGCTTGCTTCGTTTTAGTCCTTTCTTTGCATTATGGCGTTTTCACTTCGCTTGCTATTCTTGACGTGCGACTTTTTCTTAACGGGACTTGCGTCAAGGAACCACATGGAACGTTTTCATTATTCTATTCCGCATCGCCAAGCCAGCCTCCTGTTAGATAAGCTCATTGCCGTCAACGTGTTGTCTTTAGCCAGACTGAAGCCACTCACCTGGCTTTTTAATCAATGGGTTAGTAAGCAACGCAACCGTGGATTATGCCTGCTACTGGCGGTAATAACGATACTGGGCACAGTAAGGACGTAAGTAATGGCTGAGAAAATCACCCCCTATAACCCATACCCCTACGGCTTTAGAGGGGATGTTAGAGACGGCTCCTACTGTGAAGTGGATATCAATGAAGGTAAGGATTCACGTTTTATTATCATCAGGCCCAGAGCTTACTTCCCAGAGGGGATGTTCGAAAGAGAAATGGGTTTTCTGGAAAAAGGAATGCTGACGCTGGAAGACATGTACCCTGAAGTCAAAGTATTAGGCTACGTTCCTGATAGAAAAAATGTTTTCTGGCTCTATAACCTGAATGTTTGCGATATTGAAAAACAATATCTGGAAGATTCTGATTCCGAGATTTTCGCTGCACATGTGAAGTATGACGAATATTATACCTTCGATGATTTCTATAAATGTATGGCGTTCATAGAACAGACATTTGGCGTGCATGAAAGTCACTTCAAGAAAAATTGGGAAACACGTTATCCACAATACTAATCGAGCTTTTAGGCGTTAATAACGATGGAGCAGAAACTAAACATTGCGATAATCAGAAATGGAATACGAGAACATGCCGAATTTTTTCTTAGTCAAAATTCAGGGCGCTCAATAAGGTTTTCGATTGGTTGTGACTGTATATATACCGCTGAAAGTGATGATTTTTTCTCTTGTTTCTGTGTTCTTAGACGGCATTGTAGAAACATGACTTTCTTATGCAAAGGAGCAAAGAGAAATGTCTATCCATTCCAGAATGGCGAGACAAATGGCTTATGGGATAAAAGGATATGAATTTGAAATGGGGAGACCAGCTGTTCGTGGAGATTTGGTCTTTATCTTTGCTTATGAAGAGAATGATCTGGTGACGCCGGAAGAACAAGAAAAATATTATCAGAAATGGTTATCTTCTTTTTTATAGTCAGTAAGCAATGAGTAATAAAGCCAGCACAGGTTTCCCTGGCTGGCTTTTCCCTGATGCGGTAATGGCGCACGTATTACAGTTGACGCACCGCAATAAAACGATCGGCGATCAGGCGGGCGATCCAGAACGAGGTCTGCGCCACGTCGCTATGTAGCCCGTTCTTCGTATGGATGTCGGCCTGATGCAGAAAATCCTGCTCCAGCGAATCCACAAACGCATCGAACTCGAACTCACCCCGTCGCAGCGATCCTGACTGGCTGAGCACCGTGTTCAACTGTGTTCTCACCAGATGGATAGCCTGCGTGAACGATTCACGTTGCGCCGGCGTAATGTATCCGCCTTGTCTGGCGATATCCGCCCAGCGTGTCGGTGCGGGAGATGTCATTGTGTTTGGCATCTTACTTCACCTGTAAGTTGGCGGAATCCGGCACTTTGTAGTGATTATTGACGTTCGTCAGGCTGATATTGCTGCCTTTGACGTTCAACCCTTCACTGTCGCTTTTCACGAACGAGAACTTGCCGTTTTCTGCGTCAATATTGCTCAGATTCAAGTTCCAGTTACCTTGTTGCCCACCGTTGGTGCGGACAAACGTACCGAAATCTTTCGCTTTGAAATTATCGATGGTCAGGTTGGCATCCGCGTTCAACTGGAAAATCTTATCGGAAGCGCCCTGAGCGCTACTGTTGGTGATTTCAACGTTGGCTGGTTTACCGTTATTTGATTTCACCGTCAGCGCATCTTCACCCACGTTGGTCCAATGCACGTTATCAATTTTGGCATCGCCGCGGACGTGTACGCCATCCGCCGCATTATCACCAAACACCACGTTTTTCAGCGTTGCGCCTGGAGCTAGTTCAAAGACTGGCTTCTGGCCTTCAGCCTGACCACCGTCGCCTAACTTGCTACTAGCAGTGAAGGTTTTTCCTCCGCCGTCAAAGACTTCGCCAGGACCGACTTTGATGGTGTCATTTACCACGGTGGCATCACCGCTGGCTTTAGGGAATGCCACTGGACCAGCACCGGCTGTTGATGTCGTCGGCGATGCCGCAGAACCACCACCAACGCCGGTTGGGGCGGCCGTTAGTGGGGCAGACGCACCGCCGCCGTTACCGCCAACGGGTGAAGACGGGGCTGATGCTGCTGCTGGGGATCCACCACCGCCAGCAGAGGGTGCAGACGGCGCGGCAGGCGATCCACCGCCAGATGAGGCCTGCGGTGCACCCACTGACGGCGAGCCGCCACCTTGTGGTTGTCCTTTTTCTTGCGGCTGACCGAATTCACCTTTCTGTGAATCCATCAGATTGCCGATCAATTCCAGCAGCGCTTTTAACAGATCGTTGCCGCTCAGTTGACCACCGCCGTCTGCGGTTGGGCTGATGGCGTTATCTAATGCGCTGCCAGCCGACTCTTGCAGTAGAGAACGGCTCAAATCTTCTGGATTTTGCGCGCCGCCTGCGCCGCCAGTGCCGGATGAACCCGCCAGCGGTGAGGCACCGCCGTTACCGCCTGCCGCGCCCGACGAACCGGAAGAGAGTGGATTCCCCGCTTCCTGGCCATTTTTTCCCTGAATCAGCGTTTCCAGCAGTTTCATCAGCATATCGGCAGGGCTGCCGTTTTGCCCTAACGCCGAGCTGCCACCGTTGCCTGCACCGCCCTGGCCCTGCGGGCCGCCATCGGTTGATGACGGCGTATTGCCCTGCGCATTAGGCAAAAGCGCGCTAAGCAATGTGCCCAGCGCCTCCATGAGCTGGCTATCCTGCTGTGCAGAACGTGGCGAAGCCCCGCCGTTGCTGCCTGAAAGCGGGGAATTCAGACCTGTTGATGACAGGCCAGCGCCGGGTTGTATGCTGAGCGTGATCGTCATATCAGCCATAACATCTCCTTGAAAGTGAATAATGTGGGTCATTAACAGGCTTACGTCTGTTGCGTATTAAGTGAGGGAAGGTGTGATGTGGTTCCCGTGCAGGAAAGAGAAAGATGTCGGGAACCAGAAGGAGAAACTGACCACTTAACCGACACGATCACTTCATCACCCTTGGAACCTGTTATGCAGAAAATTCAGCATGTTCAGCCCGGTCTATCCGCGTCGGAAATTGCACCCGCAACGCTCGCTAACACACCGCTATCGCAGGGCAGTAGCACCAGCGCGAGCCAAAAAGGTGCGCAGTCCCTGATCCAGCAAGGTTTGCATGATAAAAATAAACCGCCCGAGCTGGAGCAGGGAAACGGCAGTTCAGTGAAAAGCCAGGACTCGCGCTCGACTACCTTGCGTGAGCTATTCTCATCGGAAGGCGTGAGTCAGGGGCTACCGCGTGTGCCGCGCGATTCGCTGGCCTCGGGTGGGCCGATCCAGAGCCTGCCGCGTTTTGCGTCCACTGAAGCTGCTGAGATCAAAATAAGCGGTAGCACGACCGCTACACCTGCCGCGAAATCCGATATCACGCTGGACAGCCACGGTAAGCTTCAGTTCGGCAAAGGCATGCCGGAGGCGCTGAGCACGCTGTTACAACAGACCATCGGGAAGAATAGCCAGCCGTTCGTGGCTCATCATGAAAATCAGGATGCACAGCAGCACGCGCTAGTCGACAAGTCAGGACGGCTGTTCGTGATTCAAAGCGATGACAATCAGCATATTGCGCTTCACAGCAGCGGCCGCAGCGCGATGCCATCGGGCAAGCTGGGCGCGAGTAACGTACAGTTGGACTCCACGCCGGAACATATTTCTCTGAAAACAACCTCGGGCGAATCTACGAGCGTGCCGCTATCTGGACGCATGAACCACGAGTTGCTGACCGGTGTCCACCGACAGCCTGATTCAGCTTCAGGCGCGGGTGAGCAACTGCGTCTTCATGACGGCAAGCTCTTTGCGCTGAATACCGAGTTCGGTGTCTGGCAGCAAAGCAGCGATGTCGCCCACAGCCAGTTATCTCGGCAGGGAGATGGTCAACTGTATGCCGTCAAAGACGACCACACGCTGAGCAATTTGTCGTCGGGCATGGAGTCATCCACCTTCAGCGATAAGATTACGGCGTTCTCTGCCAACCAGAACGGGCAATCTGCCGTGCTGACCGAACAGGATCACCTCGCGCAGCTGCACCTGATGAGCACGTTGGATGCCACGCCGCAGCCGGTGGATCTCAAGCTGGAAAATGGTGATCCCGTGTTTGCGAAAGCGGTGGGGTTAACCGCAGAACACCTGCTGATTGCCGACAATGACGGCAAACTTTACCACGCACCGCTGCCCGAGGCGGGTGCGTCGCACGCCACATTAACCCCTGCCAGCACGCCGGAACTGAATGCGGTGCTGGGCGACGACCATCGTATTACCGGATTTGCCCACGATGAACACGGCCAGACGCAGGCGCTCGCCACCGATCGCCAGGGACAAAAGCACGTCGCTCCTCTGGGGCAGAATGGGCTGTCCCCCACGCCGGGGTGGAACCTGAGCGACAGTCTGGTGGTGGATAATAAGCTGGGGCTGACCACGGCAGCGCCCGAGGCGAAAGACACCTTAGATCTGGGACGGCTGGGGCAGATCGGTCTACAGGAAGGCAAAGTTCATTTTTACAACGGCAATACCAAAAGCTGGGAGGCATCCAGCATTGAAGCTAGCCAGCTCAAGCGCGGGCTGGACAATCAGGCTTATACGCTAAAAGACGGTGAAATCAAGCCGCTGTCCATTAACCAGAAGTCAGACACGTTTACGCACGGCGACAATACCGTGTTTGCGCTGCCGCAGGTGCGTATGACGCCGTCTGCGGGCACTGCACTCCCGGGGATTGCCAAGGACGATGACGTCTCGGCGATGGCGGTGATCAACCGTAATAAATTTATTGCCGTTGATAAGCAGGGCGATCTGCATTTCCACCAGATCAAACCGGGAACGGACAAGCTCGCAGCGCCACCGCTGGCGCTGCCTAAAAATGGTTTGGCCGGTGAGATACAGGACATCGCGCTGGATCACCAGCAGACGCTCTTTGCCCTGAATAAAGACGGGCAGCTTTTCCAACTGCCGAAAGCCGACTGGCAAAATGTGGCGAACCACGACAGCGCACAATGGCAGCCAGTGAAGACGCCAGCAGAGGGCAAAGTGAATTCACTGGGCACGAATGCGCAGCATCATTTGCAGGTGGCGCATGACGAGCATGAACTCCATACCCTGCAAGGGAGCGCGTGGAAAACGACCGTGCCAAAAGGGGAAGCGCCGTTAACCGCGGAGCCACGTGCCGCAGAAACGGTGTTTGGTCGGCTGGATGTGGCGACCAAAGGGGGAAAAATACCGTTAACCGGGCTCACGTTTAAAGCCGATGTTCAGGTTCTCGGTAAAACGGGTGAAGAGTCGCAGCAGGTGAAAAGCAAACTGTCAGATCTGCTGCGAGCCCATCTGGTTTCATTCACTCTGGACGTGCCACGGCCGTTAAAAACCTTTGCCGACCATGTTCAGCATCAGGTCAGCGGGCGTGAAGGTCTGAAACCTGTTTATGACATGCAAACCGAATTGCTGAAAAAGCTGGATGCGACGACGAGCCAGTCGCAGGGCACTGCGATGGATCTGGCGAGTAAGCTAGACAAGCTGGATCTGGGGGAAAAAGGGAAACCGCTGGTGAACCTGCTAAAACAGTTCCATACCGAACTGGAAAGTAGCTCGGCCAAAGCAGCGCTGCTGATTGGCAGGCAGCAGGGCGTGGTGAACGATAACGGTGTCATGAACACGGAAGGCAAACCCACCAGCCTGCATGGCAGAGAAAAAGATCTGGCCCCGGTGCTGCTGGCGGCGATGGAAAGTCATCCGTCATCGAAAACGAGTACGGCCAGTACGCTGATCAAAGCCTTTGTCGACAGCAAAACGCCGATAGCCCAAAAGCCGAATAGCGAATCATTTGGGCAGCAGCGGGATACCAGCGATGCACTGTCGCTGGCGAAAACGCGACTGGTGCTGGATACCCTGGTGCTGGGGGATTTGCATAAGCTGACCGATCGCATCGATACGCTCTCCGGCACGTCGCCGGGTGAAGCGGAACTGGCGTCGATGATGAAAGAACTTAACGCGCTGCGGCAGGGAGATTACGGCGACAATCCGGTGAAGAAAATGACCGATATGGGGTTCACCAATCATAAGTCGCTGGAGGCGGATTACGATTCGGTTAAAACCTTTATGAAGGCGTTCCGGAAAGAGGACAACGCCATCAGCGTCACCTCGAAAACCGTGATGCAGGCGGCCAGCCAGACGGACATGATCGATAAGATGAAGGCGACCGTCCTGTCGTTGGACAGCAACGAAAGCATCGCGTTTAACCGGACCTATGGCGGTGGGGCATCCATGTCGTTTGTGGTCAGCGGCACGTCATTACCTTTCCCTCCGGTGCCGGGTGGCGGCGTCAGCGGCGAGCGGAATTACAATATGAGCTTTTCTCGCGGTGAAAATGGCATCAACGTTGCCTTCGAGCGTTCAGGCGGGATTACCGGGAAAGTGAGTTACTCCGGCGGGTATGACGTCAGCCAGTATCTGACAGGAAAAACCTCGGCGCAGATGACGCAAAGCATCAACAGCAAACACAGCTTCACACCGGACGTTCGTGCCTCTTTCGGCGTATCCGCCAGCCTGCAAATGGCGCAGCAAAACGCCTTGAACTTTACTCTCAGCGAAGAAGAACTACCGGGGTTTATTGACGGCCTATCGAGCGGCACGATCAACCCGCTTGCCCTGCTGGATAAAGGGGAACAGCACAGCGTGAAGGCGGGGAAAACGGTCAGCTTCAATCTGGATGGCAATGCCGCGTTGGAGCTGCGTGGCGGGATCAACCTGACGGAAAAAGGCGCGGCACCCACCAGTGCGACGCTGCGCGGATCGGTTGGCGTGACGGCGAGCGCTAACGTGCTGTCTGCCACCAGTTCGTCCAGCGTTTCACAAGGGGAGAAATCCACAACCTATGCGGAATCTGACAACCGTCTGCGTTTCATGAATCAGGCCAGTGCGGGGCTCAATGCCACTATCAGTGCCGGGGCGGCCAGAACGACACCGGATGGCACCGTCCCGTTCTTCACTGCGGCCAGCGTTGGGGTGAATGTGGCGACCGATTCGCGTACCAACCAGTCAATTAGTTTGGGAATGAAAAAGGCTGAACCGCTAGAGAAAAAAGACATTGACGCGTTGACCAAGACACTGGCTTCCGCCTTTAGCGATCCAGCCAGTCAGTTGTTGATCGACAGCGTGAAAGGAATGGCGGAACCGGGCGATCAACTGGCCATCCTGAATGCGCATTTTGCGGATAAACCGGCAAACACCGACGATCAGCATAAGGGATTAATGAGTCTGCAAAAGCTGAACGTGCAGCAGGATGTTGCACAGCGTGACGGGGCAACGCTGGATAGCGTCAAGCACACGACGTCCTACACCAACCTCAGCAAACTGACGGAAAACGGGCTGTTCCAGGTGATCGGCAACCATTTGTTTTCTTCGCTGCCGCCGAGCAATGCCGATCGCATCAATCAACTGATCGCGGACAATCCGGCGCTGAAGGATATCGTGAGCCGCTTGCAGGATAACGACCGAGCGTCGGTGACGGTCACGCTGGAGCTGAAAGACGATGTGCGGGAAAAGATCGAGAAGGGCATTCAGAACAAAACGCACGGCAAGGATGACGTCATCGCGCTGTTTAAAGACGGCAATAATTTGCGTCTCGCCAGCATTGAAGTCTCGAAGGCGGTGAAGAAGAGCGAAGGGTTCAATACCCCGGCGGTCATCATCAACGCATCAAGCAGCGCGGGCGTCAGCATGAATAAACTGCTCGGCAACGTCAGCTTTAGCTACGGGCAGGATCAAACCGTACCGCAAAGTTACAAACTGAGCGGCGAGATTGCAAAAGCCAATCCTGCGACCGCCAACGCGTTGCAGCAGCTCCAGCAGGAAGGCCTGCAGCTAAACAGCTAATCGTAAATATCATGCGGTGATTACAGGAGAACAGGATGACACCCACACAACAGCATATTACTCGGTTATTACGCCATTACGGCGCGCTCAGCCGCACCCAACTGGGCTTGCAGGACGGCATCTGTGCACTACGCGAACCTGGCGGTCAGGAGGCGGTGGTGTTGGAAGTCCCCGCCAGCAGCGGCGTGCTGCTATTACACAGCGATGTGATGCGATTTCAGGGGGAGATCAGCACGGCGGTGTATCAGTTCATGCTGATGCTTAACTTTGAAATGGCGGCGATGAAAGGCTGCTGGCTGGCGCTGGATGAGAACTCGACGCTGCGGCTGTGCACTCAGCACACCGCAGAATCGCTGGACGAACCGAGCTTTACCGCGCTGCTGCCTGCCTTTATCAGTCAGGCCAAAGAGACCCGACTGCTGATTCGCGGCTTATTGCCACGATTCATGGCGGCGTAGCGCGGTTGAGCCACGTCATGCTATTGATCGATGGCAATAAAGGCCAGCATCGTTTCGCTGCCGTCCAGAATATCGGATTGGATGGCCTGTCGGGCGGTGCTGGCATCGCGCTGCTGTAGCGCTGCGAAGACCTCTTCGTGATGTTCAATCGCCATCTGCACGGAAAAATGCGCATAGGCCTGCGCAATCAGCGGGCCGGTGCGCATCCACAGGCTACCGATAAACTGCGTCAACAGCGGCATACGCGCCGCCTGCGCCAGAAACAGGTGAAATTCGCTATTTAACCGCAGCGCTTCGCGTAGATTTTTCTCGTCAATCGCCAGACGATTCTGGCGAATATTCTCTTCAATCTGCTCCAGCATTTTCGGCGTAATGTGCGTAGCAGCCTGCTCGGCTCCCGTGCCTTCCAGCGCCAGCCGCAGTGTGCGGATCTCTATAAACTGGGCTTCGGTCAATTGAGGAACGCGGATATCGCGCGGCGTCCTGAGCACTAGTGCCTGTTCTTTCGCCAGTTGCAGGATCGCATCTCGCACCGGCGTGACGCTGGTACCAACCTGTGCGGCGAGTTCCCGTATTCTCAGACGATCGTCCGGCTTGAGTTGGCCGGTAATTAACGCCTCACGCAGCATGGTATAAACGCTGGAACCCAGATAGCTGTGATTGATCTGCCCAATTGGATAATTCACTGTTCCCCCAGAGAGAAGCGCTGCGCAACGTGATGAGATAAACATGAGTTAGCGCCGCAACGACCCGCGACGATGAGGCGCTAATATACAATATGATGCATCAACGAGGCTATGGGGTGAGATATCGCACGGGTGAAGAATCGACAAGAAAAGGTCATGAAATACGCAGTATTGTATGACGAGGTGTAACCACCCTAAAATTATTGGTTAAGGTAGTATTTTATCGCGACTTAACGCAAACCTGTTGTCATAAAATTATATATTACCTGACATATTGAGCTTGGTAATTAACGGTTCTACTATGCCGAAAAAATTATTATCATCAGGGATGAAGCCATGCGTGGTTTTTTCAGGCTGATCTTTATCATGCCTGCGCTATTTTCTTATACCGTATTTTCCGCGCCGCTTAATCCGGCAGACCGAAATGACATTCAGCAGCGGCAGGCCGAGGTAATTGACCAATCCCGGCAGCAGCGCGATGCTTTATTACAGTTAAATCAAACTCAAACGACGACAAATCCAACTGGCGGAAGCGATGCCGGGCACTGCTTTTTCATTAAAGATATTAATTATCACAATAGCTCCCTGCTGCGTGAAAAAGATAAAAATAGGTTAAATAAAGATTATATTAATCGTTGTCTTAATGTTAACGATATAAATCAGCTGATTCATGACGTCAGTAATTGGTATATCGAACGAGGTTATATCACCAGCCGAGCCTTTATTGCTGAGCAAGATCTTTCTGGCGGCGTATTGCAGATCGATATTCTGGAAGGCCGTCTCGAATCTATTAATCTTAATAACCAATCGACGTGGGCATTAAAACAGGTTTTCCCGGGGCTGGAAGGCAACATTCTCAATCTTCGGGATATCGAACAGGGCATGGAACAGCTTAACCGCATGCCGACGCAGCAGGTGAGCATCGAAATTCAGCCCGGTAGCCAGCCCGGCTATTCCATCGTCAACCTTACCAGTAAGAAACAAATTCCGCTGACGGCAAACATTGGTTTTGATAATAGCGGGCAGAAAAGCACCGGAGAGCAGCAGCTAAGCGGCGGTCTGTGGGCGGATAACGTGCTGGGGCTGGCCGACCAGTGGTTTGTTAACGGCGGGCACAGCAGCGAGTTTCGCGATAGCCGCAATGTCGAAAGCCTGCAGGCGGGCGTGTCGTTGCCCTATGGCTACTGGACACTCAGCTACGACTACTCGCAAAGCCGTTATCGCAACGATTTCATCAACCGGGATTTTCTCTGGCATTCAACTGGCGACAGCCAGACGCACCGCGCCACGCTATCACGTGTGGTGTTTCGCAACGGCGACATGAAAACCAGCCTCTCGGCGGGCCTGTCGCACCGTATCGGAAAGAACTACCTGAATGATGTCCTGCTGCAATCCAGCAGCCGTAAACTCAGCAGCGCGATTATCGGCATCAACCACAGCCAGAAGCTGTGGGGCGGGCTGGCGACGCTCAACCCTGCTTACAGCCGGGGAACGCGCTGGTTCGGCGCAGAAAGCGATGAAGGGAAATCTGATGATGCGCTGCGCGCCGAATTCAACAAGGTGACGCTGGCGGCCAGTTATTACTACCCGATTGCTGACAACCTCCATTACCTCACCAACTTCTACGGCCAGTATTCACCGCAGCGCCTGTATGGCAGCGAGCAGGTAACGCTGGGCGGGGAAACCTCCGTTCGCGGTTTCAAAGAACAGTATGTTTCAGGTAATCGCGGCGGTTACTGGCACAATGAACTCAACTGGCGGGCGGCGCAGCTGCCGCAGCTGGGCAGCGTTACCCTAACAGCGGCGGTGGACGGCGGGCACCTTTTCTCACATCAGGCCGACAGTGAATCGGCGGGCACGCTGTGGGGCGCGGCGGTAGGCGCGGGTGTCGCGAATCAATATCTATCACAACAAATCACGGTTGGCTGGCCATTGGCACATCCTGACTGGCTAAAACCGGATAGCGTCGTAGTGTATTACCGCGTTGGGCTGTCTTTTTAGTTTTTAATTTTTCGTTATTCATGAGTAGTCATTAAGACCGGGGATCAGGGATGAAACCAATAAAAACCACACAGCGCCTGCTGGCGTACACGCTGATCCATTTGATTGCGTTTCAGCCGCTGCTGCCGGCGATGGCGGCGGGGGTGCAGGTCGCGACGGGTAATACCGCGCTGGATCAGGCCGGCAACGGCGTCCCGGTCATCAATATCGCCACGCCAAACAGCGCGGGGATCTCCCACAACCAGTATCAGGATTTTAACGTCGATAAACCCGGTCTGATCCTGAATAACGGCACGGCGCAGCTTAATCCGACCCAGCTCGGCGGGCTGATCCAGAACAACCCCAATCTGAAAGGCAAGGCCGCCGACGCCATCATCAACGAAGTGGTGTCCACCAACAGCAGTACGCTGGCGGGCTATCTGGAAGTCGGCGGCAAGCAGGCCAGCGTCATCGTTGCCAACCCCAATGGCATTACCTGCGACGGCTGCGGCTTTATCAATACCCCGCAGGTGACGCTGACCACCGGTAAACCACAGCTGGACGTGCAGGGCAATCTGCAGCATATCGACGTGAAACGCGGCGATATCACGCTGACCGGGCAGGGGCTGGATGCGAGCAAGAGTGACTACCTCAGCCTGATAGCCCGCACCGCGCAGATTGATGCCGGGCTGAATGCCAACGATACCCGGATTGTGCTGGGTGCCAATCAGGTTGACGCGACGGGCAAGGTGACAGCGCAGGCGGCGGACAGCGGCGTAGCTGGCAGTAATGTAAAAGTCGCGCTGGATACGGGCGCGCTGGGTGGCATGTACACCAATCGCATCAAGCTGGTTTCCAGCGATAAAGGCGTGGGCGTTAATGTCGGCAATCTGAGCGCGCGCAGCGGTGATATCACGCTGTCGGCGAACGGTAAACTCAGCCTCGGTGATGCGGTGGCGCAGGGCAACATTCAGGCCGATGCGGACGCGCTGGCGCTGCGGGGCAAACAGCAGGCGGGCGATGCGCTGACGTTGAACGCCAGACAGGACATCACGCTGCAGGACGCGACGCTGCGTGCCGGACAACACATCGAACTGGCATCGGGTGGCGGGCTGAACGCGCAAAACAGCATCATCAGTGCCGGCGTCGATGCGCAGGGTAAGGTCAACTCCGCTCATCAACTTTCTCTTAAAGGTGACGGTGTCACGCTTAATGCTACCCAGCTTGCCGCTGGCAAGGTGACGGTCGAGGCGGGGCGCTCGCTGCAGCAGGATGCGCAAAGCGGCATCAAGGCGGAGTCAGTGCTTGAGATGCGCGGCGACACGGTGTCGCTGGCGGGGAGCGCAGGCGCTGAGGATGTGCGACTCGAGGCGAAAATGCTTAACGGTGCCGGCAGCGCCCAGCTTCAGGCGAAGAACAATGCCACGGTGCGCGTGACGCAGCAGGGCGACTGGCAGGGGAATCTGACTGCCGGTCATGCGCTGCATGTTGACGGTGGGCGTCTGGTACAGCACGGCACGTTGGCGGGGAAAACCGTCGCGCTGACGCTGGATGCGCTGGATAACCAGGGCGATATCGCTGCGTTGCAGGCGTTGACGTTCAGCGGCAACACGTTGACGAACCGCAGCACGCTGGCCGCCGCCGAGCGGCTGACGGTTAACGCACAGCGTCTGGATAACAGCGGATTACTCAGCGCCCGTCATGAAGTGAAACTTGAACTGCAAACGGTGCTGAATAATCAGGGTAACATCCTGACGGATAATCAGCTGTTCTTGCTGGCCGACAACATCACCAACGGTGGCACGCTGCAGGCCGCCACGCTGACCGCACAGGCTGACCAGCTTAGTAATCAGGGCGAGGTAACCGCGAGCGCCCTCGACCTGACCAGCCAGACGACCGAAAACCACGGCACGTTCAACGCCCAGCAGATGCTGGCGCTGCATGGCGGCAGTCTGGTGAACCGTGGCACGCTCAGCGCGGGTGAAAAACTGGCACTGACGCTGGACGACTCACTGGATAACCGTGGCCTGATGCAGGCCGGCAGCGTCTTGCAGGTTACCGTTGACCGTCTCAGCAATGACGGTACGCTTACCGCCCCGGCATTACAACTGCACACCGGCACGCTCGCCAATCAGGGCACGCTGCAGGCCGACAAGGCGCTGCAGCTGGACGCCACGCGTTCACTGACGCAATCCACCCGCGGCACGCTGCTGGCAGGCACCGACCTGACGATAAATGCCGGACAGGCGGAGACCGACGGCGCGATTCAGGCGCAGCAGTTCCTGCTGAATGCCGAGCGCTGGCTCAACGCGGGCAAGACCAGTATTAGCGGCGACGGACAGATTATCGCTGGGCAACTGGACAACCGCGGCAGCCTGCTGGCCAGCGGAAACTGGACTATGAACAGCGATATCGTCAGCCAGGCCGGGACGCTGCAGGGCACTGTGCTGAATATTCAGGCGAATACCCTCACCAGCAGCGGGCAGGCACAGGCGCGGGGCGCGGTGAACCTGACCGTCGCCGATACCTTTACCAATAGCGGCGACTGGCTCAGCGCAGAGGCGTTGCACCTTCAGGCGGCGCAGACCGAAAACCGGGGCACGTTGCAGGCGTTAACGCTCACCGCAGACGGCACGTCTCTCGACAACCGTGGCACGATGAGCGGTATCAATAATCTGTCGCTCTTCTTAACCGGCAACCTGGATAATACCGGCACGCTGCAGGGCAACCAGCTTCGTGCAGAAGCGGCACGTCTGACCAATCAGGGCACGTTGCAGGGCACCGACGCGCTGACGCTGGCGATAGTCGGCACCCTGTCCAGTCAGGGTGCACTGCTGAGCGACGGTGACAGCATCACGTCAGCGCAACGGTTTATCAATCAGGGCACGTTGCAGGCGAAAAACGTCGCGCTGCAGGTTGAGGAACTGGATAACGCGGGGAAAATCCTCGGTGTGTCCTCGCTGGCGCTGACGGCCACCCGCGCGCTCACCAACCAGCAAGCGGGCAAACTGCTGTCTCAGGGCATTGCGACGTTAACAGCGGCAGAAGCCGTCAATGCCGGAGAGTGGCAGGCGAACACCCTGACGCTGGCGGCAGGGAATCTGACCAATGACGGCCAGATCCAGGGCGATGAGGCTTTGTCCCTGACGCTACCCGCCACTGACGGCAAAGGCACCTTCGTTAACCGCGGCACTGTGACGACCGGCGGGGATGCCACGCTGTTCGCGCGCTTGATGGACAATCAGGGCTCGTTGTCCAGTCTGGGCCATACGTCGCTGACCGGGCTGTCGCTGGTTAACGACGGGCGAGTGGTCGCGGCAACCGGACTGTCGCTGCGCGGTGACTATCAGGGCCGTGGCCTGCTGAATACGGCAGGCACACTGATGCTGCACGGCGACACGCTGGCGAATAACGGGCACTGGGAAAGCCGGGCACTGTCCCTGCAAGGGAAGCTCTTGACCAATCAGGGCACGGTGCTGGGGAACACGGTCACTATGTCCGTAGATCGCCTGGTTAACCACGGCGACCTCACGGGTGTCGATACGCTAACGCTGTCGCTCGGCGACCGCCTGAATAATACCGGGATATTGCGCAGTCGTGCACTGGGTATCACGGCAACCGCCCTCGATAACCGTGGCGACATCGTCGGGACGGACGCGCTGCAGCTCACGCTCGCCGGTCAGTTGGATAATGCGGGGATAATCAGCGGCAGCAATACGCTGGCGGTGACGGCAGATGGTGTCAAACAGAGCGGTACGTTGGAAGGAAAAACCGTCACGCTGGACGCCGCCTCACTGGTCAATCAGGGCAAGATTTTGGGTGTGGACGCGCTGACGTTGTCGATTGCCGGTAATCTGTCCAATGACGGCAGCCTGCTGACCCAGAAAGCTGGCATGGTTACCGCTCAGCAGGTGGACAACCGCGGCCTGATGCAGGCGGGGAACCTGACTCTGCAGGCCGATGAGATCGTGAATGCCGGGCAGTTGCTGGGAATTGACGCGTTGTCGATAACTGCACAACACGGGCTGACCAATCAACAAACCGGGAAACTGCTGACGCAGGGCGCGGCGGTGTTACAGGCCGCGCAGGCGGAGAACCACGGCGAGTGGCGGTCAGAGCGCCTGACGCTGGAAACCGCCCACTTTATCAATACGGGACGGGTACAGGCCGCAGGGGACATGGATATCACGGTCGCGCCTGCGAACGCCGCGCGTCAACGTTCATTCCTGCCGATGGCGCTGTCACTGGCGGTCGATATTCAGCAACTCAACGCATCATCCACACGTCAGAGCCGCGGAGCAACAAGCGGTGTGTTGGACAACCGCGGCACGCTGGTCTCCGGGGGCGACACACAGCTGCGCGCCACGCAGCTAACCAATCAGGGCTCACTGGCCAGTAACGGCACAGCAACCCTTATCGGCGAGACGGTGGAGAATGCCGGAGATATCGTGGCCGTCACCGGGCTGTCACTGGCGGGCAATTATCAGGGCAGCGGGACGCTGCAGACTGACGGTCTGCTGGACTGGTCCGGCACTACGCTCACCAACCGCGGGCGCTGGCAGGCGAACGCTATCCAACTGCAGGGGCACGCGCTGGACAATCAGGGCACGCTGCTGGGGCAGCGCACCGACATCACGGCCACTAGCCTGTTTAACGGCGGCGAAATTGCCGGGGTTGAGGCACTGCAGCTGACCGTTGCCGATAGCCTGACAAACAAAGGACAGCTTTATGGCGCGACGCTGGGACTGTCGGCGACCGATCTGTTCAATCGGGGTGAGATCTCTGGTGATGCGCTGCACCTGACGCTGCAGGATACGGTGCGCAATAGCGGCCTGATTAGCGGCACTCAGATGATACAGCTTGAGGCGAATCAGGTCGACCAAGCAGGGTCACTGGAAAGCCGCCAGCTGCAGGTGCAGGCGGATACGCTGGATAATCAGGGCACGATGCTGGGCGTCGATGCGCTGACGCTGGCGATTAACACCACGGCGCGCAACAGCGGAAAATGGCTGAGTCAGGGCGACAGCTCGCTGACCGCCAGACGGTTGGAGAACTCAGGCCAGTGGCAGGCGAATACGCTGACGTTGACGGCGGATGACGTGGAGAATGCCGGCCAACTGCTGGGGCTGTCGGCGCTGACGCTGACGGCGAAAAATACGCTGACCAATGCGCAAACCGGCCAACTGCTCACCCAGGGCGTGGCGGTGCTGAACGCGGCCAGCGCCGAAAATGACGGTGAATGGCTGGCGGACAGCCTGACGCTGGACGCGCAACACCTGAACAACCGCGGCCATATTCAGGGCGACAAATCCCTGAAGATGACGCTGGCAAACGGCGACGTCACTAATCAGGGCACACTGTGGAGCAAGCTCGCCACGATTGCTGCCCGTACGCTGACCAACGCGGGTGAGATGACCGGCGTTGACGGTCTTCATCTGACGCTGGATGACGCGTTAATCAATCTGGGGGCGTTGAGCAGCAATCAACTGACCGCACAGGCCGACAGGCTGGAAAACGGTGGGAAAATTAACGGCCTAGACCGTCTTGAATTGACGGTCGGCAATAACCTCACCAACCGCGGCACGCTGTACGGGGCGGCGCTGACGCTGAACGCCAATGACCTGACCAACAGCGGCACAATCACCGGCGTCGACAGCCTGTCTCTGGGGCTGAACGGGACACTGAATAACACGCGTGACCTTAGCAGCAATGCGCTGACGCTTAAGGCCAATGACGTCGTCAACCACGGCACGGTAACGGGCGTGAACGGGCTGACGCTGGCGCTCGGCAATCAGCTTGATAATCAGGGCGCGCTGAACAGTCAGGCGCTTGCCATTGCCGCCCGCGACGTGACCAACGGTGGGCTGCTTAACGGCACACGCGATCTGCAACTGACGCTGGACGGCACCCTGACCAACACGGGCGATCTCACCAGCCAGCGTATCGGTATCACCGCGGCAGACGTGCTGAACCACGGGCAGATGCTCGGCTCGGACGATCTGCAACTGGATGTGCGTAATAAGTTGGATAACCGCGGGCTTCTCAGCGGCAGCACCACGCTGGGCGTGGTGGCGAACCAGATTGATCAACAGGGTACGCTGGAAGCGCGGGCGCTGAAGGTCGACGCGCAGACGCTGGATAATCAGGGAAAAATGCTGGGTGTCGATGCCCTGACGCTGGCGATTGCGGGGACAGCCCGCAATCAGGGCAACTGGCTGAGTCAGGGCACCAGCACGCTGACGGCGGATCAGGTTGACAATCAGGGGCAGTGGCAGGCGGGCGATATCACGCTGCAGGCCAACGATCTGACTAACCGTGGACAGATTTTTGGTCTCAACGCCCTGTCATTGACCGCCGCCAACGGCCTGACGAATCAGCAAAATGGGAAACTCCTGTCGCAGGGGATGGCTGTTTTACGCGCGGCGAGCGTGACAAACGACGGCGATGCGCAGGCAGACCGCCTGACGTTTGACGCGCAGCAGTTGACCAACCGCGGGCGGATGCAGGGTGACAACGGGTTAGCCATTACGTTGGACCGTACCAACCCCGCTAGCCGGTTAACCAATCAGGGCACGTTACTCTCCGGCGGTGACAGCTGGCTGAGCACCAGCCTGCTCGACAATCAGGGCACCGTGTCCGGCGTGGGTAAACTGACGCTCGACAGTGCTGCGATAAACAATGCGGGCAAGGTTATTGCCGACGGGGCGCTGACGCTCGATGGCGACTATCAGGGCACAGGCCTGCTGCATACCGCCGATACGCTGACGCTGCGCGGCAATCAGCTGCGCAATAGCGGACGCTGGGAAAGCCGGGCGCTGGCGCTGAACGGCGGGGCGCTGAACAATCAGGGCACGATAATTGGTGAACGCGGTATCACGCTGGAGTTGCGCGATGGCCTGACGGTCGGCGGTGCCGGCCAACTGCTGACCAACGGGGCCCTGCAGGCGCAGGCGGGCACGGTCATAAACGACGGGCTCTGGCAGGGCAACACGCTGGCGCTGACGGCGGATGAGGTCGGGAATGCCGGCCAGCTGCTGGGGCTGTCGGCGCTGTCGCTGACGGCGAAAAATAAACTGACCAATGCGCAAACTGGCCAACTGCTCACGCAGGGTCTGGCGGAGCTGAACGCGGCTGAGGCGAGCAATGAGGGCGAATGGCAGGCGGATAGCCTGACGCTGGACGCGCAAAACCTGAACAACCGCGGCCACATTCAGGGTGACACATCGCTGGCAGTGACGCTGGCAAACGGCGAATTACACAATCTGGGGACGCTGTGGAGCAAGCTCGCCACGATTGCGGCCCGGTCTCTGACCAACGCGGGTGAGATTACCGGCGTTGACGGTCTTCAGCTGACGCTGGATGACGCCTTAACCAATCAGGGCGCGTTGAGCAGCTATCAGCTGACCGCACAGGCGGACAAACTGGACAACCGCGGGAAAATCAACGGCCTTGATCAACTGGAGATCACGGTAAACGAGAGCCTCGATAATGCTGGCACGCTGTACGGGACAGCGGTGACGTTGAATGCCCGCGATCTGACCAACGACGGCGCGATCACCGGCGTCGACAGCCTTAATCTACATCTGAATGGGACGCTGAATAATACTAGCGACATCAGCAGTAATGCGCTGACCCTCAAAGCCAATGACGTCGTTAATCGCGGCACCCTGACGGGCGTGAACGGGCTGACGCTGGCGCTCGGCAATCATCTGGATAATCAGGGGGCGCTGAACAGCCAGGCGCTTGCCATTGCCGCCCGCGACGTGACCAACGGCGGGCAGCTGAACAGCACACGTGACCTGCAATTGACGCTGGACGGCACCCTGACCAACACCGGTGACCTTACCGGCCAGCGGACCGGTATCACCGCAACGGACGTGCTGAACCACGGGCAGATGCTGGGCTCGGACGATCTGCAGTTGGATCTGCGCAACACACTGGATAACCGCGGGCTTCTCAGCGGCAGCACCACGTTGGGTATCGCTGCGAACCATATCGACCAACAGGGCACGCTGGAAGCGCGGGCGCTGAAGGTGGACGCCGGTACGCTGGATAATCAGGGCAAGATGCTGGGTGTGGATGCACTGACGCTGGCAATTGCGGGAACGGCGCGCAATCAGGGCAAATGGCTGAGTCAGGGCAGCAGCACGCTGACGGCGGATCAGGTTGACAATCAAGGGCAGTGGCAGGCGGGCGACATCACGCTGCAGGCCGCTGACCTAATCAACAGCGGGCAGATTTTTGGTCTCAACGCCCTGTCATTGACTGCCGCCAACGGCCTGACGAATCAGCAAAACGGGAAACTCCTGTCGCAGGGCATGGCGGTATTGCGTGCGGCGAGCGTGACAAATGACGGCAACGCGCAGGCAGACCGCCTGACGTTTGAAGCCCAGCAGCTGACCAACCGCGGCCGGATGCAAGGGGACAACGGGTTAGCCATCGCGCTGGACCGCACCAACCCCGCCAGCCGGTTAACCAATCAGGGCACGCTGCTCTCCGGCGGCGACAGCTGGCTGAGCGCCAGCCTGATCGACAATCAGGGCACCGTGTCCGGCGTGGGTAAGCTGACGCTCGACAGCGGTTCGATTAGCAATGCGGGCACCGTGATTGCCGACGGGGCGCTGTCACTCAATGGTGACTATCAGGGCGCAGGCCTGCTGCATACCGCCGACACCCTGACGCTGCGCGGCAATCAGTTGCGCAATAGCGGACGCTGGGAAAGCCGGGCGCTGGCGCTGAACGGCGGTGCGTTCGACAACACCGGCACGGTTATCGGTGAGCGCGGTATCACGCTGGAACTGCGCGATGGCCTGACGGTCGTCGGCACTGGTCAGTTGCTGACCAACGGTGCCCTGCAGGCGCAGGCAAAAACGGTCACGAATGACGGATTCTGGCAGGGCAACACGCTGACGTTGACGGCGGATGACGTCGGGAATGCCGGACAACTGCTGGGGCTGTCGGCACTGACGCTGACGGCGAAAAATACGCTGACCAATGCGCAAACCGGCCAACTGCTCACGCAGGGCGTGGCGGTGCTGAACGCGGCCAGCGCCGAAAATGACGGTGAATGGCTGGCGGACAGCCTGACGCTGGACGCGCAACACCTGAACAACCGCGGCCATATTCAGGGCGACAAATCCCTGAAGATGACGTTGGCAAACGGTGACGTCACTAATCAGGGCACACTGTGGAGCAAGCTCGCCACGATTGCGGCCCGTACGCTGACCAACGCGGGTGAGATGACCGGCGTTGACGGTCTTCATCTGACGCTGGATGACGCGTTAATCAATCAGGGGGCGTTGAGCAGCAATCAACTGACCGCACAGGCCGACAGGCTGGAAAACGGTGGGAAAATTAACGGCCTCGACCGTCTTGAATTGACGGTCGGCAATAACCTCACCAACCGCGGCACGCTGTACGGGGCGGCGCTGACGCTGAACGCCAATGACCTGACCAACAGCGGCACAATCACCGGCGTCGACAGCCTGTCTCTGGGGCTGAACGGGACACTGAATAATACGCGTGACCTCAGCAGCAATGCGCTGACGCTCAAGGCCAATGACGTCGTCAACCACGGCACGGTAACGGGCGTGAACGGGCTGACGCTGGCGCTCGGCAATCAGCTTGATAATCAGGGCGCGCTGAACAGTCAGGCGCTTGCCATTGCCGCCCGCGACGTGACCAACGGTGGGCTGCTTAACGGCACACGCGATCTGCAACTGACGCTGGACGGCACCCTAACCAACACGGGCGATCTCACCAGCCAGCGTATCGGTATCACCGCGGCAGACGTGCTGAACCACGGGCAGATGCTCGGCTCGGACGATCTGCAACTGGATGTGCGTAATAAGTTGGATAACCGCGGGCTTATCAGCGGCAGCACCACGCTGGGCGTGGTGGCGAACCATATCGACCAGCAGGGTACGCTGGAAGCGCGGGCGCTGAAGGTGGACGCGCAGACGCTGGATAATCAGGGCAAGATGCTGGGCGTGGATGCACTGACGCTGGCGATTGCGGGAACGGCACGCAATCAGGGCAACTGGCTGAGTCAGGGTAGCAGTACGCTGACGGCGGGTCAGGTTGAGAATCACGGGCAGTGGCAGGCGGGCGACATCACGCTGCAGGCCGCTGAGCTGACCAACAGCGGGCAGATTTTTGGTATCAATGCGTTGTCATTGACCGCCGCCAATGGCCTGACGAATCAGCAAAACGGAAAACTCCTGTCGCAGGGGATGGCGGTTTTACGCGCGGCGAGCGTGATAAACGACGGCGATGCGCAGGCAGACCGCCTGACGTTTGAGGCCCAGCAGTTGACCAACCGTGGGCGGATGCAGGGGGACAACGGGTTAGCTATCACGCTGGACCGTACTAACCCTGCTAGCCTTCTCACTAATCAGGGCATGCTGCTCTCCGGCGGCGACAGCTGGCTGAGCGCCAGCCGGCTCGACAATCAGGGCACGGTATCCGGCGTGGGTAAGCTGGCGCTCGACAGTGGGGCGATAAACAACGCGGGCAGCGTGATGGCCGACGGGGCGCTGACGCTTGACGGCGACTATCAGGGCTCGGGATTGTTGCATACCGCCGATACGCTGACGCTGCGCGGCAATCAGTTGCGCAATAGCGGACGCTGGGAAAGCCGGGCGCTGGCGCTGGACGGGGGTTCGTTCAACAACGCTGGCACGGTTATCGGTGAACGCGGCATCACGCTGGTGCTGCGGGATGGCCTGACGGTCGGCGGCACCGGTCAGTTGCTGACCAACGGGGTCCTGCAGGCGCAGGCGGGCACGGTCATAAACGACGGGCTCTGGCAGGGCAACACGCTGGCGCTGACGGCGAACGACCTGACAAACGGTGGGACGCTGCTCGGTCAGGACGGGCTGCGCCTTGATTTACGGGACACTTATCAGGGGACGGCTTCCTCCCGTCTGCTGAGCGACGGCGATGCCATCATCACGGCCGACCGCCTGAGCCAGAGCGGTGAGATAGCCGCGGGCTCGCTGAACCTGACCACCAACACGCTGGATAACGGCGGACGCATACTGGGCAGCCACGGCCTGACGGTGGTTAACCGTGATGAACTGATTAACCGCGCGGGAGCGGAACTGCTGACCAATGGCGCAGGCCGCCTCGACAGCGGCACGCTGCGCAATGCGGGTACGCTACAGGCCAACGACCTGCAACTGCGCACAGAGGATATCGATAATCAGGGCCGCATTCAGGGTACCGACGCGCTGCGTCTGCTCGATGTGCTGCGTTATGTTGGCGATAAAAGCAGCCAGTTGCTCAGCAAAGGCGCGGCCACGCTCCAGGCTAAACAGGCGGACAACGCCGGGTTATGGCAGGCGGGCACATTGACGCTGCACGGTGACACGTTCGACAACCGCGGCACCGTCGCGGGGCTGAACCGTCTGTCGTTAACCAGCGACCAGATAAAAAATCAGGGCGAGCTGTTCTCGCAGGGTGCGGTGACGTTAACCGGCAAGACGCTGGAGAACGGCGGTACGCTGACGGGTGTCGGCGGCTTTACGCTGCAGCTCACCGACCGCGTCGATAACCTGGCCACGGGGCGCTTGCTCAGTGGCGGTACGGGTGAACTGACAACCGGCGTGCTGAGCAATCAGGGACTGTGGCAGTCGGACGCGTTACGACTGACCGCCCGTGACCTGGAACAGCAGGGCAATCTGCTGGGCGTGCAGCGCGGGACGCTGCAGCTGAGCGGGACCTATCAGGGGGCGCAGGGCAGCCAGCTGGTCAGCGGCGGTGACCTGAGCCTGACGGCGCATGACATCATCAACCGCGGGCAACTGCAGGGCAGCACGCTGACGCTGGGTGCCGATGAACTCACTAATCACGGCACCCTGCGCGGCGACCGTGCGCTGAATGCCACCGTCACCGGCCAGTTCAGTAATGCTTCGCAGGCGCGTTTAAGCAGCGACGGCACGCTGAACGTGCAGGCCGCGGCGCTGGACAATCAGGGCGACATCAAAGCTGCCACCACCACGCTGACGGGCAACACCGTCATCAACGGCGGCACGGTGCAGGGCACCGCCGCGCTGCAGCTGGACGCGACCGACCGGATTATCAACCAGCAGGGCGGACAGCTGTTATCTGACGGCATCACCACGCTTAATGCGCCCGCGGTGGACAACCACGGCTGGCTGCAGGGGCGCGGACTGGTGCTCAACACCGCGCAGTTGACCCAGCAGGGCAGCCTGATGGCGCAGGACAAACTGACGCTGAAAATCCCGCAGTGGGTGAACAACGGGCTTGTGCAGGCCGGTGAACTGGAGATTATCGCGGATGAACTGGACAACCACGGCACGCTGCTGGGCCTGACACAGCTGGCGCTGCAGACGCAGCGTCTCATCAACCGTCAGGGTGCGAAGCTCTACAGCGCACAGGACCTGCGCCTGAAAACGCAGGAACTGCAACAGGACGGGCAACTGGTGGCGCTGGGTAACCTGAGCGCCGAACTCACCGGGCCGCTGACCTTTACGCAAACTATGGCCGCCGGACAGCAGCTGACGCTGAACGTGGCGGGCGACCTCGATCAGCGTGGCACCCTGCAGGGCCAATCCGTCCAACTGACCAGCACCGGTACGCTGACGAATCAGGGCCGCATTCTGGCAGGCGGCGAATCGCGCCTCAGTGCAAAAGATATCGTACAGCTGGAAGCGGGCAGCGTGCAGGCGGGCGGCAACCTGACGCTGGTAAGCGATAACACGCTGAATAACCAAGGACTGATTGGCACCACGGGCGACCTGCTGGTGCAGGCCGGCGGCGTGTTACATAACAGCAGCATGCTCTATGCGGGCGGCAATATGCGTCTGCTATCGGATTCCCTGACTAACGTATTCGGTACCATTCTGGCGGGCAACAGCCTGTGGGTGCAGCGTGACGCACAGGGCAACGCCAGCACGTCGCTGCTCAACAGCTCCGGCACCATTGAAACCCAGTCTGGGGATATCACGATTAATACCGGCACGCTAACCAATCAGCGGGAAGGGTTTGTTGTTACGGAAACGGAATTGGCTGGAGACTCGGTCCCGGAATGGGCAGGAAAAACAGATGCTTATATCCCTATTTCATGGTTTAAAGAGGGTGATTACGGGATAAATTATCGCCCTCAAAAATTAGGCCGTCCTGAAAGGTATACATATGTCCCTTTGCCAAATGCTAACATCCAAAAAGTAGTGATAAAAAGTAAGTTGACGACAATAAATACTAAAGGCAGTGCAGCAGGAATTCGATCTGGTAATAATTTAGTAATATTTTCAAATGCAGTATTTAATAGTGCGTCATTATTTTTAGCTAAAAATAATGCCGCAATTCAAGGTAGTGAACTTGATAATCGTTCATATCATTCAGGCGGGATATTTGAATCTTTAACATATATACACAAAGGAAAATATCCATTAACAACAACTGAAGTAAGTGATGCTGCTCGTCAAAATGCTCCAGATTATATTTACTTTGGACTAGATGGCACCCCGACTACCGAAAAAACTGAGGGCGAAAGCTATAACGCCTTAATTCAGGCGGGCGGCACCATCACCGCCGATTTTGATCAAGATATCAGCAACACCACACTGCAGCCGGGCAGCGGCGGATTTATGCCTGCGTCCACCAAACCGGTGCTGGATGCCATCACCACGCTATCACCCTTGCAGAAGCAGACCACGCGCCAGTTGGCCAGTCAGGATTCGTCGTTTAACGCGGGTGCGGTAGACGTCACCCAGGCAGGGAGCGGGCAGACTGCGCTCGCAGGCAATGCCGCAGGCGTGAATGCGACGGGTAAAACCGTGATGTTGACACAGCAGGCGGGTACCGCGCTGCAAGTGGGGGCACAGGCGGAGAACATCACGGCGGTGATCGCTGCGCCGAATACCACCGGGCCGCTGACGCTCAACACCGGCGAGGCGGTGGTGTTATCACCTTCAGCTTCCGGCCACATCAGCAATCCCAATGCGGTCACATTGACGCAGCAGGCGGGCACCGTGCTGCAAGCGGGCGCACAGGCGGACAACATCACCACGGCCATCGCGGCGCCGAATACCACCGAGCTACTGACGCTCAACACCGGTGACGCCGTGGTATTATCGCCTTCGACTTCCGGTCACGTGAACAATCCCAATGCGGTCGTGCTGACGCAGCAGGCGGGCACCGCGCTGCAAGCGGGCGCACAGGCTGACAACATCACCGAGGTGATCGCTGCGCCGAATACCGCCGGGCCGCTGACGCTCAACACCGGCGACGCGGTGGTGTTGCAACCTTCTACCTCTGGTCACGTCAGCAATCCTGATGCGGTCGCACTGACGTCGACGGGTCAACGACCTGATACTGGTACAAGCCTGACGCCAGTTAACGTGGACAATACCGCGGCGGGCGTCACGATAGCGGGTACGGTGGGTACCCCTGCCACACTGACCACACCGGGTATGGCCGCGGTTGAGGCACCGAAGCAGGCGGTCAGTGCAGACACCCTGTCGGGCGGGAGTTCGCCTTCTGCGCCACAACCTCTCTCTGCTGCCGCGCTGCTGAGCACCATTGGCAACGGGCTGCAAAACCTGAGCACCAATCCACTTGCCGATTACCCGCTGCCGACGGGCAATAACGGGCTGCTGGTTGTCGATCCGAATGCCGACAGCCGTTACCTGATCCACACCAATCCGAAACTGGAACAGCTGGGACAGGTGGATAACGCGCTGTTCAGCGATCTGCAGACGCTGCTGGGGCAACAGCCGTCAACGGTGGTGCCGGTCGAAACGCGCTCTCAGTGGACGCAGGCCGACCGGGTGCTGGGCTCATCCTATCTGCTGGATAGGCTGAATCTGGATGCAGACCATGACTACCGTTTCCTCGGGGATGCGGAGTTTGATACCCGCTACATCAGCCAGGCGGTATTGAAACAGAGCGGGCAGCGTCACCTGAACGGCACCGGCTCCGATCTGGCACAGATGCAAATGCTGTTGGATAACGCCGCGGCGGCGCAGAAAGGCATGAACCTGCAGCTGGGCGTCAGCCTGACGCCGGATCAGGTCGCGAACCTCAGCCAGAGTCTGGTCTGGTGGGAAAATATCGAGGTCAACGGGCAGACAGTGCTGGCACCGAAGCTGTATCTGGCGCAGGCGGATAAAAGCAACCTGCAGGGCAGCGCGATTGTCGCGAATAAAGTCGAGCTGAACGCGGGCGGCAGCGTCACCAACAGCGGCACGCTTAACGCCGTTGAATTACTGGCGATCGCCAGCGGCGACAGGATTGATAACCACGAGGGCGGCCTGATCAAGTCAGACGGCGGCCTTAATCTGGTGGCGCTGAATAACATCACTAACAGCGGCAGCCGGATTGAGGGTAACACGCTGCAGCTTGCCAGCATTAACGGCGATATCATCAACCGGACGGAAAGCCGCAATTTCCAGACCGCGCAGCCGACGGCTTCCCGCAGCGGCACTGGCTCACTCACGTTCACTGAACTGGGTAAAACCGCCGAGATCGTCGCGGGCAACAGCCTGACGCTCAGCGCGGGCAAGGATATCCGCAACGTGGCGGCCACGCTCAACGCCGGACAGGACATGGCGCTGAACGCCAAAGGTAATGTGGCGATTGAGGCGCTGGCGCTGACCAACAACCGCGTGGATATCGGTTGGGGTAGCAGCAACACCGCGCTGAACACGGCCGTGCAGGGCAGCACCGTCAATGCGGGCGGCGCACTGAGCGCCGTCGCGGGTCAGGACATCCAGATTGACGCCAGCTCGCTTTCCGGCGGGACGGCGCTGACGCTGGCGGCAGGTAATGATATCCGTCTGACGGCGCAGGACACGCTGAAAGAGACGCTGTATCAGGGCGGCAGCACCGTGCAGCGCCGCACGCAGGACGTGGCAAACAGCCAGCTCCTGAGCGGGGGCGGCCTGAATCTGGTGGCCGGACGAGACGTGCTGTCCGAAGCGGCCAGCCTGAACGCCAAAGGTAGTGCGACACTGGCGGCCGGACGCGATCTCAACCTGCTGTCTGAAACCGAAGAAACCTACAGCGGCAACTGGTGGAGCCGTCACGCCGACTGGCAGCAAAACATCACCCAACAAAGTACCGAACTCACGACGGGCAAAGGCCTGAACCTGCAGGCCGGCAGAGACATCAATCTGCAGGCGGCACAGGGCGTGGCGAGCGGTGCGGTGACGGCACAGGCGGGCAACAACATCAATCTGCTGTCAGCCACCGAAACGCAGCACACGTTCTTTGAAGAAACCCAAGTCAAGAAGAAGCGGTTCTCGAAGACGGTGACGCATACCCTGCGGGAAACGTTGCAAACCGATGAGAAAGGCAGTCTGTTGTCGGGTGACAGTGTCACGATGGCGGCCAATCAGGATATCAACCTGCAGGGCTCCTCCGTGGTTGGTGACAGACAGGTCACGCTGCTGGCGAATAATGACGTCAACACCGTTGCCAGCGTCGAGAACTACCAGAACTATGAAGAGCACAGCAAGAAAAAAAGCGGCCTGTTCAGCGGTGGCGGCATTGGCTTTACCATCGGTTCAACCTCGACCAGTCAGAAACTGCGCGATCAGGCCGCGACACAAAGCCAGAGCATCAGCACCCTCGGCAGTACGACCGACTCGGTGACGGTGAAGGCCGGGAACGATGTCACGATCAGCGGCACTGATATGGTGGCCGGAAAAGACATCTTCCTGCAAGGCAACAACGTCACCCTCGATCCGGGCTATGACATGCGCAAACAGCAGCAGGAGTTTCAGCAGAAAACCGCGGGTCTGACCGTGGCGCTGTCCGGCGTGGTGGGCTCGGCGCTCAACAGCGCGGTGCAGAGCATTCAGGCGGCAAAAAGTGAAAGCGATGGCCGTCTGGCGCTGCTTCAGGGCATGAAAGCCGGGCTGTCCGGGTATCAGGCCTACCAGGGCAGCCAGTCCGAGCTGAACAACAAGGGGGAAGCCTCTTTTGTTGGAGTCAGTATTTCTATCGGGGCGCAAAACTCCCGCTCCAGCCAGACCAGCGAGCAGAAGCAGAGCTTTGGCTCGACGCTCAATGCGGCGGGGGATATTGGCATTGAATCGCGCACCGGGGATATCACGGTCGCAGGCAGTCAGCTTAAGGCGGGCGGCGATGTCATGATGAACGCGGCACGGGATATCCACCTGCTCTCTGCGCGTAACAGCGAGGAGATCAGCGGTAAAAACAGCAGCAGCGGCGGGAATATCGGCATCAGTCTGGGCTTAAGCAACGGAAGCGCGGGGCTCAGCATTTTTGCTAACGTCAATGCGGCAAAAGGGCGCGAAACCGGGACGGGCAATAGCTGGTCAGAAACGACGGTGGATGCGGGTAACCACGTCACGCTGAAAAGCGAACGCGACACGCGGCTGATTGGCGCGCAGGTGAACGGTGAGCGCATTGATGTCGATGCCGGACGTAATCTGCTGCTGCAAAGTCAGCAGGACAGCGAGCGTTATGACTCCAAACAGACCAGCGTGGCCGCCGGCGGCAGCTTTACCTGGGGATCGATGAGTGGCAGTGGTTACCTCAGTGCCAGTAAAGACAAGATCCACAGCAACTATGACAGCGTGCAGCAGCAGACCGGGTTCTTTGCCGGTAAAGACGGATTTGGTATAAAAACCGGTGAACACACCCAGCTTGATGCCGCGGTGATTGGTTCCACCGCCAGCGCAGAGAAAAACCGGCTGGAAACGGGGACGCTGGGCTGGAGCGGGCTGAACAACAAAGCCGAGTTCAAGGTGGAGCACAGTGGCATCGGCCTCAGCGCCAGCCCTTCGATGAGTGGCAGTATGCTCTCGACGTTGGCGATGACGGCCCCGTCGGCGCTGATGTCGCTGGGTAGCAGCGGCAGCGCCGCCAGCACCACCTATGCGGCGGTGAGCGATGGTACCTTGTTGTTGCGGGATACGGCGAAGCAGGTGCAGGATATCGCTACGCTGAGCCGTGACGTTGAGCACGCGAATAACGCGCTCAGCCCGATCTTTAACAAAGAGAAAGAGCAAAAACGCCTGAAACAGGCGCAGCTGATTGGTGAAATCGGCGCGCAGGTGATGGATATTGTGCGCACGGAAGGCGAGCTGAAAGCGCAGAAAGCGGCGGAAGCCAAGGGTGACGCCAAAGTCAACCGTCCGAAAGACGGTGATTCGGCGAAGGAATGGGAAGTCTATAAAAAAGCGCTGACGGAATCGCCGACCTACAAAGCCGAGATGCAGAAATACGGCACGGGCAGTGATTTCCAGCGTGCGGCACAGGCGGCCACGGCGGCAATTCAGGCCCTGGCTGGCGGGGACATTCAGAAAGCGATTGCCAGCGGTGCCTCACCGTATCTGGCACAGCTGGTGAAAGATGTCACGATACCGAAGGATGAAAGCAAAATCACGGCGTCGGATATCGCAGCCAACGCAATGGCGCACGCCGTGGTGGGAGCAGTAGTCGCGCAGTTGTCGGGTCAGGATGCGGCGGCGGGTGCGATCGGTGCTTCCAGCGGTGAACTGATCGCCCGCGCCATCATGGCCGATCAATACCCCGGCAAGACGGCAAACGACCTGACGGAAGAGGAAAAGCAGTCAGTCAGCGCTCTCTCGACGCTGGCCTCCGGGCTGATATCCGGTCTGGCAGGCAACAGCACCGCCTCCGCCGCCAGCGGCGCGCAGTCCGGGCGTAATGCGGTTGAGAATAATTACTTTGGTCCAAATGGCATGCCAAAAGGAATGACTGATGTTGGTATGTCGATGACATCATTGTATACCAATACCAACCTGCTGGATGAAAACGGTAATGTATTGAATCCGATAACGGAAGAAGAGCGTCAGTATGCGATGCACAGGTTAGTGACGGGTGTTATGCCGGAAGGGCAGGATATCTCGAAAGCCATCGTGAACGGATATACGGATGGTGTGTTGATAGCGGGTGCGTGGTATCTGGGGCCGGCAGTTGCGTTAGGTAAAGTAGTGGTTGGTTCTGCTTTGAGTGGCAGTGCGAATGCTGCCTATCAATGGTATGACCTGAGCAAGCCGGGTAATGAAAACAAAAGCTATGACTACTGGGGCACCACGGCGGCATTAGTGACTGGTGGGTTGGCTCCGGGGCGTGATATTTTACCGAACGTCGGTATCGCGATGGGAAGTGCGGTATTTACGGATGGGCCAAGCGTAGGTGCTATTGGCAGTGCTGCGGCGGGTTCTTGGGCTGGCGGCGCATTTGGAAAATATGCGCCTGAAGTTGTAAAAAAAGCGATTGGCAGTGATCCGGTACCTGAATTTATTTATGATTTTAGCGGCGGGGTAGCATCTGAGTTTACAAGTGGTTTTATCAAGGACATCAATAAACCTACGTCAGAAGGAGAGATAAATAAATGATTAAATCTCTCTATAGATACATTGCTCTTCTTCTTTATAGCTGCTTGTTTTTTATATTAATGTTGTTGTCTTTAGGAATTATTATTTCATCTGTGTATTATTTTTCACATGGGGTATTTAATTTTCCTAAATATCAAGTAGAAAGGGCGGTTGTATTTGGCTCGATCACGGGAGTTGCTGCATGGTTAGGTATTTTGATTTTTAAGCTTTTGGATAAGTTTAAAAAGAAACCTCATTCTGATCCAAAATAAAAAAATACCGGTCCCTAAAAAGGCCGGTTTTTTTTGCCAGTTACTCAGTCACAATACGGATCAGCAACTGGCTGTGCTCAACGGTGATAACTATCGGGGTATCTGTCCAAAATTCCGCGGCATCCAGCCACTGGTCCGTAGGGTGCAGGCTGGGACTTCGGCCGTAATAGCTTGTCATATCATGACGATTGGCATGGCGACGACTGACATAGCCAACTTTCAGATGTCGTAATACTGGGGGCTGACTTATGATGCTGCCTAGCGGTATCGGTCAACTGGGACATGTATTGAATGTCGATAATCAGAATGGAATAGCTCGATTCCTTGATGGGCAATCTGGCAAGGCTGCGGATCTTAGTCAGTTTACATCATTCCAATTATTGAGAACGAATAAATGATCAGTTTTGATGATGCTTTAGAAAAAGCTAATAAATATTTGGAAGGCGATGAACCTCCTGTTGTCATAACGTTGATTGGCCGTTTTACTGAAGGGTGGGTTTTCTGCTTTCAATCAAGAGGGTATCTTGAGACTGGAGATTCGTCTGCACTGTTGGCGGGTAATGCTCCATTTATAATTGATAAAGATAGTGGTGAAATACACTCATTAGGAACTGTATATCCTATTGAAAAGTATTTGCAGGATTATGAAGAAAAGAAAAATGGCCTGAGTTAACAAAAAACTACCGTTATTGGTGGGTTTTTTACATCCGTTACTCAAAATTTTAGCTCAGTCTCAATCACCAGTTTACCCCGCTCAACGGTAACGATAACTGACTGGACGATATTGAAATTTATTTATTTCAGTGGCTTGAAGCTGAGTTTGAGCTACAAGTAGGATCGTGTTGAATTCCATCGGCCTCAGCGCCAGTCCATCGATGAGTGTCAGTATGCTCTCGACGATGGTGATATTGTTTCAGATAGAGCAGCGGAATCTGTAGGGACGGTAGTCAGTGCTTTGAGTTCAGAAGCACCGACTTCTGAGGCGGGGAACCAAGTAAAGGCAATCAGGAATAATCAAAATGGCAAATAAAGTAGGGATTAAAACTCTTTTGGTTCTAATCACGTCATTCACTGTGCTCATTGCTTTAACTATGCTTCTTATTAGATTAGGTATCGCATCTGTATTCTTTTTTAAGAATGGTTTTTTTTACTTTTCGTGGCAGAACGGAGTTATTGACTCTGCTAGAAAAGGCCTATCCGGGGGAGTCCCCTTAGGGATAGGAATCTGGCTTATGTCCCGTCTCAAGGTGAATAGGGATAAATAAAATATGTTCAAAGATCCTGACCTTAAATCGAGATCTTCTTTTTATCGGCCTGCGCTTCAGTTCTGGTTCAAACACCAGATTACTGCGTTCAACGGTGACGATAACGGATTGTCCAGTATTAAAACCGAGTTTTAAGCCACTCTTATGCGGCGGTGAGAGGCAGACAGTCTGCTGTGTGGGCTGCTGTGATATTGTCACGATTCTAAAAGACGGAATTGCTAGCATGCATTAAAGGGAGATCCTAAATGATTAAATTTTTAGGGAAATATAGAAAATGGGCAAGTAGTGTTATTAATGAACGGCTTTTAGGTGTGAGAGGGCTTGTATATGAACTTGATACACCTGATTTTTATCATCCTCAAAAATTGCAGTTTATTTTTTCTAACCCAGAAGGATTAGTCAATTTCGTCTGCGGTAAAGATGGGTCAACACTTGAACTTACGGACTCGCCTATTCATGAAAGTGATCTTGGCGAATACGGTAAGGAAGTAATTATGGATATGTCGAAATTTGCATTATTCATTGACTATGCTGGGAAGGAACTATTAGAGATTTATTCGATATTTTCTTCGATAGAAAATTCTTATGTAGGAATAAAGTTGGTTTTTGAAGGTGATTTAAATTTGATTATTGTAAATGTTGGAGATGAAATAAATATTTTTAATTCTTTACCTTTATCATATGAATACGATGAAGGTATTAAATATCAATTATTATAAATGACTAATCCCAGCCTCTAAAAGAGCTGGGATTTTTGCATCTGTCACTCAGTTACAGTGCGTATCAGCAGATGGCTGTGTTCAATGGTTATTGCTACTGGGATATCTGTCCCAAATCCCGCTGTTTCCAGCAAGCTTCTAGATGACTTGCAGCCTGTTGTTGCGGGATACGGCGAAGCAGGTGCAGGATATCGCCACGCTGAGCCGTGACGTTGGGCACGCGAACAACGCGCTCAGCCCGATCCAGGCACTAGCGGGCAGCGATTGCCAGCGGTGCATCGCCGTATCTGGCACAATTGGTGAAAGACGTCACGATACCGAAGGACGAAAGCAAAATCACGACATCGGATAATCGCAGCAAACGCGATTGAGTACACAGTGGTGGGGGCGATTGGTGCTGAAGTCGGTGGGAAATATACAGAAAATAAGGTAAAGGATATAAGAAATGAAAAATGAGAAGATAAACTTGAATGTTTTTTCCTATCTGATGTTTTCTTGTATTATGGCAATGCTTTTATTATTTTTTTTGTTAAATTTAATGTTTAGTATCGTTTTGTTTTTGAAAAATGGATTATTTAATTTCACATGGGAGACAGCAATAGATTGTTTTACATTTGGGGTCATAACTGGACCTATTGCTGCATTAGGAATTTGGTTGATGCTTCGATTTAGGATGCGATGAAAAAATTCCCGGCTAAAACCGGAGAATAAAATTGGTAGAAAAGTGTTCTTCAGTTGTCTCGATGCAATAAGTGTCGGTCCATTGATGGTCATCGGTTCTTGACGTAGGCGATGATAGTGTCGTCTACGTTGATATCACTAGGTAGCATAAAATAAGATGCGATAATTATGATTGATAATGATTTAGACTCTTTTTTTAAATTCAAATCCCCTTCAGTGTCATATGACAATGAAGAGGTTTTTTTTGTAAGGCTTGATCCATTGATTTCAAGTGCAGATGAACTTTTAAAATCAATGTATTACTTGTTATGGTTTCCTGGATATTTCGGTTTCAATTGGAATTCATTATATGATTGCCTTCGTGATTTTGAATGGATTAGTTACACTAAGATAGTTATCGAACATGACTCATTGCCTAACATTCCTGATTTTGAATTGAAAATTTATCTTGAAATACTTAGGGATGCTGTTATTGATTGGAAAGGAGATGAACGTCATCAACTGGATGTTGTATTTTATGAAAAAGATAGAATACGAATTGATAATTTCCTTATGGAAAAGTAAATATAGCTCTGATGCCAATTAACCTGTCGATGTTACTATAGTAAATGGTAAAGATATTATTATTGATGGTCATCATAGAGTTGAAGCAGCAGAAAAATCTTGAATTAAAGACATGCCGATTATAATACATGAGATTACGAAAGAACAAAGCGATCAACTTTTTCGTGAAACTACTGAGGTAAGGGTAAGGTATTGATATAATGAACGAAAAAGAAATTATCAATTTTATCAATCTTCAAGAGATGTTAATGAAGGCTTTCTTTATCGCTTATCCAAGTTTAAAGGATTTCGACTTCTTGCTGGACTTCCCTAAAAAAGGGACTTTTTTTGTTAATGATGATGAATGGGTTTTTATTAAACATGGTATAGGTATTAAATTTTTAATAAGCAACGATCAAAAAGAGATGGTGATAGATATTAATAATATCAAAAACCCCAAGTTGATAGATATATGGCGCTTATCTCAATACTTTTCATCATATAATGATCATGAAATAAAGGGAGTGTTAGATGGAATGGTTGATTCTGGGATTTTACAAAAAATATCAGAAAAGCAATATGAACTAATGAGATGAAATAGTCAGCGGGTCTCGCCCCTAAAAAGGCCTGGATTTTCTTGTCTGCCATTCAGCCACAATGCGTATCAGCAGTTGGCGGTGCTCAACGGTTATGACTACTGGGGATCTTATGACAGTCATAACTGACAAAAAAGGCAATTTGGTTAATACGTTGCCCTAGCAAAAAGGTGATTAGGTAACTATATGTTTATAGTACATTTATGGGATAAAGTCGTAGGCGAGAGTATTACCGCATTGGAAGACTTTCCAGGGAATGAAAGCTTTTTAATAAGGAATGATCGCTGTAGATACCCATTGTTATCTGAGCTATCTAATTGCGATATGGAACTTTTTAGTGATGAACAGATTGGGGAGCTTCGCGAAGAGATGAGTAATCTAATGAAATATGAGTTATCAGGGCAAGATGCGCAGGATTATTTATTATCTGTAATTGCATTAATCGATCAAGCTGATAGTGATAGTCAAAGTATTTTATTTTCGCCATTTTAGTGAGTAACCTCGGTTCCTAAAAAGGCCGGGATTTTTACCTTTACCGTTCAGAACCGCAACTCAGTCTCAATCACCAGTTTACAGCGTTCCACGGTGGCGATAACCGGTTGTCCGTTCTTCCAGCCACTCCTATGCTGCGGTGAGCGACGGTAGTCTTAGTCTGTTGTTGCGGGATACGGCGAAGCAGGTGCAGGATATCGCTACGCTGAGCCGTGACGTTGAGCACGCGAATAACGCGCTCAGCCCGATCTTTAACAAAGAGAAAGAGCAAAAACGCCTGAAACAGGCGCAGCTGATTGGTGAAATCGGCGCGCAGATGATGGATATCGTGCGCACGGAAGGTGAAGCTTGTCTCAGGCAGATAAGGCAAAGATTGTTGTTATGAGGTAAAAATGGCTGGATTTTTGTATTTTTCAAAAAATAACGGTGTGTCATTGTGGTCTTCAGCAATTGATGTTATTGCTGAATATTTATGCTCCTACATCAGCAGGTAAGCAAAGAGACTATGGAGGAAATCTATGAAACATATGATTTATACGATCAAACCTTAGATTTCTCCAAGCTATCGAAACCTGACTATATGCAATGTTATAGAAATATAGAAAAGGCAACAGAAATCGATCTTAAAGCCAATCCTATGATAAAAAATCGTCCACAAGACTGGTTACTTAAAGCTTGGTATGAAGAAATAAAACCAAAAATGCAGACATCACCTTTGTATGATCCTGAAATATTGGATAGGTAATTTTATATAACAATTTCAGTCGAAGGATGGAAATAATATGATCCCCATCGGATATTTAGCTAAAAGAGTCGCACTAAAACCTGACTGGCTTAACGCCGAGCAGGTAAAAGACATTTACTCGGTGAGCTGTTGTTTCTCTGATGCCTTTTGTGAATATATACAGTTTTGGCGTCATAACGGCTACTGGTTGTTTGATTCGCCGGAGGTAATTTATTCTCTGGCGAAAGAACAAGGAATTGATCTGGCCGAAACTATGATGTTTTATTACGAAGCATACGAGTATCAGTATGATGAAGAGGCATTAGAATGGAGCCTGTTCGAGCCGGAAGCATCTTTTGATACTGATGTGAAGATACCACAGCAAAAAGTGTTACAGGGTTTTGATATTGTCTCTTTCCACCTTGAGCAATCACCAGAGTGTTCCTATTTATCCTGTAACCATATGGCGCAGGAGCTGGAGGCCAATGAGCACTGCCTGCTGGCGTCTTTTGATGATGCGAAAAAACATCTGGAAAGTGGTGTTTTTCACGGCTGTGAGCCGGGGCCTTGTAGAATATTTGCGGTGTATTCGGTGCCGGACGCGCAATAAGTTGATATAGAATACGTGGCGAAAATCAGACAGGTTAGGGATGTGCATTATATGAATAGGGGATTGGTTCAGCAGGCATTTAACGCTTTTTTAATCGAGCTGCCTGCGCCTCCGTGGCTGATTTTGATCTGTTTCAGCGTTATTTATCTGAGCTTCGAACCTATATCGCCGAGCTTGAACTGGCTTACGATCCCGTCGATCAATGGTCGTTAGCGGAACTGGAAAAAACGGCGGAGTTTTTACGGTATAACCAGCAGTGGATTGCCGGTGCAGCAAGCGTTCGCAATTATTGCGCAGCATCGGGTGTTTCTGGATGAATATGGTCTGCTCCCGGATTATCTTGACGTTATGCCAGAAAATGTATTCTCCGGTGATGTTTTTCCCTCTGTGTAAAAATAAATTTCAACCCTAATATTATCATTTTGGCATGGTATTAATTAATATCATTAAAAATCAAATCATTTCATAAGATAATTAATCCCATCCTATCTTTTTATTATATTGCACCCATCCCGCATGAAAGCGTAATCTCATTTTAGCTATTCAATATTTTTAACTATATTGTTCGCTTTTTCTTCGTATGTGTTTTTATTTAATGCTGTAAACTCAGGGCTAAATACCCCAATGGAAACGGGGAGATTATCCTCGGACGGGAGATATATTAATGAAGGACCATTCGCTTTCTATTCTGATTTATTTTTGACGATTCCACTTCGTCGATCCGATCCTGCGTGTCGCTGGCTTGCGATCCGCTGGTTAGACCGTTGCCGTTTTAACGGCTGCTATCTGTCGTTTGTCGGTACGGGTTTTATTCATTAAGTGAAGGAAATCACAATGCAATACACTGGGAAGTACCTGAAGAAAACAGTGCTGATGCTGGCCATGATTGCTGGGCTCAGCGTCGGGCAAAGTCAGGCGGGCGTCGAAATTGAGACGCGTTCGCTGGATCAAATCTATCAGAGTGCGTTGAGAGAAGGCGGTACGGTCACCGTCTATGCCGGTGGCGATGTGCAGTCACAGCAGGCTGGTTTCAAGCGGGCATTTGAGACACGTTTTCCTGGCATGAAACTGAATGTGATTGTCGATTACAGCAAATACCATGATGCTCGTATCGATAACCAATTGGCGACCGGCACCCTGATTCCTGATGTGGTGCAACTGCAAACGGTGCAGAATTTCCCGCGCTGGAAAAAAGAAGGCGTGCTGCTGAATTACAAAGCGCGTGGTTGGGACAAAATATATCCGGAATTTCGTGATGCAGATGGTGCCTGGACTGGTGCCTATGTCATCGCATTCAGTAATTTGGTCAACACCCAGCTTCTGGATGAAAAATCCTGGCCGCGTGAGGTTAATGATTACCTTCGTCCCAATCTAAGAGGTAATTTGATTCTGGCGTATCCGAACGACGACGATGCAGTACTGTTCTGGTACAAGCTGGCCGTGGATAAATACGGCTGGGATTTTGTTAAAAAATTGCAGGAGCAGGATCCCGTCTATGTGCGCGGCACCAACGTACCCGGTGCTGAGATCGCGACGGGAAAATATAGCGCGACATTTACCAGCTCCGGTGCGCTCGTTCCGGCAGCCGATGCTGTGACCCGCTTTGTCCTGCCGAAGTCCGATCCTTTTGTCTCCTGGGCGCAACGTGCCGCTATCTTCAAACAGGCTAAACACCCAGAAAGCGCCAAGCTCTACCTGAGCTGGGTGCTGGATCCGCAAACGCAAACTCAGGTTTCACGTATGTGGTCGGTGCGTACCGATGTTGAGCCGCCAGTGGGCTACAAACATATCTGGGAATACCGTAACACTCGCCCTCAGGCATTTGCTGATTTCATGTACGATCGCGGTGAGGTCGAGCGCTTCCGTGCACAGCTGAGTTTGTATGTGGGTGAAGCGAAAGGCGAACCCACGCCGGGCTGGCTTGGTGTGAATCCAGAGGTGCCTCTGGTTAACTAACGCTTGAAATTATTGCGTTACTTCATGCTGGTCACGTTAATCGTGGCCAGCATTACGTCCTGTCAGTTCCACATGTTAAGCACTTCTCGATTAAGTATCACGCGATTAAGAATCACATCCGATAGTGGCGGTCTTGTTCTGTGAAGGGCTGAGCAGGGTCACAAGAAGGGAATTGCCAATGGCAGCGAACCACCATTGGCGTGTTGAGGATTAACGCTTACTTCTTATTGTTGGGTTTCAAGGTTTCGCCTACGTTCAACAGGAAGATCTCGTTATCGCGAGTGGACACGCGAGTTGAACCATCTTCCATACGGTAGCCGCCTTCAGTGAAGCCTGCTCCATTCAGGAACGGTGCAACGGACTGTGGTTTGTTGCGTACCGCCGCTTCCAGCGCTAACAGGGCATAAGGTTCGATGGTATCAACATCGGCATATTGTCTGTTGGGATCGGCCATAAAGAAGCCGTTTTGATAACGCGTGCTGATAATGTTATCGCCCACTTTTTCCGCCAGCGACAGGTAGTCTTTCACTTTGCTCGCCTGATACAGATCCAGCAGCGCGAACAGGGCGTAAGGATCGTTGTTCTTGGTAGCAAGATCCACTTTGACGTCTTTACCCGGCGCTGAACCTAACTCACCCAGCCCCTGTGCGTGAGCGATGCCGCGTGCGACACGCCACAGCTCGGCGTCCGGTGAAACGGTATAGGCGCGAGCGTACGAGAGCAGGAATGAATTATCCGCAGGATAAGGCTTGAGCACGGTGCCTTTTTTGCCGTAGTAGCCATCACGTGGCAGAACGTAGTTGGAAAGATCTTTGCCGTTAGCGAGCATCGGGCGGAACGTGTTATCGGACTCGTTGTAGGCATACTTGGCAAAAGCTTTCAGGCCATCGGTTGTCCACGTCAGAAGTTCCTTGCCTTCAGCCCCCAAGTCTTTACCCAACTGGAGCTGCATGAGCGCATTTTCGGAATAGATCGTGCTGGTGCGTCCTTTCAGCATCATATTGCCTTCCAGCGCAGTGGGGCCGAACTCTGGGCCGAACTGACGCTGGGCGCGGTCGCCATATTTGGAATGCGTATCGGCATCGTCAGTCGTTTCATCACGCTTCAGCGCCTGCGTAAACTGATACACACCGAGTCCAGTCGCTTTATCCCGTGGCAGCACGTACTGCTGTGCCAAACGTTTTGCCCAGACCAGCGCGCCGTCTTCCTTATTGTATTTGTACAGCAGCGAGGCGGAATAGATCAGATCGTTACCCGCATTCAGGAAGCTGAGGCCTTTGGTGGCGAAGAAGGGCGGCTGTTGCTCAAACGGGCTTTGCCATAGCGCGCCCATTTTTTGCCCGTATTTACCGTGGCGACTGGTTTCCATAATCTTCCAGTCATAAACGTGCGCATTCCAGAAACCGCGGATAAAGCGTGCGGTTGCGTCTTTATCGACGCTGAACATCAAATCGTAGTAGGGATAGGCATTTTTCAGCTCATGCACCATCTCTTTTTCGCTCGGGCCTTCCGGTTGCAGCGTTTTTAGATCCACAAAACGGTGGCCGCCCCAAATCAGCAGGCCGCTCTCATCTTGGTAGTGCTGAAAGTTATACTTCACAATCGCTTCGGCACGCTGCTTATAGCTAGGGTTGCCGCTCAGATTACTGAGCCCGACCAGCACGCGCATCAGGTTCTGCTGAGCGGAGAAATTGGATAACACGGCGTGGCGACCATCGGGGAAGATCCACTCCATTTGTTTGCCCGTGCGAGGATCGACACCATCAGCAAGTAATGGCGTAGGCGATTGACCATGATAGTGGTCACCAGCTTTGGTCAGCACGTTATCCACATACTGATTGACGATGGTGAGACGGTCAGGCGTAGCGGCGCTGGCTTGTAAAGCGACCAGACCCGCAAGGAGCGACAGCGCAAATTTTTTCATTTTGTCTACCTGTAACGATGATTCATCCAGAGCTGTAATAAAGGGATCCCGCTTGATGAACAGGATCCCCGAGAAATATGGCGTAGCAGTAAGCTGTTTTAAAAAGGTAAGCCGTTGTTAGAACGTATAGGTGAAGCCGACTTTCCCTTTCCCTTCACGCGATTTCACATCGCGCCCGCTGGCGACATCTTCAACGCCAACGTGTGCGGTCCAGTTGTCGTTGATGGTGTAAGACACGTCGAAATCCTGTTGGTAGTCATGCTTTTTGTTGTTTTGCAGCACGTAATCCGCGTGATAGTAGTAAGCGGTGTACGCCAGCGTGAAATTGTCGAAACCTTTGTAGGCCACGCCCGCTTCATAGCGGTGACGGTGAGTGTCATCATCCGTGCTGGTGCGTTTGCTGCGGGTGATTTTTCTGAGGTCATAGCGATATTGCGCATGAAGATCCGTCTTATCAGTCACAGCCCAGGTCAGTTTCAAACCTGGCGTATAGCGTGCGCCGGAACTCTGGCTAGCGCCGATATCGCCCACGGTGCCTTCACCGCTGGTGCCGCCGGAATAGAAGCGCGCTTCCAGATTCGGCGTCAGGGTTAATTCAGGCGTTAAGCTGTAGGCATAGCCAGTATAAAAAGCATAAGAATTCGAGACGACATCATCGATGGTCAGATCTTTATTCTTATTATAAAAACTCAGCTCAACGCCGACGTACAGGCCATTATCCATAAAGTGCCGCATGCCGATTTCATCACCGTGATAGCGATTCATTGTTCCCCAGCTATGTTCATAGCTGAGTTTAGTATCAGAGGCAGACACGGAAACAGCATAAATTTGGGCAAAAAGAATACCGGCCACAAGGTAGCGTTTTTTCATTATGGGCACCATTAATATTGATCGTTAATTATGAAAACTGTGCGCTGATAGACAAAATTCATTCATGAATTTATTTTTTCATCAACACGGCAGGAAATACGGCGTATTTCCCTTATAAAATTCTGCATTTCTTAGAAAACGTAGTTGAAACCAACTTTGATTTTCCCCTGACGGCTTGATGATGTGCTGGATTGGCTAATATCATCATACTCAATGTAAGGAGTTAGCTGTTTGTTTAACTTATATTGAACTTTGAACTGATGTTCATAATCCGTTTTCCCATTATCGTAAACCGCGTATTCTCTTTCCGTGAATTCACCCTTGCTATATTTATACGATTTTGTGGTGTTATCACCGATGTAGTAGTTAAAGACGTAAGTCAGATTAATATTATCCAAACCAGAATACGTCACGCCCGCATCTAGACGATGGCGACCAGTGTCGGATTTCGACAAATAAGACTCCCCTGCGTAACCATATTTGTCAGACGTGGAAATGGTTGAATAGCGTGAGCTGCGAGTGGGCTTTTTATATTCATAGCGGTAGCGGCCATAAGTGGACCAGTCGCTGTTAATTCGGTAGTTATATTTCAGCCCCGGCTGGTACATCATGGTTGAATTGCCGATGGAGAATTCAAAGCTAGGCGTTAAGGTTGCGGCCTTGCTTAGCTTGAAATCCTTACCGATCACCATGCCGCCAGAGCCGCCCTGCATGTCATCATAGGCAACGTCGTAGTTGCTGTTCCCGCCCGCTGACGTACTGAATTTGACTTCGTACGACCAGCCGTTGGTTTTCTTATGAATGAGCTTAATGGAGTCTGAGTGGCGGCGATCTTCCGTCTTCCAGTTATGTTCATATTGGAAGGTGGTTTTGCCATCGGTTTCTGCCTGAGTGAGGAACGGCGTGAATCCGGCACAAACAATGAGTAGGTTACGTGTATTTATTTTCATTTTATCTTTCTCTTTTGGGTAAACAATATTATTGGCGAGCGCAGTCTCTATCTTTAAAACCAGACAGTTGATATCATTTTTTGGGCGTAAAAATAGAATCACCAGGAATGATGATGACGCCATTTATAATGTCGGACAGGGCTTTCTCCCTGGTAAATCAGGTTGCTATCAATGCATCGATGACTCCTTATATACGACGTGGCTTATGAGTATTTCAATCAGCGAAATGACTTATGCTGCTGAGTGAAGGTTGATAATTTCCAGCATTTACCGGTTAATCTAATTATCAGCAGACTTGATAATTAGGGTGAGTGGCATTATGGTGAAAAGGAAACGTTGTTTCATTTATGTGGATCACACATTTAGTTACTCTTTGAAATTTTTTGTAATCATTTCGTCTGGTTATTGTAATCGTCAGGAATAGGCGTAACGGAGAAAAGGGTTATCAGAGAAGCGGCAGTATCTCTTGAATGTTAATGATGATAGTGATATGTAATTGAACAACAGTTAACCTGTGATCGTCCTTATTTCCTCGCCATCACTCCGAGAATATTCTGTGGAAAGCGATTTCCATAAAATGAATAAGCCGCCAATAGCCATCAAGCGCCTCTGAATATCGTCAGGAACTTATCGTCGTTTTACACCACTCAACGCCTAGTTATCTCCGTCATGCTGCGATCGGCACGTTTGCAGGCCTGTCTGTGTTTGCATGACGCGGGAGATCCGTTTGTTAAGCCTGACGACAGCAGAATGAGGACGTGAATGGTCAATCGTATTGAGGGCGGAAGCCGTTGGGGAAGTGCCGCGTCTTTGCCTGCGCAGCATGATACTGAGACTCGCAGGCCGAGTGGGCAACAGACGGCATCGCCAGTTACGCCGTCGGGTGCACGTTCCATCGATTTTGGCGATGTGTCGCCGAACGTACCGCAGCTTTCCACTGAACGGACTACGACGGCACCTACTCGCATTTTACCCGCGGTGCCGAACGTTGCAGACCGTTCACTCATTGCGGAACCCAAACCGCCCGTCGATCTTCAGGCGATCGACAGCTCAGAGCACAGTAATGCCAGAGCATTGGAAAAGTGGTCGCCGCTATTAAGCGATCTATCGGAAAATGAACGCGAGAAGGCGGCAAAGGCGCTGAATCGCCCGCTGGCGGCGGCGAAAATGCTACATGATGGCGGAGCGAATGCGGAAAAAGCGCTCATCTACCTGCGTGACAATCCCGCGATCTATACGGCGATGGATACAGCAAAAGACGGTGGCAGAGCCGACGGACATATCTCGAATCGCGATACTAAATCCTTTATTAAAAGTATGGAGCGACGCGCCAGCGATGCCAGCCACGCCGTGAAGGAATATAGGGAGAAAAATCCGGCAGCCGATGCGCAGTCGCTGCGGTTAGTGCAATCTTCCGCGCTGTTGCTGGCTAACGAGCCGCTGCTGAATGCCGCCGATGCCAAAAAATCCTACACGCATTCTCCTCCGCAAAAGAACGATCGTACCAGTACCCTGACCGATCTGAGCGCGATCATGACCGATAACCCGACGCTGTCGCCACAGCTAAAAGCGGCGGTCCAACTGTGGTCGCACCCTGGGTTATTCGGGATTCTGGAACATGCGGATGTCAAAGGGGAGAAACTGGCGCGAGTCCCACATGATGGCAAGCTGATGATGAAGGACATGAAAAGCTGGATTCGCGAACAGGCACCAGTGAACCGTCAGGACGCGGCGGATATGCTGCACAATGCGGCGGCATTGGGGCTGGCAACGAAAACTGATATCAGCAAGCTGAATGAGGCGGTTTTCACCCAACCGCAGCAGTACAGCGGGGCGCAAAAGTCGGCAACGCTGGTCAAACTGCAACAGACGTTGGAACAGGTGATAGCGGGGCGCGAATATCGGAATACCGAAGAAACGGAAAAGGTGCTGAATCAACGGATTGAAGCGCTGCAGAAAGACGGGGATGTGATTCAGCATTTTGAGCAGGCGGTACCGCGTGAGATGAACACCATTTTACGGTCCGATCCGCTGCTGGCGCAGGCGGCGATGCGCCAACCTTTCTCTACGACATCACCTGTCGCGCCGCGAACGGTTGGGCTGGATGACTCGCTTTCGGCTGAGTCACACGCGGGGGCTGGAGCAAAAAGCGATGCGCAGGCGGTGAAAGAGGCCGGCCGCAGCATAATGAGTTTTGCCAAATCGTCGCTACACGCAGAGGATTTAACCAAGGCGGCGGGGAGCAAAACGGCCATTGGGCTGGCTGGCAAAGCTGGCGCAGCGATTGCCGGAAAGGTGGTGGGTGCCATTGCGGGTGAGGCCGCCGGTGCGGCTGCCGCCTCTGCTGTTGGCGCGGCCGCAGGGCCAGTGGGTTGGGCGGTAAGCGGGGCGCTCAGCATCGGTATGGGGATTGCGGAGTTGGTGAATTTCTTCAATGCCAAAAGCAAGCTCAAGAACCGGCGAGAAGATTTTGCCAAAACAGTTAATCCCGCGCTGGAACAGTTCAATATTCCCAAGCCGCGCTAATACGCCAGCTTAAATCTCGAAGGCTTAAATTTCAAAACCGGGGGCGACTTCTTTCACCGGCTTTTTACACTCTTCGGGCTTTGGTTGATTTGCCGGGAGGTTTTTACAGTCCGGCGCAAAAGGATTCAGCGCATCACGATTCAGATAAAGTACAAACAGGATCAGAATGATGAGGGGGATCAGAATACGTTTTCTTTTCATGGTTATCTTTAGTTGCGTTGCGGAAAATGTGGATATGTTAAAAAAACAGGAAAAATTCTAACGCGTTACACGGCTTTTGTCTTTAGCCCGCTCGGTTTCCGCCTTATTGTAGTGGCTCGGCATGACGATATCGGCAGAGGTGAAGATGAAAAAGATTCGATTTGCGGCGATTGGGTTAGCGCACAACCACATTTATGACATGTGTCGGCAACTGGTTGATGCGGGCGCGGAACTGGTCGGCGTGTTCGAGTCCGATCCGCATAATCGAGAAAAATTTATCTCACTGTTCCCCGCCGTTCCTTTTGCCGATTCTGCGGAACAGCTGATTGCCGACGCGTCTATCGATCTTATTGCCTGTGCGGTTATTCCCTGTGACCGAGCCGAACTGGCGCTGCGCACGCTGGATGCCGGTAAAGATTTCTTCACCGCTAAACCGCCGCTGACCACGCTGGAGCAGTTGGATGCCGTCCAGCGTCGGGTTGCCGAAACCGGCCGCAAATTTGCCGTGTACTTTAATGAGCGTATCAATGTGGATAGCGCGCTGTTTGCCGGTGAACTGGTGCAACGGGGTGAGATCGGTCGAGTGATTCAGACGATCGGCGTTGGTCCACATCGTGAACGCGGCGCGCGGCCTGACTGGTTTTACCAAAAACGTCAGTATGGCGGGATCCTCTGCGATATTGGTATCCACCAGATCGAACAGTTTCTCTATTTTACCGGCAATACCGACGCACGAGTGGTGACCAGCCAGACGGCGAATTATCACCACCCGCACCAGCCGGAGTTTGAGGATTTTGGCGATGCCATTCTGCTGGGCGACAATGGGGCAACAGGCTATTTCCGCTGTGACTGGTTTACGCCGGATGGGCTGAGCGTCTGGGGCGACGGCCGCCTGACGATACTGGGGACGGAAGGCTATATCGAAATCAGGAAATATGTCGATTTGACGCGTGGTGAAAGCAACGTCGTTTATCTGGTGAATGGCAAGGGCGAACAGCGCTTTACCCCCGCAGGCAGCGTCGAACGCACTTTTTTCCCCAATTTTCTTCGTGACTGCCGTGAGCGCACCGAACTGGCGATGTCGCAAGCGCATATCTTCAAGGCGACAGCGCTGTCAATTCTGGCGCAGCAGGCCGCTAAGAGGATCGCCTGAGAGAAGGCGTTACCTGTGTATCAATGACCAACCCTTTTTTATAACCGTGCTCCGCGATGGCGCACGGTTGTTCCTTTTTTGTGCATGAAAATTGAGCGTATCAATCTAATTTCATAAAAATCAACAGAGTAAAAGCTGGCATGGTTTTCGCTTTAGTGAATTCAATCTTGTATACCAGATGGGATTCACATCATGCCAAGAATGACAGGGCTCACGCTTCAGGAATGGAAACAGCATTATCAACAGCAGGCCGAACGCGTTGGTGAAACGCTAGGCGCGCTGCTCGCCAGTTTGTCGCCGGACGATCCTGCGTGGATCTCGCTTGCGACACCTGAATTGCTTCAGGCACAGATTGCGGCGCTATTGCCTCGGTATCGTGAAAATCCAGACGCGCTGCCGCTGTTCGGCGTTCCTTTTGCCGTCAAAGACAATATTGATGTCGCGGGCTGGCCGACGAGCGCGGCGTGTCCGGCATTTACCTATCTGGCTGATAAGGACGCGACGGCCGTTGCCAAACTGAAAGCGGCGGGGGCGATTGTCATTGGCAAAACCAACCTCGACCAGTTTGCTACCGGTCTGGTCGGCACGCGCTCGCCGTTCGGTGCGGTGCCTAACACTTTTAATGCGGAATACATCAGCGGCGGATCCAGTTCCGGTTCGGCGTCGGTGCTGGCGCGCGGGCTGGTTGCGTTTTCATTAGGCACCGATACCGCCGGATCGGGGCGCGTTCCCGCCGGGTTTAACAATATTGTCGGCCTGAAGCCGACGAAAGGGTGGCTATCGGCAAGCGGTGTCGTACCGGCCTGTCGCCTGAATGACACGATTTCCGTGTTTGCGCTGACTGTCGACGATGCGTTTACCGTTGCCGAACTGGCTGGCGGGTACGATGCGGCGGATGCCTACTCGCGCCGCCATCCCGCCAGTACGCCGGCGGCGCTGCCAGCGAAGCCGCGCTTTGCGATTCCCAGCGATCCCACTTTCTTTGCTGATGCCGTTGCACAGGCGGCATGGCAGCACGCTCTAGTCGAATTGGAAACGGCGGGCGCGACGCTGCATCCCATCGATTTCAGCATTTTCACGCAGCTAGCGGATCAGCTTTATCAAGGCCCTTGGGTGGCGGAACGCACCGTCGCGGTGGGTGACATGCTGCAACAGCCAAAAAACATGGATCCGGTGGTGCACGGTATTGTGGCGAGTGGCGAGCGTTTCAGCGCGGTAGAGGCCTTTAAAGCAGAGTATCTGCGTGCCGAACTGGCGCGTCAGATTCAGCAGACGCTGGCGTCGTTCGATGCGCTAGTCGTGCCGACCTCACCGACGATCCATACGATCGAGGCGATGAAGCAAGAGCCAGTGCGTTACAACTCACAATTGGGCACCTACACCAATTTTACCAATCTGGCCGATCTCTCGGCGCTGGCGCTGCCCGCACCTTTCCGTATCGATGGTTTACCGGCGGGTATCACGCTGATTGCGCCTGCCTGGCACGACCGTGCATTGGCGAGTTTTGGTCTGCGCTGGCAGGCACAACTGGCGCTCACGTTAGGGGCAACAGGAAACGCGCTGCCCGCCGTATCAGCCACCTTGCCGCCTTCGGCATTGCACGTTCGCCTTGCCGTTGTTGGCGCGCACCTGACGGGCATGCCGCTCAATCACCAACTCACCAGCCGCGATGCCGTGTGGGTAGAAGAGACGCGCACGGCGGAAAACTATCGCCTTTATGCACTGGCGAACACGCAACCGGCCAAGCCCGGTTTAGCGAAAAGCACCGACGGCGCGGCGATTATCGTCGAGCTGTGGGACATCCCGCTGGCGCGCTTTGGTGAGTTTGTCGCAGAAATTCCTGCGCCGCTGGGCATTGGTACGCTGACGTTAATCGACGGGCGACAGGTTAAAGGTTTTATCTGCGAACCAGCTGCGCTGAGCGATGCCGTGGATATCACCGAATTCGGCGGCTGGCGTCACTGGCTTGCCCGTCAGGAGGCATCCCATGTTTAAGACGGTATTGATCGCTAACCGGGGTGAAATTGCCTGTCGCGCCATACGCACGCTGAAACGTCTGGGAATAACCAGCGTGGCGATGTATTCCGATGCGGATAAAAACGCACAGCATGTGAAAGACGCAGACATCGCCGTACCGATTGGCGGCGAGAAGGCCAGCGACAGCTATCTGTGTATCGATAAGGTACTGGCCGCCGCACAGCAGACGAGGGCAGAGGCGGTCTGGCCGGGCTACGGTTTTCTGTCAGAAAGCCTGCCGTTTGCCGCCGCGTGTGAAAAGGCCGGCATTGTGTTTGTCGGGCCAACCGCGCAGCAAATTGGCGAGTTTGGCCTGAAACACCGCGCCCGTGAATTGGCTGCCGCCGCTGGTGTGCCAATGACGCCGGGAACGCCGCTGCTGGCCTCGTTGGAGGACGCACTGGTCGCCGCCGAAGACATCGGCTATCCGGTGATGCTGAAAAGTACCGCTGGTGGCGGCGGTATTGGCCTGACGCGCTGTGCGGATGCCGTGGCGCTACAGGCTGCGTGGGAAAGCGTGCGCCGTTTGGGCGAACAGTTCTTTAGCGATGCTGGCGTCTTTCTTGAACGCTGCATCGATCGGGCGCGTCACGTCGAAGTACAGATTTTTGGCGATGGCAAAGGCCGCGTGGTCGCGCTGGGCGAACGCGACTGCTCACTGCAACGCCGTAACCAGAAGGTCGTGGAAGAAACCCCCGCACCGCATTTGCCAGACGCTACACGAGCCGCGCTGCTGGCCTCGGCGGTGAAACTGGGTGAGCTGGTTAACTATCGCAGCGCGGGAACGGTGGAATATATCTACGACGCCGAGCGCGATGCGTTCTTTTTCCTCGAAGTGAATACCCGTTTGCAGGTGGAACATCCGGTGACGGAGTGCGTCACCGGGCTGGATTTGGTCGAATGTATGCTGCGCGTCGCAGCGGATGAACCATTGGACTGGGCACAACTGACACAGGCACCGCGTGGGGCCGCGATTGAGGTACGCATTTATGCGGAAGATCCGCTGAAAAACTTCCAGCCTAGCCCCGGCGTGCTGACCGAAGTGGCGTTTCCCGATGACGTGCGGGTTGACGGCTGGGTGAGCACCGGCACCGAGGTGTCGGCGTATTACGATCCGATGATCGCCAAACTGATCGTTCACGCGGAAACCCGTGAACTGGCATTGGAGAAGATGCAGCAGGCGCTGAATGCCACGCGTTTGCACGGTATTGCCACCAATCTGGATTACCTGCGCCAGATTATCGCTACCGAGGCGTTCCGCAACGGAACGGTATGGACACGGATGCTCGACAGCTTTACGCCGTCCGCGTCGGTGATTGAAGTGATTCAACCAGGCACCTGGAGCAGCGTGCAGGACTACCCCGGACGCCTTGGCTATTGGGATATCGGCGTACCGCCGTCCGGCCCGATGGACGATTTCGCGTTCCGTCTGGCTAATCGTATTGTCGGCAACGATGAAGAAGCGGCAGGGCTGGAGTTTACGCTTCAAGGCCCGACGCTGCGTTTTCACCGCGAGGCGGTAATTGCGCTGACGGGAGCAGACTGTCCGGCGACGCTGGATGGGGAAATGGTACCGTACTGGCAGCCGGTGACGGTAACGGCGGGGCAAACGCTGACGCTGGGGCGCGCGCAGTCCGGCTGTCGCACCTATCTGGCGGTGCGTAACGGTATCGATGTGCCGCAGTATCTCGGCAGCCGATCGACTTTCGCGCTGGGGGAATTTGGCGGCCACGCCGGACGAACGCTGCGCGTGGCGGATATGCTAGCGATTTCTCAACCCGACTTGCCTGCCTGCACCACGCCCGCGCCGGTGAGCGCACCGCAGGCCGTGGACGCCGCACTGATTCCGCAGTACGGCGATGAGTGGCGCATTGGCGTGCTCTATGGCCCGCACGGTGCGCCGGACTTCTTTACCCACGCGGCGATTGATGAATTCTTCGCAGCAGAATGGCAGGTGCACTACAACTCGAACCGGCTGGGCGTGCGTCTGGTCGGGCCAAAACCCACCTGGACGCGGGCGAACGGCGGTGAGGCTGGCCTGCATCCTTCCAACGTTCACGACTGTGAATACGCGATTGGCGCCGTGAATTTTACCGGCGATTTCCCGGTGATCCTCACGCGAGACGGGCCGAGTCTGGGCGGGTTTGTTTGTCCGGTCACCATCGCCAAAGCGGAACTGTGGAAAGTTGGTCAGGTTAAGCCCGGCGATCGTATCCGTTTTCATCCCATTAGCGCGGATGAAGCGCTGGCGCTGGAACAGGCGCAGTCTACCTGCGTGTCCACGCTGGGTACGGCGCATTCACCCGCGTTTGACGTGCCGTCGTTGGCAACAACCGAACTAGGTTCCGCCACGGTGCTGGCTGCGGTATCCGCTACCGCGACGACACCCACTGCTGTGTATCGTCAGGCGGGAGATAATTACGTTCTGATCGAATACGGCGACAACGTGCTGGATCTGGCGTTGCGCCTACGCGTTCATCTGTTAATGGCGGCGATCCGCGCCTCAGAAACGGCGGGGATAGAAGAGCTATCGCCCGGCGTACGGTCGCTACAGGTGCGCTATGACAGTCGGGTTATCCGCCAGCGTGCGCTGCTGGAGGTGCTACTGCATCTGGAACGTCAGCTTGGCGACGTGAGCCAGATGAAAGTGCCGTCGCGTATCGTCTATTTGCCGATGGCGTTTGAAGACAGTGCTACGCTCGGCGCGGTGGATCGCTACCGTGAAACCGTACGCGCCAGCGCGCCCTGGCTGCCGAATAACGTTGATTTCATTCAACGCATTAACGGCTTGCCGAGCCGTAATGACGTGCGCGACATCATTTTCGATGCTAGCTACCTGATTCTGGGATTAGGTGACGTTTATCTCGGCGCGCCCTGTGCGGTGCCGGTCGATCCACGCCATCGTCTGCTGAGTTCCAAATACAATCCGGCGCGTACCTTCACTGCCGAAGGCACCGTCGGTATCGGCGGGATGTACATGTGCATCTATGGCATGGACTCGCCGGGCGGCTATCAGTTGGTGGGGCGCACGCTGCCTATCTGGAACAAATTTCTCAAAAACGATCAGTTCATTGCGGGTGAACCGTGGCTGCTGCGCTTCTTCGATCAGGTGCGATTTTACCCGGTCAGCGAAGCCGAACTCACGGCGCTGCGCGATGACTTCCGCGAAGGACGCGCGGCGATCCGCATCGAAGAAACCGAATTTGATTTTGCCGAGCACTCACGCTTTCTGACGACGCAGGCCGACGATATTGCCGCGTTCCGCCAGCGTCAGGCCACGGCGTTTGAAACGGAAGTGGCGCTGTGGCAGCAGGAGGATGACAGCACGCCGCAGGACGTGGTTTCGGCCGCTCCTGTGGAGAACGACGAGAGCGCGTTTCAGGTCAGCGCAGATATGAACGGCAACATCTGGAAAGTGCTGGTGAACGTGGGGGATGTCATCGAAACCGGACAGCCGCTGATTATCGTCGAAGCGATGAAGATGGAGCTGACGATTAGCGCGCCGCAGTCTGGTCGGGTGAAACGCATCGGCTGCCAGCCGGGACGGCCGGTCAGTCCCGGCGATGCCTTGCTGTGGTTGGAGTAGGCAGCGGTTGGAACAAGCGGTTAGAACAAAAGGACAGGCTGGAATAAGGCACGAACCTGAATAAACGGCGAGGCGGAGAACACGATGCGAACAGGCACACAAAAGAGCAGTAAAGATCGCCCGGAAGCGCTGGCAGAGCGGGTGTATCAAACGCTGAAAAACGACATTTTCGACTTTCGCCTGATGCCGGGTGACCGCTTTAGTGAAAATGAGATTGCCGAACGGATGTCTGTCAGCCGCACGCCAGTGCGTCAGGCGTTGTTCTGGCTGGAGCGGGAAGGCTATGTCGAAGTCTATTTTCGCAGCGGCTGGCAGGTTCGTCCGTTTGATTTCGAATATTTCGAAGAACTGTATGACTTTCGCATCGTGCTGGAGCGCGAAGCCATTCGGCGGCTGTGCGGGATGCCGCCGGGGCGCTGCGCCGAGCTATTGGCGGACCTGAAACGTTTCTGGATTGAGGATCCGCGTCTGGACGACGGCAAGATCGTCTCGCGCTACGACGAAGGGTTCCACCGTGGGCTGGTGACGGCGGCAGGCAACAGCGAAATGGCGCGTGTTCACGGCGAACTGACAGAGAAAATCCGCATTATTCGCCGTCTCGATTTCACCCGCGAGGATCGCATCGACGCGACCTATAAAGAACATGCCCGCATTCTGCTGGCGATATTGCAACAGCACACCGAGGAGGCGCAGCGCATTCTGACCGATCACATTGCCGTCAGTAAGGCCGAAGTCAGGAAGATCACCTTACACATGCTACAGCAGGCGCGGCCTCAATCTGTTTCACCTGACGCCTCACACGATTCCATTCTCACTCAACACGACTTAAGGGCTAATAAATGAAAAGACGTTCATTGCTAAAAGTTTTTGCGCTTTCTGCGACAGTGATTGGTATGGGGTTGACCTGGAGCGTTCAGGCGGCGGAAACCATCAAGGTCGGCATTATGCATTCGCTGTCTGGCACGATGGCGATTTCGGAAACGCCGCTGAAGGATGTGGCGCTGATGGCTATTGATGAAATCAACGCCAAAGGCGGCGTGTTGGGTAAAAAACTGGAGCCGGTGGTGGTCGATCCGGCGTCAAACTGGCCGTTGTTTGCTGAAAAGGCGCGTCAGTTGCTGACGCAGGACAAAGCGGCGGTGGTGTTCGGCTGCTGGACATCGGTGTCGCGCAAGTCGGTCCTGCCAGTGTTTGAGGAACTGAACGGGCTGCTGTTCTACCCGGTGCAGTATGAAGGCGAAGAGATGTCGCCGAACGTGTTCTATACCGGTGCGGCCCCGAATCAGCAGGCAATCCCGGCGGTGGAATATCTGATGAGTGAAGACGGCGGGGCGGCGAAGCGTTTCTTCCTGCTGGGTACGGACTATGTGTATCCGCGCACCACCAACAAGATCCTGCGCGCATTCCTGCATTCCAAAGGCGTGCAGGACAAGGATATTGAAGAAGTCTATACGCCGTTTGGCCACAGCGATTATCAGACCATCGTTTCCAATATCAAGAAGTTCTCGACGGGCGGTAAAACCGCAGTGGTTTCTACCATCAACGGTGATTCCAACGTGCCGTTCTATAAAGAGCTGGCGAATCAGGGAATCAAAGCGACCGATGTACCGGTTATCGCGTTCTCGGTCGGTGAAGAGGAACTGCGCGGCATCGATACCAAACCGCTAGTTGGCCATTTAGCCGCGTGGAATTACTTTGAGTCGGTCGATAACCCAACCAATGCCGACTTTGTGGAAGCCTACAAAGCCTATGCCAAAGCGAAAAACCTGCCGAACGCGGGCACGGTGGTGACTAACGATCCGATGGAAGCCACGTATGTCGGCATTCATATGTGGGCGCAGGCGGTAGAGAAAGCGGGCACCACGGACGTGGATAAAGTCCGCGCTGCGATGGCTGGCCAGACCTTTGCCGCACCGGATGGCTTTACGCTGACGATGGACAAGACCAACCACCACCTGCACAAGCCGGTGATGATTGGTGAGATTGAGGAAAACGGTCAGTTCAACGTGGTCTGGCAAACCGAACAGCCAGTTCGCGCCCAGCCGTGGAGCCCATATATCGCCGGCAATGATAAGAAGCCCGATCATCCAATCAAAGCCGCGCAGTAAGCATCGTTCCTACACGCCCCGTCCAGCATGTCGGACGGGGATACGCCCTCTTTTATATGGCGGACATTGCGATGATGAGTCATCGATTATCTACGTTTGTGCTGTCGCTGTGTCTGATGTTTCCCCTGTTGGCACTGGCCGGGCCAGCGGCCGATTTTACTGAGGCTAACCGCACGCAGCAGGCCGAACTGCTGCAACAATGGGCCGCCGCACCGGAACCCGCACGTTTGCCGCTCTTACAGGCATTGCGTGACGAGTCGGTCGTACTCGATCGGAACCAGCAGCCGTTTATGGACGTGCAGGGCACGTTAACGCCGCTGGAAGGGAATGCGGAACCGGTTGGCACGACCAAAAAACTGTTTATGAATAACCGTCTGCGCGGGCTGGTTGCCACCGCGCTGGCTTCGCATCAGCTCGTCAGCGATGACGCGACTACTCGCCTGAATGCCGTACGACAGCTACAGAGCGACAGCAGTGCGGAACAACTGCCGCTGTTGGTACAGCGTCTTGGGGTAGAAAAAGATGCGCAGGTGCATGAGGCGCTGAATACCGCTATTGCGACCCGGCAGTTAGACGATCCCAATCCGATGGTGCGCCTTGAGGCGGTCAAACGCTTAGGACAGACCGGCGACCCGCAGATGCAGGCGCGCTTACAGCCGTTGACGCAGGTGCAGAACGAACCGGATACCGGCGTGCGGGCGGCGGCGCAGGAGAGTCTGGAGCAGATTAAACAAAGCTTGATCGTTGGCGATCTGCTGGGACAGGCGTTTACCGGGCTATCGCTCGGCTCTATCCTGCTGCTGGCGGCGCTGGGGCTTGCTATCACGTACGGGCTGCTGGGCGTCATCAACATGGCTCACGGCGAAATGCTGATGCTGGGCGCGTACGCGACCTGGCTGGTACAGTCGCTGTGTCAGCAGTTTGCGCCGAGCTGGCTGGCGTATTATCCGCTGTTGGCGCTGCCTGTTGCCTTCTTTATCACCGCTGGCGTCGGTATGGTACTGGAGCGTACGGTGATTCGTCATTTGTACGGTCGACCGCTGGAAACGCTGCTGGCGACCTGGGGGATCAGTCTGATGCTGATTCAACTGGTGCGGATGCTGTTCGGCACGCAAAATCTGGAAGTCGCAAACCCCGCGTGGCTGTCTGGTGGGCTGCGCCTATTGCCAAATCTGGTGCTGCCGTATAACCGCATCGCGGTGATTGTGTTCGTCCTTGGCGTGCTGCTGCTCACCTGGCTCATTCTCAATAAAACCCGTCTTGGCATGAATGTACGTGCGGTGACACAAAACCGCGCGATGGCGGACTGCTGCGGTGTGCCGACCGGACGTGTCGATATGCTGGCCTTTGGGCTGGGCTCCGGCATCGCCGGGCTGGGCGGTGTAGCGCTGTCACAACTGGGCAATGTTGGGCCAGAGCTGGGTCAGGGCTACATCATCGATTCATTCCTCGTCGTCGTGCTGGGCGGCGTCGGGCAACTGGCGGGGACGGTGGTCGCCGCCTTCAGCCTCGGCATTCTCAACAAAGTGCTCGAACCGCAGATTGGTGCCGTGTTGGGAAAAATCGTCATTCTGATATTGATCGTGCTGTTTATTCAGAAACGGCCACAGGGGCTGTTTGCATTCAAAGGACGGGTGATTGACTGATGACGCAACCTATTACTCAACCCATGACGATAACCCTGACGCAGCGCGCGCCGCGGCTCATGCTTGGCCTTGGTTCGATCGCGTTTCTGGCTTTGCTGATCCTGCCGTTTCTCGCGCTGTTGCCCGCAGAGAATCCGCTAGCGATCTCGACCTATACGCTGACGCTGATCGGCAAAATTCTGTGCTATGCGATTGTCGCCGTCGCGCTAGATCTAGTGTGGGGCTACGCCGGTCTGCTGTCGCTCGGTCACGGCCTGTTTTTCGCGCTGGGCGGCTACGCGATGGGCATGTACCTGATGCGTCAGGCCGCTGGTGAAGGAATGCCAGCGTTTATGTCATTTCTGTCGTGGGCGGAACTACCGTGGTTCTGGGCGGGGACCCAGTATTTTGCCTGGGCGCTGTGCCTGATCGTGCTGGTGCCGGGTGTGCTGGCGTTTGTGTTCGGCTGGTTCGCGTTCCGATCCAAAATCAAAGGCGTGTATTTCTCAATCATGACGCAGGCGCTGACCTACGCCGGCATGCTGCTGTTTTTCCGTAACGAAACCGGCTTTGGCGGCAATAACGGGTTTACCGGCTTTACGACGCTGCTCGGTTTCCCCATTACGGCCACTGGTACGCGCATTGGGCTATTTGTTGCTACCGTGCTGCTGTTGATTACCAGTCTGCTGGTGGGATTTGCGCTGGCGCGCAGTAAATTTGGCCGCGTACTCACAGCGGTGCGTGACGCGGAAAATCGCCTGATGTTCTGCGGTTACGATCCGAAAGGCTTCAAGCTGTTTGTCTGGACACTTTCCGCCGTGCTGTGCGGGCTGGCTGGCGCGCTCTATGTGCCGCAGGTCGGCATTATCAATCCTGGCGAAATGTCGCCGACCAACTCCATCGAAGCCGCCATTTGGGTGGCGCTGGGTGGGCGCGGGACGCTGATCGGGCCGCTGCTTGGTGCGGGTATCGTCAACGGGGCGAAAAGCTGGTTTACCGTCGCCTTTCCCGAGTACTGGCTGTTCTTTTTGGGGCTGATGTTTATTCTCGTCACGCTGTTTCTGCCGCGTGGCGTGATTGGATTGCTGACGAGGAAGAAACATGACTGAGTCTTTATCTGTGCCATCGGTTCCTATGTCTTCACAAACCGCGCCTTCACAAACTGTTGCGGCTAAGCCCGCATTAATGGAGCCAAAGTTCGCGCAACCGCATCCGTCGGATCGCCATCGGCATCAGACCGACCCGGTGCTGCAACTTGACAAGATTAACGTGAGTTTTGACGGCTTCCGTGCGCTTACCGATCTGTCGTTGCAGATTGGCGTGGGGGAACTGCGCTGCATCATCGGCCCAAACGGCGCGGGGAAAACGACGTTGATGGATGTCATCACCGGTAAAACGCGACCGGATAACGGCAAGGCATTTTACGATCAATACACCGATCTGACGACGCTGTCGCCGGTAGACATCGCTCGTGCGGGGATTGGGCGGAAATTCCAAAAGCCGACCGTGTTTGAAGCACTGACGGTGTTTGAAAACCTCGACATCGCGCTGAAAACCGACAAATCGGTGTGGGCGAGCTTGCGTGCCAGACTGAACAGCGAGCAGCGTGACCGGATTGACGAAACACTGACGCTGTTGCGGCTCGGTCATGAACGGCAGCGGCCTGCTGGTCTGCTGTCGCACGGGCAAAAGCAGTTTCTGGAGATCGGTATGCTGTTGGTACAGGAGCCGCATCTACTGCTGCTCGATGAACCCGCGGCGGGGATGACGGACGCTGAAACCGCCTATACCGCTGAGCTGTTCCGCAGTCTGGCTGGCAAGCACTCGCTGATGGTAGTGGAGCACGATATGGGCTTTGTCGAGAGCATCGCTGACCGCGTGACCGTGCTGCATCAGGGGCAGGTACTGGCGGAGGGATCGCTGCGCGAGGTGCAGGCGAATGAACAGGTGATTGACGTTTATCTGGGGCGCTAACATGTTAGAAATTGCTGAACTGAATCAATATTACGGCGGCAGCCACATTCTGCGCGGCCTGTCGTTTGAGGTAAAACCCGGAGAGATTACCTGTCTGTTAGGGCGCAACGGCGTGGGAAAAACCACGCTGCTGAAATGCCTGATGGGGCTGATTCCGGCGAAATCCGGCACGATTCGCTGGCAGGGTGAAGCGATTAACTCGCGTAAACCCTATCAGCGTGTGCAGTCTGGCATTGCCTACGTTCCGCAAGGGCGGGAGATTTTTCCTCGGTTGACGGTAGAAGAGAATCTGCTGATGGGGCTGTCGCGCTTTCCGGGTAAACAGGCGCGGCAGGTGCCGGATGAGATCTACCAGCCTTTCCCGGTACTGGATGAAATGAAACAGCGGCGCGGCGGCGATTTGTCCGGTGGGCAACAGCAACAGCTGGCGATTGGACGTGCGCTGGCCTGCAAACCGCAGTTGCTGATTCTGGATGAACCGACAGAAGGCATACAGCCGTCGGTAATCAAAGAGATCGGCGCAGTCATACGCCAACTGGCACAGCGTGGCGACATGGCGATTCTGCTGGTTGAGCAGTTTTACGACTTCGCCGCCGAACTGGCCGACAGCTATCTGGTGATGTCACGTGGGGAAATCATACAGCGCGGACGGGGAGACACGATGGAACAGGACGGCGTGCGGGGGCTGGTCGCGATTTGAATGTGGTAACCTTAACCCCACGCTGCTAGGACAAATATTTCAGGCCGAACGATCAAATTGTGTAAAATATCGCCTTAAGGAGATAATTCATTGTTTATCTTCAGTTAAAAAGGGAAGGGAACTTAAGGATGAGTAAACTGCTAAAGATTTTTGCGGCGATAGGCATCATCATTATTGCTGTTGTGGGTGGTTCTCTATGGCCGTATATCAAAATGGATTTTGCCAGTAGCGCGCATTATACCGAACTGGATAAAAGGGAATATGCGTTCTACACCCCCGATATTCTGAAAAACATGCCGCGTATTACCGATCGCTATGACTTCACTTTTTCGAACGTAACGGGGCCGGAAGCTAAAGTCTGGACGGTGAACTTCTATGGTACTGAAGATACCAGCAAGGTTCATTCGTATCTGACGTCGATGGGTTATGAGAAGCAGGATCGTTGCGATGTTGAGGCTGAAGGTTGGCGATCGGCGGGCACGCATGATGTTGTGACGGTGGCGACGTTTGATACAGATAAAAGCGTGATGGTTCAGGTTTACAGCAGTCCGTATACTGAGCCATTGCCAGCAAAGTAATCATTTACGCGCGATCTCATTAGGCTCACTCGTAGCGAGCCTAATGCGTATGTCATCGATGAATAGCCTTCTCTTTTCCTCACAGCACCTTATTCAAAAAGTTGATCGTTCTCGGGTGGCGAGGGTGGTTCAGCACCTGCCAGGAATCGCCGCTTTCGACGATTTTCCCGTCCACCATGAACACCACGCGGTCGGCCACTTCACGCGCAAAGCCGATTTCATGTGTGACGACGACCAGCGTTACGCCGGAGCGGGCGAGCGACTTGATCACGTCCAGCACTTCCCCAACCAGCTCGGGATCGAGCGCGGACGTCGGTTCATCAAACAGCATCACTTTCGGCTTAAGCGCAAGCGCGCGAGCGATGGCGACGCGCTGCTGCTGGCCGCCAGACAGGTGGCGGGGATAAGACTGTGCTTTATGGCGCAGGCCGACGCTTTCCAGCAGGGTAAAGGCGATGTCTTCGGCTTCCTGACGTGAATAAAGCTTATGCGCCAACGGGGCTTCAATGATGTTTTCCAACACGGAAAGGTGCGGGAACAGATTGAAATTCTGGAACACATACCCGACGTTGATGCGCTGGCGTAGCACTTCCTTTTCTTTCAATTCATAGAGCGTATTCCCTTTGCGCCGATAGCCGATGTAGTCGCCGTCGATGCGGATAAAACCTTCATCCACGCGCTCAAGGTGATTAATGGTACGCAGCAGCGTGGATTTTCCCGAGCCGGACGGCCCCAGAATCACCGTGACAGAACCGGGTGCCAGCGTCAGATTGATATCCTCCAGCGCTTTGTGCTGACCAAAATGTTTCGCCACGTTGCGGATCTCAATCAGCCCACGAGCGCTTTCTACCTGTGGCTGTGCGGTGGTGCGCGCGTGAGCAAAGTAGTCGATAGCTTCAGACATAGTGACTCTCCAGAATTGGGTAGATTAACGTGCGCGCTTGCGCGTGAGGAAACGGACGAGTCTCTGGCGCGGCGTTGGCGGCATTTCACGCACGGCACCGCGGGACACATAGCGTTCCACGTAATATTGGATGACGGATAACACCGTGGTGATCAGCAGATACCAGATGGTGGCGACCATCAGCAGCGGAATAACCTGCTGCGTACGGTTGTAAATGACCTGAACGGTGTAAAACAGCTCCGGCAGCGCCAGCACGTAAACGATCGACGTACCTTTTGCCAGACTGATGATCTCGTTGAAACCGGTCGGAAGAATCGAACGCAGCGCCTGTGGCAGAATGATGCGTACCGTACGGCGACCGCCGGGCAGACCGAGTGCAGCGGAGGCTTCAAACTGCCCAGCATCTACGCCAAGAATACCGCCGCGAATAATCTCTGCCGTGTAGGCGGACTGCACCAGCGTCAGGCCAAGTACCGCGACGGAAAACTGATCCAGTAAATCGATGGTCGGATAGCGTAGGAATACAACGGAGGTAAACGGAATTCCCAGCGCCAGCTCGTCATAGAGATACGAGAAATTGTAGAGAATGATCAGCACCAGAATCAGCGGCAGCGATCGGAATAGCCAGATATAGAGCCACGACAGGGTGGACAGCAGATAAGACGGCGAAAGCCGGGCCAGCGCCAATGCGGTGCCGAAAATAATGCTGAATAACGTGCCCAGCGCGGTCAACAGCAGCGTTTGCCCCAGACCGGCGAGAATGACCGGATTGAAAAACCACTCGGCAAAGACCGCCCATTCCCAGCGCGGATTCAGTGCGATTGACTGAATAATCCCGGCAAAAATAAACAGGGAAAATAGTGCCCCGGCAATACGAAAGGGATAGCGCGCGGGCACAACGTGCAACGGCGGTTCCTGCGTCTGACCCAGCGGCGCTTGCTGAGAAGACGTGTGTAGAGATTGCGTCATAATCGATACCCTTTGAAGGTGATTCTGAAAAACGTCCTTTTGCTTTTAATCACCGCACAGGGTGAGTCTCGGTGTGCGTGGGTCAACACACTTTCAAATGGCGAGCGATAAGATCGACTTCCGTTTGGCGGGCAGCCTGAGGCGCTGCGACGTCAAACAGCGCTTTCTTAAATGGCAGCCGTCCATCGTAAGGCGGAATACTGTAGGTTGCGGGATCGACGCTGATATCGAACTGAGGCGTATAGCCGTGGCTCAGATAGAGGTTCATCGCTTCTGGTTGGCGGAAACCCGTGGTCAGGAAAAAGTGCTGATAGCCTAACCGACGGGCGTGCTGCTCCAGCTCCTGCATCACTTTTCCTGCCAGCCCCTGACGGCGCAGCGAATGATCCGTCCATACCCGCTTAATTTCGGCAGTGGTGCTGTCGTAGCGTTTAAACGCGCCGGTGGCAATCGGTACGCCCCGACGCAGCAGCGCAATGAAGATGCCGTGCGGCTGCTGGTAGATTCCTGGTGGATCGCTTTCCCGCTCACCAAAAAAGTCGCCATAGCGCTGTGCATATTCCGCAAACAGGCCGTCGATAATTGGGGCCACGATAGGGTCCTCGGGCTGAGTCACAATGAAGATGTCGTCGGACATGGGATGCTCCTGGTTCGTTAGCGTATTCGAGCTATCGGTAACCATTGCGTGGCGTCCCGATAGCCATCGGGCGGTATTAGTCGCCCAGTCCCGGCGGATTGATTTCTGAGCGGTCAATACGTTCGATGCTTTCTCCCCAGCGGTTCAGCACCTTGTCGTATTCACCGCTTTTAATTACGCCGTTCAGCGCGGTATTAATCGGTTGCACCAGTCCGCTGCCTTTGCGCGTGGTAACCGCGATATGTGCGACGTTGGGGTAGCCGCCGTTGACCGTACCGACATGCTTAACCTTGCCAGTCAGCTCCGCTTTGTACGCACCGATCACGTTGGGGCCGAAATAGGCATCGGAACGACCGGATTGCAGACTCAGGTTGGCCGCCGCATCGTCCGTGACATAAATCGGCTGAAAGGCGGGCAGGCCGTTAGCACGATTCTGCTTATCCCACGCCAGCAGCACGGCTTCCTGATTGGTGCCGGAGCCGACAATAATCTTCAGCCCAGCGATGTCCTTCGCTTCCTTGATGGACTGAATCTTACTGGTGGATTTCACATAGAAGCCGAGCGAATCGATGCGGTAGGTGGCGAAATCGAACTTTTCCTTGCGCGCTTTGGTGACGGTAATGTTGATGATGGCGGCATCGTACTTGCCGGAAGCGACGCCGAGCGGCCAGTCTTCCCAGGAGGTTGGAACGATGTTTAGTTCCAGTCCGAGGCTGTCGGCCACCAATCGGGCGATATCCGGCTCGCTGCCTACCACAGTTTTGTTGTCGTCGGCCAGAAACGCCAGCGGCGGTGACGACCCCAGAGCGGCAATCGCCACGGTGAATTTACCCGGCGTGACGAAGGTAAAGTCAGCCGGAATCTGTGCGATAGCTTCTGCATTCTTCGGCGCATGGATCGGCTGCTGGTTGGCTTTCAAATCGATGGCGGCCTGTGCGCCAGTCGTGACGGACAGTGAGCCGAGCAGCAGCGATCCCGTCAGTAGCCTTGTCAGCAGTGATGGGCGTAAACGGTGTGTCTTGGATGAATAGGCGATCTCTTTTTGCATTTGTTTTTCCCTTGCAGGTGACTATTTATAATGGTTTTCGTGACGCCGTCACTTTACGATGTGCTGTTTTTACTTAATCACCGATACCCGGCGGATTCACGACGGATTGAGTGATTTTTTCATCGTCTTCACCCCAGCGATCCAGCACTTGCGCATAGCTGCCGTTGTGGATCGCGCCATTGATGGCGGTGCTGATTGGCTGTGCCAGGCCGTTACCTTTCTGCGTGGTGACCGCGACGTAAGCGACCGTCGGGCCTTTGCCCACCATGCGCGTCTTGCCCGTCAGCGCCGCTTTATACGCCCCGATGGAGTGCGGGCCGAAAAACGCATCGACGCGCCCGGACTGAATGCTTAGGTTGGCGGCGGCATCATCGGTAACGTAAACAGGTTGTACGGGAGGAAGGCCGCTGGCGCGGTTTTGCCGATCCCAGCCCAGCAGAATGTTTTCCTGATTGGTGCCGGAACCGACAATCACTTTCAGACCGGCCACATCCTCCGGTTTGTTAATCGACGTAATCTTGCTGGTCGATTTCACGTAGAAACCGAGCGTATCAATGCGATACGTGGCGAAGTCGAATTTCTCTTTGCGGAGTTTTGTCACCGCGATATTAAAAATGGCGGCGTCATATTTCCCCGCGGTGATGCCCAGCGGCCAATCTTCCCAGGAGGCGGGAACCAGCTTCAGCTCTAGTCCGAGGCCGTCGGCGACCAGTCGCGCGATATCGGCATCGCTGCCGATAAGCGTTTTGTTATCGTCAGCCAACAGCGACAGCGGCGGTGAACTGAGGGCCGAGACGGCAATCGTCAGCTTTCCCGGCGTCACGAATTTGAAATTAGCCGGGATCTGCGCGATAGCCTCAGCGTTCTTCCCGATACGAATAGGCGTTTGGTTGGCTTTCAGGTCGATACGGCTAACGAATCCCGCATCTTGCGCCTGCGCATGAGTTACCAGCGCGGTACTCAATAATGTCGCCAGACCGGTTACGGTGATAAAAGGGGAACGCTTCACGGTGAATCTCCTGTTGCGCGAATTAACGCGTGAATTGATTCACCGGATAATCCAGAGCCAGATTTTCCCGCAGCGTGTAGCCGGGATATTCCTGACGGAACAGGCCGCGCTGTTGCAGTAGGGGAACGACGCGATCGACAAAGTGGTTGAGCGTATCCGGCGTGCCGCCCTGAATGATGAAACCGTCGGCGGCACCGTTTTCAAACCAACGCTGCAAGCCATCCGCCACCTGTTCGGGCGTGCCGCTGAAGACGGGGCGCGGTGACGCGGCTTCCAGCGCAACCTGCCGCAGCGTTAAGCCTTTTTCCTGCGCGTTGCGTTTGATTTCATCGGTGGTGCTGCGGAAGCTGTTTTTCCCCAGATCGCCGATATCAGGGAAAGGTTCATCCAGCGGATGCTGTGAGAAGTCGTAGTGCTCAAAGTAGCGTCCCAGATAATTGAGGGCGTCTTCAATGGTGACCAGCTGTGCGGTTTCCTGATACTGGCGCTCTACGTCCTCCGCGTCGTTGCCGACAATCACGCTGACGCCCTGAAAGACATGCAGCTGATCGGCCCGGCGACCGTTTTCTTCCAGCTTCTGTTTTACCTCGCGGTAATAGCGCTGCGACTCTTCCAGCGTGTGTTGATGGGTGAAGATGGCATCGGCGTGTTTGGCGGCCAGTTTTTGGCCGTCTTCAGACGCGCCGGCCTGAAACACAATAGGGCGGCCCTGCGCGGATCGGCCAATATTCAGCGGCCCCTGTACCGAGAAGAATTCCCCTTTATGGTTCAGCGTGTGCAGCTTTTCGGGATCGAAGAACTGTCCGCTGGTTTTGTCACGAATAAAGGCATCGTCTTCCCAGGAATCCCACAGGCCTTTCGCTACCTGAAGGAATTCATCGGCAATGCGGTAGCGCAGCGCATGTTCCGGGTGCTGTGCACGGGAAAAGTTTTTCGCCGATCCTTCCAGCGGCGATGTCACCACGTTCCAGCCTGCGCGGCCGTTGCTCAGATGGTCAAGGCTGGCGAATTGCCGGGCAGTGGTGAAGGGTTCGGAATACGACGTCGAGAGCGTACCGACCAGACCAATATGGGTGGTGACAGTAGCCAGCGCGGACAGTAGCGTCAGGGGTTCAAAGCGATTGAGAAAGTGGGGGATCGATTTTTCATTGATATACAGACCGTCGGCCACGAAGACAAAATCAAATTTCCCTTGTTCGGCTTTTTTTACCGCATCCAGAACAAAACCAAAATTAATGCTGGCGTCGGGTACGACGTTTTTATGTCGCCACGCGGACATATTTCCTGCTGCACCTTGTAATATTAAACCCAGTCTTAATTGTCGGTTTGAAGATGTTTGTTGTTTACTCATTATCAAGAACCTTTTATTAATTGAATGTGCTTGTTATTCGTTGAATATGTTTATTCTTAATTGGTTGTACTTCCATGAAAGTGAAAACAGTTCATCAATAAACCGGCTATCAATTAACAAGCCATCAATAGGTATTCACGTATTCAATGAAAGGTTAATAGGGCGTTAACGGCGTGTTTTCACTATTGATGAGGTGAGGCATGATGTAAAACAACAAAAATGGATAATGAAATTCGAAAATTTCAGATGATGACGCGGCTTATTTTGTTAGTATAATGTTAATGATTGTGTCTCTCGCCGTATTTAAAGGAAGCATGTAATGTCTGATCTTGTTGCTGAACGACTCGTTACCGCGAATGACGCGGCTCTCTCTGCGGCGGTTGCCAGCGTTGACCAGCAGGCGTTTCGCGATGCGATGGCAAAGCTGAGCGCGGCGGTCAATGTCGTTACGACGGATGGCCCGGCAGGTAAGGCCGGATTTACGGCATCCGCCGTGTCCAGCGTCAGTGATACGCCCGGTACGCTGCTGGTGTGTCTGAATCGCGGGTCGTCGGTGTATCCCACGTTTCAGGCGAATACGCATTTGTGCATCAATACGCTGGCCGCCCATCATGAGGCGCTGTCGACGCTGTTTGGCAGCCGCTCGTCTACCGAAGAACGGTTTGCGGCGGCGGAGTGGGATGTGCTGCACACGGGCTCACCGGTGTTGCGGGATGCGCTGGTGGCGTTTGACTGCCTTGTTGAAGAGGTGGTGAGCGCGGCGACGCACGATATCTTTATTTGCCGGGTGTTAGCGATTAAGCAGGGCGAAAGCACCGATGGGCTGGTGTATTTTTCCCGCCGTTATCATGCGGTTCGGGGTTAATGGAATACACTAACTATACGTTAGTCCATATATGCGCGTTGAGCGGTGGTAATGGATAGATCGTAAAGACGCTGCAAGTACCTCCCTGTAAGCTCGAGCCGCGCGGATATGAATCTCATCCCTGAGATTCACCCTTTCAGGGCCGTCGCAAGCGACGTTCAAAGGCGTTCCTAACGCCTTTGTCCCTGGCGCGGACGCTTTACTCCTCTATTCCATTCCCCCCGTTCTCGTTCTGAAAATAGGTTTTTCATCAATTTGCCAGCACGAATGATTTAGGGAATATCCCCCTCCGCCGGATTGAGCGGGCTGAGGAGGGATATGGGTAGATCAACGCATTACGATGGAGACAGTACCGCCTGTGGCGGGGTGACTTTCGTGGTACGCAGACGATGCAGTGCGGCCTCCGCCAATTGAGCGAAATAGCGTGAGGCTGGCGCAATCGCGCTTTCATCTGGGTTGAACTGAGGATGATGCAAGCCAAATTCGCTGTTTGATCCAATGCTGACGAACGTGCCCGGCACGTCCTGAAGATAAAGGGCAAAGTCCTCGCCGCTCATTTGCAGTTCGGCGTTTTCTACCTGATAGCCCGCGTCTCGGGCAATTTGCTTGCTGAAATCGGCCCATTCGCTGGTGTTCACAACCGCGGGCGGACCGGGATACCATTTCAGCTCCGCTTTTGCGCCCAGCGCAAGGGCAATACCACCAATCAACTGTTCAATGCGTTCCGGAATTTCCGCGCGAATCGCGGCATTGTAGGTGCGTACCGTACCTTCCAGTTCTACTGTTTGCGGCAGGACGTTCCAGGTGTTGCCGCCCTGAATACGCGTAACGCTGATGACCAGCGATTCCAGCGAGCTGAAGCTGCGGCTCGGCAGTGTTTGCAGCGCATTGACGATATTGCAGGCGGTGACGATGCTGTCGATGCCCTGTTCGGGTTTGGCCGCGTGTGCACCTTTGCCGGTAATGTGAATAGCGAAGCGATCCACATTGGCATAAAACGGACCGCTGCGTGTTGCGAAGGTGCCAGCGGGAAGTTCAGGTGCATTGTGCAGGCCGAAAACGGCGGTGACATCGGCGAGTGCGCCGGCGCGGATGAGCTGTTTGGCACCGGTAGAAACTTCTTCTGCGGGTTGGAAGAACAGCCTGATTTTACCCGGTAAGACAGATTCGCGTTTTTTCAGCAAACAGGCGGCACCGAGCATCACAGCGGTGTGAAAATCGTGTCCGCAGGCATGCATGACGCCCGCGTGCTGAGAGCGAAACGGCACATCGACCAGCTCTTCAATCGGCAGCGCATCAATATCGGCCCGCAACGCAATCGTCGGGCCGCTGCCGTGACCGATCTCGGCAACGACGCCCGTGGTTAAGGCAAGGGGCAACAGGCGGATGTCTTTCTCTTGTAGCCAGCGGGTAATGTGCGCGGTGGTTTGGTGTTCCTGATTGGACAGTTCTGGGTACTGATGCAAGTGCCGTCGCCAGTTAATTAACTGCTGCTCGAATGACGTATCACAACAGGGGATAGAGTCAGCCATATCAATACACCTCCTTAACAAAACGTAAACACGATAAAGGTAGCTGATAGCCACTCAATGGATAAATACCGTCTGGTTATATTTCATATCTTTTTATCCCGGCGTATTTCAGACTTCCCGCATGTCGCCGTTATTAAAATATCTGCTAACAAAATCCATTATTGATATTTATATTTCACACTATTATGCAACATCCTTCTTATTCTGCGTTTGCACTGGCTGATTTTATTGCCCCATTTATTTAAACGACGTTTTGAAATGACGGGTTTTTAAATGCATAGCCTTGCAATAAATAGCGCTAACGGATAGTCGCTGAAAATAAGGAAACATCGTGGGATATAAGCTCAGTTTATTAGATCAAAGTCCGATCGCCGAAGGAATGAGTGCGGCGCAGGCGTTGGCGCAAACCGTGTCGCTGGCGAAAGCGGCAGAGGCGCTCGGCTATCACCGCTTTTGGGTTTCCGAGCATCATAATTCCGATGAGTTGGCGGGATCGTCTCCCGAGGTCTTGATCACCTGGCTGCTGGCACACACGACAACGCTGCGCATTGGCTCCGGTGGCGTGATGTTACAGCACTACAGTCCGTATAAGGTTGCGGAGAATTTTCATGTGATCAGCGCTCTGGCCGGCGGGCGTGTGGACTTGGGGATCGGCAAAGCACCGGGCGGACTGCCGCTGGCGACGCGGGCGCTACAGCAGGAAATCGGTGAGACGCAGCGGGTTGCCTTTACGGAAAAGCTACATCAGCTAAACCGCTTTCTCGACAGTCATGACGAGACGGGCGAGCGCCTGAATGCGACGCCATTACCTGAACATACGCCGCAGCGCTTTCTGCTGGGAGCCAGTCAGGAGAGTGCGCGGTTAGCTGCTTCGCTGGGCTGGAGTTTTGTGTTCGCCGGGTTCATCAATGCCAGTGAAGCGCTGCTGACGGAATCTCTCTTGAGCTATCGGGAGTTGAAACCCGCCAATGCCCAGACGCTGCTGTCGCTGTCGGTGATTGCCGCCGAACGTCATGAGGATGCGGAGGCGCTGGCCAGCACGCAGCATAACTATAAAGTTTACATTGAGAACAAGCCGCCGCTGACGGTAGGCAGTCAGGAACAGGCTGATAACTTCGTTCGGCAGGCGGGCGCGACGGATTTCCGTATCGTGCAGGAGCCGCGCAATGTGCTTTACGGTACGCCGGAGCATATCCATCAGCGTCTGGAAAGTTACCATCAACGTTTTGGCGTGGATGAGTTCATCATCCATACGCCCGTGACGTCACCCCGCGAGCGTGAGGCGTCGATTCGGCTGCTGGCACAGCGCTGAAAACGTGAGCGATGACAAAGCGGTGCCGCCGTTTGATCAGTAACCTGATTCTGTACATCTACCCTAAATAATTCGAGTTTCAGGAAGGCGGCAAGTGAGGGAATCCCGATGAGCTTACACTGGTAAGTGATTCGGGTGACTAAACGCAGCCAACGCACATGCAACTTGAAGTATGACGGGGATAGCAGAATAGTCGGGGGAGATGATGGCGGTGCCAGACAGCAAGGAAGCCTTGATCAAGGCAATCAACAGTCAGTTTGCGCTGTTAATGAAGCGAATCGAGGCCGTTCCCGCCGATCGCGCATTCTCGCCGGAAATGGCAGGACATGCGCAGGGAACACAGATGAGTGCGGCAAATCTGGTGGCGTATTTGCTGGGCTGGGGCAATCTGGTGCTGAAATGGCATCAGCAGGAAGAGCAGGGTAACCCCATCGATTTCCCAGAGACGGGCTACCAGTGGAATCAGCTTGGTTTACTCGCGCAAAAATTCTATCAGGACTTCGCTCACATTACCGATTGGTCTGAACTGGTCGCGTTGCTTACCGCGAATAAACTGGCGCTTATCGCGCTGGTTGAGCGCTATACCGATGCACAGCTCTACGGTGAATGCTGGTACGGTAAGTGGACGCGTGGTCGGATGATTCAGTTCAATACCGCCTCGCCTTATAAAAATGCGGCAGGGCGGCTGCGCGCGAGGGAGAAGAACGCATAACTCACTGATAGAAAATAAAAAAACAGTGCTGATTGTTTGTCTTCTCTTTCCCTTCGTCAGTGGCGCACTAGCGGTTTTTTTTCAGACAAAACCTTACATATTCCCCCTGCTTGATTGTTCTATACTCAGTAGTAAGCAAGATAAGTTTTACTGACAGATGAGATGAATAGGGGGAAGAAAAATGATTGGTCTTAACCTAGTTTCTCCAGTGTCATATAGTGCCATGCCTGACAAACCTGATCATGTTCAGGGCATTTCCCGCTCGTCGCAGCTGTCTGGTTACCCTAATCAGGACGCTTCTACCCGAACCCGCACAACGTACGACAATAGCGCGTCGGTCTTTAAGCCACCGATAGCCGATGGGGTTAATCGCCCAACGGAAAATAACCAGCTTAACGTTTACGTTTAAGACAGTATCAGACAGATAAAAATGGGCAATCGCGTGCTGCAAACGATCGTTTCGGTGCGTTAGGTTGCCCTCTTTTTTTCACTTTATTTGCATCAAACCCTCCTAAAAAACATCTTCTTCTATAGTAGTCATTACGCTAGGGATAGTCGGTTTAATCGCGTATTTTTTAGCGTGTCGGCTTCCTAAACTGCGTCGCTTTTGTGTTTCCATGAGCATTGGAATGGCAAATATTTCTATGAGAGATAACAGATGAAGAAATTACTTAATATTGCATTAATAAGAAGATTTACTGTTATTGCACTGTTTGTTTTTTCAGCATCGGCATGCTCATTGAATCAGGGTACTAGCCATTTCGAAAAAGCATTGCTCACGCCTGAACAGATCAACGAAGCAATCGTTTATCAAAAGGATGCAGATAAAAATAGAGATGTTAAACCGAAAGAGGGGGAAAAATGGTTTAACGTCATCTTAGGGCAGGAGCCCATTATCATTAGCGCCCCTCATGCTACCGAACCGTTTCGGGATGGAAAATATCGTTTCTCTGACGGAGGGGGAACGGCAGCGCTGGCAATCATGTTGGGAAAACTGACGGGTTCGACGGTCATCTATACAACAAAAGCCTCTCCTTCAGACCCCAACTACTACGATAATAATGATTATAAAGCGAGGCTAGCCGAATTAATAAAATCACAAAAGCCGAAACTCATTATTGATATCCACGGCAGCCACCCTTACCGACCCTATGATGTCGATATCGGAACCATGAAGGGAAAATCTCTGCTGGGTAAAGACGAACTGGTGACCCAACTCATCGCCTCATTGCGAAATGAAGGGATTTCCAATTACTCAAACAACTATTTTGCCGCCTCCAAGAATGAAACCGTCACAAAGTTCGGCGCAGCACATGGCGTACCAACGATCCAACTGGAAGTTAACAGCGTTTGGATGGTGCCAAGTGAGGGTAATTATGAATCACATCGGTTTGCGCAATTGCTCCAGGGCATGGTTCGTTACGTCAATAGCGTAAAATGACAGTCGAGCACGTACGGTTGAATCACCCGCAGAGCGGGTTATCTGTATTAGCTCAGACCTGATCTGGCAATCTTGCTGCACAGAGCTAAACGTGATCTGACGGGCGGCTCTGTGCCAGGGGCGGAAGTTGCTGAACTCTTATTTTAAATACGGCTGTTCAGTAGGCATAGTGTAAACATATAGAAGAGGCCACCAAAGTTAGCCTCCCGGAAGCTAAACAGTTAAAAATAATTTAAATTGGCTTAGCCAAAACAAGCTCAGCCTGCTGACCTAGATAAAATCTTGCAGCACTAAAAAAAGATGGCCAATCACCTGCTCTATTTTTTCTGAATATTGATATGGCAATAGAGCTAATTGCTTGCTCTACCGTTTCTCCACACTTCAAACTTTCTGTAATTCGATTATTGAGGTTATCGATAACAGTTTTTCGAAATCTCATTAACCGCGGGGAATTTAAATTTAATTCCTCAATTGTTTTGCGTGCCATTTCGACGTCTAGTTCTAGTGATAAACATAAGTCCTCATTTACAGAAATTTCTCCTGTAGAACGACGAAACCTCCAAATATTTAAGTTAGGTAAATGTAAAGGATTTAAGATAATTTCATCCAAAATTTTGTCACCCTTCGGTACATCGCAAGAATAATTTTCTGGCTCAGTATCAAATCTCTCTTCAGGATTAACAACTCTACTTTGATTTCCGCCACAACAAACTGCTAGTAAATTGCTCCACTCTAGCCCCCAATTAGGCTCTCCTGGTTCTCGTTTCGATTTTGGATGAAAATGCTCAATGCGACAGTCATCTAGTGCCCCATTAGTTCCAGATAATAAATCCTGTTCACAATATGCACATAAATTACCTTGATCCGTCCGCAATTGTTGCTGAGTCTCCTGATATCTTGCACTGCAACAACGGAAAGCTTCTCCAATTGAGTCTTTATCTCTCTCCCACAAAGCATCAGGGTGCGCAGCTCTGAATGCACCAAATCGGTTGGGCTCTCCTCTTTTATTGATCGTTTTCATTGTCACGCTCGAATTCACGAATACGAATATCTGTTTCTAGTCTTTGTAGCTCCGCTTCTGTCTGCCCACCCCATTGGTATAACACTTTTTTGAGCTCTAACGCCTCATCTGTATCCCATTGGCCGGCTTCTACTAATTTCGTATAACGATTTAATTTTTTTACAATTTCAAGATGTTGAGGTCGAATGCTGCCACCTAAAACATCTTCCAACATTCTTGAGCTTTCAGATCCGTAAGTACTAGTCCCTTTTACTAACTTTGCTTCGATAGCATCGGCAGAAACAATGCGGATAGAATCGGCTTTTACGGTTGTTAGGACCTGAGGACTATGTGTTGTAACAATAAACTGAATTCTCTTAAACAAGTGAGTAAGATCATTCAGAATCTTTTGTTGCCATCTCGGGTGCAAGTGAAGCTCAATTTCATCAATTAAGACTATTCCGTTAACTGCTAATGGGCTAGAACTAGTAGGATTAAGCAAATAGGCGCGTCTCACTAAGTCAATGGTAAGAGCAACCATATTTCTATAGCCTTCGCTCAATTGCTCCAAGGTAAGTTTTACGGATTCATTCTTTTCATTTTTCCAATGCACCACAACATCGTTGCTATTTTTGTCGAACTCTAAGCTCGTAGCTCGATCTACGATCTGGTAAACAGTCTCGGAAACAAGTCTCTTAGCTGGGTGAATAAATTTGTGGTCTTTCAGCTCATCGCGTTTTCGAAGCTCATCAACTTCAATTTTTGAAAACCAGTTCTTTATGATGCCGTAGTTCACCTTAGCATCCAGAGCAGAGTCGTAACCCTCTCCACGAATTTCTTTCTCGAATGGATTTATTGCGACTTTAGAATTTGTAGAAGAAAGAGCGCGGTTAGTCCCATAATAAGCAATCAGTGGAAATTCAGACTGACTATCTACAAGATGACTAGCATAACTAGTGAGGGCCGTTGTTCCGATTTTAGGGGGCTCGGAAACATCAGTCCCCTTTGCCACGAGATCCCAGCTCAGACTTGATGTTGTTTCAATAGATATGCGAGCATAGTTAGCTATTCCTTTTGAATTTATATGAATATCTGATTTTTTTATCAGTTTTCCTTTTGCGTCAGGCATAGCGGTAAGAAAAGGACCAAGTCCACATGCTACGGCTTCTAATATTGAGGTTTTCCCTGCGCCATTCTCCCCAACTAATACATTCAAGCAGGGATGCATTGGAACTTTAAAGTCAGAGTAACCTCTAAAATTCTTCACAGTAATTTCACTAATTTTTAGATCTTTACGTACATACAATGAAGGATCTAAATTAAAATCTCTATCTGCAATCTGGCTACGATATGAGCTAATGCTAAATCTGCCATCGTTATGACAAGCCTCCACGATCTCATTAATATTGTCTGGCGTGAGAACATTTCGACCTCTAGTAGGCTCATAAAACAGCGAGGCATCTACAAATTTAATTCCACTGTTTTTTATATTGCTTGATCCTGAATTGAGAACAAGAAGAACGGTTGAGATAGACGTCGAGTAATGGATATTTTTAGGTAGTAGAATTACTTGTTCGATAATCCCATTAGAGACTAAATACTGGCGAACTCTGGCCTCCGAACCTGTTCTTGTTAAAGCCCCAAGGGACATACCGACCAATAGTTTACCTCCCGCAGAAAGGGCTGGCAGCATTGATAAAGTTATAAACCAGTCACTTCTACTTTCTGGCAAATTTCCGGCTATATCTAGCCACTCATTACGCGCTTTATAGTAGATATTATCCCGAGTGGCTTTCGGGATTTTCATGCCAAAAGGTGGAAAAGAAACGATTAGATCGTATTTATTTTCCTGATAGACTGGTTGCGATAAAGAGTCGCCAAAATAGTCACGACCTTCTATATTCCTAACGATTCTGCTTATAATTAGCTTAAAGTAAGCATCTTTGTTAATTTCTTGAGTGTCAATTCTAACTTTCTCCGAACCTATATCGGAAAAAGAAAATGCGGTATTTCCAGCACCTGCGAACGGGTCACATATCGACTTTGGTTGATAACTCAATCCAATTACTGTGACCAAGTGGTTTATGTCTCTAGGAGTATAAAATTCACTACCTGATTTACCTTCATTCTCTGCAAACAGTAAATCTAGTTCAGACAGAGAAAGCGATGCTATGGAAGGGTTTTTATTTATTAGCCCATCTTTTATTGCATGGCGAACAAAAGATTCATCAATGTTATCAAACAAACGCAGTGTGTTTTCCAAGTAATTACATAGGAAACCAGATACTTCATCATGAATTAATCCAAGTTGAACAGCAAAATTTATCAGCTCGTAAGAATAACTGGCAATAACATTAAAAGAATCGAACCTTGCTGCCTCAAAATGCTGGCCTGTATTGGATTGAAGATAGCGTATGAAGAAGATTGAATACGCTAATGAACGATAGTTAGATATAGGGGATGCCCCTCGAACATAATCAAGTATCTTCCATATTTCTCTTGCCTGAGCCTTAGCGAATTCTACGTCTTCATCATTATATGCCATTTTTTATCTCATTTTTAAGCGTAAAAAGTCTATAGCCAAAACATCCTTTAGACATTCATGTTTTATTTTTATTAATCATATCAAAAATCAGCCCAGCGCAACTTGCCATCACCTGCGGTTTTTTTCAGTAACGTTTTGGCGATATCGCCTTCTTTTCGCACTGCCTGCACGACGGCTTGCTTCATAGTTTCTAGCAAGTCACCTTTGAGAGCAATATACTTCCCATGCTTTTCCACTTGTTCAACCACGATCAGATTTTGTGGTATCACAGCTGTGCCGCCAACAGGTGCCGCGCCGCGCCGTTAACTGATGAGCTGATTTACCCAGCGCTGCATATCCGTTTCACCCACCCCATATACTCACATGCCTGAGCAACGAAATAACCACGATCAACCACGAGGGTAGATGTTTCGCGTTTAAACTCAGGGTAAAATCTCGTCTATTTTTCATTGAATACCACATTTGTATTAGTGAAGTTTATCGCTCTTGGTAAGTGTCCAGAATCATCAGGCCACACATTAAGCTCCGTCGACTGACGTGACCCTGATTTTATATGGGGCTGATGGATAAGTCCCATTAAGGTCTCTAAATCTGTCACGTTATTTAGGGGCCAGGTAAGCTCAGATAGCCTTGTAAGTACCAGCGTACACCGTGACCTGCTCTCATTACCCAGCGCAACACAATGTAAGGTCCGCTCCTCACTCAATACAGCCTGTCAGATTTGATTGTGTTCTGTCCGCGAAAACGGTCAGTTCACGTCTAAACTAATGCAGTTTATCTACAATCTGCTGGTGGGCTTTTTTTGTTGCCGTGAAAAACGGGGTCTGAAATGACCCCGTAGCAAATTCAAACAGGCTGATTACCGTACGGTCCGTTCTGAATGGAATCTCTGACCTGCAGCTCCGATAAGAACAGGTTCTCTTTCGAGAAATAGCCGCCGTCCAGCATCGCGATCAGGCGGTTAATCACTTCGTTGATCATATCGCTCACCGGATCTTTGACGCTGGAGAGTGACGGCTTCAAAAACGGGGCGGTGGGAATATCGTCGAACCCGACGACAGAAACGTCGTGCGGCACGGCAACGCCAGCGTCATCCAACGCTTTTATCGCGCCAATCGCCATATCGTCATTGCTGGCGAGAACGGCGCTGAACGATACTCGGTTATCGCGCAGGGCGTTAATGGCGAGCGAACCGCTGCGCGGCGTCCATTTTCCTTTCACAATCAGTTCATCCCGTACCGCGATATTGGCCGCCGTCAGGGCATCTTTATAGCCGGAAAGGCGTTCGATAGCGGTCGGCGAATCCAGTGAACCGGTGATAAAAGCGATATCTCTGTGGCCGCGCGCGATCAGATGCTGCGTGGCGTTATAGCTGGAACCCTTGTGATCACAGCAAATACAGTGGCTCTGGTGTTTACGCAGTTTACGGTTAACCACCATGATCGGCTGTTTGTGCTTCTCGATGATGTCGTCCATTTCATCCACGGTGAGAAAACGGGGATAGATGATGATCGCATCACAGCGTAACCCCAGCAGGAATTGAATCGCGGCGCGCTCTTCATCGGCGCTGTGTTTGCCATCGACCAGAATCAACTGACGCCCGTTGTCTTCCAATTTCTTGGCGGCCTGGGACAGCAACTCGTTAAAATAGCTGCCGTTATAGAGCGTGTTGGTCACCACCAAACCAATACAGGCTGATTTGCTGGTCGCCAGATTCCGCGCCAGTAAATTTGGCCGATATCCCGTCTCCTCAATGGCCTGATAGACCAGCGTTTTGGTTTCTTCACTGGTATAGCCTTTGCCCGATAGCACGCGCGACACTGTCGCTTTCGATACGCCTGCTTTCTTCGCCACTTCCTGCATTGTCGACATGGGACATCCTGAGACGTTGAATACTCCCGTCATTTTACACACTTTATATCCGTCATACTTCAAGTTGCATGTGTGTTGGCTGCGTTCAGTCACCCGAATCACTTACTTGAGTAAGCTCATCGGGATGCCTTCGCTTGCCGCCTGCCTGAAACTCGAATTATTTAGGATATGGACCGGTAGCAGGATGATGAGTGCAAAACCGAAGCGACCGAAGGGAGTAACACGCTATTCATGACGATCACGATCACATAAGAAAAATATTCATAACAAAATTATTGAAATCGTATTCATATATAAACACTATCATGTGGAACCGGTTACCCATCGGCGTTTCATTACGTTGCATGGAGCAGGGATACCGGCATGAATACTTTCATAACTGTATGAAATTGAATAATAAATGTGCGTGCATCAAGTGATATTCCCGTTTTGGACGCGTTGAACGGTGTGTTGAATTGGGTGTAGCGTGCGCGATTACGAGAGATTGTCTATCCATGTCAAAGAATTATGCGGCTGTATCCCGTTCGATCGTCGATGCCATCGGTGGGGCTGATAACATCGCCGCCGTGACGCACTGTATGACTCGTCTGCGCTTTGTGCTGAAAGATAACGATGCGGCGAATGTGGCCGAATTGAAAGCCATAAGCGGCGTGTTGGGCGTCGTGAAAAATGATAACCAGTGTCAGGTCATCATCGGCAACACCGTTTCTCAGGCCTACGCCGAGGTGGTGAAACTGCTGCCAGAAGGCGTGGAAGCTGAAAAAACCGTACCGGTGAACAATAAAATTACGCTGCGACGCATCGGCGCGGGGATTCTGGATGCGCTGATTGGCACGATGTCACCGCTCATTCCCGCGATTATCGGCGGATCGATGGTGAAACTGCTTGCCATGATCCTCGATATGACCGGGCTGTTTGAGAAGGGCGCATCGACGATAACAATTCTGAACGTGATTGGTGACGGCGCGTTCTTCTTCCTGCCGATCATGGTGGCGGCGTCTGCGGCGATAAAATTCAAAACCAATATGTCGCTGGCGATTGCTATCGCCGGGGTGCTGGTTCATCCGACGTTTATCGATCTGATGGCAAAAGCGGCGCAGGGTCAGCAGGTGGTGTTTATGGGGCTGACCGTCACGGCGGTGAAGTATACCTACACCGTGATTCCGGCGCTGTGTATGACCTGGATTCTGTCTTACATTGAAAAATGGGTAGACCGCATTACGCCAGCGGTGACCAAAAACTTCCTGAAGCCGATGTTAATCGTGCTGATTGCCTCCCCGATTGCCATTATGTTGATCGGCCCGATTGGGATCTGGATCGGTAGCGGTATTTCTGCGGTGGTGTACACGGTACATGACTATCTTGGCTGGCTGTCCGTTGCCATCATGGGCGCTATTTGGCCACTGCTGGTGATGACCGGTATGCACCGCGTGTTTACCCCGACAATCATTCAAACCATCGCTGAAACGGGCAAAGAAGGCATGGTAATGCCGTCTGAAATCGGTGCGAACCTGTCGCTTGGCGGTTCTTCACTGGCGGTTGCCTGGCGCACCAAAAACCCGGAACTGCGCCAGACGGCACTGGCGGCGGCAGCCTCGGCCATTGTTGCCGGGATCTCTGAACCGGCGCTGTACGGTGTGGCTTTACGTCTGAAGCGTCCGCTGATCGCCTGTTTAATTACCGGTTTTATCTGTGGTGCCGTTGCGGGTATCGGTGGGTTGGCAAGCCATTCAATGGCGTCGCCGGGGCTGTTTACCAGCGTGCAGTTCTTTGATCCGACCAACCCGATGAGCATTGCCTGGGTATTCGGCGTCATGCTTCTGTCCGTCGTGATTTCCTTCTTCGTCACCTTACTGCTGGGCTTTGAAGACATCCCAGTCGAAGAAAAACCGGAAGAGAAACGCGTACAGAGTGATGAGGTTTCCGCGCCGCAGCACGCAGCGAACACGAATTAAATGAAGCACTAATTAGTACGAAGGAGAAGAGCGTATGTCTGCATCAACATTTCCCAATGGGTTCTTATGGGGGGGCGCGATTGCGGCCAATCAGGCAGAAGGCGCGTACCTTGAAGGCGGTAAAGGGCTGACGACGGTGGACATGATTCCCCACGGCGTGAATCGTCTGCCGGTGAAACTGGGGCAAGAACCTCGTTTCGCGCTGCGTGAGGATGAGTTTTATCCCAGCCATCAGGCGATCGATTTCTATCATCGCTATAAAGAAGATATCGCACTGATGGCGGAAATGGGGTTCACGGTGTTCCGTACCTCCATCGCCTGGAGCCGGCTCTATCCGAACGGCGATGAGCTGACGCCCAACGCGGACGGCATCGCCTTTTATCGCGATATGTTTGCCGAGTGCAAGAAGTACAACATCGAGCCGCTGGTGACGCTGTGCCATTTCGATGTGCCGATGCATCTGGTCACCGAGTACGGTTCATGGCGTAACCGGAAAATGGTGGAGTTCTTCGCCCGCTATGCTCGCACCTGTTTTGAAGCCTTTGACGGGCTGGTGAAATACTGGCTGACGTTCAATGAAATCAATATTTTGCTGCATAGCCCGTTTTCCGGCGCGGGGTTGGTCTTTGCCGAAGGGGAAAATCAGGAGCAGGTGAAATATCAGGCCGCACACCATGAACTGGTCGCGAGCGCGCTGGCGACGAAGATTGCGCATGAGGTTAACCCGGAAAATCAGGTCGGCTGTATGCTGGCCGGTGGCAATTTCTATCCGTGGTCGTGCAAACCGGAAGATGTCTGGGCGGCGCTGAATAAAGATCGGGAAAACCTGTTCTTTATTGATGTACAGGCGCGCGGCACCTATCCGGCGTATACCGGCCGTTTGTTTAAAGAGAAGGGCATCACGATTGCGTCAGAGCCGGGCGATGACGAGATTCTCAAGAACACGGTAGATTTTGTGTCCTTCAGCTATTACGCCTCCCGCTGCGCCTCGGCGGATATGAACGAGCACAACAGCAGCGCGGCGAACATCGTGAAGTCGTTAAAGAACCCGCACATCAAGGCGAGCGAATGGGGCTGGGGAATCGATCCGCTGGGCCTGCGCATCACCATGAACATGATGTATGACCGCTATCAGAAGCCGCTGTTTTTGGTCGAGAACGGGCTGGGCGCGAAGGACGAGATTAACGAGCAGGGCGAGATTGATGATGACTATCGCATCAGCTACCTGCGCGAGCACATCAGCGCGATGGCGGACGCCATTGGTGACGGTATTCCGGTCATCGGCTATACCTCATGGGGCTGTATCGATCTGGTCTCTGCCTCCACCGGTGAAATGAGCAAACGCTACGGCTTCATCTATGTCGATCGCGATGACCGAGGCGAAGGCACATTAGCCAGAAAGAAAAAGAAATCGTTCTACTGGTATAAGAAGGTGATTGCCAGCAACGGTGCTGACCTGAGCTAAAGGCAATAAGGTTACTCAGCAATTTCTGCTCTAGCCCCCTGACGGAGACGTCCGGGGGCTATTTTTTGTCGTGTACCTGCTGAACCATTATCGTATTTCCTTGATATGTTTATAAACAGTAGCCCGTCCCATGGACAAAACCTTAGCAATATAATCTGCCGAGTTCCGGACATTGAAGGCACCCTGATTATAAAGCGAAACGACAACAGCCTTTTTCTGGCTCCGAGTCAACGTGGTGAGAGAGGTATTATTCTCGGCCAGCCAGGTATGAAGGTAAGTATTAATTTTTTCCTGCCAGTCATGTTCAAAAAGCTGTGTCGGCTGTGGCTGCAAGCGGTTTACGGATAAGAAAAGATCAAGCGCGTTGCGGGCATCTTCAAAGCGCGCGGTACTGAAATTGATGCAGAAAACGTATCCCAGGCTATCTTGTTGTGGAATAAGGATGCTGACTGAGCGCATTTTTCTTCCATCCCAGTTGAGTTTTTCGTACGGCCCTGTCAGCGTACTTAACTCTCCCAGCTCGAGCTGCTCGAGCCCTGCATCATCTCCAATCTGCCGTCTGGAAAGGTTGTTTGCCAGATAAGCCACCTTCCCCTTTTTTACATCATGAATGGCGACTTCCACGGCCGGAAAAAATAAAGCGGCAATGCCGTCGGCCATCGACTTCAGGGTGTTAAAACTAAGCTGCTTATCATTGTGTTGCGGTGCCATATGCCTTCCTCCGATGCAAACCGCGACACTTTACCGAATGTTCTGAAAAGTGTCGCTACGTTTCCTTGCTCCCTGCATCAGGTTAAAAGCATACAGAGCCGGGTATGTACAGCCGTTCCTGAATACTTTTTCAGCCCAGCGTTGACAGAATGCTGGCAGAAATCTGCGCATCCTGAATACCCAATCCAGTGAGATCGGCAATCGTGATATGTGACGGATCTCGTTGATACAATGAAGGAGTTGTCAGCAAGGTGCCTATTTCCACGATCAACTGATTTTCCTGATATTGCCCCTGACAGTGACTCAGTTCCCCATAGGCACGGCATTGTGGTAAGGCATCGACAAGAACCATATCTGCTGCGCCAACCAGCGCGGCATCCAGTTCCTGTTTGCCGGGAGCGTCAGCGCCTACAGCAGTAATATGCGTCCCAGAGCTAACCCATTCATGCTGGATAAGCGGGGTCGTTGAAGGTGTCGCGGTGACGATGATCGAAGATAAGCGGGCTGCTTCTTCCTCATTTTGCGTTAACACGATGTTGGCATTAAGATCGGAAAGCCTTTCTTTCATGTGCTGCAGCGATTTCTCACTTCTTCCCCATATAATGGCATCGCGACAATCTGTCAGATTACATAGCTGCCGGAGTTGCAGTTCTGCCTGAAGACCCGTACCGAAAATAGCGATGCGCTCAATTTTTTCTGGAAGCAGCAGTTCCGCTGCAATGCGACCAGCAAGCGCGGTACGCATACCGGTTAACCAGCCATGATCGTCCAATAAAACCAGAGGTTGTCCTGTTATGGCTGAAAAAAGGAGGTTAAGGCCATCATTACTTGGCAGGCCCGACGAGGGATTTTGATAAAAACCACTGGATACCTTCACGCAAAAACTGTTTGAGCCTCCCATCCAGGCAGATTTGATACAACAGTCACCCTGTACATCCTTAAAAAGAAATTGCTGTACCGGTGGCATCTGCACTTTATTAGCCGAAAATGCCTGAAAACCAGCGCGCAATTTATTCAGTGCAGTTTCTTCATGGAACAGGGCGCGGATTTCATCCAGATTTAAAATTTTCACTTTATGGCCCCGACAAATTTATCAAGCGCAATATTTCGGCCGCATAAAACCACAGCGACCCGCTTGCCACGCCATTTATCGGCCTGCTGCATAAAGGCTGCCATTGCTACCCCCGCAGCACCTTCAATCATCCAGCGCTCATAACGGGCAACGGTTTTAATGGCTGACTTAATTTCTTCTTCGCTGACCAGAACACAATCATCCACAACCTGCTGACAGAGCGGGAAAGTTACCGTACCCGGTTCAAGACCGCCAGCCGTCCCATCAGAGAGCGTATCATGTTCCTCTGGTTCAACGATTTTGCCAGCTTTCAGCGATTCGTACATTGCTACGGAGGCGGTCGGCCAGCAGGCAATGATGCGAGTATGTTGTGACAGTTGTTTCATTACTGAACCGACACCAGAAATCAGGCCACCGCCGCCGACGGCAATGAAAATCGCATCAAACGCCTCTTCCTGTTCGAGCATTTCAAGCGCGATAGTTCCCTGACCAGCGATGACATCTACATCATTATATGGTGAGACCCAGGTCGTTCCCGTGCTAGCGGCTACTTCGGCAGCAGCAAGTTCGACGCCTAGCCCATCTTGATCCAACGTAATGACCGTTGCCCCGTATGCTTTGATGGCGTCGAGTTTTAGCTGCGATGCCGTTGAAGATGCATAGACCGTTACCGGCACATCGGTTGTTGCTCCGGCAAGCGCCATACCGTGACCGTGATTTCCAGAAGATGCGGTGATAATCCCTTGTTTTTTTTGTTCAGTCGTAAGCAAACGGATTTTATTACTCGCCCCACGAAATTTGAATGAACCAGTGTGCTGCAAGTGCTCTGCTTTGAAAAACAGATCGCACTCATAGAGAGAGGATAAAGAGTGGCTACGATCTAGAGGTGTCACTTTTACCTGAGGGCGAAGCGCGATATGTGCCTGTTGGCTGCCCTTCAATATGTCGACGGGTGTGGTCATTACTTATCATCCATAAGAGAATAAAAGTCTAATATAGACAAATTGTACATATTGTCTATTTCTTAATGAAATAAGATGAAGTGTTACTCAAATGCGAAGAACGTGAATTGTGGTGGTTTACTGATTTGTGCATAATCGAGCGAATTAACTATGCAAAATAACGCATAATCGAGCTGTGGTGAGCATTGCGATTTATCATCGTCAATGTTCAACAATGCCGTCATGCCAACACGATAGGAAGGTAAAACACCATGAGTCAGTCGCTTCCCGATATTGCCTTTTTTCATGAGCTTGCCACGCTGGCCAGCCAGGAAACGTTACCGCGTTTTCGTGCTCTTACCGCAAACCAAATTGAGACGAAGCCCAAAGAGGGCTTTCGCTTTGATCCGGTCACGGAAGCCGACCGAGAGGCTGAGCGGGTCATCCGTGAGCACATCATGCGCCATTACCCCACTCACGCGATTATGGGCGAAGAATTTGGCCTGAGCGGGGAAGGTCCGGTGCGTTGGGTTTTAGATCCCGTCGATGGAACCCGGCCTTTTTTATGCGGATTACCGGTGTGGGGAACGCTCATCGGCCTGCTGCACCATGAACGTGCCGTGATGGGGATGATGAACCAGCCGTTTACTGGTGAGTGCTTCTGGGCCGATGGTTCACAGGCGTGGCGCAGCGATCGGCATGGGGAAATACGCTTAAACACGCGCAAAGGCGTGTCGCTCGAACAGGCGATTCTTCACACCACCGCCCCGGAACCGCTGGCGATGCACCCGACAGTTCGCTTCGCCGATCTAGCAGAAAGCACGCTCATGACGCGCTATGGCGGTGAATGTTACGCGATGGCGATGCTGGCAGCAGGCCAGATTGATATCTGCGTGGAATTTGCATTGCAGCCCTACGACATTGTTGCGCTGATCCCGATTATTGAGCAGGCGGGCGGCATCATTACCGATCTCAACGGACAACGAGCGGAAGCGGGCGGCACGGTAGTCGCGACCGGTAATCCCGAGCTGCACCAACAGGTGTTAGCCATTCTGAATGGAACGCGGTCATAACCGCTGGTTTGTAAAACCAGCAAAAGACAACGGCTAAGAAGGAATTATGATGAAAGTGGCACACGTGGCGTTATGGACAGCCGATCTGGCCGCGCAGGCGGCATTTTGGCAAGAGTTCTTCTCTGCTCAGGTGGGGGAAAAGTATGTGAGCCGGAATCGCCCCGGTTTTGAATCGCATTTCGTTCAACTGAGTGAAGGCGCATCTATTGAGCTGATGACGCTGCCGGTGTTGGCAGAAGCCTTAACTAATAAAGAAGGCTGCGGCTGGGCGCACGTCGCGATTTCGGTCGGGAGCAAAGCGGATGTGGAAGCGTTAGCCAGCAAAGCAGCAGAACGCGGCATTCTGGTTGCCCAGCCTCGAATGACAGGGGACGGATTTTACGAAGCGATCGTCAGCGACCCAGATGGTAATCTGATTGAGATAACCTCAGACTGATTCGGAACGCTTTCATATGCTGCACAAACTGCCTTCATTCGATCGACAACATACTGCGATGCTGATTTACGCTGGTGAAATTCGGTTCGGTCCGCCTTATTTTTCGCTCTCCATCGACGGGAAAGCACTAGACGATCGCGTTTTCGGCAAGGACATGCTGTGGTCGCCAGATTCGCGTTATCTGGCAGTGCAAGAGTGGCTCTCCACGACGGAGCGCGACGGCCCGCAAACGGCTTTACTCTGTATTGATGTGCTAGAAGAAAGGCAGTGTCAGGTTTCTCAGGCTGCGGGGGGATTTTAAATCCCTTTAAAATTTTAGAGGTGATACTAACAGCTAGGGGAATGTGTGCTTCTCTGATTAAAAACCATTGGGATTTGAGTAACTAACTCAACAGATTAGGTTGAAAATTGACCTGCGATTCTCTACCAGATTTCTACCTGTGAACTTAAACTCATATTGCTATGTATAATTGGAATACTATCCCAGTAGTTGTAGCTTAAGCAGATGTGAGTAAGTTTAAACAGAAATGTTTCGTGATCATTCATAGGGAAAGTACATAGTAACCAATAGTTACTATAATCAATTAAATAAAAATGGTGTAAACTATATTTATGACAAACCAAAATAAAACTTTGAGTCTTAAGCGAGAGGCTAAGCGTATCCTTGCCGATGGGCGATATGTAACTCGAGGAACGCCGATAAATGGAGGATGGGCCTCCATTTACAAAGCTACTGATACTGATACCGGAAATACAGTTGCTGTTAAAATATTAAACACAGGAAAAATGGTTGATGAAATAATCTATGAGTCTTTTCATCGAGAAGTTACGGCATTAGCGGATCTCCAGCATCAGAACATTGTACAGATCCTTGACTCTGGTTGTGATGAAGACTCTGGTGATTATTTTATTGTAATCGAATGGGTAGAAAATAATCTGCTACAGTACTGTGAAAATCATAAGTTCTCAAGTTGGGACGATTTTTTTAATATTATCGGTCGGCCTATTCTTGATGCTTTATCATTTGCGCATTCTCATTCAACTGCACACAGAGATATAAAACCTACCAATATACTTATAAGTAATGAAGGAAAGATAAAGGTTTGTGATTTTGGAATTTCAAAAATCAGAAATTTTCTCATGCCTGGTGTTACATTAGCGCAATATGCTTCACTTCCTTTTGCGCCACCAGAAATGGATGATGGTAGTTATAGTTATAGCAGAGATGTTTTCGGATTTGCAGTTTTGACAATTTATTTGATGACAGGCTCGAATCCTTCAACCTATGAAGAGGTGATGTCTGGGTTGGAAAAACTATCAATAGATGAGTCGATAAAGAGGGTTTTGAGAAGTTGCCTTATCATTGACGAACCGGATTTACGCCCTCAAAATGCTGTTATGTTACAAGCGGCTTTAGAAAAGGCACTGCTACCACTGCGAAAGGAATTAGAACCAATTATATTATTGATAGCAACCAATAAGGTTTTGAGCGTTATTGAGTCAGACTTAGGTATAACTGGCGGAGCAATTCATGGTTTTTTAGAAAAAGATCTATCAAATCCAATTGGAGAAAATATACCGGCATCGCCTCAATATACCTCTTGGGCTATAAAAATATATGGAGTCAAATATAGATATACACTGGTTCCTGATGGAGATGGTACAAGATTGAAATTGGTTGATGCTCTTTCTTTTACTTCATCTGAATTGGAGTGGTGTAGACAAAAAGCCTCTTCGATCAATGCAAAATTTGCATTTTTTGGGAGTTCTAATGAGTCTTCAGGCGATGCCATTATTTCTATTAGGGAAAACCTTTTAAAATTCGATAGCGAACAAAAAATACTAAAATTGCAAGAGAAGGAACAGTTGATCTTTAAGAACTGGCTAAATCTTTTAAATGCTATGGGGGATCTTGAAAAAAGTCGTAAAATTAGAGTTCATTATACAGATTTTTCTGTTTCCGGAGAATTACTTAAACTCACTCCAAAGAAAAACTCTGGTGCAACAGCATTGCTACATCAAGATATTATTATTGAGGCTAAACGCTCAGGCCATTTTTGTGGGACAGTTGTTTCTGCCTCCGATAGAGAAATATTAATTCGACCGAGTGATACAAATAGAATCTCCTCGTCCTCTATATTAGAGGAAGGTATAGTTGAAACGGATACTAAAAAAACTGATCTGTCATTGGATCGACAGCGATTAGCTCTTGATGCAGTAAGATATGATCGATCTGTAAATCCTAATTTAAGAAAGAATATTGTTAATCCAAATGATGTTATTGTACCAGAAATAAAAGAAGTCGAATTTATACAAAAAGAAATTGATGAAGATAAAAAGGATGCTGTATTAACAGCATTGTCAGGGCCCGAATTAATGATCGTAGAAGGACCACCAGGGACAGGGAAGACTACATTTATTACAGAATTGGTTTTGCAAACTTTTATATCAAATCCGCATGCGAGGGTTTTGTTAACTTCTCAAACTCATGTTGCATTAGATAACTCACTAGAGCGTATCATGAAAAGTGCAAATGGTGGTTTGAATGCAGTGCGTATAGGGAACGATTCAGATCCACGAATATCGGATAGTACAAAAAAATATCTGCTAGATGCTAAATTACCTGAGATGAGAAAGACAGCACTTTCTTCAGGGCGAGCTTTTATTGAGCGCTGGGCTGATTTGAATAATATTAATGTCAAAGAAATTCAGAGGGCAATGGCTCTTGAAAGGTTCGCTGGTTTAAAGCAGCGATTGGAAATAGTCGTTAATAAGTTAATGGAATTATCAGAAAAAGTTTCTGATGAATACCGAAATAAGCTTGAGATCACCGCGCGTGAGGAATTTGATGAGGTATATCAGGAACTGAGTAAAGAGCGTGGGGAATTATCTAAAGAGCTGAAAGTTGCTTTTCTCAATTTAAAGGAATATGTTGATTCTGAAGACGAGCTTGAAGAGTTTTCTAAATGTTCTGTTGAGGATCTTAGAGGTTGGGCAGAAGCATTCTCTGTTAATACTACATTAGCCAAGCAACTAAAGGAAATTTTATTAACACATGCTGACTGGGAAGCCAGATTAGGTCGTAGTAGAGAATTTAGATCTGCTGTAATCGCATCCTCGCAGATAGTTGCAGGGACATGTCTTGGGGTCGGAAATATTCCTGGTCGTAATGAAATTATTTATGATTTATGTATAGTTGATGAAGCTTCTATTGCAACACCTACCCAGGTTTTGGTACCGATGTCCAGAGCAAGAAGGACAATACTTGTAGGTGATAATAAGCAATTATCTCCCTTTCAGGATCCTGAGTTAAAAAAATCTGGACTTTTAAAAAATATAATCTGAATAGTGATTCTCAAAAAGAAACTCTCTTTAAACATTTAAGTGATAATTTACCATCACAATTATGTAAGGCATTAACAACACAACACAGAATGCTGCCTCAGATTGGAGATTTAGTTGCTGAATGCTTCTATCCAAATAAATTATTTAGTGTTGATCGCGAGCCCGCACCACATTTAAAAAATATTTTTCCTAATCCAGTTGTATGGTATTCAACTAGTCGGGCGACTGAACACGAATCAAAAAAAATAGGCAAAACTTATTATAATGATACAGAGGTTAAATATATCGTAAAGTTGTTGGAGAGAATTAATTTTTATGTTCAGAAAGGTAAGTTCAAAAACCAGACATCAAGCGTTGCTATCCTGACAGGATATAGTGAACAGAGAGAACGATTGCAAACTGCTGTTGAAACAAAACGTCACAATTGGAATAGTTTTTCTGAGGTTTTCATTAACGTAGTTGATGCTTTTCAAGGACGTGAAGCTGACATTGTTATTTTTTCCGTTACGAGATCTGAAGAAAAAACACTGGGTTTTTTAAGTGAAATGGAGCGAATTAACGTTGCTCTTTCTCGCGGAAAAGAATTATTGATTATTGTTGGAGATCATTTGTACTGCCAAAAAATAGGTGGTCAAAAAAACCCACTTAGAGATGTTCTAGGTTATATAACATCAAATAGTTCTTCTTGTACTCTTGAGGAGATACAATAATGAATTTAGAAAATATTCTTAATGATGCCTCAAAAGCAAGGTCAGGGTATGAAATATCATATTTTAAGGAGGCCGGGATACCGGTTTATGTTCTAACTATTAAAATATTAGTGTTAGATAAAAAGACTATTGGCCCGATAGATGAAGCTATTCTAAGAGCGATTAAAGCAGGACTTTCTTCGCCTGAGGATATTTATGATTTTTTGGGGCTTCCGAATTCGGTAATAAAAAGTGTTTTTGCTAACCTAAATAAAGATGAATTAATAAATTACTCTAGGAGCATTAGTGATAAAGTCGCCAGAATAACCCTTACTACCAAAGGACATACTGTATTACAAGAGTGTTTAGTTGTACGTCCGGTAGAAAGAGTTGTAAAAGTTTGCATGGACGCACTGACTAAAAGATTGATGTTAATTAACCCAGACTTCCTATACAAACCAAGTGAAATGCGGGAGTTCGGTTTTCAAGAAATACCTAATTGTAGTACTAAGCGCCCTGAAATTGAGGATATACCTCTCGATGAATTTGATCGTTTAATCAGTAGGAATCGAACTACTGAAGATGATAATCAGGAACTGCTCGCAATTAAAGTTATAGAAAGGCGCGAGATAAGATATCTCCCTTATGTGGCGATTTTTTATCGAAACTCATCAAAACGAAGCGAGATAGATGTTTCATTTTGGAATGAGGAAGGTGCATCTATCCAGCATGAAAGTATATTTAGAGAGTTGGGAGGGCCAGCTCTTATTGGTGCGGAGTTTTTATCTGGTTCTTCACCTGTATATCCCGTGGATTTGTCTTGTATCGATTCTGATTCTTCTGAAAATGATTGCTTAAAAGATGTTCTTGATTCTAAAAGCAGTGATGCTGATACAATTCAGTCTGTTTTGTGCCATGAACATCCTGCGCTTTTGAAAAGAGCTCTACAAACCTCTAATGATAGATTACTGATTATTTCACCTTGGATAAGGCATCAAGTAGTTGATTCTGAATTTATCCGATTGCTTGATGAAGCATTACGAAGAGGTGTTGATGTATATATTGGATACGGTATAGATGAAAATGGAGGTGGTGGAAACAAAAAAGATCAAAAGTTACCCATAACAAATCAAGCGAAAAGTGAATTGGACAGGCTTGATAGGAAATATAATAACTTCAATTTCGTATATGTGGGTAATACTCATAGAAAATCTCTGGTATGTGATGATGTCTTTGCTGTGACAACTAGTTTCAATTGGTTGTCATTTAGAGGCGATAAAGGAAAGCCTAGAGATGAAAGAGGCCAATTAGTAAATAAAAAGCGCTATGTGGACAGACAATTTGAGGACGATATTAATCTTCTTAAGAATGGCTATAAAGGTTGGGTGACTCAGTAGTAATTATTGCCGCAATTAGTTTTAATGATACTGATTGCGGCATATACATCATTTGATGTTTGTTACCTCTTTTGTTCTGTACTTATGTTTGTGCACCTGAAAGCTGACGGCTCGGCTTGTGTTTTTCATTCGGGTTGAATCGCATTGCGGATGTACAAAGCGATGAAACCTACCTTGCTATGTTTTTCCCGAAGTTAACAAGAAGACCGTGCTTTATCTTTTCGCTGTCTGTCCTGACGCTGATGGTAAAACTGAACTGATATACGGTTATGTCAGTCAGAACATTGCCGAATGTTACACTGGCGGCTCTGTTTATTTCTCTTTCATAGTCTCGCAGGTCAGTGTTAAGTCTTGCTGTTGTATCTGCTAGTGCATATTCTCTTTCAATAATCATAATTTCTTCACTTATCATGTTAATGTGATTTAATCATCACTAATAATATGTTGTGAATTTAATTACGATTATTCGTCTGTTTGCTCCCGTAATGCATTATCTGATGAATAATGTTCATGTGGGGTAACGCTTCCATAAAGTCAGACTGTTCAATCAGCGAAATGAGTGCGTTATCGATTTTAAATGTTGTATCTGGTAATACCTCAACAAGCCTGATTCGGGACAGGGAGATAACGAACACGCCAGATAAAGCACATACGGCAAGATACCACTCCGCACGACTGCAAAGCAGGCGATAGGGGTGAACGGTATTACTGACGTTTTCGTCTGTTCTGATAAGCACCTGGGTCTGATTAAGTATGGAGAGAGTCAGTCTGCTGAAATCACCGAACAGCGTGGGTTTCTGGCGCGGTTCCGGGAGCATAATCCTGTAGGGTGAGGGGCGTTCCCCGTCAAAAGGCGGTAAACAGGTCGATATCCTCGACGGGGCCAAGGATTTCATTACTGAGGGCTGTCAGCGCGGAGGCAGGCAGGTAACGGAAATACCATAGCTTAGCGCCACTGGTAGATACCGTGAGGTACAGGCCTTGCGAGTCAGTGAGCTTGTAAGATTTTGCGAGAGGTTTCGCGGATCGGACTTTGCTGTCAGTTAACATGTGGGGGTCACTCCCGTTCATCGAACTGAATGACCCGCAATCTGACCCACAAATTCCCCGATACGAAGGGATAAATCAAAACGCATCGGAAAAGATTTTTACGCCAACTTATTGAATCACAACAACATAGGGATTGATAAGGAAGCATAGAAAAGGAAAGGTGGTGCCCGGACTCGGAATCGAACCAAGGACACGGGGATTTTCAATCCCTCGCTGTTCGCGTTGTGCGAGTTCAGGTCCCCTCACGGGTGAAACGAAAGTAAACTGCAGCCTAGTGATGTAAAACCGGATGTGTCGCTTCCAGCATAGTGAACTGTGCGGCCTTGCCTGCATTCCTCAGGGAGAGTGTGGCATAGAATCAGATTTTCATAACCTTTGATGCAACTATCGGCCTTGGTCGCAGACCTCTTTAATGCGCTTAATCACCATCTCTCTATACTCCTGATGTCCGCGCATCGCTCTCGGATGAGCTATTCTGAAACAGATCGCATTCCCTGCTTTAAACTCCCATAGCTTTCCTGAAATGACTGATGAAGTCTCATAGCCGCCTAACTCAGTAAGCAATTGTTTGATGATGTAGTCTGTTCGCCGGGCTCCGGATGCAAAGATAATGAAATCAGGCTCCAGATATCTAATTTGTGTAGCAAGCAGCTTCAGTGAGGCCGATATCACTTCCTGTACTTCATTCTCAGGACGTGTGAGTGGAGTCAGACGGTCGTAATCCCACGCCAGTAGGTTGGCGTATACGATTGCCTGAGGGGCAATGTTCAACTCATTAGCCAGTCGGAAATGATACTGTATGAAGCGACTACGTGATTTGAGATTAAGCGTCTCCGTCAGATGTTTCCTGTAACGAGTTATAGCTTCTTCAACTACCAGCTCTGTGGTGACATCAGGTATAAGTCCTAGGACTCGGGAAATGGTATTCTTCCCATTTAAGGTATTCCAACCCGCTGTTTCACGCCCAACCAGCATAACTTTTACGGTGGATCGCCAGTATTCATCGGAGGGAACGGGTAAAAATACGCCAGAGTATTTATCCTCCTGTAGGTTGAATGACCGGATGTTAAGCCCCTGCAGTATTTGTATATACGCTTTTACCAACGTTTCCATGTTTTACCTACTCCGAAATGAAAAGCCCCTCAGATATATATTATTTTCATGATATCAGTCCGATACATGAGGGTAACTATGAAAAATCCTTCCGTGATTTTTCCCTTTGTTCAGCAATAACGAGCCCCCGTCTACCGAACTTCCACGCAGGAATGCGATGCGGGTTGTCTTCTGTCTGCAACGTGTCTGGCAGGGTAACTCCGCCGACTTTAATATTATTAGACAAAATCAAACCCTCAATGATTTTAATGTTTTAATTGTTATGTTATAACATAACAAATGATGCGTGGGGAGATTATCGCGATGGGAGTTTAAAAGCGAAACATTCGTGTCGATGAATCATTCCAAAGCAGAACAGTAAAAATGCAAATCATTAGAGAGTGTGAAATATGGCTGACGTTGTAGCTCGACAGAAAGCAGATGCAAGACTACCTGTGACCGTACTATCCGGCTTTCTCGGCGCGGGAAAGACCACGTTACTTAACCATATTCTGAATAATCGCGCTGGCCGCCGCGTCGCGGTGATCGTCAACGACATGTCAGAAGTGAATATTGATGCTGCGTTGGTGAGGGAAGGCGGTGCCGAGCTTTCACGGACTGACGAGAAGCTGGTTGAGATGAGTAACGGCTGTATCTGTTGCACGCTGCGTGAAGATCTCCTGCTCGAGGTTAATCGGCTGGCGAAAGAGGGGCGTTTTGATCAGTTGGTCATTGAATCAACCGGTATCGCGGAACCGCTTCCGGTCGCGGAGACCTTCACGTTTGCGGGTGACGATGGGGAAAGCCTCTCTGAAGTGGCTCGGCTGGATACGATGGTGACCGTTGTCGACGGCTATAATTTCTTAAAAGATTACACGTCGGTGGACAGCATCCATTCACGCGGAGAATCGTTAGGAGAGGGTGACGAGCGCAGTGTTGTGGATTTACTGATTGACCAGATCGAGTTCTGCAATGTCATTATCCTCAATAAAACTGACCTTATTGATGCGGCGCAACAGCAAAAGCTGGTTGCGATTATTCGTTCACTTAATCCGGGCGCAAGAATACTTCATGCACAATTTGGTGCTGTGCCGTTGAACGAGGTGCTCGACACGGGATTGTTTGATTTCGACAAAGCGGCGCAGGCTCCTGGATGGTTGAAAGAGCTACGCGGCGAGCATACGCCTGAAACGGAGGAATATGGCATCACCAGTTTTGTTTTCCGCGCGCGTCGGCCGTTTCATCCTGCCCGTTTCGCGCAGGTCATGGAAAACTCGCTCACCGGAGTTGTCAGATCTAAAGGCTATTTTTGGTTGGCAAGCCGCCCGGAATATGCCGGATCGTGGTCTCAGGCAGGCGGCGTGGCGCGTCAGGGGCTGGCCGGTTCATGGTGGGTCAGCGCACCAAAAGAAAGGTGGCCGACAGATAGCGAATCGCTTGATTACATTCGTTCCATATGGGTGGATGGCGTGGGTGATGCACGGCAGGAACTGGTGTTTATCGGTATCGATATGGATGAATACGTGCTGCGGACCCGTCTGGAGGCTGCACTGCTGACGGACAAAGAAATGACAGAAGGTCTGGTGATGTGGCTAGATTATCCGGACCCGATAGAGCCTTGGTTTGCGTCATAACGTGTGGGTAATTTAGAAAAGGCCTGATTGCTCAGAGGGTGGAAGATTTATCGTCCCCGCGCGTGTTGAGGACGATAAGTTTTTCTATGAAAAAATAGTAGCTTGGTGCAGAAAAAACGGTATCACGGAATTCGAGATCCCGTTTATCGCACTTCCACTGCGTTAGCTTTCATAGCTAACCGCATGCGCTTCCGTCGGTGCGGGAAGCTCCCATTTCGTCAGCATACCTTGCAGCGTTTTGTTGCTCAATGTGGTGTCTCGTTTCCCGTTGCGGCGCAGCAATTCCTGACGCGGACGCTCCAGATAGACAATCTCCACTTCTGCGCCGTAGGCGTAGCACAGATCCAACGTGCGGGTGCGCATTTGCTGGCTCAGGTGTGTGGCGTTCCACACGAACGGTTCATGCGTTCGCAGCAGTGAGCGTGCTTTGTCGGTCGCCCAATGCACCGCTTTTCCTTCATTCTCACCGTGTTTCAGCCCCAGCTCTGTTCGCGCATCGTCGAAAGACACCACGGGTAAATCGTGCCGATGCGTCCGCACCCAGGTGTCTTTTCCCGAAGCAGGCAACCCGCACATCACGGTGACTTTCGACCCCGGTTCCTGAAACAGCGGATAGTCTGGATGAACATCGGCACCGCGAAAATAGCTCAGGCGTGTGTGGGCATCGACAAATGCTCTCGGCTGGCCGTAACAGCCTTCTTCCCGCGCCAGCTCGCGAAACAGCTCAATACTGTCGAGCACGCGTGATTGATCCTGACAGATGCGCCCGCGCATATCGGCTTCCGCCAGCGTTGCCAGCAGTGGAATGCTCAACTGCCAGGATAATTCGCGAATCGTAAAGATCGGCGACATCCGACGGCGCTCATCCTCAAGGCAGTAGAACGGCACCTGATGCACCGAAATTAAGCGGCAAATCGCTTCCCGAATCGCAAACGGAACGCCGGCATCCCACAGCAGCACCCGGGCGTCGATGGCGCCTTTGCGAGAATGCCCTGGCTGACCAATCTGACCCGTTACCGGGTCAATCACCGTCGTGCGGTACTTTGCAACGTCATGCAGCAACGCGGAAAAAAACAAGATTTCCTGCTGCTCGCGTGTAGCGTTCTGGTAATCAGGAAGCTGCAATAGCGACTCGACCACCATGATGGTGTGTGTCCAGACATCGCCTTCGCCGTGATAGCGCGGCTCCTGCGGCGTCTCTTTGGCGCGTTGAAGCACTGGGAACGCGTCCAGACAAGCAGCAAAATCTGGCTGCGCGCCAGAGGCGGGGACCAATCCCCTAATGGTATTCCAATCCATGATAATCATACTCCTTGCTTATCGGGCATCGAGGCGGCGAGCGCGTCCAAAGAACGCAGCGTATTCAGCCCCAGCATTTCCCAGGATACGGTTGGACAGGGCGCGTACAGATCAACGCCGTCAGCCAGCTGGTTCGGCAAAATCGGGCGTCGGGAATGATGCGAGCCGCTGTCCAAAATGGTCTGGATGAAGTCATGGCGTACCAGCTTGTAACGTGCCAGTACCTGTTCATCATCTTCAACCTTCAAATAAAGGCCTTCCGAACGGTCCGATTTATCGGTTTGCTGCCAGCACAGCGCGAGCGGCAAACCTTCACGCTGCACGGTGGATTCAAACGCGGTCTTCCAGTTCTGGCTTTTCGCCAGCGAACGGAACACCAGCTTCCACAGCAATGCCGGATTCGTTGGCATTTCCCCGGCGTAAAGTACCGGAACGGATAACACGGGCGAACCGGCCAGCATCGTGTGTCGGCGCGCCGTCGATAAAAAAATGCCGTCACGACGATCGTAAATATCAAATTCGTGAAAGTAGTGCGGCAACCGGTCGTAAAACACGGAATGCTTGCTGTACGCCCATTCGCCGTACATCACGAAACGGTCTTCCAGCAGCTCAAGAAAACGCATTTCGTGCGCGGTAGCCCAGAGCTTGAACTGGTTGAACTGCCGTTCCCGTGAGCCGCCAGCCAGATAGTGGCCGCGCGACTGAAGCAGGAGTTCCGCCGTTTCATTGAAGGACACGCCGCTGTTTGCGCCGTCGATCTTTTCTTCGATCACGACGTAACGGCCTGCCAGCGCTTTCAGTGCGATTTGGTCCGACGCATCGTCGCCAGACTGTAAACGCGAACCTTCCAGATGCGGGGTACGCGGATACTTTAATAACGGTATTGAATGTAAATACATGTTTTTCGCCTGCTGCGTTATTGGCGCAGCCAGGCCCATCTACGGTAAAAAAGAGGGCCGACGAACGTGTTCTGGCGCGAGTCAATAGCTGGCCGCTGGCATTCCAGAGGTCAGAGTCGCGGGGGAGGAAGCGGGAGGTTCGTTTTCTGCTCCGCACAATAGCGGGGAAAACAGGGAACTCGTACCGCAGCCAACGCTGGCGCAGACTGCGCCGAATCGAGGCTGCTTAATGCAGTCGTCGGCGGTTAGTGGGGGGCTGACGTACAGGGCACTTTATGGCTCCAAATGACACATGGGGGTGAGTAAACGGCGCGATTCTAGCGAAGGAACTCTCCGACAACAAGTTTTTGTATAAAAAATGCTATTCTTTCCTGTAGTTGTAGAATGCGTTGTCGCGTGTAAACGTGGTAAAAAGGCCAGAGGCTATCGACGTCAGCGTGATAAGAATAGCGAGTGGTCGGATAGGGGATGCACACAATGAAGAGTCGAGGAATATAATGAAAATCAGTGTGATAAAGAAAGGGATTGCGGGTCTTTTACTGGTACTGCCGTTGTACGGTGTTGCAGAGACAAAAGATCCAGATTTGTTCGTCGGCTATACCACGCAGGATCTTACCGATGCATTACCTGCGCAGCTGTTGAACATGATTCAGCGAGACAAAGTGGTCGATGCGGCAAACCACATGGTGCAGACCGAGTATGTTGACCCTACGACAGGCAATAAGGCGCTGGTTTCATTGTTCATGCTGCCGCCAGATAGAGATGGCAATGTACCTATTGCCTCCAAGCCCAGCGATCTGGATGCGGTGATTGCCAGTACCGAGAAAGAGATGCTGCGCCAGCGCATTAAGCCCGACCAACGTGCGGGAAACATTGACGGTGCGACGCCTTTTCGCTGCTTACAAACGATTCTGAATAATAAGGTCCTGCATTCGCTGTGCTCGACGCTGATTAAAGGACGCGTGCTGGAAGTGCAGGCGATCAACACGGTCGATAACATTCAGGATGAAGCCGGGCTGAATAAGGTCATCGGGCAACAGAATGAGTTTGTTATCGGAATGGGAAAAACGCTGCTGGCGCTCAAAAAGTAATCCGTACTGACGCAGCAGGTAAACGTCAGCGGTGACAGATCGCCGCGGTTTCTCATCAATATTCTTGAGCGAAGGCGAGCACCTTCGCTTTTTTTGCACCAAAAATCCCCCGGTTCTCCCTTGCCAGATTCTCAGCGTTCGTGCATAACTGCCGGTGCCAAAGGGCCGATGCCTGAAATCAGGCATGACGAAACGACACCGGATAAACGCTATGCTTTTGTTACTCGTTTTGGCTGTGATTGTAGTCGCCGTTTACGGCTGGTTAAAACAGCCGCAGTATGTATCACCAGAGGTCAAGCCCCAGCCGGAAAACCCACTCTTTCGCGATGGCGTGTTTCATAACCCAGTGGCTCGCCCGACGGTCGATAGCCAGAACCGATTCGCGCTGCTGTACCGCTTTCTTTTCGAAAAAGACGCTGGCGCGTTGCCAGATACCCGTTTGCCGTCGGAAAAGACCGATCTACACCAGTTGAGTAAAACGGATAACGTCATCATCTGGATGGGACACTCCAGCTATTTCATTCAACTGGAAGGGAAAACGTTCCTGCTGGATCCGGTATTTAGCGACAACGCTTCGCCGGTGCCGCGCACCAATGTCGCCTTCAAGGGCAGCAATGTGTATTCACCGGACGATGTTCCCACCATTGATTATCTGCTGATCACCCACGATCACTGGGATCATCTGGATTACCCCACGCTGAACGCGCTACGCGGGAAAATCCGCCGCATCGTCACGCCAACGGGCGTAGGTTCCTATTTTGTAAAATGGGGCTTCCCGCAGAAAGACATTACGGAAGGCGGCTGGTTCAGTTGTCTGAAAGAGAACGGAGTCGAAATCCATGTACTTCCGACACAGCATTTTTCCGGCCGACTCCTCAAGCATAATCAAACGCTGTGGGGCTCGTTTGCGCTGATCACGCAACAACATCGTCTGTATCTCGGCGGGGACAGCGGCTATGGCGCCCATTACAAAGTGATCGCCGAGCGTCTGGGCGGATTCGATATCGCGATACTGGAATGCGGACAATACGATCGGGATTGGCCCCATGTTCATATGACGCCGGAAGAGAGCGCGCAGGCGGCCAGCGATTTGCAGGCTAAAGCGGTATTACCGAGCCATAACAGCAAATTTAAGCTGGCGCACCACCGCTGGAACGATCCGCTGGAGCGCATTTCGCAGGCGAGTGAAAATCAAGACTGGCGACTGATGACGCCCCGCATTGGTGAACGCGTTCAGGTTGATAACCCGCAGCAGACGTTTAGTCAGTGGTGGTAGCAGGGCGGAACGAGAGTTAAGCTCATCCCTTCAACGTTCCTCACGTTGTTGAAGGGATGAGCGGCACACCATCAGCCAAATGTTTTCTCACTCAGACAGTCAATAAATGCCCGGAGTTTGGGAGACAGATCGCGACTGGCGGGCCAAAGAATCCACATTGGGCTGCTATTTTGAGTGAAGTCATCAAGGATGGTCTGTAATCGGCCATCGCGCAGGTATTTCGCGACGCTGAAATCTGGCAGGCAGGCAATGCCTTGGGCCTGTCGGGCCAGATGGATGCGCATTTCTATGCTGTTGCAGACCAGCGAGAGCGGAAGGTCGTAGGCGTTTTCCTCTGTTGTTGACGGGAGCGGCCACGGTTCGAGGCGGCCCGAGCTGGGAAAGCGGTAATGCAGACAGACATGTGTCTGCAGATCCACCGGACGTTGCGGCAGTCCGTATTCCTTAAAATATTCCGGCGCACCGACCAGAACGCGGCGGAACGTGCCCAACTGACGGCGCTTGAGCCCTGAATCTGCCAGCATTCCGGTGCGTATCGCGGCATCAAAACCATCACCAATGACATCCACTAAACGATCGGAGAAATCCAGATCCAGTTCTACTGCCGGATAGCGCTGCATAAAATCTGCGATGACAGGCTCGAACAGGCTGCTGTGTCTGGGCAGGCTGACGCGCAGTTTACCGTGTGGCGTCTCGCTGGCCTGCGTCATTTCCAGTTCAGCGGCTTCGACCTCGCTCAGAATGCGGCGGCAGCGCTCAAGGAACTTTTCACCTTCGGCGGTCAATGCCAGCGTTCGTGTGCTGCGATGAAAGAGGCGTACACCCAAGCGTGTTTCCAACCGTGCAACCGCTTTGCCGACAGAGGAGGGGGAAACCCCCAATTCGCGCGATACGACGGAGAACCCAAGCCGTTCCGCCACGCGCACAAAAATGCCAATACTGCCCAGTTTATCCATCATCACGCCGACCCATTTAAGACATTTTTGTCCGAAGTATTGATAACCTTATCCTATTTTTCTCGTTATGGCTTTGGCTTAAGCTGCAGGAAACGCCCGGTGACCTCTGTTGGTGTCTTTGGGCATCACGTTATTGCAGACGAGAACGATGACTTCACTTTCTTTTCCCTCCGCCCGAATCTGGCTTCAACTGTTGGCCGCTTGCCTCACCGGCTTATTGATTCCGCTGTGCTTCACTGGCCCGGCGGTCGTGCTACCGGCGATCAGTCAGGAGTTGGGCGGCAGCCCAGCGCAACTTAGCTGGACTATGAACGCTTACATCCTCAGCTATGGCGGCGCGATGATGGTATCGGGCAGCCTGACCGACATCTACGGGCGCAGGCGTATTTGGCTGATCGGGCTGGCTTGGTTTTGTGTTTTTACCTTTGCGATTCCGTTTTCCCCCAGCGTACTGTGGATCGATCTGCTGCGGTTGCTACAGGGGCTAGGCGGCGCGGCTGCTTTTGCCGCGGCGATGTCATCACTGGCTCCGCTTTTCGCTGGACGAGCCCGTGCGCGTGCTTTCAGCTTACTGGGCACTACCTTTGGCCTCGGGCTGGCTTTCGGCCCGCTGATATCAGGATGGATAGTTGAGGCCAGCAGTTGGCAGGGCGTCTTCTACGCTACGGGCATTGTGGGCCTGCTTGGCTTGGGGCTGGTCGCGATAAGCACTCGACAGGCGCATGAGACGAACTCTGGCACGATGGACTGGCCGGGCATGATCAGCTTCACGCTGGCTTTGGGGCTCTTCACCTACGGCATGCTGCTGGTACCTGAACAGGGATGGCGCAATCCGATGGTTATCGCCATGTTGCTCGCGTCAGTCGCCGTGTTTGCTGGTTTTGTGGTTATCGAACGGCGGGCAGCACAGCCGATGCTGGATTTGGGATTCTTCCGTTCTCCCGGATTTATTGGTGTACAGGTGCTGGCCGCCTCACCCGCCTTTCTCTTCATCGTGCTGATTGTGATGCTGCCAGGGCGCTTCATCGGCATTGATGGCCACAGCGCATTGCAGGCAGGGCAGATGATGGTGTGGCTGGCCGCTCCGCTGCTTGTGGTGCCATTTTTGGCGGCATTGCTGACGCGCTGGTTCACTCCCGGCTTGCTGTGCTGCGTCGGACTGTTTCTTGTGGCGGGCGGACTGATCGGGTTAGCGCATGGTTTTGCTCAGGGCGGTGAGTCGTTACCGTTGCCGCTGTTGCTGATTGGCATCGGTATCGGCCTGCCGTGGGGACTCATGGACGCGCTGGCTGTCAGCGTAGTGACGCCGGAACGGGTTGGTATGGCGACGGGGATTTTCAATACCGTGCGGGTATCCGCAGACGGTGTCGCTATCGCCATGATTAGCGCCTTGCTCGCCACGTTGATCCAAAATGGCATGGCGCTGGAGATAGGGGAATCGGTCTCACAGGTTGCACTTCTGGAAGCGGCCAGCCGCACCGCATTAGGAGAACTGCATACCGCCGCGTCGATCCTGCCCGACCATGAGGATCTGTTATTACAACACTATGCGGAGTCGTTCATCACTGTCATGTACGTATTGGCAGGAATCGCTGCACTGACGGCCTGCTCGGTATTCGTTTTGCTGCGTGAGCGGCCAGCGGGTGCGAGTACCAGCCAGCGGACGTAATATGGGTTTCATCACTCGGTTGTATTAATGAAATGACCCGTGTTGAGTGATAGGCATAATGGTTTCCATTCGTACAAATTTGCGGGTAAACGCTTTAATATCGATAAACTATCGCGATTAAGCTTTGTGAAAATCGATGGAAAACCCTTGTTGCTGCCAGTGAGAGAGTTGTTCACTCTGGCTACGAGACAACGCTTTGCCTGTCCACACTAAAATGTGTTGGCCAGGAAAGAGTTCTGGGCGAAGGGAGCTAAGTGGTTCCGCTAATACTTCAATGCTCCAGCCCTGTTGTGAAAGACGCCACGCTTCTAGCCACAAACGCGTGCGGTCATTGTTATCCCATGCAATAAGTAAAGCCTCTTTCCCTTGTTTTTTACGCGTCTCAGCAAGGCATAGGACAGCATACTCAATAAGAATGCCATCTAGCAGGCTAGACATAATCTGTGACGTATTTTGATCAAGGCTAAGGCGTTGACGCACTGGGATAAAAATATGATCGATGAGTGAGTCGGCAGAATGCTCTCGACTTATTGCCACGATCATGGCTCGCAGTTTGGCGGGGCGAACATGGCGCAATATGGTCATCATTTCTTCCTGAAGTGCTGACCAGCCATCATTGATGGAAACGCTCTTTTTTTCTAGCAGTGCTTTAACCTTACCAACAGGAACGCCACTTTCTACCCAACGCTTAATTTCTTCGATTCTCTGAATATCACTTTCATCAAACTGGCGATGCCCGCCTTCGCTGCGCTGCGGTTTCAGCAATCCATAGCGCCGTTGCCAGGCTCGCAGTGTTACGGGATTAATTCCACATCGTTCGGCTACATCACCAATACTATAAAAAGTCATTGACTCCCTCATGCTAAAAGCCGATCTGCTCACTGCTAAAACTAACTAATCATGACAAGTTGTACAAATTTTTTTTACTGTACAAGTATGGGAACCTGACGATTATCTCAATATCGTGCTTATTCTAAAAAACTGACTTTTTTTCTGGCCAGGCAATCGCTGGGATTGTGCCAATCTCTGGTTTGGCGAACAAATATCCTTGAAAAAGAGAGATTCCGGCAGACTCCAGCCACATCCACTCTTCAGGTTTCTCTATGCCTACGGCGGAAACCGAGATTTCAAGCGAGGTGCAACATTTGATAATGGCTTGAATGATGGCCTGCCGAGAGCCACTTTTATGTACGTCTTTGATCAGATCTCGGTTGATTTTGATCCTGTCAGGTTGAAACTGGGCAAGTAATAACAGCCCAGCAAAACCCGCACCAAAGTGGTCAATGGCTACACGAATGCCTGCCGCTTTCAAAAGCCTGACGGCGTCAGTAAATTCGTCAAAGCGCGAGATAACCTCACTTTCGGTAAATTCTATAATGATTTGTTCCGGTACAAGCCCGTTTGTCTGAATTTCCTGCAAGAGAAAGTTAACTGCCTGGGGGATCTTAACCAATGTCATCGGTCTAAGATTAACCGATAGACTCTGTTCCCCAAGCTGTAGCTCAGAGGCCATAGCAAATGCTATTTTTTTACTTCTGAGATCAGCCTCGTAGATTTCATCCTCTGTCAGCCCCTCGAAATAAGAGCGGGCTTGGTCGCCGGATGGTGTACGGATTAGTGCTTCCAGCGACACAATCTGTCGGGAAAGCGGGTCGATGATTGGCTGAAAAGCGAAACTACAGTCTGATGATTTATCGGTGAAAATAGTTTTTGGCTGAGCGGTATTCTCATCAAGAATGAAATCCCATGAGTCAGCAGGGGGGATTTCAAAGTAGTTCTCTTTTTCCCTGTCTTCAACAAACGTTCTGAAGAATTGAAGAGCACGGTCATCATAGGTTAACTGATATTTGGACGTGCCTTTGTCCAGTACATTCTGAAGCACTTCATTCCTGTCATATTTTCTTAAATCAAAGAGCTCCATCCCAGTCTTACCAAATCGCCGTGATGGCGCGTAGTCATACAAAAGCTCTACCACGTTATAGTGGCGATTGTCTTTGCAGATGTGGCGGTAGATAGGGATAACACTTTCTTCAGGACCTTCAAGTAATTGGAAGAAATGGGTGCCATTGAAAAGCAAAATGCCCGTTACATCAACGCGGCTATTTTTTTCATTTGCAGCAGCGACCATGTCTTCTAGTGTGTTAATCGGGATGTTGTCACAGATATGGCTACGGTAAATGATGGTCGTGAGCATGATAGTCCCGAGGCAAAAAATAAATGAACCAATACAGTAACAGATGCTTATCTACACGTCTTGTGAGGAATGCAGCTTGGCCAAAGAGATGCGATGTGTAATACCTTGACATCACAACGCTTTTCTGACGAATTGACATTCTATCTTAGTCCTTCTAGTCCCTTTAGAGAGCACGTACAAATTTTCAGGTTTTTCCAACTGTTTGTTTTTTGTAATTAATTGAATTTAAAGATTTTTATATGCAATCGCCATTTTTATTGATTTATTTGTACAATTTTAATGTACGGATCTTCTTTTTTTGTATAAGTTTAATGATAATTTCATTGATTACTAAAGATTAGAGGAGTGACATATGCATCAGAATGGTTACATTCCAGATACTGCTAATGCCATTACCCGGTATTTCAATAAAGCCACGCTACCTAGTCAGCAGGAAACATTAGGACACATTGTGGTTGAAATTTTAAGTGAAGGGAAAAGCCTGAGCCGTAAAGCCATTTGCAATAAACTGTTTCGTCGAGTTGAACAGGCTTGCGATGAAGAAGAGGAAAGACACTATTATACGTTAATCGGTCTGCTTTTTGACCGTTAAACGCGTTCGCTGACCGTAATAAATACCTTAAGCTCATGTTATTAAAGTCAATTCTGGCAAGGGGTGGTGAAAGTTTCGCAAGGGGGGCTAACCTTTCTGCCTGACACCTCCATCAGAGCACCTGACTAATGCCGCTTTACGTTCCGAATATTGCGGCACCAGAGACGCAGTTATGAAAAGTAGTAAAATTAATCAACTGATAGATGAGTTAATCGGAGAGGCTGTACTGTCTCTCCTCAGGGAACATTGTCCCATCAGCCTTCAAGCACTTATCGTGAAGCTGCAAGCAATGGAGTCTCATGAACCGAACGAAGGGCGACGAGAGACAATAGTACGAATTATTGCTGAAATTACTCACAATAATGGCACGTCTATGTATCTCAGCCCAACGAACGAGGTCGGTGAATGGGATGAAGATGAAATAGATAATGTCTATCCATTGTTTGGTGGCCGTCAACAAGGTAGTTCCGATAAAAAACACTGACAGTATCTAATGACAAATAAATGAATAACGGTGTGAATACATGAGTCAGACTACACTTAAAAAGCCAGAAAATTATGCAGATCTTCCTGATACGGTATTGTCTGAATATTTTCGTAATGCGGGCGATATGCTGGCAGATGAGTCCGCGATGCTTGGTGCGGTTATCCGTAGTATCCTCGCTAACGGCGAGACACTGAGCAATAAAACGATTATTCTGCGACTGATGGAATTACTTGAATCTACGAATGATGTGGTTGAGGGAGATGTTATTCGTAAGACGTTGGAAATTATCGTCGACCATACAACGGACGATATTTGAACATCCGCAGCATCAATAGACACTATGCTGCCAGCTACAGCCAGATAGATAGATATTGAGAGTGGCGACGATGCGCAGAGTAAAGTCGTAGTTGCTGATCCACTTGTACACATCCCTATGCGTATTTTTGACTGCGCTTCCATCTCACCTGAAACACCATGAAAAGAAAATCCACGCAACAGCGTGGATTTTATTAGGTTTTTCAGTCTTCACGAGATACATCGAGATCCCATGAGACAAAAAATTTTATTTAGACGTTGAACAGGAAGTTCATCACATCGCCATCTTTAACGATGTATTCCTTGCCTTCTGAACGCATTTTTCCGGCTTCTTTCGCGCCTTGTTCACCTTTGTAGGTGATGAAATCTTCAAAGGCGATAGTCTGGGCGCGGATGAAGCCTTTTTCGAAGTCGGTGTGAATCTTACCGGCGGCCTGCGGGGCGGTTGCACCGACAGGGATGGTCCATGCACGAACTTCTTTCACGCCAGCGGTGAAGTAAGTTTGCAGATCCAGCAGTTCATAGCCCGCACGGATTACGCGGTTCAGGCCCGGCTCTTCTAACCCTAGCTCAGCCATGAATTCTTCACGGTCAGCATCGTCCAGCTCGGCAATATCCGATTCAACAGCGGCGCAGACGGCCACAACGACAGAACCTTCAGCGGCGGCGATTTCGCGCACTTTATCGAGGTATGGATTGTTTTCGAAACCGTCTTCATTGACGTTAGCGATGTACATCGTTGGTTTCAGCGTCAGGAAGCTCAGGTAGCGGATAGCTGCTTTATCTTCATCGCTTAAATCCAGCGAGCGCAGCATGCCCGCGTTTTCCAACTGCGGTAAACATTTCTCCAGCGCGGCCAGCTCAGCTTTAGCATCTTTATCGCCGCCTTTGGCTCTCTTCTGCACGCGATGAATGGCGCGTTCACAGGTGTCGAGGTCAGACAGGGCTAATTCAGTGTTGATGACTTCGATATCATCAGCTGGATCAACTTTGTTGTTTACGTGGATGATGTTGTCGTTTTCGAAGCAGCGTACAACGTGGCCGATGGCTTCCGTTTCACGAATGTTGGTCAGGAACTGGTTACCCAAACCTTCACCTTTGGACGCGCCTTTTACCAGACCCGCGATATCAACAAATTCCATGGTGGTAGGGAGGATACGCTGTGGCTTAACGATCTCAGCCAGCTTGTCCAGACGTGGATCGGGCATTGGCACTACGCCAGTGTTCGGCTCGATGGTACAAAACGGGAAGTTGGCCGCTTCGATGCCGGCTTTGGTCAACGCATTGAACAGAGTGGATTTACCGACGTTAGGCAGCCCAACGATACCGCATTTGAATCCCATGTTTATATCACCTTAAATAACTTATTAATCAGGCAATTACTATCTCTTGCCTGTCAGAATGGAAATATTTCGGCCGATTATACACGGAATGGCGATTTATCTCGATCTGCCATCCGCATTCTGACCAGATTATGCCGCTTTGAAGGCATGCAAGCGGTTCATCGCTTTGATCATGTCTTCTTTCATCAGGATTTCTGTGCAGCGTACGGCTTCGTCAATGGCATCGTCGATCAGCGTCTGCTCGCTCGTCGGCGGTTTGCCCAGCACAAAACCGGTCACTTTGCTTTTATCGCCCGGATGGCCGATACCGATGCGTAAACGATGGAAGTTCGGGTTGTTACCCAATTTACTGATGATGTCTTTCAGACCATTATGGCCGCCGTGTCCGCCGCCCAGCTTAAGTTTGGCAATTCCCGGTAATAAATCCAGTTCATCGTGCGCAACCAGAATTTCATCAGGCTGAATGCGGTAGAAGGTGGCCATTGCCGCGACGGCCTTGCCGCTCAGGTTCATGAACGTGGTGGGAACCAGCAGACGTACATCTTGCCCAGCCAGATTCAGGCGGGAGGTGTAACCAAAAAATTTGCTTTCTTCTTTCAGCGGCTGACGGTAAGCGTCCGCCAGACGATCGACAAACCAGGCGCCCGCATTATGGCGGGTGGCGGCGTATTCAGCGCCGGGATTCGCCAGGCCGACAATTAATTTAATGCTGCTCACGGTATATTCCAGATTACGTGCTTAAACTGACGCAGGGTAGTGTGATAACGAAAGCGTTAGTTTACACACCGCATGAGGGATAGCCAAATATACCCGTCATACTTCAAGCTGCACGTGCGTTGGCAATACTCGCTCACCCCAGTCACTTACTGCTCTGTAAGCTCCTGGGGATTCACTGCGTTGCCGCCTTCTTGCAACTCGAATTATTTAGGGTATATCGGTGTTGGAATGTAAAAACATTGTTATTTGTTTAGTGGTGTGATTATTCGGATTTTTGTCTATTTATTTGTTTAAACGTAAAAAAATATTAATCATTCCCCTTATCTGTGATCCCTCCCGCAATCATCTAAGTACATTATTGTCTATAATTACATCAATAATACGACAGTAAACAGTAATGGCACTCCGATTCATCCACAGAATTAATCTGGAGGTGGCAGATGAAACGCAAGAACGTGACAGTACTAGGTAATATATTGATGGGTATCGGGATGATCATGATGATTGGCGGTATCGGTTTTTCTATTGCCAGCCAGTTCCCGAAACTGAATGTTCCTGAATATATGACTTACATTGATCTGGTCAGTATTTTTTCTGGCGCAATATTTTGGTTGGCGGGGGCGCGTATTAGCGGGCGTGAAGAAGTCGCGGATCGTTACTGGTGGGTTAAGCACTTTGATAAGCGTTGTCGCCGCCAGCGCCATCAATAACCGTTAATTGCCCATAAGTATTAATACGCTATAAGCATTAATGAAAATGAACAATAGAGCCGCTGTAGCCTCGCTATGGCGGTTTTTTGTTTTTTTATAGTGATAGGCAATTGGTGGCGATAAAAATAAGAAAGCCACCTTGTTACAGGTGGCTCCCTCATTATCGTTTTTGATCGATTATCCGATCAGCGGCGATTAATGTTCAAACATTGCAGAAATGGATTCTTCGTTGCTGATACGACGAATCGCTTCGGCCAACATACCGGACAGCGTCAGCGTACGAACATTCGGCAGTGAACGAATGTTTTCCGCCAGCGGAATGGTATCACAGACAATCACTTCATCAATTACAGAGTTCTTGATGTTCTCGTAAGCATTGCCTGAGAAGATCGGGTGTGTGGCATAAGCGAATACACGTTTAGCCCCACGTTCCTTCAGCGCTTCCGCCGCTTTGCACAGCGTGCCGCCGGTGTCGATCATATCGTCAACCAGCACACAGTCACGGCCAGCGACGTCACCGATGATGTGCATCACCTGAGAAACATTGGCACGTGGACGGCGCTTGTCGATGATCGCCATGTCGGTATCATTCAGCAGTTTAGCGATTGCGCGGGCACGCACAACGCCACCGATATCTGGAGAAACCACGATCGGGTTTTCCAGATTCTGTTGCAACATGTCTTCCAGCAGGATCGGGCTACCGAATACGTTATCTACTGGCACATCGAAGAAACCCTGAATCTGCTCAGCGTGCAGATCCACAGTCAGAACACGGTCAACACCCACGCTGGACAGGAAGTCAGCAACGACTTTCGCGGTGATTGGCACACGTGCGGAACGCACGCGACGATCCTGACGGGCATAGCCGAAGTAGGGGATAACGGCGGTAATACGTCCCGCGGAAGCGCGACGCAGAGCATCGACCATCACAACCAGTTCCATCAGGTTGTCATTGGTGGGTGCACAGGTGGACTGGATGATGAAAATATCACCACCGCGTACATTTTCATTGATTTGCACGCTGACTTCGCCATCGCTAAAACGACCGACAGCGGCGTCGCCAAGGCTAGTGTACAAACGGTTGGCAATACGTTGTGCTAGTTCCGGGATGGCGTTACCAGCAAAAAGCTTCATATCAGGCACGAGAAGAACCTCAGGCTTGCGTCCAGAGAAATATTGCACCTGCCAAGCAAGGAAGAACAACAGGTACAACATGCATACGGGTGTATGAATTAAGTTTGCTACAGACTGGCCGCATGGCAGCCGGTGTGTGGCAAAACCTAACGTTGCCCAGAAAGCGTACGGTGCAGCGGAGAGATATTAACACCTTTCGCGACGAAACCGTTTAACCATTCCGGGGCCTGGTCAAGCACCTGACGGGCTGCGAACTCGGTGTCAAACTCTGCAAACACACAAGCCCCCGTTCCAGTCAGGCGCGCCGGGGCATATTCTAGCAGCCATGAAAGTAGCTGTTCAACCTCACGAAAACGTTTTCTTGCGATAGCTTCACAATCATTGACGAAGGTCTGGTTTAATAAAGTTTCTAAATCACGAATTGGCGAATTCCGCGTCAACTCAGGATCGCTGAAAATCAACGGTGTGGCAATACTCACGCCAGGGTGAGCGACCAGATACCATTTTTCTGGCGGATTCGCGGGGGTTAACTGCTCGCCAATGCCTTCGGCAAAGGCAGAATGCCCACGAACAAAGACGGGAACATCGGCACCCAATTGCAGCCCCAGTTCGGCCAACGTATCCACACTCAGCCCGCTTTGCCACAAATGGTTGAGGGCAATCAAAACGGTCGCGGCATTGGATGAACCGCCGCCCAACCCGCCGCCCATCGGCAGGCATTTCTCAATGCTGATGTCTGCGCCGAACTGGGCAGGGCGAATATTGTAGCGTTCGCAGTGCTGCTGTAATAAGCGAGCGGCGCGGACGATCAGGTTTTGCTCGTTCGCTACACCGTCGACAGGAGTAAGCAGGTTAATCTGGTCGTCATCACGCGGCCGAATCGTCAGGGTGTCACCGTAATCCAGAAACTGGAATAGCGTTTGCAGCAGGTGATACCCGTCCTCTCTCTGACCGGTAATATAAAGAAACAGGTTCAGTTTGGCGGGGGCAGGCCATGTCTCGATAACCGTCGGTTGCATCGCTTATTTAACCATCCAGTTATTCATCTTCAGCTTAATACGCTGTTCACCCTGAACCAGCTCCAGGCTGGTTGGCAGCGGAGGCGTCAACTCGGTGTTGTAGCTCTGATAGCTGACATTCCAGTTTTGGTTGCCTTGACGGTAGGTGATGGTTTTCAGCAGATAGCGTTCATCCAGCGTGAATTCGGTGGCGTCACCTGGGATGCCGAGAATCCACTGGCGCAGATTGTTCAGTGGGATCGCCATACCGGTCAGTTGCTGAATCATGTATTCGGCATCTTTACCCACGTAACGCTTGCCCTGATTGTCGGTGATTTGCACGCCGTCAGGCTGGGCACGCAGTTCTAATTCGGTGCTGCCGAGCGGGTTGGTCAGCAGCAGTCGATAACGCTGTGGCGGTGTGTCCTGCCAGAAGAAATTGGCTGATACTCTTTTGCTATCGGAGATATAGGCAAAAGCGCCGCGCGTCTGGTATTGGCTGAGCTGCTGGACCTTTTGCTGATGCTGCTGCCACTCTGGCGAGGTGGTACTTTTACCCGTTTGGGTCGGTTGATTAATGCTACAGGCGGCAAGCAATACGCTGGCTAAAGGCAGTAAACGCAGGCATCGGACGGTTTTGGTTGGCATGTTGGTCGTATCCTGTAAATGAACGAAGTCCGTGAAATACGTCACGCTAACGGGCTTACCGCTCAGCGTCAATGATTGTTATTCGTTAATGCCGTTTATTGTTTTTTGTCAAAAAGTGACTACCTCAGACGAGGTGTATCGCGTGCTGTCGCTTTTCTTGCACTCCCGCATCAAGTAGAATGCGGTTCAGACGAAATCCATACTAAGACCGGTATTACTCAGAAACAGCCTAATGACCCTGCTTGCGCTTGGTATTAATCACAAAACCGCACCGGTTTCTCTGCGTGAACGTGTTGTGTTCTCACCAGATAAACTCGGCGTGGCCCTCGACAGTCTGCTACAGCAACCGCTGGTGCAGGGCGGCGTTGTGCTGTCTACCTGCAATCGTACGGAACTCTATCTTAGCGTTGACGAACAGGAAAACCAGCGTGAGCAGCTGATTCGCTGGCTGTGTGAATATCATCAATTGCGCCCAGAAGACGTCAACGGCAGTCTGTACTGGCATCAGGATAATGCCGCCGTTAGCCATTTGATGCGTGTTGCCAGCGGTCTGGATTCTCTGGTGTTAGGCGAACCGCAGATTTTGGGGCAGGTGAAGAAGGCGTTTGCCGAATCACAGCGTGGTCATTCCTTGTCCAGCGAACTGGAGCGGCTGTTCCAGAAATCCTTTACCGTTGCCAAACGGGTTCGTACGGAAACGGATATCGGTGCTAGTGCGGTGTCGGTGGCATTTGCCGCCTGTACGCTGGCGCGGCAGATTTTTGAATCACTGTCGGATGTCACGGTGCTGCTGGTCGGTGCCGGAGAAACCATTGAACTGGTCGCTCGCTATCTTCGTGAGCACAAAGTGCAGAAAATGGTGATCGCAAACCGCACCCGTGAACGCGCGCAGGCGCTGGCAACGGAAGTGGGCGCAGAAGTCATCACGCTGGCAGAGCTGGACGAACAGCTCGTTCAGGCTGATATCGTGATCAGTTCAACGGCAAGTACGCTGCCGATTATCGGAAAAGGGATGATGGAACGGACGCTGAAGGCGAGACGGAATCAGCCAATGCTGATGGTGGATATTGCGGTTCCGCGTGATATTGAGCCGGAAGTCGGCAAATTGCCGAACGTTTATCTCTACAGTGTGGACGATCTGCACGCGATCATTCAGCATAACCTCGCTCAGCGCAAAGCAGCGGCGGTGCAGGCTGAATCTATTGTTCAGCAGGAAAGCTCCGACTTCATGGCGTGGCTGCGTGCGCAGTCCGCGGTGGAGACCATTCGCGATTATCGCGCTCAGGCCGATGAATTGCGTGCGGAAATGACGGCCAAGGCGCTGGCTGCCATCCAACAAGGCAATGACGTTGAAGCGGTGATTCAGGAACTGACACACCGTTTGACCAACCGTCTGATTCACGCGCCGACCAAATCCCTTCAGCAAGCCGCTCGTGACGGCGACCAACACCGGTTACAAATTTTACGTGACAGCCTTGGGCTGGACTAGCATTCATCTCTATTACAGGATTTAACCGCCCGCATGAAGCCTTCTATTGTTGCTAAACTGGAAGCGTTACAAGAACGCCATGAAGAAGTCCAGGCGTTACTCGGTGAGCCCAGCGTCATCGCTGATATGGATCGCTTTCGCGCGCTGTCGCGAGAATATGCGCAGCTCACTGATATTACCCGCTGTTTCCAGCAATGGCAGCAGGCGCAAGAGGATCAGCAAACCGCAGAAATGATGCTGGACGATCCTGAAATGCGCGATATGGCGCAGGAAGAATTGAAAGAAGGGAAGGCGACGATTGACGCACTGGAGCAACAGCTTCAGGTACTGTTGTTGCCGAAAGATCCCGACGATGAGCGCGGCTGTTTTCTGGAAGTGCGCGCCGGAACGGGCGGTGACGAAGCCGCGATCTTTGCCGGCGACCTGTTCCGTATGTACAGTCGTTATGCTGAATCACGCCGCTGGCGCGTTGAGGTGGTAAGCGCCAGCGATGGCGAACATGGCGGCTATAAAGAAGTTATCGCCAAAATCTCCGGTGACGGCGTGTACGGCCAGCTCAAATTTGAATCCGGCGGTCATCGCGTTCAGCGCGTTCCCGCGACGGAATCGCAAGGGCGCATTCATACCTCAGCTTGTACGGTCGCGGTGATGGCGGAAGTGCCGGAAGCGGAGATGCCGGACATCAACCCGGCGGATTTACGTATCGATACCTTCCGCTCTTCTGGCGCGGGCGGTCAGCACGTTAACACCACCGATTCCGCTATCCGTATTACCCACTTACCAACCGGTATTGTCGTGGAGTGTCAGGACGAGCGTTCACAGCACAAAAACAAAGCCAAAGCGCTGTCGGTGTTGGGCGCGCGTATTCGTGCCGCAGAAGTGCAGAAACGTCAGCAGGAAGAAGCGTCAACGCGTCGTAACCTGCTCGGTAGCGGCGATCGTTCCGACCGTATCCGTACCTACAACTTCCCACAGGGAAGGGTGACCGATCACCGCATTAACCTGACGCTTTACCGGCTGGATGAAGTTATGGAAGGGAAGCTGGACACGCTGATTCAGCCAGTCGTGCAGGAATACCAGGCCGATCAGCTTGCTGCGTTGTCCGAGCAGGAATAATGACGTATCAGGATTGGTTAATCTCTGCCGCGGCGCAGCTCGCGGCAGGAGAAAGCCCGAAGCGAGATGCGGAAATTTTGCTGGGCTTTGTAACCGGCAAGCCCCGTACGTTCCTGCTGGCGTTTGGTGAAACTGAGCTGAACGCGGCTGAACAGCAGCAGTTAACTGAACTGCTGGCGCGCCGTGAACAGGGAGAACCTATCGCCTATTTGATCGGCATGCGCGAGTTCTGGTCACTGCCGCTGGCTGTGTCGCCCGCCACGCTGATTCCTCGGCCCGATACCGAATGTCTGGTCGAACAAGCCTTACTACGCCTGCCTCAAACGCCGTGTGCCATTCTGGATCTGGGCACGGGAACCGGTGCGATTGCACTGGCGCTGGCGAGTGAACGGCGTGATTGCCGGGTGACTGGCGTTGATGTTCAACCCGATGCCGTTGCGTTAGCGACAAAAAACGCCCAGCAATTGGGGCTCGACAATGCCCATTTCTTATCCGGAAGCTGGTATTCACCGCTTGATCACACGCGATTTGCGCTTATCGCCAGTAACCCACCGTATATCGATGAGGATGATGTGCACCTGTCGCAGGGCGATGTCCGTTTTGAGCCTGCCAGCGCGCTGATTGCCGCCGATAAAGGATTGGCGGATCTACGTACCATTATTGAATCCGCTCCGCATTATTTAGATTCCGGTGGCTGGCTGCTGCTGGAACACGGCTGGCAGCAGGCTGATGCGGTGCGTCAGCTCTTGCAGGCCCGAGGATTTACACAAATAGAAACCTGTCAGGACTATGGTGGCAATGACCGCGTGTCGTTAGGACGCTGGTCGGATGCCCCAATTTATTAGGAGCAATGGACGTGATAACACTTTACCCAGCCACGATATATCTGCATCTGGCAACGGTTGGCATTAGTATTTCCCTGTTTGTGATTCGTTTTTTTTGGCTGTGCCGACAATCCGCTATGCTGCAACAGCGCTGGGTGAAAATCCTGCCACATATTAACGACACCTTGTTATTAATCAGCGGTATTGGTTTAATCACGCTTAGCCATACGTATCCGTTTACTCCCGAGCAAAGCTGGCTGACGGAAAAACTGTTTGGCGTTATCATTTATATCCTTCTTGGCGCTATCGCCTTGGGGAAACGCCCCCGTAGCCAGAACGTTCGCTGGTTGGCGTTTGTATCTGCATTAATATGCTTTGGTGTGGTCGTGCTGCTGGCACTGACACAGTCACCGTTGCTGATGGAATAATTATGAGTGCTATTGCTGATTTTGAATTCAACCAGTCACTGCTAAGTGATGGTGTCGTGTTGGTTTCACAGGCGATTCGCCGCGACTTTCCCGCTCAGGATGTGCGGCAAAATCTGCAACAGCTGGTTGAGAACGCTCGAGCCGCTATTCCTGACGACCTTGAGCAAGATCTTCAGCTTGAAAAGCTGATTGAGCTGTTTTATCACACCTGGGGATTCGGCGGTGCGGGCGGTGTTTATCGTCTGTCTGATGCGCTGTGGCTGGATCAGGTGCTTGAATCTCGTCAGGGCATGCCCGTATCGCTTGGCGTCATCTTTTTGCATATCGCCAATGAGCTTGGGCTGCCGCTGATGCCGGTGATTTTCCCGACGCAGTTGATTCTGCGCGCCGACTGGCTCGACGAAGAGATGTGGCTGATCAATCCGCTAAATGGCGATACGCTGAGCGAGCATGTGCTGGAAGTGTGGCTGAAAGGTAATATCGGCCCGTCAACCCGCCTGCTCGATGAAGATCTGGATGAAGCTGAGAACGTCCTGATCGTGCGTAAAATGCTCGACACGCTGAAAGTCGCTCTGATGGAAGAAAAACAGATGGAGCTGGCTTTGAGAGCCAGCGAAGCGGTGCTGCAGTTTGATCCGGACGACCCCTATGAAATCCGCGACCGCGGCCTGATTTATGCTCAACTGGATTGCGACCACATTGCGCTGTCCGATCTCAACTATTTTGTTGAACAGTGTCCGGAAGACCCGGTGAGTGAAATGATAAAAGTGCAGATTCACTCGATAGAGCAGAAACAGATTGTCTTGCATTAAAAAAACAGTCTTACATTAAGAAACCGTTTTGCAGTAATGCTACGTTAATTTATTTCCCGACATGAAGGTAAAAGTATGACGAATAAAGTGGTCAAGATAGGGGATATCCCCGTCGCCAACGATCTGCCTTTTGTGCTGTTTGGTGGCATGAATGTTCTTGAATCACGCGATCTGGCGATGCGCATTTGTGAGCATTACGTCACGGTCACGCAGAAGTTGGGCATTCCTTACGTGTTCAAGGCGTCATTCGATAAGGCTAACCGCTCCTCGATTCACTCTTACCGTGGTCCCGGTCTGGAAGAAGGGATGAAAATCTTCCAGGAACTGAAACAGACCTTTGGCGTAAAAATCATCACCGACGTGCATGAATCGCATCAGGCTCAGCCCGTTGCCGATGTGGTTGACGTGATCCAACTTCCTGCGTTTTTGGCGCGCCAAACCGATCTGGTGGAAGCGATGGCGAAAACCGGTGCGGTAATCAACGTGAAAAAGCCGCAGTTCGTCAGCCCGGGTCAAATGGGGAACATCGTCGATAAGTTTATCGAAGGTGGCAATGATCAGGTGATTTTGTGCGATCGCGGCAGCAACTTCGGTTACGACAATCTGGTTGTCGATATGCTGGGCTTCAATGTCATGAAGCATGCTTCCAACGGTGCGCCGGTGATTTTTGACGTTACGCATGCGCTACAGTGCCGCGACCCGTTTGGTGCGGCGTCCGGTGGCCGTCGTGGTCAGGTGACTGAACTGGCGCGTGCCGGTATGGCCGTCGGTCTGGCAGGGCTATTTATTGAAGCTCACCCGGATCCTGCGAATGCGAAGTGTGATGGTCCGTCTGCGCTGCCGCTGGATAAACTGGAGCCGTTCCTGCAACAAATCAAAGCGATTGACGATCTGGTGAAAAGCTTCCCAGAACTGGACACCAGCAAGTAATCTTCTTCTCACTGTAGATTGATTACTGACATAAAAAAACGTAGGGAACGTTTTTCAACGTCGCTTGCGACGGCCCGCAGAGTAGCGGGCAGGACGTTCGCCATAAAAAAACCCGCGATATTGCGGGTTTTTGTGTTTATAACGTTCGTCGTTTTCTACGACACAGCGCGATGGCTGTTATTTATAGAGATCTGCGCTGATCGTCAGGTTGTTGCCTTTACCTTCCCACTGTCTGGTGATGTGGTAGTACTTAGCACCTTTCTCGCCCGCACGTTTAGCAACGGCTTCAGACACCTGCGTCATGTTGGTGTAGTTGCCGCGGAATTTAATCGAATCGAAAGGCACCATCTGCGCTGCCGTGGCATTGTTCAGTTCTTGGATTTGTGTGCCATCAGATAGCGTTACCGTGTAACGTCCACCTTTTGACGACTGCGTTTCGAAGAAATTACCTACGTTACGGCTAGGGCTGCCGGAGCTGGCAACACCAGGAATTTCCACCTTGGCAGCTTCCGCACCACCGGTAGCCAGCGCCGCACGGCCTGCATCAGAATCCGCTGGGATGACGTCGGTGCTCTGGGTCTGGCGCTTCGGTGCGTCGGCTTTATAAATGTAGGCAGTAATTTTTTGGTTGCCGCTATTCGAGTTCACATCAACCTGACGAACGATGTAGAACGAATCGGCATTCTTCTCTTTTGCTGCTTTCGCAATGGCGTCGTTCACGTCCGGTTGGCTGCGGAAGAATCCGCCAACGGTGACGGTGTCATAAGGTTCTAATCCGTACGCCACATCTTTCGGCAGCTCTTTCACACCGTAGAAGGTGCGAAATTGGACATCCTGATTCGCCTTTGGCGCATCTTTGCGATACAGGTCGACCGTGACATTCCAGTTGCCACTCGAATTAGCGTCATCCATCGCTTGTACATAAAACGACTCTGCGCCCAGCTTGTCGGCGCGTTTTGAGGCTGCGGCTACCGCTTCATTGATCGCGTTAAAACGTCCTTTAAACGTAATTCGTTCAAAGGGTTGCAGGGATTCTGCTTGCTCAGGCGTAAGTTCCTGTGCAGCCTGCGCTGAAAATGCCGAGAGTGATAACAACAATGTAGATGCAATAACAGTAGTCTTCAGCTTCATAAAAAATCCTTTCGCCTTCCTGCCACTCGAATTATTTAAGGTATAGCAATCAACCTGTAACGGAATAGGGCTGATTATCGCACGGAATAAATTCTTGTGCTTTAGCATTTTCAGCGGGCTGAAAAGCCATGATGCTTCGGCTCGCAACAAGAAAAGTGCTAATAATAACGGTTAATGATTGTTTTGACATCATAAGGGATATTTATACAATTTATCGCATTAACAACCTTGTAACACATCGTTTTTGTGAAACAGCCCAGAAAAATACTTCTGTAATAATGCTACAAAAGGCAGAGAAGAGCATGATTTTCGACCAAGAAAGGCTGACAGAACCTGTGATAACTCGGCTTTTCTGTGAAATTCATTTTATTTATGGATCATCGATCACATTTTCAGTACGTTATAAATGAGTTCGCCTACAGTGAGACGCCTCAAAAAACGTGTGGTAAGAAGATGATAAGACCCTCTTCCTACCACGTGAATGCGGGGATATAGGGTGCAGTAGGCCTCGGCGAATTCGTATAACAGAATAGGGTGAGAATAATAACCTTCGTTAAAATAAGCGAAAAGGGTATCAGCATGCGTATTGGTGTACCAAGAGAGCGGTTGGCCAATGAAGCCCGTGTAGCAGCGACGCCGAAAACGGTTGAACAGCTGCTGAAACTGGGCTTTACGGTCTCGATAGAACGTGAAGCGGGAAAACTGGCAAGTTTTGACGATGCGGCATACGAAGAAGCCGGTGCGTCGATTGTTGACAGTTCGGAAGTCTGGCAAGCCGATATCGTCCTGAAGGTGAATGCGCCGCAGGATGATGAAATCGAACTGACCCGAGCGGGCAGTACGGTTGTCAGCTTTATCTGGCCAGCCCAGAACCCAGAACTGCTGGCGAAGCTGGCTGCCCGTCAGGTGACGGTGATGGCGATGGATTCCGTGCCGCGTATTTCGCGCGCGCAGTCACTGGATGCGCTCAGCTCGATGGCTAACATCGCGGGCTATCGTGCCATCGTTGAAGCTGCTCACGAGTTTGGCCGCTTCTTTACCGGACAGATTACCGCCGCAGGTAAAGTTCCGCCTGCTAAGGTTATGATTATCGGGGCTGGCGTGGCTGGTTTGGCTGCGATCGGTGCCGCAGGTAGCTTAGGTGCTATCGTTCGTGCTTTTGATACTCGCCCTGAAGTAAAAGAGCAGGTTAAAAGCATGGGGGCTGAGTTCCTCGAACTCGACTTTGAAGAAGAAGCAGGCAGCGGCGACGGCTATGCCAAAGTCATGTCTGAAGCCTTTATTAAAGCCGAAATGGAACTGTTTGCCGCTCAGGCAAAAGAAGTCGACATTATCGTCACTACCGCATTGATCCCTGGAAAACCGGCACCGCGTCTGATCACCAAAGAAATGGTGCTGAGCATGAAGCCCGGCAGCGTGATTGTCGATTTAGCGGCACAAACGGGCGGAAACTGCGAATTGACCGTAGCCGATCGCGTCACCGTGACGGAGAACGGCGTCAAAATTATCGGTTACACCGATTTGCCTAGCCGTCTGCCGACGCAATCCTCACAGCTTTACGGTACGAACCTGGTTAACCTGCTGAAATTACTCTGCAAAGAGAAAGACGGCGAGATCGACGTCGATTTTGACGATACCGTGATTCGCGGCGTGACCGTCATTAAAGAAGGTGAGATCACCTGGCCGGCACCGCCCATTCAGGTTTCAGCACAGCCACAGCAGGCAAAACCTGCCGCTGCAGTGGTGAAGGAAGAAGCCAAGCCGACGTCGCCGTGGAAGAAATATGCGTTCCTCGTGATCGCCATCCTGCTGTTTGGCTGGCTGGCCGATGTTGCGCCTAAAGAGTTCTTGTCTCACTTTACCGTTTTTGCGCTGTCCTGCGTGGTGGGCTATTACGTTGTCTGGAATGTCAGCCACGCATTGCACACGCCATTGATGTCAGTCACTAACGCAATATCAGGCATTATCGTTGTCGGAGCATTGTTGCAGATCGGCCACGGCGGATGGGTGTCGTTCTTCTCATTCATTGCCGTATTGATCGCCAGCATCAATATTTTCGGTGGTTTCACCGTGACTCAGCGCATGCTGAAAATGTTCCGTAAAAACTAAGGGGTAACACATGTCTGGTGGATTAGTAACTGCTGCATACATTGTTGCCGCAATTCTCTTTATTTTCAGTTTGGCTGGGTTGTCCAAGCACGAAACGTCGCAACAAGGGAACATCTTTGGTATCAGCGGCATGGCGCTTGCGCTGATCGCGACGATTCTGGGGCCGGATTCTGGCAACGTGGGTTGGATCATCGTCGCGATGGCGATCGGTGGATCAATCGGTATTTATCTGGCGCGTAAGGTTGAAATGACCGAAATGCCAGAACTGGTCGCGATTCTTCACAGCTTTGTGGGCTTGGCCGCGGTACTGGTTGGCTTTAACAGCTTCCTCGATCACGGTGAAATCACCGATCCGGTGATGGTCAATATCCATTTGACGGAAGTCTTCCTGGGTATCTTCATCGGTGCTGTGACCTTCACGGGCTCAGTGATCGCGTTCGGCAAACTACGTGGCAATATCTCCTCCAAGCCATTGATGCTGCCTCATCGCCATAAAATGAATCTGGCGGCGCTGGTTGTGTCCTTCCTGCTGCTGCTGGTTTTCGTCAATACGGGCAGCGTAGCGTTGCAGGTACTGGCGCTGATCCTGATGACGGCGATTGCACTGGTATTTGGCTGGCATCTGGTGGCATCGATTGGCGGTGCGGACATGCCGGTCGTCGTTTCTATGCTGAACTCCTACTCCGGTTGGGCAGCAGCGGCAGCGGGCTTCATGCTGAGCAATGACCTGCTGATCGTGACCGGTGCTCTGGTGGGTTCTTCTGGTGCGATTCTGTCTTATATCATGTGTAAAGCGATGAACCGTTCCTTTATCAGCGTGATTGCCGGTGGTTTTGGTACGGATGGCGTGTCCTCTGGTGAGAGTGAAGAAGTCGGTGAATACCGTGAAGCTTCAGCAGAAGACGTGGCTGATTTACTCAAGAACTCAACGTCAGTCATCATCACGCCGGGATACGGTATGGCCGTCGCGCAGGCGCAGTATCCTGTGCATGACATCACCGCAAAATTGCGCGCACGTGGCATTAACGTTCGCTTTGGTATTCACCCGGTTGCAGGGCGTCTGCCTGGTCATATGAACGTGCTGTTGGCCGAAGCAAAAGTCCCTTACGACATCGTGTTGGAAATGGATGAAATTAATGATGATTTCACCGATACCGACACCGTACTGGTCATTGGCGCGAATGACACCGTTAACCCGGCGGCGCAAGAAGATCCACACAGCCCAATCGCTGGCATGCCAGTGCTGGAAGTGTGGAAAGCGCAGAATGTTATCGTATTCAAGCGTTCCATGAATACCGGTTACGCTGGCGTACAGAACCCGCTGTTCTTTAAAGAGAACACGCAGATGCTGTTTGGCGATGCCAAAGACAGCGTTGAGGCGATTCTGAAAGCGCTGTAGGTGTGACGGGAAGTAGAAAACGAAAGGGGCGAAATCGCCCCTTTTTTACATCTCAAATATAGTGATATGTGGCATCGCCAAAAATAATGCCAGCACTGAGGCTGGCATTATTTGGTGCTGAACGTGATGACACGAGTAATCAGCTATTATCACCGTCTTCGAGCGTAATCGGTGACACGAAATCATCGGGTTTGATGGCAAGTAAGTCGCACTTCAAGTGATCGATAACATGCTCGACGGTGTTGCCGATAAAGGCAGCGGAAAGGCCGGTTCTACCCAGCGATCCCAACACCACGACGCCCGCCTGCAAATGCTCAGCCAGATCGGGAATCACTTCTTCCGGCAACCCTTTTTCCACGTGCGTTACGCGTTCATCCAGGCCAAATTTCTGCCGTAGCGACTTCATGGCGATAAGGTGCTGCCCTCGAATGGCATCGTTGTAGACGCTGGGATCGAAATCAGGCAGTTCAATGGCGATATTGATAGGGGTAACAGGGTAGGCACCGACCAGATGAACCTCAGTCTGGTCAACATGCTGCGCCAGCTCCAGCGTTTCCGATACCAATTTGATATTGAGCGGATCGTGATACGGATCTTCGCTAGCCAGATTGACGGCAACCAGCGCACGACCTTCGACTGGCCAGGGCTGATCTTTTACCATCCACACGGGGCAAGGGCACTTGCGCAGTAGCTGCCAGTCGGTTGGTGTAAAGATAACGGCTTCCAGCCGATCGTGCTGATGCGCCATCTTCAACAACAAGTCATGCTGACCGGAAATCACTTCCCGAATAATGGCTTCAAAGGGCTTGTTGTGCCACACCACTTTGATTTCTATCGAAACGCCCGCTTCAAGGTAGTATTTGCACTGTTCCGCAATCCACTCGGTCCGCTGCTGAATAACGCCCTGACGCATTTCCACCCGTTCATCGGGAGAAAGCAGGGTGGTCATTTCATAAGAGAAATCATAAATCGGCAGAAATGCCTTGATACGGCCGCCAAGTCGCTGAACCAGGTAAACCGCCCGACGCAGCGCTGGTTGGTCATCCTGATTTGGGTCAATAGCTACCAGTAAGTTCTGATACTTTGCCATAGCTCCTCCAAACAGCTGTTACTCCACAGCCTGTCATTCAAGAGTACCGCAATGGAATCGTTTTGGACAACAGAGATAAGCCGCAGAATAACAAAATAGGAAATATCACGGATGGAGCGGAAAAGAGGGAATAAAATTGACGTTGCCACAGTAAAAAAAGCGGCAACGTCAAATAGTTAGGCTGGAAAGATTATTTGCGCGAGGAACCGGCTAATTCGGAAAGCGCATCAAGATTCTCGATCGTGATGTATTTTCCTTTTACCGCCAGCGTTCCGCTTTTCTGGAAACGACCCAGCAGACGGCTGATGGTTTCAACGGTCAGCCCCAGATAGTTGCCGATATCACCGCGCGTCATGGTCAGACGGAATTCGCGAGGCGAGAAACCACGCTGGGCAAAACGGCGGGAGAGGTTGTAGACAAACGCCGCCAGACGCTCTTCAGCATTCTTCTTCGACAGCAGCAGAATCATGTCCTGATCGCCACGGATTTCGCCGCTCATCAGGCGCATCATCTGCTGACGCAGGTTAGGCATTTTCCCTGAGAGATCGTCCAGCGTCTCGAAAGGAATTTCGCAGACCATTGACGTTTCCAGCGCCTGAGCAAAACTCGGGTGTTGAGCCGTACCAATAGCATCAAAGCCCACCAAATCGCCCGCCAGATGAAAACCGGTGATTTGCTCGTCGCCTTGCTCCGTGATGGTATAGCTTTTTATCGTACCGGAGCGGATCGCGTACAGCGATCTCAGCTCATCGCCAGCCTTAAACAGCGCTTGCCCCTTCTGGATAGGCTTCTTCCTTTCGATGATATTGTCGAGCTGATCGAGCTCGTGTTCATTCAGGGTGAAAGGGATGCATAGCTGACTGATACTGCAATCCTGACAGTGGATTGCACAACCGCCAGACTGGATGCGTCGGATAATTCGCTTTTCCGGGATCATAGGCTTTGCTCAGGCAATAATTGATATTGGTCAATTTTAACAGCTTTTATCGGCTCTGATAAGACCGGTAATCACCGGAATAGACCAATAAATAGTGAACTAACTATAATTTTTCGATTTTTCTGGGAAATATTCCGATATATAAGATCCGTGCAGAGGTCATATTTTTGTCTATTACGTTACAGTACGGTTAACACATTGATTAATCCGAATTGCTTACGGTGATAAGCAATTCGGCGGGCATGTTCGCGTGTCGCGAAGCGTAAATTATAACGGCAAATTATTCAGTCTAGGTAAATAGTTGTCGAGGTAAATAACCTTCGTGAGCGAGCAGCCACTGTTTACGGTGAATGCCGCCCGCATAGCCTGTCAGCGCACCACCCGTACCGATGACGCGATGGCACGGAACCACGATGCTGACAGGGTTGGAGCCGTTTGCCATGCCGACCGCACGTGCTGCGCCGGTGCGTCCCAGTAACGTCGCAAGCTCGCCGTACGTGGTAATTTCTCCACAGGGGATTTTACGTAATTCCTGCCAGACCTGCTGTTGAAATTCGGTTCCTACGGAAGCTACGGGCAGCGTATCAATAATCGCTAATTCGCCATCAAAATAGCGTTGCAGGCTCTCTGTCAGGCCACCGGGATTATGACGCGGCTGTAACGAAAAGGGATCATTTCGATAACTGCGATTGAGCAGGCGAAATAAATCGTCTTCATACTCGCGCCACTCGACGGCACGCAAATGATTATTTTCATCCGCAATAATCAATAACTCCCCAAGCGGAGTTGCCATCGTGTCCTGAAAAAAAATCTGCATAGTGATTCCTTACGCGCTTATCGCTTTCTTGCTTCTCTCGTGAGTGACGTGCCGATTATCCGGCATCCTCCGACGGATTGAAAATAAAATGCGAGATATGTCACGCGGTAAGGTGAAAAAAGAGAAAACCGTCACGATCGTATCCACCGTGTTGGGTAGCGCCACGTGAGAGCAGATCCCGTTGATGCGCGAACACTTAAGAGAGGCAATGCACATCCAGCGTGGAGTATGCGAGGGTGTACTGCCAACATTACCAATAAAATCAATCGCTAATATAGGAAATGCTCAATTTGTATTTATGAGAGATGGAACATGCCAATCTTCATCCTACTGCCAGATAACATCGTCGCATGGCAATAATATGAAGGTGAACGAGGTTGGGATGCTCTATTTTTTTATGGCAAAGGCCATGTGTCCTACGTTATTTGGAGGAAATGCGCAGAATGAAAAAAAAATATGCCGTTGTGGGAACGGGAGGCCGCGCGGGCCTTTATCTGGAATCGATCGCCAGGGATTATCAGGATCAGGGACAGTTTGTTGCTTTTTGCGATACCAACCAGACGCGAATGAATTACGCCAACCAGATTGTCCATAAGTATGGGCACGATAATGTGCCGACATACCGGGCCGAACAGTTTGAGCAGATGATCGCGGAAACCAAGCCGGATGTGGTTATTGTGACGTCTCTGGATCGGACGCATCATCACTATATTATCCGGGCAATGGAATTAGGCTGTGATGTCATCAGTGAAAAACCGATGACGATTGATGAAGAGAAATGCCAGGCGATTATCGATGCGATTAACCGTACTGGCCGTAAATTGCGCGTGACCTTTAATTACCGCTACGCCCCGCATCACAGTAAAGTCCGTGAATTAATTGCTGCCGGGGTGATTGGCGAAGTCTATTCCGTTCACTTTGAGTGGCTGCTGAATACCGAGCACGGGGCGGATTATTTTCGTCGCTGGCACCGTGACAAACGCAATAGCGGCGGGCTGTTGGTACACAAATCCACGCACCATTTTGATCTGGTGAATTTCTGGCTGAATAGCGAACCGGAAACGGTCTATGCGCAGGGTGATTTACGTTTTTACGGTAAAGCGAATGCCGAAGCGCGCGGCGTCACAGAATTTTATTCCCGGTCACATAATAGTGCAGTGGCAGAAAACGACCCGTTTGCGCTGCACATGAATAAAAGCGAACAGCTGACCGCATTATATTTAGACGCCGAACATGAAGATGGCTATTACCGCGATAAAAGCGTGTTCGATGACGGTATTAATATTGAAGATGTACTGGGTGTGATGGTGCGCTATAAGAGCAAAGCTATCATGACGTACTCATTAAACGCCTATTTACCCTGGGAAGGGCTGAACGTGGTGTTTAATGGCAGCAAGGGCCGGTTAGAAATGAAACTGGTAGAAAAATCTTATGTAAACGGAGGCGGACAAAAAGAGGATGAAGGTGCGCTGAATGACTGTGAAATAAAGATCTATCCGATGTTTGACGAGCCTTATATCGTACCGGTTGAATTTAAAGCGGGCGGACACGGCGGCGGCGATCAGGTCATGTTGAACGATCTGTTTGGTACACCGGAACCCGATCCATTACATCGCGCAGCAGATTATCGTGATGGGGCAATGTCTATTTTAACTGGCATCGCTGCCAATCGATCATTACGCACCGAACTGCCAGTGAAAATAAGCGAACTGGCCGTTAACCTGAAAAGAGGGAATTAATCAGAGTACCTGCCATTTCAGGCAGCAAATGCTTCCGCATCCGTAGTACCTGTCTGTCCGCATACCGGCAGACAGGTGGAAACCTCCGAATACTATTATAAGGGTTTTATTATGGCGAAAACACGGAACAAATTATCTCACCTACTCCTGCTCTGTACTGCGCTGCCCGTGGGCGCGGCATTCTCTCAATCTGCTGACGCTGCTGAGATCCGTATCTCCTGGTGGGGGGGCAATCAGCGGCATGAGGCAACACTCGCGGCGATTAACGCGTTTCAAAAAACCAATCCGACGATTACCGTCAAAGCCGAATATGCTGGCTGGGACGGCTACCTTTCTCGCCTGTCAACCCAGATGGCCGGGGGGCAAGAGCCTGATGTGATTCGTATCGACTGGAACTGGCTGCCGCAGTTTTCCCGCAATGGCGACGGCTTTTATGATTTGAATAAGCAAAAAGATATTCTGGGGCTGGGAGATTTTTCGCCTAACGCTCTGAAAACGGCGGACGTAAAAGGGAAGCTGCAAGGTCTCCCGATTTCGATGACGTCCCGCAGTATGATTTACAACAAAACCACCTGGGATAAAGCAGGCATCGCCTATCCACAAACCTGGGATGAGCTGTTTGCCGCTGGCCCGGTGTTTAAACAAAAACTGGGCGACAATTATTACCCGCTTGGCGTTGCTCAAGGTTCAAGCGATCTGCTGGATATTCTGACGCTCGGCCGTAGCTACATGGCACAGAAATACGGCATTGATATGATCGATGAGAAAAAGCAGAGCATAGCCTATAGTCGCGATCAGGTACGGGAACTCTTCGGCTTTTATAAAAAGCTGGTTGATTCCCATGTGATACCCGATCAGCGCTATTTTTCCTCGTTCGGCCGCACCAACGTCTATGAGATTCGCCCCTGGATTAACGGTGAATTAGCCGGGATGTATTTATGGGACTCGGCCATCTATACCTATTCCAGCAATATGCCGAAGGATGCTGTGCTGGAAACGGGGCCGTTCCTCACCATGCCCAATGCCAAAGATTCGGGGCTGATCACCAAACCGTCTTCGCTGTTCGCCATCAGTAAGAACAGCAAGCATCCGAAAGAAGCGGCGATGCTGATGAGTTTCATGCTGAGTAACCCGGAAGGCGTGAAGGCATTAGGCTTGCAAAATGGGATGCCTGCTAACCCGAAAGCGCAAAAACTGCTGGAAGATATCGGCGTGATCAACCCCGGTAATCTGTTAGCGAATGCCTATCGGGCGGCAGCGGAGCAACCGGCGTCTAAGGTGCCCGTGTCACCGTTTATGGAAAATCAGGAGCTGGTTCAGCTGTGGACGAGTAGTCTGCAAAAACTGGATTACGGTAACGGAGAGGTGAATAAGGTTGCCGATGATTTCCTGAACAGCGCTAACCGTATCTTAAAACGTGCTATCCGCTAACCACCGCTGTTAATGTGCGATGCCATGTCGAAACGAGATGGCATCGCACGTCTCGAACGTTACGCCTTACTTAATCACACCACACGCCATTCTGGCTCCGCCACCGCCCAGTTTTTCTGGCGTGTCAGCGTAGTTATCCCCACCGACGTGAACCATCAGTGCGTGGTTCTTCACCTCAGACAGCGATTTTATCCGAGGAGCCAGAATCGGATAGGTTGATGTGCCATCTGCATTCACGACTAGGCCGGGCAGGTCGCCCAAATGTCCCTGATCGTTATAAGGGCCAAGGTGTTTGCCGGTTTTTTTCGGATCGAGATGGCCTCCCGCCGCCAGAGCGGGAAGCGGTTTGCCGTCTTGCTCGGCAGGTTCACAACTGGCATTCTCATGCACGTGGAACCCATGAATCCCCGCTTTCAGTCCTTTCAGGTTCGGCGTGAAAAGCAGGCCGTACGGCGTTTCCGTAATGGATACCTCACCGATACTTCCACCCGTGCCTGTTGGCAGCGCTTCATTCAGCGTCACCGTGGTATCTGCCGCGAAGGTGGAACAGGAAAAGAACACGCCTGTCAGGATAAGTGCCTTCAGTTTCATTGTCTTTTGCCTCTTAGGGGTTGAGTGTAAAAAATCAGTCGCGATGCTTTGTGCTCATGGTCTTTCTGCGGTGAGCTGTACCGTGCTAATGGTGCGTGCGCGGAAGCCCGCCTCACAATAGCAAAGGTAAAACACCCACAGACGTTGGAACGGTTCATCAAAGCCCTGAGCACTCAGCATATGCCACTGCTGATAAAAGCGTTGCCGCCATTCGCTGAGAGTACGGGCATAGTCCTGACCGATATCGAACAGGTCGCGGGTGATAAAGTCGGTATGACGCGTCATGGTGGTGGTCATCGCGGTAATCGAAGGCAGAAAACCGCCGGGAAAAATATAGCGTTGGATAAAATCGACATTGCGGCTGTAGTGGCTGTAGCGCTGGTCGGCAATCGTGATCGCCTGAAGCACCATGCGGCCTTGTGGACGCAGCAGTTGCTGACAGCGCTTGAAGAAGGTGGGCAAATACGCTTTTCCGACCGCCTCAATCATTTCGACCGACACCAGTTTGTCATACTGACCGGTCAACGCGCGGTAATCTTGTAGCAGCACCGTGACTTTATGGCTCAGCCCCGCGTGCTGAATGCGCTCCACCGCATAGTCATACTGCTGTTGCGACAGCGTGGTAGTGGTGACGTGACAGCCATATTCACGTGCGGCCAGCTCGGCTAATCCTCCCCAGCCGGTGCCAATTTCCAGTAAATGATCCGTTTCACAGAGTGCTAGCTGTTCGCAGAGGCGACGCAGCTTGGCGCGCTGAGCGTCTTCCAGCGTCATTTCGGGTTGCTGATACCAGGCGCTGGAGTAGAGCATTTCGCTATCGAGAAAGCTGCGGTAAAAATGGTTGCCCAGATCGTAATGGGCGGCGATATTTTTCTGTGCCTGCTGCGGGCGATTCCGACGGCACCAGTGGATGAAACGATGAAATGGCCCCGTCAGCCAGCCAAAGCGCGTTTCAAGCGTATCGACTAGCGCCTGATTCTGTGCCAAAAGCTGGAGGACGAGCGTGAGATTGCTTGAGCTCCAGTCGCCATCGATATAGCTTTCACCGGCAGCGATGCTGCCACCCAACAAGACGCGGCGATAAACTCGGGGGTTATGTATCGTGATGTCGCCTTGCAGAGCCGCGTGCCGATCCCCGAATAACGTTTCGTTGCCTTCTGGTTCGCGAAGCCGCAACCCTCCGCCTTCTATTCGACTAAGCAGAAGAAATACCACTTTTCTGGCCCGCGTATAGCGAGCGGTATTGCTCGGGTGACGTACCAGCTGTGTTTCCGTTGAACTCATGAGTTGTCCTTCTTTTCAGACTGCGGATGAGGATAAACGGGCGAACGTTTAATCCACAGTTTCAAAGCCTGCCAATATATGGTGCAGGCGGTTTTCATCGTCATTAACGGCAGAGACCAAAGCTGAGCGCGCAGGGCGGCACGAGTGAGCGGCTGACGATGCAGCACCAGCGTCGCGTCAAACTCGCGTCCTTGCCGGTGGTTCTCGATGTGGATCCTTAGACGCGCGTCGGGCGGCGTGAGACGCCAGTGATACACCATGTCCATCGGGTTAAAAGGCGACACATGAAACGCTTTGGAAATCGGCGTAGAACCATCGGGGACGACGGCATAAGTATGACGTTCGTTCCAGGGGGTATTACGCACTTCTGCCAATAACCAGCGTAGTTCGTTATGCTCATCGTACAAATAATAGAAATTGACCGGGTTGAAATAGCAGCCCAGATAGCGCAGCTGGCACAGCAGTAGCACTTTCCCCGTGAGGCGTTCTCCGGTCAGTTCTGCAATCCGATCCTGCGCTTTGGATTTGATATCGCCACCGCCGAGATAATCGCCGCGACAAAATGACGCAGGGGAAAAGCGCTCCAGCGCAATGCCGACATGCGGCAAAGCGGGAATATCATCTAAATCAATTAACGTCATGAATAACGCATAGTCGAAACGATGCGTGACGGGCGTGAAGCGTCGATGGCGAACCTTGCCAACATATAAGGCGCTATTCATCTTGCACACTCTGATGGAGGAGGTTGACGACATCCAGCGCGCTTCTTACGCCATCTTCATGAAAACCGTTGTACCAATAGGCGCCACAAAACCAGCTACGGTTGTGCCCATTAATACGTTCGCGCTGCTGCTGGTACTCTGTCGTCTGTTGAGTAAACACCGGGTGATGATAAATCGCATGGTGCAGTATTTTATTCGGGTCGATATCCTGCTGGGGATTCAGCGAGACACAAAAAGTGGTGGATGAACGAATACCTTGCAGGATGTTCATGTTATAGGTCACAGAGGCTCGCGCGCGGCTCAATGCCTGATCGACCGGCAGACGGTAATTCCAACTTGCCCACGCTCGCCGATTATGGGGCAGAAGCCGGGTGTCGGTATGCAGGATCACATGGTTCGGCTGATAGTGCATGCCGCCGAGAATTCGCTGCTCGTCGGGCGTACTCGTTGCCAGCAGCGCCAGCGCCTGATCGGAATGGCAGGCGAAAATCACCTGATCGAACCGATATGTCTGATCGGCGGTATGCACCGTCACACCCGCATCATCGCGTATTACCTGACTGACGGGGGTCTGGAGGTGGATCGTTGCTCGATCGCGGATACGTTCTGCGAGTCGCTGCACATACTCCCGTGAGCCACCGGGCACGACCATCCACTGCGGGCGATTGACCAAATCTAGTAACCCGTGATGGTTGAAGAAGGTTAGGAAAAGCGACAGAGGAAAATGCCGCATATCCTCAAGCGAAGACGACCAGATCGCCGCGCCCATCGGCAAAAGATAGTGTTGGGCAAAGAACGGCGAGAATTTTTCCTGCTGCAATAAATGGCTCAGCGTCAGCCCCTGATAATCGCCGTTGGCAAGATACCGCTTGCAGACGCGGTTAAAGCGCACAATTTCCGCAACGAAACGATGGAAACTGGGGCGGAGCAGATTGCCGCGTTGGGCGAACAGCGTGTTTAACGTATGGCCGTTATATTCCAGACCCGAAACCGGATTACTGACCGAAAAGCTCATTTCTGTCGGCTGACCGGTTAATCCCAGCTCATCCAGCAGCGCAATAAAATGGGGATAGGTCCGCTCGTTGTAGACAATAAATCCCGTATCGATGGCGTAGGTCGTGCCATCCTGAACCACATCGACCGTTGCCGTGTGGCCCCCCAGATAATCGTTCGCCTCAAATACCGTCACCTGAAAGCGATCGGATAACCTGAGTGCGCAGGTTAAACCAGAAATGCCGCTACCAATAATGGCAATCTTCATATTTTTACCTTACTAACCGGCTGGCGAGCAGACGTTGCCATGACTGCGGGAGAACAGAAACCGCTTTGAGCAACAGCGCAAAGCGCAGAGGGAAGGCGATTTCGCGTTTTTTCTTTGCCAGACCACGTCGAATAACCTCCGAGGCTTGTGATACGGAAATCAGCATCGGCATCGGGAAATCATTACGTGCGGTCAGCGGGGTTTCGACAAAACCGGGCAGGATCAGCGACACGGTAATATTGCGAGCCTGCAAATCCAGCGACAGGCTGCGGGCGAAGTAGGCCAGCGCGGCCTTTGACGCGCCATAGGCTTCCGCTCTCGGCAGCGCAACGAGGCTGGCGGTTGAACCCACCAGCGCCAGATGGCTACCGTTGGCAAGCTGTGGCAATAACACCGACAGGCAATTCACCGGGCCGATCACGTTGGTTGTCAGCACCCGACTGACTTTTTCCGCTTCAACGACGCCGTTATCCAGATACTCACAGGTTCCCGCACTGAGGATCACCAGATCGGCCGTGACGCCGTCCAACGCCTGCTGCGTATCCGCCCGATTCGTCATATCAAAGGCTATCGTGCGAATGGTTGGGAAGGCGGCAGTTAATGCATTAAGTCGTTGTTCATCGCGCCCGCAGGCGAGGACGTCCCAGCCGTCTCTGGCATAATCCAGTGCTAATTGCTGACCGATTCCAGAACTCGCCCCAGTAATCAACACGCGTTTCATGTCTGAAGTCTCGACTTCAGGTGGCTGATGAGCGAGCCAAGCAGGGGAACATGCTGATAAAGCATTGCGCCCATGTCGTAATAATCACGGTGATAGATCACTTTGTTGTCGGCGAAGAGCAGGTGGCTACAGCCTGCTAACGTCAGCGGCGCGTTACGCTTTAACGACGGATGTGCATAGTGCATCGTCCAGAACATCGTCGCACCGCCGCGGAAGGTATGGACATCAGCGATCTCGAACTGACAGTAACTCAGATTGTCGAGTGAATGAGAAAAGTAGCGATGCAAAGCATTCAACCCATGATGGCTGGAAACAGGGTCGATAAAATGAATATCTTGATGATAGATATCACCTAGCTCCGTTAATCTCTCGGCTGTCAGTTCTCGATAAAATGCCCTTATTTTCAGCAGAATAGGTTCATACTCACCATTTTCTACCGAGATGCCGTCTTCCTCGCGCGCTTTTTCTATCGTCATAACCACTCCTGTTAAGGTCACCCATTCCCACGCGGTGGAAATGGCTAACAGATAGAGGAACATCAACGCTTATTAATTGAAAGATATCAACTTAGGTATAGATTGAATCCACCGTTCGTCAATAAGATTTTTCAGAACGATAAGGGGGGGATAAACACTGATGGAGGGAAGATATGGCAGAAAAAAGAAAACATGACGCAAAATCGAGTGACAACGTCACGCCATGTTTCCTCGGTCGACAGCAATAAGCCGAATGTTATTTCTCAGCAGGTTTAATCAACGTCAGAATCGTGCCCAACTGCTCACGCTGTTCATCGCTGACTTCGCGCGCAGCGGAATAGCCCGCATTCTGGATGATCATCTCATTCAGACCCACAAGCCAGTCATAGATATAAAACGCGGTATTGTTGGTCGGCGTCAACGACAGCTTGGTTAAGCGCTGTGAAGCTCCAAAACTGACAGCCTGTTTTTCGGGTTTAGCGAAAATTTTATGACCGCGATTAATACGGCTGGCAGGGCGCAGAGATTCATCAAGCTGCTGGAAGCCGAGCCAGGCAACGAAGTCACCGAGAATGGTCAGCACGCGTGAAACCTGACGGTCGGCCTTATTCTCGCGGTTGATGCCCAGTTGCTCGCCGTCGACCAGCATATCGACCAGTGCCTCTTCGATCCGCAAACGGGTGCTGCCGGTAATCAATTCTTCAACCAGCATTTCGATCGTCGCTTTCGGCACGTTCAGCAAATCGAGAAGCGGGGCATTTTCCGGCAGGCCGCGCAGATAGTTAATCCAGTAACGATAAACGCTGTGCGCGTAGTCTGCCTCATAGCCGTGGTCGATCGTCAAAATCGGCGGTGCAGGCTGATCGATAGCGATCGGCTCATCAGCAAACAGATCGATTTCGATCCCGACACCAAACGGATCGCTATGAGCTGACGGGGCGGAAAGGTCTTCGGCATCCGTGTGGAAACCGCCATAGCTTGCCCCTTTTTGTTGCAGATACAGACGGCGCAGCTCATCACGCGAAGGCAACAACCGTTCCAGCAGTTCACCGTGCACGCCGGTGCGAGTCTGGAGCGATTTGAGCAAGGTTTCTGCGATGCGCTGTTTTTCCGCCGGATCGTCAACATCAACGGGCAGATACCAGTTACCCAGCAGGTTATCGCTGAGTTCACGTTGGAGTTCGTTAAGCTGTTCGCTGATACGCCCCAGTTTTACATCCCGGTGGACTTCCGCGCCTAGCCACGTTGCCATCCGCGCTACGCCGCGTTTATCCATCGCCAGCATCGTTCCCCAGGCGTCGCCCGGATTACCGACATAACGTTGTACCGCGGCATCATAGTTTTGCCCGTGCGTAATACGGCGATCGTGGCGAGTGACCGCCCAAATCAGCCCCGGTTTACGGTGGCTACGAACCTGTGCGTTTTCGCCTTGCGTCTGTTTAACCCAGTGATCCAGCGCCTTGCCGACGACTTTAACGTCGGCGCGGTTGCCTGCGGCGCTGCATACCATCAGGACGTTCATTTCCTGATTGTCGGTATAGCGCTCCAGCAGATAGGCGCGTTTCGCCCGCAATAGCGTGTGCGCCAGTGGATGCTGTGTGCTTTGCTGTCTTGCTGGTGGCTCGTTCCGCGTCTCGCGGATCTCACCAAAGCCGGGGAAGTCCAGCACATCAACCTGCTCGAACAGCGCTTCTTTAGGCGGCAAATGCAGTGGGATAAGCAGCTCCGCCGTCAGCATCGTTAACTCAGCCAGCGAAAGCTCTGTCGTTTTCCCTGCACGGCCATTCTGAACCGGCCGCACCAGTACGCCGGGATCGTCGGCACTGTGCAAGCGTTCCAGCGCCGAACCGTCGATCAGACCGTCTGCCGGATTTAACTCATCATCCACCAGTATCCGCAGCGGTGCTAACAGCTTGCGCGTACCGGACAGGTGTTGCAGCGTGTGGCTAAAATGACGATATGCGGTGGTCAGTGAATTCAACTCGCCCCACAGGACTGAGAAGAGCTGGGCGCGATCGTCAACGGTGAGATAAGGCGCTAATTCAATCGCCACCGGCCAGAAGTGGGCTTCCAGCTGTTTTTGCCGTTTGACATCGTGACGTGCGAGATAGTCCCAGAGTTCGACGACTTCATCGCGGCTCATCCCTTCAACAGATTCTGGCTGACGGTGCATCAACAGCGTTTTAATGTGTTCGGCAATATGGCGCTCATCCAGCTCTTCAAACGTGGTCTCTTGATTGAGATCGTTTAAGAATGCGTTGGCCATGATCTTGCCGATATCCAGTTCGCTGAGCAGTTGCAGCTGAACGGGGAACGATTTGTTCTTCACACCCGACTGTCGGCTAAAGCGCGTAACGAGCGCGGTGGCCCGGTCGGACGGATTAATGTGATCGATAAAATCCAGCTGCTGCCCTTCAAAAGCGGTTTCCAGCTTGCCGTTTTCGCCCCCGGCCAGCGACGCGATCAGGTAGGATTTCCCTGCCTGAGACAGGCCAAAAAAGCCGATGGCGATCTCTTTCTGCGCCACGTCGGACAGGTGCTGTGCTTTATTGTGATTACGGCGCAGTTTGACGATCAGACGGTCAGCTTCGATATCCAGACGCGGAGCGTTCTGGCGTGTGCTTTCAACCCAGTCGATCGCCTGTTCAACACCTTGCGCGACGGCCTGTAGCTGGCCGTGAAGGCGGGTAGAAAGCTGTTTGGGCGTTAGTCGTTTCATTTTTTAAATACACTCCCACTATCGATCCAATAATGGGTCGCACCTGAGCCGTTAGCGGATAATGTGTTCAATTTGAGTCGTAAATGCTGTGGTGGAACGCGGGTGCCGTCTTCCAGCACCGCATCGGCAATCTCAAAGCGTTCGGGGCTGTCTTGATCGTCGCTTTTCGTTACGGCCAGTCGGACGCGCAGCTTACTGTCGCCGACGACCTTACGCGCTAAATCCTGATCGACAATCGAGAGCATGTAGAGCGAGGACGCTGGCCAGCGCTCGTTGTCCAACTGGCGGAAGCCGAGGCAGAGTGAGCCACGCACCTGGAAACTGAGTTTCGGGTCAAGCTCGAAATCCGGCGCATCCAGATCGATATCGCTGTAGTAAACGTTATCCAGCGTCAGCGCGTTGCTGCTGTCCATCATGCCGAGGTAGCGCACCGTAGAATAAGGCTGGAAATCACCGACCTTAAAGTAAAAGCCCGGCAGGCGCAGATCGAGCGCTAGCAGGCACAGCATCGCGCCGACGGCGGCAGTGGATTTCGGATTATCGATGCGTCCACGTTTGTTAAACGGATACCAGTCGTTGGTGTGATAGCCATCCAGCGACAGCATCCGGTTAATCGGCAGCGGCTGCAGGTGGCGGAACAGCGCCTGAATTCCTGGGAAGCGCGAAGGACGACCGGTCAGCAGCAGCACATCGCACGAATACAGTGACACCACTTCAGACATCAGGCGCAGATTCTGCGTGATGTTCATTTTGTTAGACAGAAATTCGCCGTGCAGCTTGCTCAGTTTGAGAATCAGCGGCACCTGCAAAATATCGAAGACTTTGTCGCTGACTGGCAGCTCACGCTGTACTTCTGTATTGATGTATTCCAGTACTTTTTCCGTCGGTGCCTGTTCCAGCAACTCGCCGAAGGTGGATTCGATCTCGGCGCTGGTATCCAGCGGATCAAAGCGCTCATAGGCTTCAAGAATCGCCCGGCCGATCGGGATGAAGACCTGCAACGTTACCTGCTGGCGTAGCGTGAGCTGTGCGTCCATACGGCCTTCATTGCCGAACAGCTTCGCCATCAGCGCATCTGGGCTAGCCATTCCGGCGGTTTTCAGCGCGGCCTGTAGCGCAGGGAGGATATAGAGCTGAATCACATCCAGCAGAATATCGTCGCCAGCGACCTTAAAGCCTTCACGGAACAGCAGACGGGGAATGATTTTAACGTTGTTGCCGACGCCGTCATCGAGCAGATATTGCGTAATGGCGAGGTCGGTGGTGCCGCCACCGATGTCGATTGAGGCAATCCGCAGCGTTTTGCCCGCGGGTTCACCTTCGTCGAGCTCTTTATCGGGGCGCGCCATGCTGGCGAAGAAATCTTCCGCACGGCCGCCAAAGTTCACCTGTGCTTCGTTATACAGGTAAACCATCTGTCCGCATGTAGCTTCATCCCATTCGATTTGCACGTCAGGCACGGGAACCCGGCTCTGCTGCTTGTCGGCTGGCGTGGTGAAATCCTCATCCATCGGATGCCAGTCCATCGCTTTCCAGACCAGCGCGATCGCTTCATGCATCCGGCGGCGGAAAATTTCACGTTCGGGTTTCGGCATCGCGGAAGGCAGCGTCAGAATGATATTTCGCAACTGGCGCGGCGCGCTGCTGTGGATCATCTTCAAGCGCTGAGCGGCGCTGTTCATCTGCATCAGCGCCTGTGCCAGCAGCTCGGAGAGCATGAATGTCATGATCGAACTGCGACTGTAGTGCGGTGAAAACACCGGTAAGCGCTCTTCCAGCGGCTGGTTGTAGAGCGGCTGACCTTCATCATTCAGCATGATGGTCAGCGGCATGGCTGTTGCTAACGGTTCGGTCTGCGAATGTGCGTCCGTCTGGCTGAAACGCCAGCCTGGTGCATAGCTTTCTTCATCCCACAGGTAGCGACGCGGGCTGGAAATACCGCTCGATCCTTCCGTTCCCTGACGCAGCAGCGCCATGTGGCTGGCTTCGCGTCCGACGCGGGTGATTGACGGCCAGATAAAGGCGTCATCACGACCGCTTTCCACGGAGAAGTTTTCTTTACCGAATTTCGCCTGAGAGAACTCAACGCGGCTCTCAAACAGTTCGTTGTACAGATAATGTGGCTCACTCAGATCGCGTAACTGCAGTTCGTAGGTCTGTTTCAGACCGTTGCTTTCGTCTGCATGGTCCTCAACCAGAATGCCGCAGGTGTGTGAGTTACCGACGTCCAAAATCAGGTCAACGTTGACTGCGGGTTCCTGCAGCGTACTGGTATTGATGCGGATTTCCGGTATTTCGAGCTGGTTGCCCAGCATATCCAACACATTCAGGTAATGTGCCTGATATTCAAACCCTCTGAGCGCCACTTTTACATCGTGACTGTCGCGGTTTTCCAGCGCTTTAACTCGCTGAGTAAAGACTTCACGCAGCCAGCCGTCGACCCAGGTTTCATCAAGGAATTCACCCAGTTCGTCGCTGTGATAAGCCAGCGCGAAACTCCCGCCGGTTTTGATGTCATTGGCATTCGGTGCCAGCGATTCGTACTCGTGGCCTTCCGGATAGGTTTTGGTATCGAACGCCAGACAAATGCGGTGCGTATTGCCGTCCTGATCGGGCTTATCCAACGCAAGAATCTGCATCCGCGCCCAGTTATCCGGCCCGCCCATGAAGGTGCGCGGCGGATTAAAGCGGAAAAAGGGCAACGGCAGCCAGATGTTCTCCAGCAGTTTCAGCGATTGCTCAAGCGAAATACTCAGCTCAGGCTTCACCACTTCTGGCGGCATTCCGGTGGCAGAAGGCAGCAGGAATTTGTCCGAGTGTTCATCGTACAGCAGGTGCAGCAGAGGGCCGTTGGCACTTTTACGCACATAGCGGTTAGGCTGCTCAGCCGAAAACTGCGGCTTCAAGGCAAAATCCAAAAATTGAATTCCGCTGTCCTGAATCAACGTAATGCGTTGTTTATAATCGGTAATCGTCGCCAGCATGATTATTTACTCTCGCGCTTTATCGTCATCGGGAAAACGGTGTCTGCGTCGTAACGGCCGATACACTCCGCAGCAGCGCCGGAAGCGCCTTGTTTACAGACCAGTTCTGGCATTTGGAAACGAGAATTATCGGAACAGCGGGCACCGGAACGGCTGTTGATGATCAGATTGCCTGAGCTCATTAATCCTGCCTCAACGTTAGCGCGACACGTGACACCGTCACCATGAGTGATACGTGCCGTGCCTTTTCCATTTTGAATCTGGTAGCGCAGGCTAGGCGGCCTGCCGGTAATCGGCGCTTTGCCATCAACAATGACACGCCAGTTGCCGTTCAGGAATTTGATGGAGCCGATTTTCACCGCGTCGGCTGGCATGACGAGATCGTCTTTGCCTGCAGGTATCGCGGGGACTAGCTCAACAGCGGGTTCAGCTGGCGGGGCAACAGGCTCTTTGGGTTCCGTGACCGCAGGCGCTTCCGGTTTGACCGCTTCTGCTACAGGCGCAGCAGCAACCGGTGCTGTAGCAACTGGTGGCTCAGCGGCTTTTACGACCTCTTTTTCTGCGACAGGTGGAACAGGCGTGCTTTCTTGCTGTGGCGCAGGTTCAGCCGGAGTAGAAGAAGGCAGGGCGCGTTTTTCTGGCTTGACCGTCGCGGCGACATCGGATGTCGGCTTGTCGTCTTGTCCTGATACGCAGCCACGTATCTGCAATGACAAAATCGCTAACAGTGCAGCGGCAGGTAACAGCCACCACAGGCGGAAGAACGGCGGGCGTGCGGGTACTGCTGTGGCGGTAGCAGGCGCTGGCGTTGGCTCGACGGCTTCCGGTGGGCTGACTGGCTGTGGCTCAGGTTCAGGCTCGGAAACGGGTTCGACCAGCGGCGGTGTTGGTGCGCTTGCTGCGGGAGCGGGTGCAACAAAAAGCGGTTCCGCTTCTTTGATGACAGGTCGCAGGCAGTCTAACGCATCAAGACGAGATTTTTTATCGAGATTGACGAAGCCCCAGAACGTTAAAACGGGTTTGCCATCAACCAGATAGACGTGGTTCGCTCCAGGGAACTGTATCGCTTTTGCCAGCAGGACACCGAAAAGTTTCTGCCCAGCTTTTTCGGCATTTTGCGCACGCTGGCTGATGTCGGCAACCGCAGCTTGATAGGTTTCCAGTAACGCCAGCGCCTTTTCTCGTTCTTCTTCGCTCGCGGCAATCCAGGAAGTGACTTTACCGTCAACCGGCGAATACCAGTCAATTCGGTCGCCATGCTCGTTGGGTTGGGGAATCGCCAGGCAATCGGCAATCTGCTGCTGTTTTCTGAGACGTAACGTTTCCCGCAATTGAAGTGCTGATGCGTAAACTGGCTGCCCGTTCTCGCCCAGCGCCAGAAAATCATCCAAACTTCCACTACGTAAAAATAATTTTGCCACGCAAAAGAGACCTTTTGTAATGATGCCTAAAGCAGAAAATAAAGTGTAATCTGCGACAGGGTATACTGTAGTGCGAATGATGGCGAATCAAACGCTTAAAGAAGTGATAAAACTAACAAATATTTGAGCAATAGAAAAAGTGGGAAACGGGAAGTGTACGCACGTGCAGCCGACGACGTCCAGATAATATGATGAAAACGCTGATAAAAACGATGCATTCTCTTTCAGTTGTGATTTGTGGAAACGAGGGACGCTGCGCGACGTCAGCCTCCCTCAAGGCCGTGAGAATTAAAGCTGGACGTTACCCGTGATCAGGTAAGCGGATGAGGTGCTTTGTGACATCGGCGGCAACGTATCGCTGAGGACATTACCTTTTACGTCGGTAAATTCAATTGGAAGGTCGTTCATTCCAACGTGCTCAACAATAAAGTGGTTATAATCGGTTTTCTGTGCAGCAATCCATTGGTTATTGCGCATATATTTCATTTCAATAACGGGATATTTTACGTTCCTGAATTGCACCGCTGCCCAATAAGGATTTGAACCTTCCTTTATACGATAAATAACGTTGCCATTTACTGGTGCTTCGATCAGCGTCCAGTCGATATTAATTTTCCCATCTCGCAGATCGCCTATTTTCTCAAAAGCGTTAAACGATAAATCCAGTGCACAATCGCCGCCTTCAGGATAGAGGTCGGTGACATAAACCACCGTACTGCCTTTTGGACCATTTACTTTCAGGTAGGCTCCAGCCAGCGACGCCTTCACGCCACGATAATCCAACTGGTTCCGGTTTAACGCCGTGATCTCCATGTTTTGTGGGATCGGATCCAGCAAAAGGGCACCGCCCTGATAGCCAGAGCCTGTTGCGGTGGCGTAGCCGTAACAGATGTCGTCCAGTTCCCACTGGGCGTGGGCGGTATTAATGAGGGGAATAACGCATAATGCAGACAAAGCTAATGAGGTTATTTTATTCATGTTTCACATCCAATATGATTCAAGATTAATAACATAGGTGAGTGGTAAAAATAAAAACACCAAAACGGAAATCCATTTTTTGGCGTCTGAATAGTCGGTCTTTTGTATAAAAAGGTAAATCGGTTTTATCTTAAAAGAGTAAAGCAGTGAATATATCACTGGGTTTATTTCTATAGAGTGAAATGATTATGTGGGTAAATAATCGATTTGGATTTATTCGGAATGTGTTCTACGGTTTAAAAGGTAGGACGACAATATTATTTCGCGCCAGCGCGGATAACGACCAATAGCTAATCTAGAACGATGAAGAGGAAACAACATGACCATTCATAAGAAAGGGCAAGCGCATTGGGAAGGGGATATCAAGCAGGGAAAAGGCACTGTCTCAACGGAAAGCGGTGCACTGCAACAGCAACCTTACGGCTTCAATACCCGTTTTGAGGGCAAACCCGGCACGAACCCGGAAGAACTGATTGGCGCGGCGCACGCGGCCTGTTTCTCTATGGCGCTCTCGCTGATGTTAGGCGAAGAAGGGCATAAACCTGAGTCGATCGATACCACTGCGGATGTGTCGCTGGATAAAGTCGATGGCGGGTTCGCCATCACCAAAATCGCGCTGCACAGTACGGTGAAACTGCCGGGTATTGATGAAGCTACGTTTGATAGCATCATCCAAAAAGCGAAAGCGGGCTGCCCGGTGTCCAAAGTGCTCAAGGCCGAGATTACGCTGGCCTATCAGTTGAATTAAGTGCGGGCAGTTGAACTGAGAACACGCTGCTGATCCAGGCTGTTCCGATAAAATTGTGCTGATAAAAAGGCTTACCGGTATCGTACCGGTAAGTTTTTTTACATTTATACAATTAAAAGCAACGAAACGATTAAAAATAATTTAACATCTTTACGATAATAACCATAAAATTAGCATTGTCATCGCTGCGTGATACGGGCTATGGCGTAGGACGCAATATAACAAGAGCAATATTGGGCTGGCCGGTTTGTGGTGGCCAGATTCTCTGAGTATGTCGTGCTGTGGAACACAAGCGAGAGTTCAAGATGAATAAAATGACCAAGATCTGTTTTTCTGTGCTGTTGGCCGGTAGTTTGCTGACCCCTGTTTTGGCAAACGCTAGCACGTCGGAAGACATGCGCGGTATGCAGAAAAGCTATACCGCCGCGACGAAAGCGGACGATGCTGCCGCGCTGAAAACCGCGCTGAGCGAATTCCGTGAGCACGTCGAGCACGCGAAAACACAGGTTCCGCCTGATTTTGCCAAACAGCCTGCCGATGGCCCAGACAGAAAAGCCTATGTGGAAGGTCTGGATAAGATTTTGCAAAAAGTGGACAGCGCACAGGCTCTGGCGGATTCCGGTAAACTGAACGAAGCCAAAGCGGTGTTAGCTGAAATCAACGCGTTGAAAGGCGAATACCACAGTAAATTGAGAGGCTAAGCCGCTTTTCGTTTACCATAAAGCCGCCAGTGGGATCGCACTCACTGGCGGTTTTTTTTATTATAAACGTTACGACAGTCAGGATTGCCAGCTAAGGGGAAACGGGATGACGTCACCATCACACGATGCAACGCATGATGGCAAAGATACACAAAGCAGAATTCTTGAAGCCGCGTTGGAAGTCATACTGGATCACGGCGTGAGAGGGGCAACTTACCGAAAAATCGCGCAGCAGGCCGGGTTGTCACCGGGGACATTAACCTACCGCTACAGCAGTATTGACTTGCTATTGAGCAGCGCGTTCATCTATATGGTCGATGGTATCTCACAGGCATTCCGTGTCCGCCTCAAGCAGGCAAAGGATATCGACAGCGCGCGTGAAGCCGTAGTTGACCTGATCTGTGGCGACATCTGGGCAACGCCGCGTCACCTGACGTTAAGTTTTGAACTGTACGCGCTGGCATCGCGGAAAGAAGAGTATCGGCTGATATTGCAGGAGTGGATGACGCGCAGCAGAAAATCGCTTCACCTCCATTTTAGCATTGCAACCGCATGTTCACTGGATGCGATGATTGAAGGATATACGATCCATAACTATCTCAATAATGAAGCCGTCAGCCGTGAAGACATCCTCAATACGGTAATCAAACTGACCTCCTGATTCTGCCTGGCTCGATCCTGTCAGGCATTTTTCCATTAAAAAAGAACCTAATGAAACAGGTGCAAAACGGTGTATATTCGTGCGATAGTTGTTCGTACGTATGTACGAATTGGTTTAAATAAAGACGACGAGAGCTATGACCACAAAACCTGCGATTAATAAATTTGCACTGTTCGGGCTGATGTTCATTCCCGGTTTTACGTGGGCAACCTGGGTGACCCGAACCCCCGTTATGCGTGACGTTCTGAATGCCTCAACGGAAACGATGGGCATGATTCTGTTTGGTTTTTCATGTGGTTCCATGCTCGGCGTATTGGGGGCAGGTAAAGTCATTAATGTCCTCGGCATCCGTAAAACTATGGCCGGAGGATTTCTGCTGCTGCTTCTTGGGCTACTTATACTTGCTGCATCGCTTTCGATTCAAAGCACGCCCAGCGCCTTTATGGGATTGTTGATTTTCGGCGCAGGTGTCGGCCTGGTTGATATCGCCATCAACATTGAAGGGGCGGCGTTTGAACAGCATCTGAATAAAAGCCTGATGACCACGCTGCACGGTTTTTTTAGCCTGGGAACGCTGGTCGGCGCGCTGACAGGGATGGCGATGACGGCGTTCGGCATCAATACTACCCTGCATTTTGTGGTGGCCGTAGCACTGTCGATACTCACCGCGATTGTGCTGATGCGCCAAATGCCGTGGCTGAGCGATTTGGCCCGTTCTGAGCAAGAGGAAAAGGGCGACTACAAGACGCAAGTTTTCAATGAGCTTAAAGACAGTCGTTTGCTGATTCTCGGTGTGGTGATTCTTGCGATGGCGCTTGCCGAAGGTTCTGCCAACGACTGGTTGCCACTATTAATGATCGATGGTCACAACTTTGGTCACACGTCAGGGACGCTGGTTTATGTCGGATTCACTGCCGGTATGACGCTGGGCCGCTTTGCCGGAGGATATTTTGTCGATCGCTTTGGTAAGGTCAATGTGCTCCGTTTCAGCGCCGCTTCCGCCGCGCTTGGGCTGACACTGGTCATTTTCTCTAATGCACCACTGCTGGCCGCTGCTGCCGTTATTTTCTGGGGTATCGGCGCATCGCTGGGCTTCCCGCTCACCATTTCTGCCGCAGGAAGCGGAGAAAACAGCGCCGTTCGCGTCACGATTGCCGCAACATTGGGTTACTTTGCTTTCCTCGTCGGTCCGCCTGCACTGGGCTTCCTTGGCGAGGTTGCGGGGTTACGCATTGCCATGCTACCGGTACTTGTCATGGTGATTTTGGCCTTTATCTGTTCGTCTTCCGCCCGTGAACGTGCGACCAGAACGGTATCTGACACCCCATCCTGACGTTTCTGCGTGGTTCCGTTTCGTGTTACCGGAACCGCGCAATCTGTTCCACGCTATTGATTCCGTTGATCATCAATGATGTGATAAGTCACGGTTGCGAGACTGGCTGTTACTCCGAACGGGGAAAGTGAACACAATGGTAAATTTAACGGATATGGCTGAAGGGGATTACCCCGAATATCGCCAGTTTTTTATTCTTGAATATGCTCAGGATCTACAAGAATCCCGGGGATATGACGCGGAAAAGGCGAGGGCGATCGCCACGCAATCGATCGATATTGCGCTACCGCAGGGCGTTCACACGAGAGCCAATAAGTTATGGTGCATTCATTCCTCAGATAATGCAGGCGTCCTTATTGGTTACTTGTGGGTAGTTCTGAAAGAAAACGCAGCCTGGGTCTCTGATTTTTGCCTTCTGCCCGCGTGGCGGGGCCGTGGTTTCGGTAAAGCCTCACTTGCTGCGATGGACGTAGCGCTCACGGTATTAGGTATTGGCGAAATCGGACTGAGAGTAGCCGCACATAATCCAGTTGCCAAGGCGTTATATGAGAAGAATGGCTTCCAAATCACCGGTTTTAACATGCACAAAAATCTGGAGCAGAACCCTCCATCAGACCGCCATTAACCCGATGAAATAGAGCAAGTACACCTCAACGACCACTGGCCCCCCAATGCCACTATTTTGTTCACATCTGTGTAACTAAAGTTCAAAAAAAAGACGCCGATAAACAAATAGTAGGAGCTCATTGCAACGGAATGTTGATTACGATAAGTATCAACTCTAGGGGAGCCATAATGGCCAAACAATTAATACAAAAAAAATCAATGAGTACCCGCGCTCAAGTGCTGCTAACTGGCGCATTAACTATCGCACTCGGTTTCGCTGTCACCATTGGGGTGCTCAGCTGGCAGTCTAGTAAGGAACAAAAATCTCTGGCCGAACGCTATTTGCAGCAGATAGCCCAAAGCGAAGCATTAAGAATTCAACAGGAACTCAACTACGCCCGGGATGTGGCACATAACCTCGGACAAGGGCTGGCTGCGTTGCCTGCCGCAGGCATTAAAGACCGCGCAGTGGTCGATAAAATGGCGGAATATGCTCTGCGGGATAACCCAGAATACCTCTCGGTTTCAGTCATTTTTGAAGAGAATGTGTTTGACGGTCGCGACGCTGAGTTTGCCGATCAGCCGGGTCAGGCACCTAAAGGCCGCTACGCCTGGTTTGTCGACCGCGATCAGGCTGGCAATTACAAGATGCATCCTCTGCTTTCCTACCTGACTCCTGGTCAGGGCGATTACTACCTGTTGCCGCAAAAGAGCCAGAAAGATACGCTCATCGAACCCTATTCCTATGCTTACAACGGCGTTCCTACGCTGCTGACGTCAGTCGCCGCACCGATAGTTAGCCAGGGCAAACTGTGGGGCGTCGTGACTTCAGACATCTCCCTTGCATCATTACAGCAAAAAGTTAACCAGATTAAGCCTTGGGAAGGCGGCGGCTACGCGATGCTGCTATCCAGTGAGAGTAAAGTCATCTCTTATCCTGATAAATCCCAGACGAGCAAAGCCTGGCAAGGGCCGACGGACAACTTCACGTCCTCAGTGGTACAGCACGACGATGCCATTCTTGGCGAAGAAGCACTGATTACCTGGCAACCCATTACTATCGGCAACAGCACAGATAAATGGCATTTGGCCATTGTTGTCCCGGTGAGTCAGGTGATGGCCGCTTCTGAACGCCAGTTAATGAATGCCGTCATCATGATGGTGATCAGTATCCTGCTGGTGAGCGCGCTGCTGGGCTGGGTATTCAGCCGTAAAGTGCTTAAACCACTGGGTGGCGAACCACGCGAAGCGGCCACCATTGCGCTGGCTGTTGCGGAAGGTCGACTGAGTAATGTGATTGACGTACAACCCAATGATCGTAACAGTCTGTTCTTCGCGCTGAATACGATGCAGTCACAGCTGCGTCAGGTGGTTGGACAGATCAAAGACGCCAGTGATTCCGTGCGGCAAGGCGCGGCGGAAATTGCCAGTGGTAACCTCAACCTTGCATCGCGTACGGAGCAGCAGGCTGCTGCGCTGGAACAAACCGCGGCGAGTATGGAAGAGATCACCGCAACGGTGAAACACAATGCCAACAATGCTCATCAGGCCACGACGCTGACAGAGAATGCCACGAAGATTGCTCAGCGCGGCGAATCGCTGGTCAGTCAGGTGGTTCAGACGATGTCGCAGATTGATGAGAGTGCGAAGAAGATTGGCGATATTACCGCCATGATTAACAGCATTGCTTTTCAGACCAACATTCTGGCGCTGAATGCCGCAGTAGAAGCGGCACGAGCTGGCGAGCAGGGAAGAGGATTCGCCGTTGTGGCATCGGAAGTTCGCAGCCTGGCACAGCGCAGTGCCAGCGCGGTGAAAGAGATTGCCGCACTGATTGAGGAATCCAGCCAGCGCGTTGAAAGCGGCGTTAAACTGGTGAACGATGCTGGTAAAACCATGCAGGATATGACACACGCCGTCAGCTCGGTGCAAAGTATCATCGGTGAGATTGTCACGGCATCGGATGAACAGGCGAAAGGCATTAGCCAGGTCACGATTGCCGTCAATGAAATGGATGGCGTCACGCAGCAAAACTCCGCACTGGTACAGCAGATGTCTGCTGCAGCCAGTTCGCTGGAAGATCAGTCCATGTCGTTAGCGCAGGCGATAGAGCATTTTCGCTTGGAACAGCAGCACGTGTCACCTCGTGCGCTCTTAAAGTAAAAAGTGACGCTGTCACCCGGCTGCTTAACGGTTGCCGGGTGATATCTTTAATCCTTCCTTGATTTTTGCTCCACGCCCCCCTGAATTTTCTTCAATATCGCATATGGTATTCACTACTTCGTGACAGTTGTCCCGAGCCTTTAATTAAGGCAAATTAAATCATCCCGATATTCCTAAGAAAAAATAACCATGCACTTGAATTACCCCTGTCTGAGAGCGTTCATGGAGATTGTCCGCAGCGGCAGCTTTGAAATTGCGGCTCGTAAACTCCACGTCACGCCGTCTGCCATCAGTCAGCGTATCAAGCAGTTAGAAGATCAACTTGGTCAGGTACTGATCGTAAGGGGCAATCCCTGTCGAGCAACGCTGACGGGGCAAGCGTTACTTCGACACGCAGAACAGATAGATATGTTGGAGAGTGAGCTTTTCAGCATAATACAGCTTGGTTTTTCTTTTCGTAGTCAATAATTCACGAGCGCGGAACTAATGATTTCAGAGACACAAAAGTTACAGTCGCTGATTGTGCATTATGAAAGACAACTTCATTGCCAAGTAACGCGCTGCCAGAAAGACGTCATTGATAATCTGCTGCACCGCGACTTTTTTGAAATTGGTCGTTCTGGAATGCGGTACGACAAACAGCAGGTTATCGATGCATTGATTTCTGAAACGGCCGAACAACAGATTCAGGCCGATAACTTCGAGTTATCAGTGGTAGATGAAAAAAGTGTGCTGCTGACATACCTGAGTTACAAGGCTGGCGAGAATAACATCGTCAGTAAAACATGGCGGACATCGCTATGGGTTAGAAATGTTGACAGCCCAAATCCCGATGATTGGAAAATGCGGTTTCATCAGGGAACACCAACAGCAAGTTCTGAAGCAACAGCTAACGATTGATGATATGAGAGGCATGCTGGAAGTGTTTTTTGGATGCGGGGATTTGCTCAACGGAACGACCAGTTCCTGCCTGTTTATCTATTGGTTCGCATAATGTATATTATGTTAAATGACCTTTAGTGGTTCACAACTTCATATTGTAAGCGCACCCTTTTTAGTTCCACACACTTTTTGAGATTTTCGGTTTTTCAGCCATCAGCCGATATTCCTCCGGCGTCAGATTATTCAGCGATTCATGAGGACGCTCGCTGTTATATTCATGCAGCCAGTGCTCCGTAATTTCCCCTGACCTCATTCGGTGTTCTGAACAGGTAAAAACCCAGTACTTCTGTTCTATACGCCCGGTTAAAACGCTCCATAAAGGCATTCTGTGTTGGCTTGCCCGGTTTAATAAATTCCAGAGCTACACCATGCTCTTCCGCCCATTGTGCCAGCATCAGCGACACCAGCTCTGGACCGTTATCCATCCGCATCTTTAGCGGATACCCTCGGTTTGCCACTATCCTGTCCAACACACGAACAACGCGTTGAGCCGGGATATTCAGGTCAATTTCTATCGCCAGCACTTCTCGATTAAAATCATCCACCACGTTGAACGTGCGAAAACGCCTGCCACACAACAGTGCATCATGCATAAAATCCACTGACCAGCTCTGATTCAGGTGTTCCGGCGTCGCCAGTGGAGCTGGATAACTCATCGGCAAACGTTGCTTTCCTTTACGACGAAAATTCAGTTTTAACAGGCAGTAAATACGATGAACACGTTTATGGTTCCATGCATACCCCTGCCTGCGTAGCTTCTGGAACAACTTCTTGAAGCCGTATCGCGGATAACGTTCCGCCATTTCAGTCAGAGCCTGAATGACCGGTTCATCACGCCGGGTGTCAGGCTGATAAAAATAGACCGCCCTGCTCAACGATAACGTCCTGTATGCCTGGCGGATACTCATCGCAAACTGTGCGGTCAGATAACTGACGAGCTCACGCTTAAGACCGCATTCCCCATTAAATAACCAGACTCCGGCGGAATTTGCTCGAAGTCTGAAAAAGGTCCGGATCTCTGCTTTAACCGGGCACCGATATTGGGAGGAGATCAGCTTCGTCAGCATACGAGAAAATGCATTGAGATCGGATTAGCCCTCACTGTAAGTTACTTGTTATTCAATAATTCCATTCTTGCCTTCATTTTGATAATAGTCGACCTTATCTTATCACTAGATTCATATTGGTTTTTATTTGTAAATTTTAGGAATAATTCTACCATTCCTAAATTATTTCCCGAATCGTAAAGTAAACCACCTAATGATAAAGCCGCATTAAATACGATGGACTGAGTTTCCTGATCATCTATTTCCTCAAATTTTTCAATCACAGTTTCATATGCATTCATCGCTTCATTTTTTCTGCCTGCATTTTCATAAAAATTTCCTATGCTATAGTACGCCTTCGCTAGCTCAGCCTTAATTTCCGAGTCTTTAGAAGTTTTAAATCGTTCAACAATCATTTGATACGCTGCGAACTGCTCCTCAGATTTATCCCATTTCCCATAAACTATCGCCATATTATAATAAGCTTTAGCCACCTGTCGTTGAACTACGGTTGAATTATGGTTTTTGAATTTTTTAATGAAATCTTGATATTTTTCAATTGCGGTATCAAATTTATTCTGTTGAGCGTATACATTCCCTATGCTGTGGTAAGCCAAAGCAACTTGTTCCTGTACGGAAGAGTTATCAGAATCACTAAATTGCCCAATCAGGTTTCGGTAGGCTGAGATACATTGGTCAAATTTTTTCAACTTCCAATAAACTATACCAATATTACGATAGGCCATAGCGATCTGGACTTGTACTGTCGGTAGTCCCGAAACACCAAAACGGTCAATCAGGTTCCGGTAGGCCGCAACTTCTTCCTCCGGCTGGTTCAATTGTCCATAGGTTATACCCATATTGCGGTAGGCCATTGCCAGCTCTTCCTGAATGGTCGGATTGTCGGAGTCACCAAACCGCTCAATCAGTTTCCGGTAGGCCGCAACTTCGTCCTCCGGCTGATTCAGCTTTCCATAGGCTATACCCATGCTGCGGTAGGCCATCGCCAGTTGCCCCTGAATGGCCGGATTGTCGGAGTCACCAAACCGCTCAATCAGTTTCTCGTAGGCCGTGATTTCCTCTTTCGGTTTATTCAGTTCTCCGTAGGTGACCCCTGTGCCCCGCATAGCCATCGCTACCTGAGCCTGTACGGCCTCGAATTCTGAATCACCAAACCGCTCAATCAGTTTCCGGTAGGTCGCGATTTTTTCTTCCGGCTGATTCAACTGTCCATAGGTGACCCCCGTGCCCCGCATGGCCATCGCTACCTGAGCCTGTACGGCTTCGAATTCTGAATCACCAAACCGCTCAATCAGTTTCCGGTAGGCCGTGATTTTTTCTTTCGGTTTATTCAGTTCTCCGTAGGTTATACCCATGTTGCGGTAGGCCATCGCCAGCTCTTCCTGAATGATCGGATTGTCGGAGTCACCAAACCGCTCAATCAGTTTCCGGTAGGTCGCAACTTCGTCCTCCGGCTGATTCAATTGTCCATAGGTTATACCCATGCTGCGGTAGGCCATCGCCAGTTGCCCCTGAATGGCCGGATTGTCGGAGTTACCAAACCGCTCAATCAGTTTCCGGTAGGTCGCAACTTCGTCCTCCGGCTGATTCAGTTCTCCGTAGGTTATACCCATGCTGCGGTAGGCCATCGCCAGTTGCCCCTGAATGGCCGGATTGTCAGAGTCACCAAACCGCTCAATCAGTTTCCGGTAGATCGTGATTTCCTCTTTCGGTTTATTCAGTTCTCCGTAGGTTATACCCATGCTGCGGTAGGCCATCGCCAGTTGCCCCTGAATGGCCGGATTGTCAGAGT